>JBGVIT010000071.1:0-2251 GCA_045128915.1 Clostridia bacterium
TCGCAACTCTAATATTTCTTTTTCGTACTCTTGGATGTGTCTGTAGTTTCTTGGCATAAAAAATCCTCCTATGGTAGTTTATTTTATTCTACCATAGGAGGTTATTTTTTTCTATTGTCCGTTTTTACTGGACTTGTTCAAGTTGCATATGGAGTGTTTTTATATTCTGTTAAAAAGCTTTTCTAACTTATCATATGTTTCGTCACTTATATCGTGCTCAATTTTGCAGGCGTCGGATTCTGCTGTTTTGTCCGATACGCCTATTTTTATAAGCAAATCTTTTATGAGCTTATGTCGGTTATATGTTTTCTTTGCAACGGAAAGTCCTTTGGCTGTGAGATTAATATATCCGTTATCTTCTACGGTAATATATCCGTTTTCCCTGAAGTTCTTCATTGCTACGCTTACGCTTGGCTTGGAAATTCCAAGCTCTTCTGCAATATCCACAGAGCGAACCTCGCCTTTTTCTTCGCTCAGCTTCAGGATAGCTTCAAGATAGTTTTCTGCTGATTCTTTTATAATCATAATTTCACCTCTGTATTCATGAAACGGTTATAGGGCATAGCACTCCGTCTGTAATCTTAACAAGGTCTTGGGGAGAGAGCTTAAGTGTTATTCCGCAAACTCCGCCGCTTACTGCAACTGTATCAAAGCTGCCGCATTCTTCAGAAATATAAGTAGGAAACTTCTTTTTCATACCAATGGGTGAGACGCCGCCGCGCATGTAGCCCGTAATTGAAAGCAGGTCCTTTACTGCCACCAGCTCAACGCTTTTATTGCCCGAAGCCTTTGCAAGCTTCTTAAGGTCAAGCTCGTCCTTTACGGATATGACAGCTACAAGATAACCTGTCTTATCACCTTTTCCAACAAGTGTTTTGAAGGATTTTTCAGGCTCAATGCCCGTCAGCTCCGAGATGAGCATACCAAAGTCCTTTGATACTTCTTCCGCTTCGTATTCGACAGCATCGAAAGCTATCTTGGCAGCGGATAGCATACGCATTGCATTGGTGACTGTGGGTTTCTTTTTTGCCATAATAATTTGCTCCGTTTTTTAAGATAAAATTCAAGCCCCTCCCGCAACGCAGAAAGGGCTTTGAAATAATAACCTGAATTAGTGAACGATTGCAAGCTCAGTATCTTTATCGAAGATGTGGAGCTTGTTCATATCGAATACAACCTTGATATCATCGCCAAGCTTAGCAGTTGTTCTCTGGTTAACTCTTGCGGTGAAAGGAATGTCAGAAATCTTGAGGTAGAGGTATGTCTCTGCGCCCATCATTTCTGTTACATCAACGTATGCATCAACGATGCTGTCAGGATTAGCTGAAATCATAGCAGGATCGTCGTGAATATCTTCAGGTCTGATACCTATAAGTACTTCCTTGCCGATGTAGTCAGCAAGTTCAGCCTTGCTTGCCTTACCTTCTGGAAGCTTAACTGAAGCATTACCGAACTCAACGTAAACGCCGTCATCTTTCTTGTTCAATGTAGCGTTAACAAAGTTCATCTGGGGGCTACCGATAAATCCGCCAACAAATGCGTTGCAGGGGAAGTTGTAGAGGTTAGCAGGAGAATCTACCTGCTGAACTACGCCGTCCTTCATAACAACGATTCTTGTACCCATGGTCATAGCCTCTGTCTGGTCATGTGTTACATAGATAAAGGTTGTATTAAGTCTCTGGTGCAGTTTAGCGATTTCAACACGCATCTGTACACGCAATTTAGCGTCAAGGTTTGATAAAGGTTCATCCATTAAGAATACTTTAGGTTCACGAACGATAGCACGACCGAGAGCTACACGCTGTCTCTGACCACCGGAAAGAGCAGCAGGCTTTCTGTCAAGAAGATGCTCAATATCCAGGATTCTTGCAGCTTCTGTAACCTTTTCCTTAATGATTTCCTTCTTAACTTTTCTGAGCTTTAAGCCGAATGCCATGTTTTCAAACACGGTCATATGGGGATACAGAGCATAGTTCTGGAATACCATTGCAATATCTCTGTCTTTAGGCTCAACTTCGTTAACCATTACATCGTCAATATAAAGTTCGCCGGCACTGATATCTTCAAGACCTGCAATCATTCTTAAGGTAGTAGACTTACCGCAGCCGGAAGGACCTACCAGAATGATAAATTCCTTATCAGCGATATCAAGGTTAAAATCTTTTACGGCATTAAAACCGTTGGAATATGTTTTGTAAATGTTTTTTAATGTTAAACTCGACATATTTCTTCCACCCTTCTTTCACATTAC
>JBGVIT010000072.1:0-2217 GCA_045128915.1 Clostridia bacterium
GCTGTAAGCGAAGCATAAGCAATGTTATTAGCGGTAAAGAAGACTGCATTAAGAAGTGTGTAAGAGATAAAGAAGAAAATATACTGTGCAGTTTCGCCCCATTCCATAGGAATTGCAAAACAAGCAACAAGTGAAATTGCACAACCGATATATGGCCAAAGCATCCAAGGACGAGCCTTACCCATTTTGGTGTGAGTCTTATCAATCAATCTTCCAAAGAAGAAGTCGGTAACGCCGTCAAACACTTTTGAAAGAGCAATCAGCGTACCTATAATACCCATACTGAGTCCTACCGTATCGGTAAGATAAATCATAACGAACGATGTTAAAAGCTGGTAAACACAGTTACCTGCAATATCGCCTGAACCATAACCTACTTTATGATACCATTTCAAATATTTCTTTTCTTGATTCTTTTCCATAACCCCGTTCTCCTTGCATTATTTCATTTTATTTAATTATCAAAGGTACGTATCAGTCATTCAGAGTCTCGACAAACTTCATAAATGCCGCTTTTCCGTCTTCTGTTCTTTTGAAGACACCTGCATCACAAAGGACTTCAAGGAATACCTTTCCGATTTCCTGTTCAAGAATGCTTCTTGCATTTTCGGCATTCAGTTCAGGATGCTCTTCAATGATTTTTGTCGCCCATTTAGCATGAACGGAAAGTTCGGGAATTCCAAGTAAGCTTTGTGTACCTGCCAAAGCTCTTTCGAGCATTCCCATATCTCTTGCAAGTCTTGCAGGAAGTACAGCCAATCCCATTACTTCAATCAGACCGATGTTTTCTTTCTTGATATGATGAAGAGTAGGATTGGGGTGGAATAAGCCGAGCGGTCTGTCCTTTGTTGTAAGATTATTTCTAAGTACAATATCGCAAACATATGTGTCTCCGTTTTTGCGTGCGATAGGGGTAACCGTATTGTGCTGTATTCCGTCAGTTTCAGCAAAAATTACTGCTGATGTATCGCTGTAGCTTCTCCATTTCTGAAGAACGAGATTGGAACATTTACTAAGCTCATCTCTGTCCTTGGAAGAAAGTCTGATTACAGACATTGGCCATTTTACGATACCTGCTTTGACACCTGGATACTTTGAAATTTCAAACTCTGTTTCAACCGGAGCTTTCTCCATGGCAAATGTGTATTTACCACCCTGAAAATGTTCGTGACTTAAGATTGAACCGCCGACAATAGGTAAATCAGCGTTGGAGCCAACGAAGTAGTGGGGGAGAAAGTCAATGATATCAAAGAGCTTTCCAAACACCTCAGCGTCGATTTTCATTGGTACATGCTCTGTGTTAAACACAATGCAATGTTCGTTGTAGTAACCGTATGGAGAATATTGAAATTCCCATTTTTCATTTCCTACGGTTAAAGGAATGGGACGTAAATTCTGTCTCGCAGGATGTTTAGCTGTCCCAACAAATCCTGCATTCTCAGGACAAAGCTGACATTTTGGATATGCAACAGATTTCTGTTTCTTAGCCATCGCAATATCCCTCGGATCCTTTTCCGGTTTGGAGAGATTGATTGTAATATCAAGATCGCCATATTCGGAAGTGTAGATCCAACGCAGGTCCTTTTCGATGCGGCCTGCTCTTACATAATTGAGTTCACAGCTGTATTTATAATACCAGTCTGTTGCCTCTTTGGGACTTACCTCGTATCTTCTGTTGAATTCTGCAATTATTTCTCTAGGCATTGGAGTCAAGAGTCCCATCAGCTTTGTATCAAATAAGTCTCGTGAGTTAATAGTGTCTGTTATAATCCCTTGTTTGCAGGCGTAATCTATAATCGGCTTAAGAATCTCATCTATTGTTTCGCCCTTATAAGTTGTTTCTGATTCTGTCCAATCTGATAACTGAAGTGTATCCATAAGCTCGTTACGAACCACAAAGATATCATCTTCTGTAATTAATTTGTTGTGCTTTGCATAGTCTAATAATTTCTGGACTGCTTCGCAAATCATTTTTTACGCCTCCAAGTTTTAGTTTGTGTAGCCGTCGGGATGTTTCCGGTGCCATTTCCATGCACTTTCGACAATCTCGTCAAGCTGTTTTATTTTAGGTTCCCAACCAAGAATGTTTTTTGCCTTTTCGCCTGAAGCAACAAGTCTTGCAGGATCACCTGCTCGTCTTGGTACTTCTGTTGCAGGTATTGGATGTCCTGTTACACGCCGTGCAGTTTCAATAACTTCACGGACAGAATATCCAAC
>JBGVIT010000073.1:0-4168 GCA_045128915.1 Clostridia bacterium
CTAGAGAGGGGCCGAAGCCATACAGGAATCCTTCAAAGATAAAGTATCCGGCAACCATTACAACTTCCGCCACGATACCGCTGATGATTCTTGATGAAATATTACCAAGTTTACTGTGCAAAAGTTTGAATCCATAGAAAGTGATCAGAGCCATCAAGCCCTTGATTACAAAAGTCGCCGGTACATAGGTAATTTGCGCTATCTCGATGCTCCGAAGTGCGTTATAGAAAAAGCTCCATCCGCAGCACTTTTTGACGGACAGACCGATGAAACGGAAATGGGTGTAACCTACGCCGAGCTTGACGCATATCTTTCCGGTAGTGGAATCTCTGAAGAGAAAAAAACAATTATTGAGAGATTGCATAATGCAAGTGAACACAAACGGAAAGGAATTGCGGTATATAAAAATGATTGATATGTAGGTGTTGGTTTAAGGCAAAAGAAAGTGGAATAATTAAACAGCAAAAGGGTGCCGTTCTGCAACGGTACCCTTTTTTGCGTGCATTTGCCTGAAATCATACTACTGTCAGAGAATTTGCCACGAAGGGAACTGAATACCGAGACATAGGCAAAGATTGAACCATAGAACAAATTAAGGAGGCAGTATATTGTGAAGCTTGAAGAAAAACTTGCGGAAATTCCGACCGTTAAAAATGAGAATAACGAGTGCAAACTGCTGAAACGTTTGCTTGCAGTCAAAAAACTTGATAAGGCACCGGTAGGCTACCTTGTGAAATCTGTTACAATCTATTTGGAAGGAAAAATTCATATAAAGTGGAACTTTTCATATTTCTGTGATATAATGAAAAAAAGAGTAGCCGAACAAATGATGTCCATGAAATGGAAACATCAAACCGTGTTTGGCCATATTATTGTTCCGATGAAGGTTTGGAAAAATTGAACAGTATTAGATAGGCAGTTTCTGAGTGTGCTGAACAACTCGGATTGAGGGTTGTTGGCGATTAGATTGACAATGCCGGGCTTAGTTTAACAGCAAACGGTTTCAAAGAGATGCAACGTGCCGTTCGACAGGGGAGCGTAAATGCAGTAATCGTTCCCACACTGGATGGTATTTCTAAGACAACAGAGGTATACACTTCTTTTGAGCGTGGCATTCGTAAACGAAAGGTCAAGCTTTACGATATGCATGGCAACCTTATTATTGGATAAAAACGAACGGATCGACTTGGTTTATCAGGTTAGTGCACTACATAATCAGCATTAATAAATCAAAAATTATGAAAGGAATTTTGGCAAAAAAATAGAAGATATTTTTTGTGCCAGTTAAAACCACAATTATGAGAAAAACATATGCAACTTCTATGCCAAATCACATAGGAGCTTTCTTAAAAGCCAGCAAATGCTTTGCAACGTTAGGCATCAATATAACGCGTGTCAGCTACGATAAATCAGTAGACTCACATATGCTCTTTTTGGATGTGGAAGGAACAGAGGAACAGATTATAAAAGCCGATGAAGAACTTGAAAAAATCGGATACCTGCAGAATAAATCCTCAGATTCCAGTATTGTGCTGATTGAATTTACCTTAAGAGATGTGCCCGGCAGTGTTACAAGTGTTTTGGAACTTATAAATCAGTTTAATTTCAACATCTCTTATATTAATTCTCAGGAAAACGGTACCGATTATCAAAAATTTAAAATGGGTCTGTATGTGGAAGATCCGCAGCGAATCACAGAATTTATGAAGCAGGCAGAGCAGCTTTGCAAAGTTAAAATTATTGACTATAACAGTTCCGGAAGGACGTATGATAACAGTATTTTTTACAACGCTTTTGTCCGTGGTCTTGCGCAAATGTTGGCTTTAACTGAGGAAGAAAAACAAATCCTTTTGGTTTCATCCAACCTTGCTATGCAGACCTTGGATGAACAAGGATTGTCGCCGTATCGTACTTTTGATAGCATCAGTAAATTTGCTGAACTGTTAGCAAAATCTAAGAACGAAAAGTTCTTTCCCAGAATTACCACCCATCAGATATCCAAGAAAACCCAAATTATACTTATTGAGCCCGCTTGCGGCAGTAATACTGCAGTGATTATCAGCGACGGAGAGCTTCTGTTTGTAGATAGCGGATATGCATGCTACAAAGACGAAATGCTTCAAGTTTTGAATACGGTAATCCCGGAATTTGACAAATTGCCGAAACGATTACTGCTAACCCATGCTGACGTGGACCATTGCGGTATGATGGATGTTTTTGACGAGATTATCGTTAGTCATAATTCTGCTCGTAGCTTGATAAACGAATCTAAGGGCAAAAATGGTTTCAGAGAAGAAAAGCCAATCCATAAACCCTATATTGATATCTGTAAAACCTTAACGGCATATAAGACTGTGGATCCTAAAAAATTGAAGACTCCATGGATGAATGCTGAAAACCTTAAAGAACCTTTGACACAAATCGGGTTTTTCGACTTTGCAGACCTACACTTTGAGGTCTATGAAGGAAAAGGTGGACATCTTCCCGGTGAGGTGGTGTTGATTGATTATAAGAATCACATTGCTTTTACCGGTGACGTGTATATCAACGTTCATGGATTAACAGCGGAGCAAGCTGAGTATAATCAGTACGCACCCATTTTGATGACATCAGTGGATACCGATCCAAAGCTTTGTGGTGAGGAGCGTGCCGCCGTATTACAAAGACTTGGAATAGGTAATTGGAAAATATTCGGCGCACACGGAGCACCAAAGGAATATTCCGTGAAATAAAGAAAAAGAAGGAATTAAAATGAAAAAGTTTATTATACCGATTGTAACAGGTGTTGTAGCGGCGGTAGTTGGTGCTGCATTGTTTATTGGAAAACTTCGTGGTAAGAAAAAAGATAAATAGTTGATTTGAATAAAACACCAAAAGGAGAATGTATATGGGATATACTGCTAACGAAAAACGTTATGATAAGATGCCATATAGAAGGTGTGGCGAAAGCGGATTAAAGCTTCCTGCAGTATCGCTTGGGTTATGGCATAACTTCGGTGATAATGCGGACTATAATAATATGTGCCAAATGTGTTTTAATGCATTTGATAATGGCATTACACACTTTGATTTAGCAAATAACTATGGTCCTGAACCCGGCAGTGCCGAAACGAATTTTGGAAAGATTCTTCACGAGCATTTAAGCTCATATCGAGACGAGATGATTATCAGCACAAAAGCCGGATATTATATGTGGCCCGGTCCTTACGGTGACTTTGGCAGTAAAAAGTATCTGACTGCAAGCCTTGACCAAAGCCTTAAGAGAATGAAGCTCGACTATGTAGATATTTTCTATCATCATAGAATGGATCCAAATACTCCTTTGTATGAGACTATGTGGGCGCTTGATAGCATCGTAAAAAGCGGCAAAGCTCTTTATGTCGGTTTATCCAACTATGATGGAGAAACAATGAAGAAAGCTGCTGATATTTTATCAGAATTACACTGTCCTTTTGTTATCAACCAAAACAGATATTCTATTTTCGACAGAACTGTAGAAAACAATGGAATTCTTGATATGGCTAAAAAGGAAAGTAAGGGTATGATTATATTCAGCCCGTTGGCTCAAGGGTTGCTTACCGACAGATATCTGAAAGGCATTCCAAATGACAGCCGTGTAAGAACCGATGGACGTTTCTTAAATGAAAAATCCCTTTCGGCTGATAAGTTAGAGAAAATAGAAAAGTTAAATCAAATTGCTCAAAATAGGGGACAGACCCTTGCGCAGATGGCACTTGCGTGGTTATATAATCGAGAAGAGATAACCAGCGTATTGATCGGTGCTTCAAAACCCGAGCAGATTGTAGAAAACATAGCTATGATCGAAAACTTGAGTTTTACTGATGAAGAACTCAAACAAATTGATTCTATTGTTTTATAAAAAATGAAAGCCTGTAACTCGTAAAAGTTACAGGCTTTCTTATATAGAGGGGATGAGGAGGATAAATAGTTTTCAGCGTGTACCTCAAAGTAACTCTGAGGATGGTTGCAGGTGGGACATACATCGGGAGCATTTGTGCCTGTTACAATGTGACCGCAGTTGCGGCATTCCCAAACCTTAACTTCACTCTTTGCGAATACAGCGGCCATCTCTATGTTCTTAAGGAGAGCACGATATCTTTCTTCGTGATGCTTTTCAATAGCAGCAACGAGACGGAATTTCTCTGCA
>JBGVIT010000074.1:0-57080 GCA_045128915.1 Clostridia bacterium
CGTAGTTCAATGACATAAAAACACGAAAAAATCCGCAAGTTTGCGGATTTTCTCAATGATTTATAAGTTTTCTGAATTTTTGGAATGCTTATAATAACAGTTTCACGTCATTGATCGGTTTGTGCATTTTTAAACATCCCCCTTTTTTATTTTATTAACTAATACTGTTAGTTCTTCGTTTGTGATGATTGATTCCAAAACATCACACATCATGTTAGCGGAAAGCTTTGACGGAAGTCCTAAAGCTTTTAAAACCTCACATCTCAAATTTTTGCTGTCCTTTCCTCCCGACAGCCCTAATTCATACAAGAAAGCTTTGGAAACAGACGAATCGGTTTTGTGCTTAGTTTCATTTTCAACACAGCAGCCTGCCGAAATTAAAGCTTTTATAATAACTTCTTCATCCATTCCTTCAACGCCCATCAAACCTTCGGCACCTGAATGGCGCTTACGCTTTTCTTTGCCTGAAACGTCCGGAATATAAGCGTGCTTAATTTTATCAGGCGGAAGCTTTTGTTTTAAAAAATTGCGTATTCTGAATCCGGCTGAATCTGAATCAGTCAATATTACTCCGCCACATTTATCCACCATCTTAGCAAGACCGTTTATTCTTTCCTGATTCTTTATTATAGAAAAACCACCGGTTACAAATATAACAGAGTCAATAAAAGAGGATAGTTTGATTTTATCATACGTACCCTCTACTATTATTATTTCTTTTACAGAAACCATGTTATTAAATCCTCTTTGAAAGCTTTTCAGAATATTCTGCTCTGAATGAACTAAATCGCTTTTCTTCAATAGCAAGTCTTATTTCGGACATAAGCTCGTTATAAAAATAAAGATTATGAAGCACACACAAGCGCATTCCTAACATCTCCTTGGCTTTGAACAGATGCCTGATATAAGCTCTTGAATAATTCCTGCACGCAGGACAATTACAATTTTCATCAATAGGTCTGGTATCACGCTCATACTTGGCGTTAAGAAGATTCATTGTACCGTTCCATGTATATAAATTTGCATGTCGTGCATTTCTACTTGCAATAACACAATCAAAAAAGTCTATACCGCGCGCTACACTCTCTATGATATTTGTTGGTGTTCCAACCCCCATAAGATATCGAGGTTTGTTTTCAGGAGCATGTGGAACGGTTACATCAAGAATATGATACATCTGCTCATGAGTTTCTCCCACCGCAAGACCGCCAATAGCATATCCGGGCAAATCAAGCTTCGCAATACGCTTCATATGGTCAATTCTTATATCATCAAACACACTTCCCTGATTAATGCCAAACAAAAGTTGATTTTTATTGATTGTATCATCAAGACTATTAAGCCTCGACATTTCTGCTTTACATCTTTCAAGCCATCTGAATGTTCTGTCGGCTGAATTCTTAACATAATCATACGGCGCAGGATTCTCTATACATTCATCAAATGCCATAGCTATCGTTGATGCAAGATTTGATTGTATCTGCATACTTTCTTCCGGTCCCATAAATATTTTATGACCATCAATATGCGAGTTGAAGCTTACTCCCTCTTCTGTTATTTTTCTTAATGAAGCAAGAGAAAAAACCTGAAATCCGCCACTGTCAGTCAAAATTGGTCTGTCCCAATTCATAAATTTGTGAAGTCCACCCAAATCATGAATTAATTTATCGCCGGGACGCAAATGAAGATGATAAGTGTTTGAAAGTTCTACCTGACATCCTATTTCTTTCAAATCAACAGACGAAACTGCACCTTTGATTGCAGCTATGGTTCCTACATTTTGAAAGACCGGAGTTTGAATAACACCGTGAACAGTATTAAACTGTCCACGGCGTGCAAGACCATCTGTTTGTAGTATTTTAAACATAAATGATTAACCTTTACATTTTATATTTTTCTTTAAACTCTCTGTACATTTCGTCAAATTCGCTATCACCATGACTCTTTACGTTATTCAGATACTCATGGGTATCAAAGCTATCGTCTGCAACCTGAATCAAGCATACTGCAACGTTTGAGCAATGGTCAGCAACTCTTGCAAAATTTGTAAGCAAATCGTTGAACACAAATCCGGTTTCTATTGTACACATATCCTTTTGAAGTCTTGAAACGTGAGCGTTTTTCATTTTATATTTTAACTTATCAACTACTTGTTCAAGTGGCTCAATGCGCTTAGCTATTTCCAAGTCTTCTTCAACGAAAGCTTTCAAAGTAAGAGAAAGAATCTCTTCAAGAGCTTTTGATATATTAATAATTTCTTTCTTTGCGTCTTCGGAGAACACAACATTCTTTTCGTGTATTTCCTTTGCCACCTTAACCATATCTGTGGCATGGTCGCCTATTCTCTCAAAATCTCCGATTGTGTGAAGCAGATTAGACGCTTCATGGCTGTCCGACAAAGATAAGCTCTTACGGGATATTTTAACCAAATACGAACCAAGCTTATCCTCGTACATATCAGTTTTTGATTCGTTCGCTTCTATTTCTTCGGCAATACTTTCGTCGAATTTGTCAAGAAGCTTTATTGATTTCAGAAAACTATCACTTGCAATAGCCGCCATCTCATTTGTAAGCTCTTTACAACGAGCAATAGCAATAGCTGATGTCGAAAGAAGTCTTTCATCAAGTAGTTCTGTTTTCTCATTCGTAGTATCACCGGGTATAAACTTACATGCAATAACCTCAAGCTGTTTTGTAAACGGAAGCAAAATTGCAGTAGTTATAAAATTAAACAAAGTATGCACCAAAGCTACGCCAACAGGAGCTACACTTGCATCAGCAAATGCAAAGTCAAATATTAAATCAAGTAAATAATAAGCAATAAGACATACAACCGTACCGATTATATTGAATGACATATGAACTACAGAAACTCTTTTTGCATTTTTATTAACACCGATACTTGAAAGCACAGCGGTAACACAAGTACCTATGTTCTGGCCCATAATAATAGGTATTGCCATTGAATATGTTATACTTCCCGTAAGCGAAAGCGCCTGCAAAATACCTACCGAAGCTGCAGAGCTTTGGATAACCCCTGTAAACACAGCTCCGACGATTACGCCTAATATAGGGTTTGTAAACGCAGTCAGAAGATTTGAAAAACCTTCCATCTCTCTTAGCGGCGAAACAGCGCCGCTCATCAGCTGCATACCATACATAAGAACGGAGAATCCGACTAATATCTTACCAACATCCTGCTTTTTCGCTTTTTTAGAGCACATTATAAGCAATATTCCGATAAATGCAACAGCGGGAGAAAAAGACTCCGGTTTAAGCATCTTTAAGAAAATATTATCGCTTTCTATGCCGGTCAAACTTAGAATCCACGCAGTTAGTGTTGTTCCGACATTTGATCCCATTATTACTCCGACAGTCTGTGACAAACTCATTATACCGGAGTTTACAAGACCAACAAGCATAACAGTCAACGCAGACGATGACTGAATTGCTATTGTAATAATTGCGCCCAAAGCAAGACTTGTAAAGAGATTTGAAGTCATTTTTTTGAGGATAATTTCAAGTTTACCACCTGCTATTTTCTCAAGACCGTTCGACATTACGTTCATACCGTAAAGAAAAAATGCAAGTCCTCCAAACAAAGTAATAAATGAAAATATGTCCATTACAAATTCCCCTCCATTGCTTATTATTTCTTATTATCTATACGTTATTTCATACATGCTAATTATACCATATATTACATAGGTGTGTCAACATAAAACTTATTAGCACTAAAAACAAAAAAACCATACAGAGTATGGTTTTTTTTGTTATAATTCAGCTATAATTGTTTTATTTTGCGAAAGGCTTTTTTTGACGTCTATTATGCGTTGATTTGCGCTGCCTTTAAACATCAGGTCATAACTTTTTTGTTCCTTGATAAACGGTCCGTCTATTAAAAGTTCAACTTTTTTTAAAAGTTCAAGCCAACAGTTTTCATCATTAGCGCCATTAATTAAATCTTCGAACAAGTACCCTGTGTAACAAACAACATGCATGCACAGCTTATCAGCCAGAGCTACCAACTCTTTTGCGCTGCAAAATGGCTCACCGCCAGAGAATGTTACACCGTCAAGCAACGGATTTGATTTAATCTCGCAAACAAGCTCATCAATATCTTTAAGATACCCACCGCTGAAATCATGCGACTTGGGATTATGACAATCCTCACAGTTATGCGGACATCCCTGAACAAAGACAGCATAACGAATACCGGGGCCGTCAACAATAGAATCGTTAGCAACACCAAATAATCTGATATTCATATTATTTAACTCCATGCTTAACTCTGTCTTTTTCCTCTGCTCTCTTACCATCATTAAATCTGTCAAGAGTACCTACAAGATATCCGGTAACTCGGCGAATTCTCTGGAACTTAGGCTTTCCGTCATCTTCGCTTCTGCCGCACGCAGGGCATGTATCACCGATAATTCCGGTAAATCCGCATACAGGATCTCTATCAACCGGATGGTTAACGCTTCCGTAGCCAATACCTGCATCATGCATCGCACGAATGACCTTTTCAAATGCGTCAAGGTTCTTTGTAGGATCTCCGTCAAGCTCTATGTATGAAATATGTCCGGCATTTGTAAGCTCATGGTATGGAGCTTCTTTCTTGATTTTATCAAATGCGCTTATGTTGTAATGCACAGGAATGTGGAATGAGTTTGTATAATAATCTCTGTCAGTAACACCGGGAATTGAACCAAATCTCTTTTTATCCATTCTTACAAATCTACCTGAAAGACCTTCAGCCGGCGTAGCTATAAGACCGAAATTCAAGCCTGTTTTCTCGCACATTTCGTCCATACGTTTTCTCATATGTGAAATAATGTCAAGACCAAGATTCTGAGCATGCTCTGATTCTCCATGATGCTGACCGATAAGAGCATACAGTGCTTCTGCAAGTCCTATCCAACCAACTGACAACGTACCATGCTTAAGAACTTCTTCAAGGGTATCTTCAGGACCAAGCTTTTCAGAATCAAGCCATACACCATTACCCATAAGGAACGGATAATTCTTAACCTTTTTGTTACATTGAATTCTGAATCTGTCGAGAAGCTGGTCACACACAAGGTCAATCTTTCTGTCAAGTTCTTCAAAGAACCACTCAATATCACCTTTAGCACGAATAGCAATTCTCGGAAGATTTATTGATGTAAAGCTCAAATTACCTCTCTTGGTACAAATTTCTCTATCCTTATCATATACATTTGCGATAACACGAGTTCTGCAACCCATATATGCAATTTCAGTTTCAGGTGTTCCTTTGTAATACTGAAGATTAAAAGGAGCATCTACAAATGAGAAGTTAGGGAAAAGACGCTTAGCACTTACACGACAAGCAAGCTTAAATAAGTCATAGTTAGGATCGCCTTCGTTATAGCTGATACCATCTTTTACTCTGAATATCTGAATCGGGAAAATAGGAGTTTCACCGTTGCCAAGACCTGCCTCATTCGCAAGAAGTACGTTCTTAATAATCATACGTCCTTCCGCAGAAGTATCCATTCCGTAGTTTATTGACGAAAATGGAGTCTGGGCTCCGGCTCGTGAATTCATAGTATTAAGATTATGAATCAAAGCTTCCATTGCCTGATATGTAGCACGCTCTGTTTCTGATTCAGCTTCCTTTGCAGCAAATTTTTGAGCTCCTGAAATGATAGCTTTATCTACTCCAAGCTTTTCAAGCTCCTTTTTTTCAGCAGCCATAAATTTATCATGGTCAGCTAATCTGAGAACAAGTCCGCTGTCAAGCAATTTTCCCTGAAGTTCTTTCAATGTATTTTCTTCGATTTCAAAATCGCCCATAAGGAATATAGCTTTTTTAAGATTACGTCTGTAATTTTTAATATATGTCTTCATTACACCGGGTGCAAGACCATAATCAAAATTCGCAATACTCTGACCGCCATGCTGGTCGTTCTGGTTTGACTGAATTGCAATACATGCAAGAGCTGCATAGCTTGCAATATCATTTGGTTCACGAAGTACTCCGTGACCTGTTGAGAATCCGCCTTTGAACAAATCATTCAAATCAAGCTGACAGCAAGTTGTGGTCATAGTCAGGAAGTCAAGGTCATGGATATGTATATCACCCTCATCATGAGCTGCAGAATGTTCCGGCTTTAATACGCTCATCTTAAAGAACTGCTTAGCACCCTCTGAGCCATATTTGAGCATTGTACCCATAGCTGTATCAGCATTCACATTTGCATTCTCACGCTTAATGTCGCTGTCTGCAGCTTCTTTAAATGTAATATCTTCATAAATCTTCATTAAATCAGATTTCATATTACGACGTTTTGTACGTTCAGAACGATATACTATATATGCTTTAGCAATACGTACATGACCGTTTTCAATAAGAACACGCTCAACTGTATCCTGAATTTCTTCTACTGTCGGTTGCTGAAGCTGATTTTCTTCTAATTTGCACAAAACCTTCTGTGCAAGAAATTTAGCATATTCGCTATTTTCTCTGTGAGTTGTGGCAATAAAAGCCTTGTCTATTGCATTAACGATCTTATTTATGTCAAATTCCGCATGTCGTCCATCTCGCTTAACAATAGTGTTTACCATTGTATTCATCCCCTATCGTTTACTGTTAAAACAAAAAATATACAGGTTTACATAACAACATCTTGTGTTGTATGACCGCCTGTATATAATTATAGTACCCATATATAGTGTTGTCAACACTTTTTGCCAAATGTAATATTACATTAATTTTCATGTAATATTAGATCGCAATCATTCGAATTCACGCCATTTACAGCGGGTTTCTTACGTGCACATTTTGACTTTTTCTTTTTATTTTTGCGACATGGCTCATGGTATCCCGGATATATCTTGCCAACTCCAATTTCAAACCTATCTTCTATATCTTGTATAGAATCAAGCTCATAATCACCAATTATTCTAAGCAAAACAGCAGCACAAGCATATGCATCATCACACGCTTCGTGGTGATTAAAGCATATCCCTAATGAATTGCCAAGATTATTTAGTTTATGGCTTTCTAAATCCGGATAAGCTTTCTGAGATAATTTAACTGTACAGATATAATCAAATGTAGGATAATCAATCCCATACATATCAAGAACAGCCCTGAGCGCTCCAATATCAAACTGAGCATTATGAGCAACTATTGTCTTTCCTTCAAGATATGGTTTAATCTCCTCCCACAAACAATCAAATGTAGGTTCATCCTCTACGTCTTCAGGATGAATTCCATGAATATAAATATTATAATCATTGAAAATAAAAGGCTCCGGACGTATTAAAAATTCACGACGCTCCACTATCTTATTGTTTTCAACAACGCATATACCCATGCTGCATATACTCGAATAAGTTGACGTCGCAGTTTCAAAATCGATAGCTGTAAAATTCACTTTATCACTTCCTGTTTGCTTCTTTAAAATAAATAATCAAAACCGAAATGTCTGCAGGTGATACTCCTGAAATTCTTGACGCCTGACCAATAGATTTAGGTTTGATTAGCTTAAGTTTTTGCCTTGCCTCAATTCTAAGACCATAAACCAAATCATAGTCAAAATCTTCAGGTATTGTTTGACTCTCCATTTTTTTGAACTGTTCAACCTGAGATTGCTGACGTTTTATATAGCCGTCATATTTAATACGAATCTGAACCTGCTCAGTTATATCATCTCCAAGTTCAGGTCTGTCAACATCCGCGTCCGCAAGATTTTCATAATCAATCTGCGGCCTTTTGAGAAGTTCTGATAAACGAATACCTGTTTTAATCGGAGTTGTACCATTTTTTTCAAGAATAACATTTGCTTTTTCAGGCGAAATGCTTACTGATTCAAGTCGCTTAATCTCGGCATCAATCATGCTTTGCTTGTTTAACAGAGCTTCATATCTTTCATCTGATATTAAACCAATTTTATGACCTAAAGGTGTCAGTCTTTCGTCAGCGTTATCCTGACGCAGCAACAACCTGTATTCTGAACGAGAGGTCATCATTCTGTATGGTTCATTTGTTCCTTTTGTTACCAGATCATCAATTAAAGTACCTATATATCCGTCTATACGACGCAACACAAACGGTTCTTTATTTTGAAGCTTCAAAGCTGCATTAATTCCGGCTATAAGTCCTTGCGCTGCTGCCTCTTCATATCCGCTTGTTCCGTTAAATTGTCCTGCTCCGTACAACAAAGGTATATCCTTAAACTCAAGAGTCGGATAAAGCTGAATAGGATCACAGCAATCATATTCAATGGCGTATGCAGGCCTCATTATTTCAACGTTCTCAAGTCCGTCAATAGTGCGAAGCATAGAAAGCTGAACCTCTTCAGGAAGACCTGTACTTATACCTTGAGCATATACTTCACGAGTATCCAACCCCATAGGCTCCATAAACAACTGATGTCGTGTCTTATCTTTAAAGCGCATTATTTTATCTTCAATAGATGGGCAGTATCTTGCACCAACACCATCAACTTTACCGCTGTACATAGGAGCACGATGGATGTTTTCACGTATTATTTCGTGAGTTTTTTCATTAGTATATGTGAGGTAACACTCCATTCGGTTTTTTAATTCACCGGTTGTTTCAAAGGAAAAAGGAACTATTTTTTCGTCTCCTTCCTCCCTTTCCATTTTAGAAAAATCTATACTTCCGGCATGAATACGTGCGGGTGTACCGGTTTTAAAACGTCGTATAGTAACACCCATGTTTTTCAGGCACTCTGAAAGCTCTAAAGACGGGAACATCCCGTCAGGACCGCTTTGCTTTTCCCATTCGCCAATAAGAATTCTTCCCTTAAGGTATGTTCCGGTAGCTACAATAACTGCTTTAACGCCATACTCCATACCGGTTTGGGTAATAACAGAAGTGATTTTTCCATCAGTGGTTTTAATTGACACTATTTCTGCTTGCTTTATTTGTAATTTGTCTTGATTCTCAAGACGTTTTTTCATCTCAATGTGGTATCTTTTTCTGTCTATCTGGCATCTTAAAGAATGAACGGCAGGGCCTTTGCCTCTATTTAGCATCTTTGACTGCACAAATGTAGCATCGGCTACTTTCCCCATCTCTCCGCCTAATGCGTCGATTTCACGTACAAGATGACCTTTAGCAGTACCGCCGATGCTGGGGTTGCACGGAAGATTGCCAACAGCATCAAGACTGATTGTAAACATAACTGTGCTGCAACCAAGACGCGCCGATGCTAAAGCCGCCTCAGCTCCGGCATGTCCTCCGCCTATTACAGCAACATCAAAACATTCCATAAAACTTATTTCCCTTCCGTTGACGTGTTCAGAATTTTCTGAATTGTTCTTGCCCCATTGAATTCAAAAGGATATCGAAGAAATCCGAACAGAAGTACAAGAACAACCATTACCGCAGGTACGGGCTGCAAATAATTGAATAATAAATACAAAACTGCTACGGGAATTATCGTTAAAATTAAATTCACGGGGGCTTTTCCAAGTGCAAGCAATAATGAATTTTTAAGCAGGTCCTTGAACTTACAATCATAGGTTACCATTATCTGATAAATATTATAGTGCATAAATGTATAGATTACAAATGCCAAAATGCAAACATAAAGAAGCATTAACCAAACAAGCTGATTCTTTGCTGTATATAAATTCCAATACTGTATTATAGCATTAGACATAAAGAATAACACTACAAAGTCAATAACCACAAAGATAATAGACTGTTTGAAGTTTTCTTTTATTTTTCCGAAAAAATCTGAAAGGATCCATGAATGTTCTTCCCTGGTAAAGCATCGGGTTACATATGCAAGACCTGCAGATGCAGGACCGGATCCCCACAAAACCAAAAACACCATTGTAAGCAAAGCACTAATTATAAAGATAATAAGATTAACATCTTCAGGATTAAACACTCCTCCGTCAACTCCGGCAGAAAAAATTTGCTGGATATATCCACCGAAAAATGTTGTTACAAAGAAAAACATTGCTACGATATACGGTATGCTTGTTAAGCAATACAGCCAGCTTACCTGCATAAGTTTAAAAAATTTTCTGCCAAGCAATTCAAAATATAAAAAAACTCCTTTTTTCTTTGGAGCATCTTTACTTACGCCCGGGCCGGGCTTTGCATAATTGAATGAAAAAAGTCCCATAATAATCTATCCCCTTTGAATAACTTTATATTTCAACATTTTTTTCAAAATATATTGTAACATAATTTAATTTATGATACAATATAAAACACAAAATAATTTATGAATAAATTATTAATTTTCGGAGAATATACATGAAAAATATAATAGTTAATAAAAATGACGCCAATCAACGTCTTGATAAGTTCATAACAAAAGCAATCCCAAAGCTCCCTAAATCACTTCTATATAAAGGTTTAAGAAAAAACAATGTCAGACTAAATGGCAAACATTGTCATGACGGCAGCATTATGCTCCATGAAAATGATGTGATTGCTTTATATTATCCTGATGAGTTTTTCGAAAAAAACAAAGAAAAAATCACAAATCTGCCCGAACCTGAAATTATATATGAAGATGAAAACATTATAATCGCCAACAAACCTAAAGGGTTACTTAGCCATTGTGACCAAAACGGTGTTCAGGATACCATGATTGGACGTATTATTTCATACCTTATAAATAAGCATGAATACATTCCTGAATCTGAAAACACATTCTCACCAGCTTTGTGTAATCGTCTTGACAGAAATACATCTGGACTTATTATTGCTGCAAAAAATGCAGAATCATTAAGAATAATTAACGAAAAAATACGCAATCGCGAAGTTGAAAAATATTATATCTGCAAATGTATCGGAAAGCCAGATACCGAATCCGGCATTATCAAATCACATCTCATTCGTGACGAAAAAATAGTGAAAATCAATGACAATAGCGACGGAAAACAAATTGTAACAGAATACAAAGTACTCAGCAGCGATACAGATACCTCATTAATTGAAATAAAACTTATCACCGGACGAACTCATCAGATAAGAGCTCATATGGCACATATTGGGCACCCTCTGAAAGGAGATGTCAAATACGGCGGCAGTCGTTCGAAGAACGGATATTATTTAAACTGCTACAAGCTCGTTTTCGAGTTCAAAACAAATGCAGGTATTATGAACTACCTACACGGAAAAACATTTACTATATAATACAAAGGACGTTTTTTATTAAACGTCCTCTTTTTTTCCTGACAGCTGAACTCCACACACGCCAAAAATAATCATAACAGTTGCAATAATAGAAATAATACTGAACTTTTCATCAAGGAATACAGCACCTGCAATAACTGAAACAACAGTTGTAATATTAGCAAAAACAGTAGTCTTGGCAACCGGAAGGTATGTATTTGCAAAATTAAGCATTATAAAAGCAAAAACCGATGAACATACGCCGAGATATACCAAAGATGCTGTGTATGAAAAAGAAGCAAAACATCGGACCATAATTAATGGAGTTTGAATATTTTCTATAAATGCAATGAGGCAAAAGCTGATTAATCCAATGATTGTCATGGCATAGGTTCTTTCAAGAGCTGAGAATTCACCTGAAATTTTACGGCTCATTACATTATATAATACAGATGATATTACTGCTATGAATAAATACAACGCTCCTAAAAATGTAACTGTTCCGTCTGAACCACCGTCGAGTGTAATTATTACCACTCCCAAAACAGATACAGCTGCAAAAACATATTGCAAAATTGTTGGAATTTCTTTAAGAATACACGTTCCAATAAGCATGGCGACCACCGGTATCAGAGAAATCATCACAGATGAAAAAGCACTTGTAGTCATTTGTATTCCGTAGCTTTCAAATATAAAGTATAATACAGGCTGAAAAATTGACATCAAAGCAAGCTTCCACAGATTCTTACCTATATGAAATTTCGTTCTCGTTATCATCATTACAATAGATAATCCTAAAAATGCAACAATATATCTATCCGCAATTACCACAAACGGAGATGCATATCTAAGTGCAATTTTAGTAAACATAAAACTAAAACCAAAAATTATTTGAGATGCTAATGCACAAATAGTTGCAAGTACTCTTTTGTTAAGCATAATTGTTACCTCATTAAATTAGTTTTCATTGAAAAAGCGACTTGCTTTGACAAGTCGCTTTTTCTGGTGCCGATGACCGGGGTCGAACCGGTACGGGAATCTCTTCCCACGGGATTTTAAGTCCCGGGCGTCTGCCAATTCCGCCACATCGGCTTTTGACGGATAGTATTATATCATACTTATTATATGTTGTCAACTGTTTTTTTGACATTAATATATTTTTGTTTTGTTGACAAATAAATCACTACGTAATAAAATAGTCGTGATGTGAAAAATATGATAATTAAAAACGGTAATGTATGATGTGCCCCCAAAAAGTTTGACTTTTTGGGGGCACATGAGCATGACGCCGAATTTTTATTAATATTTAACTTCTCTGCCACCATCACCAACATCAGAAATATAAAATGACGCTTCAATGCCGAATTTATCCTTATAAAGCTTTCCTACAGTATTGATATAATTATCAACTGCATCATTATTAATAATGCTGACTGTGCATCCGCCAAATCCTGCGCCTGTCATTCGAGAACCAAGCACTCCATTGATTTTGCGACCTTCCTCTGAAAGAAAATCAAGTTCAGGGCATGTTACTTCATAATCGTTTTTAAGAGAATCGTGAGATGCGCACATAAGCTTTCCAAATAATTCAAGGTTATTTGACTTCATAGCATCAATACTTTCTTTTACTCTCGAACACTCATATACAACATGCTTAATTCTACGACGAACAACATCATTTTCAATTACCTGACAATTTTTGTCGAATTCTTCAACAGTTACGTCCGCAAGCTGATTAACGTGCGGTAAGACTGTCTTAAGTGCTGCAAGTCCTTCTTCACACTCTGCACGTCGTTCGTTGTATTTTGAACTGCCGAGTGAATGTTTAACATTTGTATTTGTCAATACGATTTTAGCATCTTTTAGATTAAGAGGAACGTGTTCATAATCCAAAGTTGAACAATTAAGGTAAATTGCATGGTCTTTCTTTCCCATCGCAGAAGCGAACTGGTCCATAATACCACAATTAACACCTATATAGTTATGCTCTGCAGTTTGGCTTAAAACCGCAAGCTTAATCATATCCGGATCATTATCAACACCTGCTTTTTCGTTTGCAAATGTTGATAAGCACAGCGCTGTTGAAACCTCAATAGCAGCAGAAGATGATAACCCTCCGCCATGAGGTACAGTATCATCAAAAAGCATATCAGCTCCACAAAGGTCGTATCCTGCAGATAAAAGCTCTTTAGCAACACCAAGCTGGTAATCTCCCCATTTGAGTTTACCTTTAAACTTATCAAGCTCATCAATAGGAGCTTCAACAAATATATCAAGATCGGTAGCTTTCAGTCTTAATAGATTATCATTTCTTTTTCTTGCTATTATGGTTGTTTTCATAGTTAGCGCTGCGGGCAAAACCGGACCACCGCAATAATCAACATGTTCACCTATAAGATTAACTCTTCCCGGTGATGCGAAAACTCTTAATTCTCCACCTTCACCGAAGATATCATTAAACATATTTATCATTTCATTGATTTCCATAATAAACCTCCTTAATCCTGATTATTTTTAAATTTCATATAAGCACTTCTGAGTTCTTCTGCCTTTTCTTCAGGTGATGTAGGGTTACAACAAGCCCATGCTCCTGTTTCGCTTGAGGCGTTATACTTGATTTTATCGCCACTACGCATGGGTGGGAAAAATTTTACATGAAAATGTGTAAACTCAGTGTTATCCTCTCCATTGATTGTGTTTTGATACAAGCACATCATATATGGAAAAGAAGTATCGAACAAACAGTCAAGTGTGCCTGTTGTTTCTTTTAATATTTTTGCAAAATTAGTTTTTTGACGGTCTGTAAAGTCACAAACATTCTGAATATGGTCTTTTGCAAAAATATAAACACCGTAGGGATAATCACTGAAAAAAGGAAGAATTGTAACAAAATCTTCATTTTCAATTATTACTCTTTTATCCTCTTTGAACTCATTTTCTATTATGTCACAAATAAGACACTGACCTGATTGGAGATGATGTTTTTTTGAATTTAAGATTTCTTCTTCAATTCTTTTTGGAACAACGCTATATGCATAAATCTGTCCATGGGGATGTGGCATTGTTACACCAACAGGCTCACCTTTATTTTCAAACATGAATATGTATTTTATATTTTCATCTTTAGAAAGCTCCGCAAATCGCTCCTGCCATAAAGAAATAAGCTTTTCAATATGGTCAACAGAAAGCTTAGGCAATGTTGTTGTGTGTTCCGGAGAATATAGAACAACTTCACACTTACCATATGATGGACGCACTTTAAAAAAGTCAGTAGCAACATCATCAATAGGTGGTGGTGTTTGTGATAATGCAGGAAAATCATTATCATATTTTAATACTGTATATTCATCAGGCACGTTGCCTGAGCCCGGGCAAAACGGACACCAATCTTTAGGCATTTGCGGTCTGTTCTGTCTATGGGATGCAATCATTACCCAATCGTTTAAAAGTGGATTATATCTTAATTCAGCCATTTATTTTCCTCCGTAAATACAATTTAACCTCTTGACTTATCTTAAGGTATATACTATAATATAATTATATCATATCAAAATGTGATTGTAAACATAATTATATTATCAAGGCATATAATTAAATTGAACTTGCGAAGGTGTTAATATGAGATACGAACACGATAGTGAAAAGTTATTACCAATCAACATTATACGAACAGGCCACGTTTATCATCAGCCGCATGTTATACGCAGTGAAGGCTTTGCAGCATATCAGATTGCAGTATGTGCAAGCGGTGAAGGTAAATTTATTTATCATAACGACAAACATATTATCAAAGAAAATGATATATTCCTATTCTCCCCAAGAGTCAAACATGAATATTATCCCGTTACAAAAAATTGGGAAATCTACTACTTTGTATTTTCCGGTGAATGTGTAGAAAACCTTTTTAAATACTTCAGATTTGATGAAGCAGAAGTGTTTAGCGGTATAAATAATACTTCCAAAATACGCTCAATTTGTGAATTGATGATGAATACAGATGATAATTATTTGTTATCACTTTATTTGTATGAATTACTCGGACTTACAGTACAATTACCAAAACTTTCTTCACAATCATCAACCGACGACAAGGAACATTTTAAGAAAATAGCCCCTGTCACCGATTATATTAAAGATAATTACAAGCAAACAATTTCACTTGAAGAATTAGCCGACCTGATTAATGTATCAAAAAGCTATCTTTGCAGAATTTTTAAAGAAACGCATGGAATTACACCTATTAAATATCTACAAAGCATCAGAGTCAACAAAGCCAAGCAGCTTCTTAGTTCAACAGATATGAAATTGAAAAAAATATGTTCAGAAACAGGCTTCAACGACATAAGTTATTTTTGCATGATTTTCAAAGAACACGAAGGAATGACACCTGAAGAATTCCGAACTCTACATACATATTAACAGAAGAGGTGCTGACATGTCAACTATTAAATATGAGCATAACGTTTACGGTGATGAACTTTAACCATTTTCGTTCAGCATACAAAGTCTGCAAAACAAAAAAATTTATCCACACGCACACAAGAGCATTGAACTTTTACATTGTATAAAAGGCTCAGGGAACGTTACATTAGACGACGAAACATTATCATTTGACCAAAGAGAAACAGCAGTTGCAAATTCAAAAACATTACATATGATTAGCTCACAAGGTTACATTGAATACTTTTGTATTATAATAAACAAAAAGTTTCTTGAAGAGAACGGAATAGACATAAATAATACTTCTATAAAAAAACAAATTTAAGGATAAAATGGTTGATGACCTGTTCAAAAGTATTAATTCAGCATTCAACGATGAAATTAATCTGTTTTCCGTTGCGTCAAAACGAGCTGCTGTTTTAAATTTATTACTTTATGTATATATAAATCATTCGAGTACACAGAATACCCGAAGCATTAAAAATCTAAAATCCTACGAAGCAATACTTAATGCAGTAGAATATATAAGCACGCATTTTTCTGAAAAGCTAACCCTTGATGAAATATGTTATAATAGTGGTTACAGCAAATATCATTTTTCCAGAATTTTTAAAGAATATACGGGATATACTGTTATGAATTACCTTGCAGCTGTAAGGTGCGATAATGCAAGACATCTTTTAAAAGAAAATATACCCATTTCAAAGATATGCTATGAATGCGGCTTTGACAATTGTTCATTATTTGCAAAAGAGTTTAAGCGACATTTCCAGTTACTTCCGTCTGAATACAGAAAAATAAAGCAAAAACGAACCTGAATACAGGTTCGTTTTTTGTTAATTTAGTGCTGCAGCAATGTTTCCGAACAAACTGTCGAAATTCTTCTTTAAAGTAAGGTACTCTGTTCCGTCAGATGTGATAATTAAATAGTTTCTTTCATCATAATCATAGTATCGGGTGCAGTCAACCTTACCTGAGTTAAGCTTAAATGTTACACTCCCCACTTCGATTCCATGCTCCTTATTATCAGGATACGATGTTGCAGACAGTTCAATAACTTGAAGATAAGCTTTTTTAAACATTATTTCATCTGTTTTTTGACCATTTATTGTTAACTCAGCGCCGTTCTCTAATGTTATGCTCCCTGACGGAGAAATTAATTCGACCTCAGAAACATCATCAAGATTGTAGATATGAACAAGCTTGAACATATAGTCAATAGGTCTTAAATTTTCTGCTTTTTCAAGCCATATATCGTCTATCAGAAATATTGCATCATATCCGTCATAAGCCGCAAAAACATTACCGTTTCCATCCTTTTTTCCAAGTTTTAAGGTATGGGTAGTTTCGTTGCATTGTATTTTTAGTGTGTATGCACCAATACTATATTTTGACAAATCAGATGCGGTATCAGATATTACACTTATACATTCAATTTTATTTATATCTTTAAAATATTCTGTAAGTTTATCAGCCATCACATACTGATAGTATGGATAAGTCATAACCAAATCTCCAACAACAAGCTCTTGTAAAGTGTCAGAGCCGTTTTTTAAACGAATAGACGTGACTTTTTCCCCACCTTTATATAATTCAAGACCTGTAATTTCAGATGAATCAAAAGCTGATATGGTTAAATTCCTGAAATAATCAACATCTTCAAAGAAAACATCAATTTTACCTTTACTTACAAGATAAACATTTTCATTCGATTGCGTCATAACATAATAACCGTTGTTAGTATGATCAGGATTACCAATGAACATATTTACTATATTTTCATCATTCAAAGAAATTGTTACAGTAACATTTGGGTTTTGAAGTCCGAAATCGATATTATCATTTGTTTTCGAAATAATTCTATCAGCTGTAAGCTTACTTATGATATTGAAAGGAGTTGAGAGTCTTGTTTGCAAAAATCTTGCATTGGGATATTCAGGAACAGAATAATAGTCTTTCTCATTTTTAATAACATAACTGCCGCTTGCATTTTTAACTTGTATCTGGTTAATGCTTTCAGTATCAATATCAATCAAAACTATCTCTTTATCTTGTTCGAGTACAATAGTGTTTTTGTTTTCATCAGGATTCCATTTCGATATTAAAATATATATAACGACAAGCACCGAAATTGAAAGCACTGCTATAATAGCGTTTCTGAGGATTTTTTTATTCATTTATAAATACCTCCTCCGACACCATATAATTACTCCAAAAACAAGTATTAATCCCGGAATTAAATACAATAAAAGTACTGTAATAAACTTAACTTGAGATTCTGACATTGTAAGAGTTTCGGGGCTTACTTTCTTTGCGCGGATATTTAATACACTATTTCTGCCGGTCATGTATGATACGGTATTTAAAAGGAAATCCGAATTTGCGTAACTGCTTTGTGTTACAACGGCAGAAGAATCTACTGAAGAAAAAGAACCAATTACAAACAGTCTTGAAGTTTTATTCGAACTTTGCAAACGCTCTGACAAAACTGCTATATTAAGCGGTCCAAAATTATCATCTGCTTCCCTTTCGAGTGTGTCTGAGTTAAGATTAACCTTACCCCATGAATTTTCGCTTGTAACAAGCAATGGTGTATGCACCGCACCATAAACATTATTCTTATGTAAAGTAATTGACCTCGCCATCGGTGCCATGTATTCAATTTTCTGATTGATAAGGTTTTCTGAAATACTGTGATACTGCATTATAGGTGCAGGTACTGAAACACCGTATTGGGATTGAAATGCATGCTTACTATCGCCTTCTACTACGAAATCGTGCTCTATTTTTACACCCCAATAATCAAGGTATGATTCTACATTTGAAGGGATATCTTTGCCTGACTGTACTGCTATTATAACATGTCCGCCGTTGTCTGAAAATTTATCTATTTTATTAATTTCATCAAGCGAAAAATCATTTGACGGATCGGTTATCACAAGAACAGACGCATCAGAGGGTATTTCAGATAGGCTAATATTGGTTTCTTCACATACAAATCCATCATCCGAAAGTACTTTCATAAAGTTTGTAGCTGTACTTTCTCCATGCCCTGAAGTGAAATATACTTTGATGTCTTTGCCTGAATTTGTTACATTCATCACTGCAGAAGTGACCTTACGTTCCATATCAATAGAAATGGCATTTGTTTCTTCTACCTCGTCATACAAATCATCAAAAGTAATAACTTTAAATCTATCACCGCACGTAACAACAATGCTTCCTACATTGACAGAATCCCCATCTGACGTAAACTTGCTTACGGAAGTAGGATCAGAATAAGGATCAACATATGAAACGGTAAATTTATCAGATAACGAACAATACTTAGAAAGATATTCTTTAACGTATTCCACATAATCTCCGGCTATATCATCAGGATACAATGCATAAACATGCACCGCTTCATCAAGATTAGATATCAGGTCTTTTGTTTGCTCTGAAAATTCATATACCTTTTCTCTTGTAAGGTCAAGCTTTAAAGAGAGTTTTGAACTCAAAGCTCCTGCAACAAGGTTCAGAAGGATTACACAAATAATCACAGCAACTGTTGTTACAGCTGCATTAATTCTTAATTTATTCTTCATATATTTATCTCCTGCGCAATATTATGAATATCTTCTTTTTTCAATAACTCTTACCGTAACAAATAATATTACAAATATAAAGCTCAAAAAATAAATTATATCTGCAAAATTTATTAACCCTGAAGCAAACGTTGAATAACGTCCAAACAAGGATAAAGAGCCTATTATGCTACTTAAGAATTCATTCGAAACAGAACCTGCTATAGCATCAATATAATAAATAACAAGCAATATTGCAAAGGTAAATACCGCTGAAATCATTTGATTTTCTGTTAACGCAGATATGAACACGCCAACCGAAATCAAAGCACCCCAAAGCAATATTAAACCTATATACCCACCTATGCACTGTGCAAGCGGCGGATTACCAAATATGAACAACGTTATAGGAAATATTAACGAAACCACAAGAGAAATCAGGAACACAGAAAATGCTGCTAAAAACTTTCCTGATACAATTTCCCAAATTTCAATAGGTGCTGTAATTAGTAGTTGGTCCGTCTTTTTGTTTCTCTCCTCCGATAACAAACGCATTGTGAGAATAGCTACTAAAAACAGAAAATAAACATTTACATTAGAAAACAAAGCTTTGACATCTGCTACGCCGTAAGCAATCTGAGTGTTCACAAAAAATAATGCATTCATGAAAATAAAAACGCCCATAAACACATACCCAAGCGGAGACATAAAATAACCTTTTAACTCTTTAAAATATATAGCTTTCATTATTCTACCTCCATTTCCTCACGACCGCTTGTATATTGTCTGAAAAGATCCTCAATAGATTTGGATTCAGCAGTAAGCTCAAGCAGAGGTATGTTTGCTTCTGAGAATGAATTGAATAACAATTCGCGTATATCATCATTGTTTTCGGAAAATATGTTGTAACAATCGGTGTTATCTTCATTTGAGGGAACAGATTTATATTTAAATCCGCATTTTGAAAGTACATTTACAGCAGGCAATCCTTTACGGGTTTTAATGGTATATGTAGATGTGTTCTCACCTTCAAGATTTTTAAGATAATCACATGCCATTATTTTACCGTTATTAATAATTATTACCTTATCACATACTGCCGTTACTTCTTGCAAAATATGCGTACTTAGAATAATTGTCTTCTTTTTGCTTATAAGGCGTATCACATCACGAATTTCCATAATTTGATCGGGATCCAAACCAACTGTAGGCTCATCAAGAATCAATACCTCCGGATCGCCTATAAGTGCCTGAGCAACTCCGACTCTTTGTTTATAGCCTTTTGATAAATTCTTAATCAAACGATGTGCAACGTCAAGTATTTTCACAAAAGCCATACATTCAGCAATATGCTTTTTTCTATCAAGTTTACACTTTTTAAGATCGAAAACAAATGAAAGGTATTCATAAACCGTCATGTCATAATAAAGTGGTGGAATTTCGGGTAAATAACCTATTTTTTCTTTGGCCGCAATAGGATTTTCAAGAACATCTACTCCACACACCTTGATATTACCTTTACCTGGTGATAAATAGCCGGTAATTATGTTCATGGTTGTAGATTTACCTGCACCATTTGGTCCAAGAAAACCAACTATATCCCCTTTTTCAACAGCAAAAGAAACATTATCAAGCACTTTTTTATCACCATAGTTCTTGCAAAGACCGCTGATTTCGAGTGCATTAATCTTTTCGTTATTCACTTTAACGCTCTCCTTTACTTATTCATTACCTCAAATTGCAAAATTCCGTTTTTGTATATTACTTCCGGATGCCCCTTTATTAACGGAGAAGCATATTTAATAAACTTGTCCGTAACAGAGAAACCATCACTACCGAGCATATCTTCAGGTATTATTTTCTCCGCATTTGCAATACGACTTACATCAAATGACGTTATTGTGGGGTTGTATTGGTCAAAGCTATCTCGCACTATACCTACCATTACGCCCCTCTTGCCGCTGACTGCTAATTCAGCACCGTATTTTCCCTGATTATAGGCTTCGGTTACGTCGCATACGGAAGCGGTTTCACAATTACATCTTTGGAGAGTTGAAAACTCAATATTTCTTGCTTTAACACCAAGATTTGTATTAATCAAATTCTCAATATATCTTCCAACTCCGCCGAGTGCAATATGACGAAAACCGTCGTCTTTTGAACGATTTGTAACACCGGCAGTCACATATTCACCGTTTTTGTTGCAGATACCTTCAGAAACTGCAATTACTGTAACATCTTTCTTTGAAAGAACATCAGCAACTTTATCAATGAATAAATGTACCTCAAACGGTTTTTCGGGTAAGCAAATCACGTCAACAGGAGAAATCAAGTCGTCATTAGCAAGTGCAGCAGATGCTGTGAGCCAACCGGCATTTCTACCCATTATTTCTGCTACAATAACAGATTTCATATTATAAACCGAAGCATCAAGCGCAAGCTGTCGTATAGAATTCACAATATATTTTGCAGCGCTTGCAAAGCCGGGAGTATGATCAGTCAAGTCCAGATCATTATCAATAGTTTTAGGCACACCGATTATTGCAACATCTATCGAATGAAACTTCGCATACTTACTTAGTTTGTCAACGGTATCCATAGAATCATTTCCGCCTATATACACAAACGCGCCGATGTTGTTCTTTTTGAATATATCAAAAATCATTTTGTATTCATCTGGTTCTCCGGTTAATTTTTTTCTGCATGAACCCAAAAAAGCAGCCGGAGTTTGTTTTAACAGTTTGAGTCTGTATTCATCTCGAAACTGCTCCATGTTATAGAATTTTTCATTCAAAACACCCTCAATGCCATTTACAGCGCCAAGCACCTGAGAAAATTCACCACAGTTAAGAGCGTAATCAACTACACCGGCCAAAGATGCATTAATAACAGCTGTCGGTCCGCCTGATTGACCTACCAATAATTTTCTTTTCATATTTCTCTACCTTTCTTTTGTACTACTTCAATTCATCAGCTTCATACATAAGCATCGCCAGAACAGCCTCTCCCGCAGTTTCCGTTCTCAAAATACGTTTACCAAGTGTAACTGTCGAAATTCCGTTTGTTTTGAGACTGTTTATTTCGCTCATGTCATATCCGCCTTCCGGTCCGATGATAAATGCTATGCTCATATTCCCTTTTATTGCGTGTATTTCATTTTTAATACTATTTGAATCCTCGCACTCGTACGGAGCAAATGATTTATCATAATCGCAAAGTTCTGTAACTGCATCCTTAAAACTGATTGGCATAGCGATTTCAGGTACAATTCCACGTCCGCTTTGTTTAGCTGCCGCCTCTGCGATTTTTTGCCATCGAGCAACCTTCTTCTCGGCATCTTTCTTGTTTTCTATCTTTGAAACACATCTTGACATGCTGACAGGAACTATTTTTTTTATGCCTAACTCGGTTGTTTTTTGTATTATATATTCCATTTTAGAACCCTTTGGAATACCTTGATACAACACAACGCTAATATCCGGTTCAGTATCAGATTTTGACTTTGTAATAACAGAACATACAATCTCATTTGGTGTTATAGAAATTATCTTAGCATCATAATCATAGCCGCAAGAATCACATACCGTAACATTATTTCCGATTTCCATCCTCAATACATTTTTTATGTGGTTCACATCGGCAGTATCGATTATTATTTTATCATCACTAACCTTATACGGTTCAACAAAAAACTTAGGCATTGTCCTTGTTCCTTTCTTCTGTTATGGTATGATAAAGCAGTTTAGTTGCATCACAAATAGCGTTATAATCATTATCCGAAGGTGTAAACAAACACTCTACCGGTTTGCTGATTTTCTTCATTTTCAGTAAATGTAAAAGCTCATTAGCAATATATGCACCCTCCGAGCTCCAACCATATGAACTAAAAACAAAATAAGGTTTACCTGCAACTGAATTTACAGATACTGTTGATAAAAACTTCAACACCTCATCAGGCAAAGAACGATTTTTTGTATAAGTTCCAAGTATAAGCCCTGAAGCATTGTTGACCAAATTCGAAAGCTTATTAGTATCACAATCTGAAAGACAAACAATTTCAGTTTTTATCCCTAATTTTCCTAAACACTCTGAAGCCTTAAAAGCTAATTTTTCGTTATTACCGGACACGGAAGTATATCCTATAAGAACATACGGCTCCATATCAAAATCTGATGTCAATTCATCATATAATTTAATGGAATTACATTTATTTCCGAAACATGGATAAATGGTATCAGGATTTATTTGCTTTACAACTTCCAAAGCATTAATAACATTAGGGAAAAATGATTTTAGCTTATTGTTATAATAATCTACAAATCCAACCTCAGAAGAAGAGAAAAGCTCACCACTAAACAGGTTGCCTCCGGTATATACCATAATAGCATCAGGCCATGTAAGATTTGGCGTTATATAAAATTCCAAGGTATATTCACCAAAAACAACACTATTTCTATTTTTACAAATAAATTCTTTGAAATTGCCATTAAGGATTTCCTTTACATTCCGAAGCCCTGCGACAGAAGCGCATATTATAACATCAGGGTATAATTCTGCAAGCTTTTTTATACAGCCTGACCTTTCGTGAGAAGCACTTGTAAGTATGATATAATCTAAATTTGCACTTCCAATATATCGCTGCAAAGCTTCCGCTAATACATCAACATACTTTTCAGGTAGTGTATCAATTAATATATTTTTTGAACCTGTAAGCAAATATGAGTTACAAAAGTTACCCAAATGCTCAGCATTACACTCTTGTCCTATGTTATATATCATATTAAGCCTTTCTGCATACAAGACAAATCCACTCTCCTGAGGTTTTCTCTCTTTCTACCACAAATCCGTTATCAGATAAAGCAGCTAAAACATCTTCTCTTCTGTCAATTATAATTCCGGATGTAATAAATACGCCATTATCATCAATAATTCTTGTTACATACGGAAGCAATGCAATAATTACATCAGCTACAATATTTGCACATACTACATCGTATTTTCTGTCAGCAATAACCTCAGTAACCTCTCCGTTTTCAAGAACATTACCTGCAAGCACCCTGTATAAATCTCTTGGGACATTGTTTCTGTCTGCATTACCATATGCAATATCAACTGCATTGCTGTCTATATCAACAGCAGTTGCGTGGCCCGCTCCAAGCATAAGTGCTATTATGGACAATATTCCGCTTCCACAGCCTAAATCTGCAACAGCACATCCATCTGTAATACACGTTTCAAGTTCTTCAATACATAGCTTTGTCGTATGATGTGAACCGGTTCCGAAAGTCATACCGGGATTAATTTTAAAAACTTTTCTATCTGTATTTTCAACAGTTTCCCATTCAGGACAAATTAACAGACTGTCACCTATTTCAAGCGGATGAAAGTACTTTTTCCAATTATTTGCCCAATCTTCTTCGTTCAAAACAGATTGTTCTATTTCAAGACGCCCAAACACGCCTTCATCATCCATTTGCTTCAATTCTATAAGGGAATTTTTAATATCTATAAGAGTTTCCAAGCCGTCAGGTGTATTGCTTATGTAGCATATTATTTTTGTCTCTTGTTTTTTTGATTCAATAAGTTCATCATCAACATAATCCCAATACTGTTTGTTATTCTCAAGGAAATTATTAAAATCATCAAAATCTTCTATTTCTGTACCTTGAATTCCGCAATTATATAATCTTCCGCAAACAGGATCAATTCCTTCTGCAGTAGAATAAATAGTAGTCTTTATCCAATCCATGTCAAACCTCCAATATAAGCTAACGTAGGGTTGTCCGAAGACAACCCTATACAATCAATCAAGATAATCTTTAAGCTTCTTGCTCCTTGACGGATGACGAAGTTTTCTAAGTGCCTTTGCCTCAATTTGTCTTATACGTTCTCTTGTTACTTTAAATTCGTGGCCAACTTCTTCAAGTGTTCGTTGTCTTCCGTCGTCAAGACCGAACCTCAGCCTAAGAACCTTTTCTTCTCTTGGAGTCAATGTCTTTAAAACATCAACAAGATGTTCCTTTAAAAGCGCAAAACTTGCAGCTTCGGACGGTGCGGGCGCATCTTGGTCCTCAATAAAATCACCCAAATGGCTATCCTCTTCCTCGCCAATAGGAGTTTCAAGAGAAACCGGTTCTTGAGAAATTTTAGTGATTTCTCTTACTTTATCAATAGGCATATTCAATTCTTTTGCAAGCTCCTCCGGAGTTGGTTCACGACCATATTCCTGAACCAGCTGTCTTGAAATTCTTACAAGCTTATTGATTGTTTCAACCATATGAACCGGTATTCTTATAGTTCTTGCCTGGTCAGCTATTGCTCGAGTTATTGCTTGTCTTATCCACCAAGTTGCATAAGTACTGAATTTGTAACCTTTTGTATAATCAAATTTATCAACAGCTTTTATAAGACCAAGATTTCCTTCTTGAATCAAATCCAAGAACAACATTCCTCGACCAACATACCTCTTTGCAATACTTACAACAAGTCGGAGGTTGGCTTCAGCAAGCTTTTTCTTTGCCAGCTCATCTCCCTCTTTCATGCGTTTTGCAAGGTCAAGCTCTTCCTGCACGCTAAGAAGGTCAACTTTACCTATTTCCTTAAGATACATCTTTACATGGTCGTCGATACTTACACCTTCAGGAATGGACATGTCTTCGAGTTCTTCTTTTGTAACTTCAATCTCCTCTAATTCTTTCTCAAGATTTTTAGCTACTTCTATATCCTCTTTTTCGAGAATGTCATATACCTTCTCAAGCTTTTCCGGGGATATTTCAATTTCCTCAAAAGCGCTGTTAATTTCGTCAAATGTCAGAACACCATTCTTTTTTCCGCGTTCTACAAGTTCTTTGACAATTTGTTTCATATCAACCATAATTAATTACCTTTATCCTTTCCATCCCATTGAAGTTTAAGTTTTTTGATAGAATTTTGCTCAATTATAAGCTCACCTAACTTTTGAATGTCGCTTTCATATTTTTTCATTTCTCTGTTATTTTTAGCAAGAAGAATTACTCTAACATTTTCTTCAGCTGTAATTTTTTTATCTTTATACTCAGACAATTCATAAAAAATTGATGATGCTACACTCATCGATGCTTCGTTATCAGAAAAATAATTCATTATTTCCGCCGCATCAGGCTCAATGCCTCGTTCACGATATGAATATATCAATTCAGCCGCTTTAGCAAATGTTTCTTCCGTAAAATCTTCCGGTGATAATATATCCTTCACTACATTGTAAATCTGTCTGTCAGAGGCAACAAGATTAAGAAGACGCCGCTCGGCATCAACTTCAGCTGTAATCTTATCGCTGTTTGATGTTTTTTTAGCCGTTCGGATTTTCTTATACTCATTTGAATTTGATGAAGCAACTGCATTTTTTCTATACTCTGCATATATTGCTTCTTTTCCTATACCTGTTTCATCTACAAGCTTATTTATGTATGCATCCACCTCTATTGGTTCTTTTATTGTTGATAGAACCTTAGCTGCTGCTGTTACAAATGCTATTTTTCCGTCGGTTTCTGCAATATTATAATCAAGCCTTATAAGCGAGAGTTTAAACTCAGTAGAAGGCACAGACTCGTCCAATGCTTTTTTAAACATTGCAACACCGCTCTTTTTGATATATTCATCAGGATCCTTAGCACCCTTTAACTTAACAATTCTTGTTTTTACACCGATTGCCGCAAATATATCAACAGCTTTAAGCGCAGCCTTTCTTCCTGCTTCATCCATATCATAGCATATAAGCACTTCCGAAGCATATTTACTAATAAGCTTTGCCTGATTCTCGGTAAGCGCTGTACCGAGTGTTGCCACTATGTTTTTAATTCCAGCCTGATATACACTTATAACATCCATATATCCTTCAACCAAGATGATTTTTCTGGAATTGACTTTTTTTGCGTAATTAAGTGAGAAAAGATTTTTCCCTTTATCAAATGCGATTGTTTCACCGGAATTGAGATATTTGGGCGGTTTAAATTCGCTGTTTGGATCGGATTCTTTAAAAATTCTGCCGCCGAACCCAATTACATTTCCTCTTACATCAATGATAGGAAACATTACTCTATCTCTGAACTTATCATATACTCTACCGTCTTTTTCGTTAGCAAGAGACGCTTCGATTATTTCTTTATCAGAATATCCTTTATTGCGCAAAAAATTCAACAAAGAATCATAACCTTTAGGTGCGTAGCCAATTCCGTAAGCTGTAATGGTATTAGGATTTATTCCTCGACCAACAAGATATTCAAGAGCTTGCTTGCCTGATACATTCATAAGTGAATCATGAAAAAATCTTGCAGCCTTCGCATTCATCTCATAAATTCTTAATCGCTTCTTATGACGTTCATCATCATATGAATTGTTTTCTTCCGGTAAAGCAATACCAGCATTATCCGCAAGAATTTTAATTGCATCAACAAAATCAACGTTTTCGCTGCGCATTACAAATTGCGCAAGATTTCCTCCTGCACCACAACCAAAGCAATAAAACAGCTGCTTGTCCGCACTGACGTGGAATGATGGGGTTTTTTCGTTATGAAACGGGCATAAACCGGTATAGTCATTACCACGCTTCTGAAGCGCAACATATTTTGAAACATATTCGATTATATCATTAGCCGCAAACACGTCAGATATAACCGAATCGGAATATCTCGGCAAAACCACATCACCCCCTGTATTATAACCAATTTATTATTCTCATATTCACTGAGTATATATACCCATTTTACGTGCTTAATAACAAAAAAATCAAATAAAAATGTTGTGATGAATTTGTATCACCACAACACTTAATTATTCATCTAAATGCTCAAGCATATACCGTTTAACTTCTGTCATTTCACTTTTTTTCCATTCCCCTTCTTCCGCCTTTTCAGCAAGAGGTCGCAAAATGAAGAAATCAAGAGTTTCACCAGGTACTCTACCTGTTCGCATAGGATTTGAGAAATGCTCATCCCATGTTTCTTTCGTTGCGTTTTGAAAAACAGTTGGATTAAGATATTTTTGCTGCCTTTTTGTTGCCTCAATTAAAACTTTAGCAGAAAGCGGAGCAAGAAGATTATAATCTTTTTCTTCAACTTTTGTAAAAATACGAGGTAACGGTGCAGAAACAATACGAGGAGTACCTCTTAAAATTTCAAGTCCTGCGGCTTCAAACGAATAATCATTCTCAGTGAAGTAAAGCTTTAAAAGAACACCGTATTGGGTATTAAATTGAGAGCGCTGATAATCGGTATCAAAAATAAAATTACCCAACGAATAAAATATTGCTTTTTCGCCCACAAACTCATAATTCATAGGAACGTGAGGATGGTGCGCAACTACTAAGTCCGCTCCCATATCCAAATATTCAAGATAACGGTCCCTCGTATAAGGAGACGGCAGCGGCGTGAATTCTTCACCGGCATGTGCCACAACAATGCACCACCGGCAAGTTTTCTTTATTTCAGAAATGGTATTTTTTATAGCAGGCAAATCACTCCAGCTATAACATCCGGCTTTATTCTCTCCCGCCGCTCTGCAAGCGCGTTGATAACCGACACCAAACATGCCTATTCCACCAGCTTCACGTAGAATCAGAGGAGTTCTTGCCTCTTCAATATTCATGCCTGCACCAATGGTTTTAGCGTTGTTTTGTTGTGCTTGCTTGAGAGTACTTTCAATTCCATATTCGCCTGCATCCATAATATGATTATTGCATATATTCCAAACATCAGCACCAATATTACGAAGCACTTTAGTTGCTGCAGGATTCATACTATGCAAAAGTTGGGCTGTTCCGGTTTGATTCTGATCACCTGAACAGTCAGCTACAGGCCCTTCTACATTTACAACAACATGGTCAGCGCTATGTAAAAATGATAAAATGTCTTTAGAAATCAAATCGGGATTATCCCATTGACCATCCATATATTTATCAAAACCTATATCTCCGGTAAATACAAGAGAAGTTTTTTCTTTCATAAATAATTACCTCAATAAATTACAAACTATATATTTATTTTAACACATATTTAACTAAATTACAAGTGTATTTTTTCGATAAGATTAAGAACCCGAAGCAAAAAATTTTGCATCAGGTTCTTAACATTTATTGTTTTACTGTATATTTAAAGAATTCTGCAGGATTACAAAATTCGTTATCATTGATTATTTCGAAATGAATGTGCGCATCTGTTGTACTTTCGCCATATTTATATGTGCCTACATGGGCAATGAAATCTCCTTTTTTAAGTTCCATACCCTCTTCAAGATTTTCAATATCGTCAAGGTTTGCATATTTTGTTTTATATCCATTACCATGGTCGATTATAACTGCTTTTCCTAATGTGTCATTATATACAGCCTCTATTACACCATCGTCAGCAGCTAAAACATCAGTATCTGCATCAGCTTTTATATCAATACCGTTATGCGCTCGGTAATCTTCCATAACAGTATCATATACAAGTTTACCATCTGAATAATCACAACATACAGTTCCGTTAACAGGCATAATAAATTCAGGCTTATCTGCAATAGAAACTGATTCTACTACTTCTCCGTCATAAAAATCATAATTTTCTCCCGCTTCTATAATATCGGCATCAACAGATTTTTCCGGCTTACTATTCTCCGATTTTTCTTTTTCTGGTTCCTCTTCTATAACCTTTTGAGCAGCAGTTTCAATGTATTCTTCTTCATTAATAGGAGTTATCGTAATTTCAGGATAAGATGCAATATAATCTTCAGCTTCAGATTTATCAGCAACATCTTTTTTAGAATTTACAAACCCTACTATACTCATAGCAGCAACACAGCAACAAAGTGCTATGTAGAATCCTGCACCACTGTTTTTCTTTTTTTCCTTTTTCATATACATTACTACCTTTCAAATAATGATTGTTTGATAATAATATTCTTGCCTTTAATTCATAATTTATACACAGCAATCATAATTTTCATATTTTTGTAAAAAACACTTGACTCTCTTATACATTTATGTTATAATAGTCGAGCAGTAATTTTTCGGGATGTGGCTCAGTTTGGTAGAGTACTACGTTCGGGACACGATACTAACCAATTCATTAGTATTAAGCCGAACGCCCACAAACCTTTTAACACCGCCACTTTACGGCGACTTTAAAAACAAAATACATGTGGTCAAATCAGTTTTGACCACATGTTATCCCACAGACACGGGAATATAGAAGAAACTAAATATTTTATTTCGGGATATAGCGCAGTTTGGTAGCGCGCTTCGTTCGGGACGAAGAGGCCGCAGGTTCAAATCCTGTTATCCCGACCACCTTAAACCTCAGTAACCAAGCGGTTTCTGAGGTTTTTGCTTTATTCGAAAATCCTCATTTTTTCGTTTTCGACCACATGTTAGCCACATTTTATGCCTCAACCGCAGTCGTAGCAAGGCTTTGCAGATTTTTTAATTATTTTTTTGCTTAAATATGAAGCAAGAGTCTTAAACATAACAATTCAAGACTCTTTGTTTTAAATAGTTAAATTGGAATTTAACGGCTTAATTAATTTGTTTTTCTTCTGCATGTATTGCCGTGTAAAAATAGTTAGCAAGCATTTGAGGGCTTTCATTCATTCCGTTACGAAGCCACCAACTGATCGTTTCTACAAAAGTCGCTGCAATATGGTTGATCCAATAATCATCGGGAAGTTCTCTTGGTTTTTCTCCACCAAAAAGATGTGGGCGCTTTTTTATCAACCTAATTAGATTTTCCTTAAAGTATCTTAAAAACAGTTCGTTGTTTTCGCAAGCTAACAGATCTAAAAGCCTATTATCATTCTTTTGTAAGTGCTGCAATAAGTGAAGTATGACGGACGAAGGAGCATCGCAACTAAAAATGTGTCGATGCTTCTCTTCACCATCTTCAGTTGCATCAAAAACATGGCAAAACAACTCCTCACAAAGATCTTTCAATAGGAAGTCCTTTGTTTCAAAGTGTGCGTAGAAAGTTGCTCTGCCAACATCGGCTTTTTCAATTATTTCTCCAACTGTTATTTGATTATAATGTTTTTTAGACAGAAGCTCGGTAAAGGCGTTGAATATAGCTTCCCTTGTCTTTTTTTGCCGTCTATCCATTTATCCTCCATACAATTTCAGAAATTTGTTCGTTATTGAACAGTTCCACCAACAAGTATGTTGATTTTAGTTTGCTTTTTCAATTATACTGTTTCCATACGATGTATTCGATAATGAATATATTGTATCGTAAAAACAAGTTTTTGTCAATCAGGAGGAATTATGAAAACAGAAAAAAACATTTTTATTGCCTTTATTCTCAATTTAGCGTTTTCCATATTTGAGTTTATTGGTGGCATTTTCACAGGAAGTGTTGCTATTATTTCAGATGCCATTCACGACATTGGAGACGCTACAAGTATCGGTGTCGCATTCTTTCTTGAAAAGAAAAGCAAAAAGCAACCCGATAAAAAATATACCTATGGCTATAGTCGGTATTCGGTCATCGGCAGTGTTTTAACTACTTTGATTCTCTTGTTTGGCTCGTTGATGGTAATTTACAACGCTATATTGCGTATCATCACCCCTACCGAAATCAACTATAACGGAATGATTGTTTTTGCAGTTGTAGGTGTATGCGTAAACTTCAGTGCCACAATTCTTACTCGGGACGGAGATTCGCTCAATCAAAAGGCGGTTAATCTCCATATGCTTGAGGATGTTCTTGGTTGGATAGTCGTTCTCGTCGGTGCGTTCGTAATGAGATTTACTGATCTCTATATTATCGACCCTTTAATGTCTATCGGTGTAGCTATATTTATTTTCGTAAACGCTCTGAAAAACTTGAAAGAGGTGCTTGATCTTTTCCTTGAAAAGGTACCGCATGGCATCCACATTGATGAGATCCAGGAACATATCTGCAAAATTGAAGGTGTACTTGGCGTTCATCACATACATGTTTGGAGTATGGACGGACACAACAATTACGCCACAATGCACGTTGTTGTAAATGGAGATCCACTCATTGTTAAGAACAGAATCCGTGACGAATTGAAAGAGCATGGCATTGGACATGTGACACTCGAATTTGAAGAAAAAGATGAACATTGCCATGAAGAGCATTGCCATGTGGACTTTGCTGCATCACCTGTGCATCACCATCATCACCACCATTAAATTTCCATAAATGCGAGGGCTGACATTTTTAGTCAGCCCTCTTGTATGCAGTTTCACTGTCAAGATCAAGTTTATCAAATTTGTTAATATTATTTTAACCCCTTTTCTTTGTCTACACCGTATCAAAATTTAATACAATCAAAAGCTATGGCACGGAAAAGCCTTCCCCTTTGAGGGGAAGGTGGCAAACCGAAGGTTTGACGGATGAGGTGTTAGGTGTCCGTGCCATCTGTGTTATTATGCATTTTTGAGTTTCGCTTTTTGTTCTGCTATCTCTTCTTTCATTTCCTTTATCAGTACGGCGAGCTTTTCTTCACATTCTTCTCTTGTAGGTGCATATATGTTTCTTGCCATTCGTTTGCCGTAGGCATCCTTTGGTGAGTATCTGCCCTCATAGAGATGGTCATTTATCTTACTGATGCATCCTGTGCCGGGCTTTCTCATCTTGCCCTTTTTAGGCTCAAATTTGGCTTGTGGCGGCTTTTCCTGTTCATCTGCGATTGTTTCTTTGTTGCCGTCCGTATTCTTGTTGAATCGGGCGTTAATCTTTTCAGCTGCTTCTTTCTTCATTTCCTCGGTGCTATGCAGGTATATATCAAGTGTTGTTTTGCTTGATACATGTCCGAGGATGGTGGATAAGGTTTTGATGTCCATTCCGTTTGCTACTGATGTGGTTGCAAAGGTGTGGCGGAGATCGTGGAATCGGAGCTTTTTACATTCTGCTCTTTCTAATATTACCTGCATCATTCCATATACTGCTGAGGGATCTCTTGGCATCCCTTCAACTCTTGGTGATGGGAACATCCACTCTGAGGCTATTGTTTCCTTATATTCCTTCAGGATGTTTACAAGACTTTTTGGCAGTATTATCGTTCTTGCCGATTCTTCAGTCTTTGGCTCTGTTATGACCAATCTGCCTTTTGTCCGTTTGACTTGTCTTCGCACCTTTAGTTCTCCTGTATCAAGGTTTAAGTCTTCCCATTTCAGCGCCATATCTTCTCCTCGCCGTAAGCCTGTGGATAAGGCTACTAAGAAGATTTCGAAGAATCCGTCATATTTTGCTTGTATAAGGAACCTTTTAATTTCGTCCGGTGTCAGCACCTGCATCTCTCTTGACTTCTTTGGTGGTATCTTGCAGCCTATTGCAGGATTCTTTTTTATAAGTCCGTCATCCGTTGCCTTTTGAAGTGCAGTTCTGCAGTTCGCATGGCAGCTTCGCACGAACCTGTCGGACAGTCCTTCGCCGAGTGTATCCCGATATCTCAGTCTGCCATCTTGTTTAAGGCTGTTGTAGAATTTCTGCAGGTCGTTTTGAGTCAGTTCATTCAGGGGTATTTTTCCTATCTTAGGGATTATGTGATTATATATTCTTGTTTCATAGCCCTCTTGAGTTGACTCCTTTATTCGTATTTTGCAGTAATTCTGATACCAGAAGTCCATCCATTCACCGAATGCCATTCTGCTGTGCACTTTTTCTCTGCGGATAAAGCCTGTTTCATCTTTGAGCTTTTCCAGTTTCTCAATACATTCCGTTTTTGTCTTTGCTGTTACATTTTTGGTCTTAGGTAGACCATTTTCATCGTAGCCGATTACAATTCTGCCTTCCCATCGACCGTCTTTCCTGAGTCTTACTGTTCCTTGTCCATTTTTTCGTCTTGCCATGGTTTCATCTCCTTTCCGAGTATATCTTCCATAAAGTTTTCTATTATATTTGATGCTTTTTGTTGCATATCCGTTGTTACATGTGTGTATGTGTCGAGGGTGAAGCTTGGGTTTGTGTGTCCAAGTATCGTTGATAATGTTTTTGCATCTACACCGCTTGCTATGGCATGTGTTGCGAAGGTGTGTCGGAGGTCATGGAAGGATATGTTCGGCAGATTCAGCCTTTTTAACAGCAGCTTTGCTTTTCTGTAGGCTGCCTCCGGTGCTATAGGCAATTCCGGAGTTGTCAGGTTCGGGAATATCCATTTTGATATCCGTTTTCGCCGTTTTAGCATATCCGCAGTCGCCTTTGGCAGTATGATGCATCTTTCGCCCTCATTTGTTTTAGGTTTACCTTCTTTTAGTTCTCCGTTATCTCTGTATATGCTTATTCTGATGTAGAGCTTGTTTTGCTCTTCATCGAAGTTTTCCCACTTGAGACCGCATATTTCTCCTCGCCTTAATCCTGTGGTTAGTTCGAGGTAGAAGAAGTTGCCCCATTCCTTATCATCATTTAAGGCTTGCATCAACTCGTCAAGCTCACTGTCATTTAGCACCTTAAGGTCTTTTTTCTTTTTCTTTGGTACCGTTGTCCCTTCTGTTGGATTTTTAGCTATGAGATTCTTTTCGATTGCCGTTTCCATTGCCAGGTGCAGTGTGCCATGTATCTTTATTATCATATTATCTGCAAGCTTGTGTCCATGTACGGGATGTTTGTTAATTCTGCCTTCCTTTTTTAATTTCGCATACATTTTCTGCACATCATTTGTTGTGATGAAGGCTATCTTTTTATCTCCCAGATATGGCTTTATGTAGCATCTGCATATTAGCTCGAAGCCCTTTAGAGTGGTTGGTCGGACAGCTTGGGGCATTAATTCATTTATCCACTTGTCGAGCCATTCGCTTAATGTTATGTTACTATCTTCATTAAGGTTTGCATCCTGATATTGAAGCTTTAATGCGTTCAGCTTTTGCATCATTTCTTTTTGTGTCTTGCCGTATGCATATCTGAATATGGAATCGCCATTTTGCTTATGCCCGACTACAATTCTGCCTTCCCATTGATTTTCTTTTTTTAGCCTTACCATGCCGTCACCCGATGGTCTGCGTTTTGCCATTTTTCTCACCTCGCTTTTTCTGTAACACACACAATACCGTAAAGGTTCGAGTAAGTCAAGCGAAAAGCCCAAACAAATCTGTAAAGATTTTCAAAAGACATACAACAGTAATTTTATTGACACAAAACCAATAGAAAAGAGGTTAAGCATGCATTTTATGCTTAACCTCTGGTTATATAGATTCTATTCCATTGTGCCGACCATTTTATTTATATCACCATCCGAGTCTACGATGATGGTTTTAGTTTTACTTGGAGCTACATAGCCGAAGCCTTCGATGTAGGCTTTATTTTTTTCTTCTATGATTTCATTTCGTATTTTTGTTTCCTCATCTGTGAGGTAGCAGGTATCCTTTGCCATAATTTCGTCATTTTGATTTATGGGTTCTTCAGGATTATTTTCCCATTTCGCATAAAGCACATCAGGCTTCGTGAATTTGAATGTTGTTACCTGATTCTGCTTTGTTCTCGGATCGGTGAACCATCCCTTGAATGTGTATCCGTATTTTGTCGGTACATAACTTTCAAGGCTAATGCTTTCGCCGTATCGTTTGGTTATTGGCCTGATGAAGCTTCCACCATCTGATGCGAATTGCAAGGTTATATTTCCAAAGAACCCAATTTCGCTATCAAATATCAGTTCATTTCGATGCCATTGCCAAGGTGCCGCCGATGCCGTTAGTGTTAGCAGTATTGTTACTGCCATTGCCGTGCATAATACTTTTTTCTTCATAATTTTCATCTCCTAAATTTGTATTTACCTTTTCGGCAACACAAACATACCACAGAAGATGGCATAAGTCCACGAAGGATTTTGCCAAAGCCCTTTTCTTTGTTTAAGGTGTATTATATTTTTATATGGGGATATGCAAAAGGAGCGAGCCGTGCAACTCTCTCCTTAATGTAATTTTGCTATTTACTTATTCGTTTTAATAAATCTTTCAAGAATTGCTGCAGCTTCTGCTCTTGTAGCATTGTCAAGAGTATTCAGGGTACTCTAAATTACTACTGTTAGTATAAATTCCTTATAACATTGTCTTTATCAATTCTGCGTCGCTTTTTTCACTCAAGTATTTGGGTGGAATATCAAACGCTGTCATACAACCGCTTTCACCCTTTTCAAATAATCTCCATGCAGCTCTTGCATATGCTGCAAGCACAGAGGCTGTAAATTCAGGATTTGAATCAAGCTTCAAGCTATATTCGATGATATGCTGATTTTCGCTATTTATACCGGTTTTTCCACTCCTGATAACAAAGCCACCATGAGGAATTCCACTGTGTTCATTTTTCATTTCTTCCTCAGTTATAAAATGAACCGTTGTGTCGTATTCAGCAAAATAATTTGGCATTGTTACTATTGTTTGCTCTATCTTTGCTAAATCAGCATCTTTTTCTGCAACAACATAACATTCTCTGATATGTTTCTCTCTCGTAGATAAATCCGGCAAATCACCACTTCTCACCTTTTCCAAAGATGAGGACACAGGAATTGTATACTGTTTTGCATCTATTACACCGGGGATTCTTCTAATTGCATCCGAATGTCCTTGACTTACTCCTTTTCCCCAGAAGGTATAGTCTTTTCCGCAAGGCAGGACTGCTGATGAATACATCCGGATAATTGAAAACATACCGGGATCCCATCCGACTGAAATAACAGCAACCTTTTTTGAGTTGATTGCCTCACGATTTACATTTTCAAAATGTTCGGGGATTTTTGCATGTGTATCAAAGCTATCAACAACATTAAAATACTTTGCAAGCTCAGGTGTTTGTTGTGGTAAGTCTGTGGCACTACCGCCGCAAATAACCAGAACATCAATTTTATCCTTCCATTCCAACACATCTTCAGCATTAATTACCGGCACATCTGTAGAATTAATACTGACAGTTGCCGGATCACGTCTTGTAAAAACTGCGACAAGTTTCATATCACTCGCTGCGTTTACAGCAAGCTCAACACCCCTTGCAAGATTTCCATATCCATAAATACCAATTCGTATCATACTTTTATTTCCTTTCATATTATTCTTCGCCGGTCCAGCAGTAAGTGCATATTTTGTCACGGTCAATTCCAATAGCTTCAAGAATTCCGTCCAGGCTCTGATATCCAAGCGAATCAAAACCCATTTCCTTACAAATGGTATGGAGCAGACATTTTCCGCGCTTCGTTCTACTATCAGCATATTCCGCAATATGCTCTTTACCGTTTTCTCCTTCCTCTTGCTGAATAATTTTCCTTGCAATCAGTTCCATTTCAGAATTACTTTGAGAAAAATTCAGATATTTACAAGAAAACATTATTGGAGGACAGGCCGACCTCATGTGAACTTCTTTAGCTCCGGACTGATAAAGAAAATCAACCGTTTCACGAAGTTGTGTTCCTCTTACAATCGAATCGTCCACAAGAAGCAGCTTTTTATCTTTTATTCTTTCGGGAACGGGAATTTGTTTCATTTCAGCAATCAGGTTACGCATTTCCTGATTGGATGGCGTAAACGAACGTGCCCATGTGGGTGTGTATTTAATGAACGGGCGTGCGAAGGGTTTTCCTGCTGCGTTAGAATAACCAATAGCATGAGGAACTCCGGAATCGGGAACACCTGCAACATAATCCACATCGGGAATTTCTCCATTCAATGCTTCATCTCTTGCCATAATTTCACCATTTTTGCAGCGCATCACCTCAACATTGACACCCTCGTAATTTGAATTAGGGTATCCGTAATAGGTCCACATAAATGCACAAATTTTCATCTTGTCCCCGGGTTTGGATAACTGCTTTAATCCATCCGCAGTAATTTTCATAATTTCTCCCGGTCCGAGGTTATAGCACATCTCATATCCAAGCTTTTGAAAAGCAAAGGATTCAATACAAGCACAATAGCCTGTATCCTTTTTCCCGATTTCAACAGGTAATCTTCCCACCTTGTCACGTGCAACAATGAGTGAATTCTGCATCATGATAATAATTGTACAAGAACCGTCAATAACCTCCTGTGCATATCTGATTCCATCTACGATATTATCGCATTGGTTGATAAGTCCTGCCGTCAGCTCGTTTGAATTAATCTTGCCGGATGACATTGCCATAAACTGATGTCCCTTGCCCGAAAATGTTTTTTCTATCAATTCTTCTGCATTATTGATAATTCCTACTGTTGCTATTGCAAAAAGACCAAGATGGCTGCGCACCAACAAGGGTTGGGGGTCAGAATCTGAAATGCATCCGATTCCTGCAGTACCATTCATTTTCTCCAAATCACTTTCAAATCTTGTGCGAAACGGCGTGCTTTCTATACCGTGAATCTGCCTTTGATAGCCTTGTTCTTCATCATAAAATACCATACCTCCGCATTTAGTCCCTAAATGTGAATGATAATCTGTGCCAAAGAAAACATCATATTTACAATTTGTGCTTGTTACAGCACCGAAAAATCCTCCCATAGCATGCTGCTCCTTTCTAAATAAAATAATACAGGGCAAGATATAAAATCCCACCCTGCGTCAAATTTACATTATGCAAAAAACAGCTTGTTTAAGGTCATGGGATCAACATATTCTCCATCCTTATATACACGCATATTTCCGGATGCAATTTCGTCAATCAACATTACATTGCCATCAGCATCATAACCAAATTCAAACTTAATATCATATAAATCAAGTCCTTTTTCCTTAAGGTCATCAGCAACAATTTTTGTAATTGCCTGTGTCTGAGATTTAAGCGAATCATACTGTTCAGCAGTCATAATACCCAAATCTACAAGGCCGTCTTTTGTAACGAGCGGATCGCCCTTAACATCATTTTTAAATGTAGTTTCAACATAGGCAGGAAGATCCTGTCCAAGCTCACAATAATCAGAGTAACGCTTGTAGAAAGAGCCTACAGCTTTATAACGGCAGATAACTTCAAGTCCTTTACCAAATACCTTTGCAGGAAGAACCTCCATCGTGGTATCATCAAGGTTTGCAGAAACATAATGTGTGCGAATACCTGCAGCATTTATTTTATCAAAGAAATAAATTGACATACGTAAATTCACATCACCAACACCTTCAATGGTAAGACCGACTGAGTTTTCACCCGGATCAAATACACCGTCTTTTCCTGTGCAATCATCCTTAAACAGTAACAGACAGTTACCGTTAGGGAGTTCATAAACATTTTTGGTTTTTCCTGTGTATAAAAGTTTTAAATTTTCCATTTTTAATACCTCTTTCTTCATTCAAGCAGTGACATGACCACCTGTTATTTTTATATAAATATTGTTTTTAACCCAAATCAGGCATCAATAGTAGAAATGGTCAGAGTTGTTTCTTCCAGAACATCAAGAAGAACCTTTACGGTATCGAGTGCAGTAAATATTGTTACATTGTTTTCGATTGAGTAACGGCGAATCTGATGACCATCGTTGTTTTCTTCGTGTGCATTAAGGTCTTTTGTATTGATAACATAAGCAATATGACCCTGACGAAGTGCTTCCGGAATCTCTGTGCTTCCTTCACTGATTTTACCGAGAACGTGAGTTCTTATGCCGTGTTCTTTAAGGAACTGAGCCGTTCCTTTAGTTGCCTGTATATTGAAACCGAGCTTATAGAAACGGCGGATAAGAGGAAGTGTTTCTTCTTTATCCTTATCTGCAACTGTTACAAAAACAGTACCATAATTCTGAAGATGCATCCCCGATGCCTGAAGAGCCTTATAAAGTGCTCTGTTCAATTTATCGTCATAACCTATTGCTTCACCTGTGGATTTCATTTCGGGTGAAAGATAAGCATCAAGTCCACGGATTTTATTGAAAGAAAATACCGGAACCTTTACATACCAGCGTTTCTTTTCTTCCGGGTATATATCAAAGAATCCCTGCTCCTTAAGGCTCTTTCCCATAATTACTTCCGTTGCGATATCCGCAAGAGAGTATCCGGTTGCTTTCGATAGGAATGGAACCGTTCGTGAAGAACGAGGATTCACCTCAATAACATAAACATCTTCTTTTTCATCAACAATAAACTGAATGTTATAAAGACCAACTATGCCTATTCCAAGACCAAGCTTTTTAGCATATTGAAGAATAATGCCCTTAACCTTGTTTGAAATACTGAATGACGGATAAACGCTTATTGAGTCACCCGAGTGAATACCTGTTTTTTCAACAAGCTCCATAATGCCCGGAATGAATACATCTCTGCCATCACATATAGCGTCAACCTCAACCTCTTTACCCTGAATATATTTATCTACAAGAACAGGCTTATCCTCATCAATTTCAACAGCAGTTCTGAGGTAATGACGAAGTTGTTCTTCGTTCGCAACAATCTGCATTGCACGTCCACCAAGTACAAAGGATGGACGAACAAGAACAGGATACCCGATTTCCTCTGCAGCAGCAATACCATCTTCTAATTTGGTAACCGCCTTACCCTTTGCACGAGGGATATTAAGCTCGTTAAGAAGATTTTCAAAAGCATTACGGTCTTCTGCACGGTCAATAGCATCACAGTCAGTACCAATAATTTTTACACCACAGTCATGAAGAGGCTGTGCAAGATTGATAGCAGTCTGGCCGCCAAGTGACGCAACAACACCTTCAGGCTTTTCAAACTCAACTATATTCATAACATCTTCAGGAGTAAGTGGTTCGAAATAAAGCTTATCTGCGGTGGTATAGTCAGTTGAAACTGTTTCGGGATTATTGTTGATAATAATAGCCTCATAACCGGCTTTTTTTATAGTCATAACAGCGTGAACAGTTGAATAGTCAAACTCAACACCCTGACCTATACGGATAGGACCTGCACCGAGAACAATGATTTTTTTCTTGTTAGTGAGTCGTGATGCATTTTCTCCTGTGTAGGATGAGTAAAAATAAGGAATATATGCATTTGTATGACAAGTATCAACCATTTTAAACGCAGGGAAAAGGTTCATTTCCTTGCGCATATTGTAAACATCAACCTCTTCGCATTTCCACAAACGAGCAATATATTTATCGCTGAATCCCATCTTCTTAGCCGACACAAAGGCATCTGCATCCTTATTCGCGCGAAGCTTTTCTTCCATGTCAATAATATTCTTAATCGCTTCAAGGAAGTATGGAGTAATCATAGTAACTTCGTGAATTTTTTCGAGAGAAACTCCGTGGTAGATAAGCTCCGCAATAGCGAATATGTTATCAGAACGGAACTCTGAAATATAGTCAAGAAGTTCCTCGATGCTCATATTATCAAATTTTGAAAGATACATATGATTAGCACCGATTTCAAGAGAACGTATCCCTTTAAGAAGAGCTTCTTCAAGGTTTGATCCTATACCCATAACTTCGCCTGTAGCCTTCATTTGAGTGCCAAGTTTATTGGTAGCAGATGTAAACTTATCAAATGGAAAACGTGGTAATTTAGCAATAACATAATCGAGTTTAGGCTCAAAAGCAGCCGTGGTATTGGCAATCTGAATATCTTCCAGAGCCATACCCACAGCGATTTTTGCAGTAACACGGGCAATAGGATAACCTGATGCTTTTGATGCAAGAGCTGATGAACGGGATACTCTGGGGTTAACCTCAATAAGATAATATTCAGATGAATAGGGATTTAAAGCAAACTGAACATTACATCCACCTTCAATTTTAAGCTCCTTGATAAGCTTGATAGCCGAGTCATTGAGCATCTTCTCGTCTTCTTTGCTTAGTGTCATAATAGGTGCCACAACGCAGGAGTCACCTGTGTGAACGCCAACGGGGTCAATATTTTCCATACCGCATATGGTAATTGCATGGTCATTTGAGTCACGCATAACCTCAAACTCAATTTCTTTATAACCCTTAACGCTCTTTTCAATAAGCGCCTGATGAACAGGAGATAACTTAAATGCATTTGTTCCGATTTCAACAAGCTCTTCTTCATTATATGCAAAGCCACCGCCAGTACCGCCAAGAGTAAATGCAGGACGAACTACAACAGGATAGCCAATACGATTTGCTGCTGCCTTTGCTTCCTCTAATGAATAAGTGATTTCTGAAGGAATAACAGGTTCACCGATAGATTCACAAAGTTCTTTGAACATCTCACGGTCTTCAGCACGCTCAATAGAAGCACTTGAAGTGCCGAGGAGCTGAACATTGCACTCCTTAAGAATACCTTTTTTCTCAAGCTGCATAGCAAGATTAAGTCCGGTCTGCCCGCCGATACCGGGAATAATGGCATCAGGACGCTCGTGACGGATAATCTTAGCTACATATTCTAGTGTAAGAGGCTCCATATAAACCTTATCTGCAATAATTGTATCTGTCATAATTGTTGCAGGGTTGGAGTTAATAAGAACAACCTCATAGCCTTCCTCTTTAAGTGCCAGACAAGCCTGAGTCCCTGCATAGTCAAACTCAGCAGCCTGCCCTATAACTATAGGACCTGAGCCTATAATCAAAACCTTTTTAACATCTGTTCTCTTTGCCATATAAATTTCCTCTATTCAAATTCTATTGTGCCGACAGGCTTAGGTGTAACATCTACCATAACACGATTAATACCTTCAACCTCGTGTGTAATCCTGTAAGTGATTTTATGAATCAATTCATATGGAATTTCCTCGATTGTTGCACTCATAGCATCAGTAGTGTTCACTGCACGAATAATAGCAGCCCATCCCTCGTAGCGTTTTCCATCTTTTACGCCAACACTTTTAAAGTCGGGAACAGCAATAAAATACTGCCATACTTTTTCTGCCAAACCATTTATATCAAATTCTTCACGAAGAATTGCGTCAGCTTCACGAAGAGCCTCAAGTCTGTCTCTTGTGATAGCACCAAGACAACGCACACCAAGACCGGGACCGGGGAATGGCTGACGATATACCATATCATGCGGAAGTCCCAATGCTTCACCTACTACGCGCACCTCGTCCTTATAGAGCAGCTTAACAGGCTCTACAAGTTTAAATTTCATACCTTCCGGCAAACCGCCAACATTATGATGTGCCTTTACGCCGTCCGATTCAAGAATATCAGGATAAATTGTACCTTGCGCAAGAAAATCTATTCCCTCAAGCTTATTAGCTTCATCGTTAAATACTTCGATAAATTCTTTGCCGATGATTTTTCTCTTTGTTTCAGGATCAGCAACTCCTGCCAGCTTATCAAGAAAACGATCAGTTGCATCAACATATATCAAATTGGCATCCATTTCATCACGGAACACTTTTATAACCTGTTCCGGTTCACCTTTTCTGAGCAATCCATGGTTTACATGAACGCAAACAAGCTGTTTGCCGATTGCCTTTATTAAAAGTGCGGCTACAACACTGGAATCAACGCCTCCGGACAAAGCTAAAAGCACCTTTTTATTTCCAACCTGATTTTTAATTTCGGCAATCTGTTCTTCGATGAAAGTTTTCGCAAGCTCCGGAGTTGTTATACGTTCCATACTTTCCGGACGAACTATTTTTTCCATATTTTCTCCTCCTTACTTATTCGTTGGTGTAGTTGTCAAAATAACCTTGAATATATACGACAGGTGTTCCTTTATCTCCTGAGCCTGATGTCAGATCACAAAGAGAACCAATCAAATCCGTCAAGCGTCTTGGTGTAGTACCTTGTGAAACCATATTTCCAACAAGAGATGAACCATCCTTGTCCATAATCTTATTTTTAATCGCCATCTGCAAATCCTTGCCGGAAAGTTCAGCAAAATCATTATCCGCCAAATATTTCAGTTTCAATTCATTGGGGGTTCCTTCTAAGCCCGGTGTATATGCAGGAGAAACTACAGGATCGGCAAGCTCCCAAATCTTGCCGACAGGATCCTTGAATGCGCCATCGCCGTAAACCATGACCTCAATGTGTTTTCCTGTGACTTTCAGGAGTTTTTCCTGAATATCTTCTACAAGCTTCTGACACTCTTCTCTCGGAAAAAGTTTTACTGTATCCTCTGTAGCCTTATTGGAACCAAGCAAACCATAGCGAGCATTCCAGCCACTTCCGTCAATAGAAGAGGTCATTATTTCATCCAACCCAAATACCTTTTCTGCACCCGCTGCTTTCAGCAAACGCTTTGTACGCATACGAGAATGAATATCGCAATTAAGAACATTTTTTGTATAATTCAAAATAGCACGGCAATCATTAGCGAAAATCACCTCAACCTCTGCACCGCACTCGCGGATTAAGTCAGAATAATATTCTACATAATCAACACCTGTAAAGGTATGTTTAGGAAACCCAAACAAGTTTCTCCATTCTTTTTCGGTCAATATATCTGTATAGGGGTTAATGCCTTTTTCATCAAGTAAATCTATGTCAACAAGATGATTACCAACCTCATCAGAAGGGTAACTCACCATTAAAACAATTTTTTTGCATCCTTTTGCAATACCACGAAGACAAATCGCAAATCTGTTTCGACTCAAAATCGGGAAAATTACCCCAACTGTTTCTCCACCGAATTTATTTTTTACATCCTTAGCAATTGCATCAACTGAAGCATAATTCCCCTGTGCACGAGCGACAATAGCTTCAGTCATACATACTACATCCCGATCTCTCGGAACAAGTCCCTCTTCGTTCATTGCTTCAACAATAGAAGCTGTTACTATTTCTGCAAGGTCATCTCCCTGTCGGATAATCGGGGCACGAATTCCCATTGAAACTGTTCCATATACTCTGCTCATATTTTTTATCCTCCATCTATTGACTTATTCTTATAATAAAATTATAATACAAATGTGACTATAAGTAAAGCAGATAATTCTTACATCAGTAATAAGGAGGGCTTATATGAAAACCAAACTTGATTATTACCGTATTTTTTATGAAACTGCTCGTTTTCGTTCATTTTCAACCGCCGCCCAACACCTATATATTTCGCAGTCCGCTATTTCTCAATGCATACATCAGCTTGAAAGTGACCTGAATGTTCAACTTTTTGTAAGAACAAGAAAAGGGGTGTCTCTCACAAATGAAGGTAAAATCCTATTTCTGAAAGTTGAAAATGCGATTAATTCAATAGAGCAAGCCGAAAGTCAACTTGAAAGACTTCGACATCTTGAAGCAGGCGAGCTTAAAATTGCTGCCGGAGATACGATAACCAGCCATTTTCTTCTTAAATATCTCGAAGAATTTCATGCTACATATCCTGATATAAGAATAGAAATGGCAAATTCCTATTCTTCACATATGATTACCCATGTAAAAGACGGAAGAGCCGACCTAGCTTTTGTAAATATGCCTTTTAAGGATGATGAGCTTGTGATTAAACCTTGTTTCGAAATAAACGATATATTTGTCTGCGGTGCCGATTTTGACAAAAAAACTTCGTACTCATGGGAAGAAGTATCGGATTTGCCACTTATACTTCTTGAAAAAAATTCATCCTCTCGTTGTTTTCTTGATAAAACATTCATAGATAAAGGTATATCCTTAAATCCACAGATTGAAATCGCGGCACACGACCTGCTTATTCGTTTTGCCTCAATACACCTTGGTGTTTCCTGCGTTGTTGAAGAATTTTCAAAGGAGGAACTGAAAAAAGGATTAATCAAAAAATTATCTCTTAACCCTCCACTTCCCAAAAGAAGCATTGGATGTGCATATTTAAAAAATGCACCACTTTCTTATGCTGCAAAAGCATTTATTGACCTAATTAAATGAAAGTTAAATAGTGCATCGTATGAACAAGCTGTCGCCGTTATATTCTGGTTATATCCAAAAAGTCAATTAACGAATAAAGACCTTTGCGGGCAGCAAAGGTCTTTATTCTACAATTTATAAAATACAACTGATACACTCGTTCCTTTTCCCTCTGTGCTTTCAAGAGAAATCTCTGCATCGTGGAAAGCTGCTCCGTGTTTTACGATTGCAAGACCAAGACCTGTTCCACCAACAAGCTTTGAATGGCTTTTGTCCACTCGGTAAAAGCGTTCAAAAACTCTGCTTTGCTCGTTTTGGGGAATACCTATGCCTGTATCTCTTACCGTAACACTTGTCTTGCCGCCTGCCTGATTGACAATAACATCAACTGTACCGCTTTCTTTGTTATACTTGATAGCATTATCGCAAAGGTTATATATCATTTCATCAAGGATTTTTCTTACACCATAAACCTTTGCAGTATCACCAATCATACTAAAACTGATATTTCTTTTCTCAGCAATAGGTGTAAGCCTTTTTACAATGTCTTTTGAAAGCTCATAAATGTCAACACTCTCTTTTTCAAAAGGAACTGCACCTTCGTCAAGCTCGGATATTTTCATAATATCACTAACAAGGGTAATAAGCCTTTGTGCTTCATCATAAATCGAAGTAGAAAAGTCAACAACCGTTTCATCAGGTGTACCGCCTGATTTCATCATTTCTGCAAAGCCTGAAATAGAGGTAAGCGGTGTTTTTAATTCGTGAGATACATTAGATGTAAATTCCTGACGAAGTTGCTCACGCTTCACACTTTCTGTAATATCAATAATTACTATAACTGCACCGATAATTTTTTCGTTTTCATAAACAGGATTTGCAATTAAATTGTAGGTGTTTTCATCGTGTGTTATATCGTTTTCTGCACGCTCTCCCGAAAGAGCTGTTTCAATGGTGTTTCTAAAGCCACGACTTCTGTTGAACGAAAGAACACTTTTGTTTTCTGCATCGTCAACATCAAGTAATGTTTTAGCCGCTTGATTGTAAGAAAGTATGTTAAAGTCCTTGTCAATAATCAAAAGACCTTCGCTCATATTTTCAGTTATGAGCTTAAATTCTTCCTGCTTTTGCTTTGCTTCTTTTATCTGATTTGAGATAGTCTTTTTTTGTGCAGATATTTTCTTAAGAAGGGGTGTCAATTCTTCGTAAGTTTCATTCGCGGCCGGATTATCAAGGTCGAGTTCATTTATCGGCTTTATAATAGCCTTTGATAACCTATATGACAGGAAAATGGAAATAATAAGTGCAAGTACAATAATTATAATAAGCGGTTGCAGAAGTCCTAACAGTATTATAACAACAGAATTTTGTGTAGTTGACACACGAAGTATAGTTCCGTCATCAAGTTTTTCTGCATAATACAAGGTTTTCTGCATCAAAGTATCGGAATATCTTGAACTTGTACCTTTTCCGTTTTTAAGAGCATCCGCAATTTCTTTTCGGTCAGCGTGGTTTTCAAGTTCCTCGGCATCGGCTTTTGTATCTGCTAAAACCGTGCCATCGCTCGATACCCAAGTTATTCTTTTGCCTTTTCCATTGAAGTTATTTATAAAATCAATGCCGTCATTTTTTACTGCATAGGATATGTAGCCAGCTTCACTTTCAAGCTCTGTAAACATCTGTGCTTCAAAATAACTGAATAGGACACCAAAAATCAAACAAAAGCTCATAAGTAAGATAAGCATTGAGGTAAAGAAGTTTGAACGAAATATTTTATTAACCATTCTCATTACCTCCGAGCTTGTAACCTATATTTTTAACAGTATGAATAAGCTCTCCTGCGTTTTCAAGTTTCATACGGAGCTTTCTTATATGCACATCAAGAGTTCTTGACTCATCATAAAATTCTCCCCATACACGGGTAAGCAAAGTATCCCTCGAAACTACATTGCCTTCTGCTTCCAAAAGCACCATCAAGAGCGAATATTCCTTGAAAGAAAGTGTTACTTTTTTTCCTACAACCTCTATAATATGCTTTTCGGGATTTACATACAAATCACCGATTTTATATTCCTTTGACTTATTTGTTTTTTCGTACCGCCTTAAAACTGCACGAACACGGCTTGTCAGTTCCGTCATACCAAAGGGCTTTGCGATATAATCATCTGCTCCCATATCAAGACCTGTAACTTTGTCAAATTCACTGCCTTTTGCAGTAATCATAATTACAGGAATATTTGATGTATTGCTATCTGCCTGAAGTTTACCTAATATAGAAAGTCCATCTTCTTCGGGAAGCATTATATCAAGTAAAATAAGCTGTGGCTTTTCATTTTTCATCTCTTGCCAAAATTCACTCGGCAAGCTACATCCTTTTACTGCATATCCCTCTTTTTCAAGAGCATAGCAAACAAGCTTGCGGATATTGGCATCATCTTCTACAAAATAAATCATCGCTTTCACCTCCGAAATATGATTTACATATATATTTTACCATAAAATGTGTGTATTTTCAATGAAAGTCTTATATTTCATCATTTTACACATAACTAAAGTTTATTCTGCGTGTTTTCCTGTGATGGAGTATATAACCCATTCTGCGATGTTTTCTGCGTGGTCGCCGATACGCTCAAAATACTTTGCAATCATAAGTAGGTCAATAAGAGCCTCCGCATTTGCTGCTTTATTTTCGATAGCACTTATAAGCTCACCCTTTACCTTATCAAATAAGTCATCGACAGTATTATCGTGTTCAATAACTGTATGAGCTAAATCGACATCTTTTTTTACAAAAGAATCAATGCTGTCTGTAACCATTTGAATTGTTGCTCTTGCCATATCAGCAATGTGTGTTTCGCTTTCCATACCGCTACCGTAAGCATACTCGGCAATTTCTGCAATATCGGATGCTTGGTCTCCGATACGCTCCATATCGGAAATCATTTTAAGGGCAGAGGAAATTGTTCTTAAATCACTTGCCACAGGCTGCTGCTGCATTAAAAGCTTCATACAAAGAGTTTCAATATCTCTTTCCTTTTGGTCTATCTGCTTATCAGTTTCAAGAACATTTTCTTTTATTTTCACATCGTTATCAATAAGCAGTTTTACCGCAGATGAAATCGCTTCTTCGCACAAAGCACCCATTGTAATAAGTTCATTATTCAGGTTGTTTAACTGTTCATCAAATCTATTTCTCATATCAACCAAACCTTCCCGTAATATAATCTTCTGTCCTCTTATCCGTTGGGGTAGAGAACATTTTTTCTGTTTCGTCAAATTCTATGACTTCGCCAAGCAGGAAGAACGCAGTTTTATCTGCAATTCTTGCCGCCTGCTGCATATTATGTGTAACCATAACGATTGTATATTTTTCTTTAAGCTCTACTGCCAAATCTTCGATTTTTGATGTTGAGATAGGATCTAACGCCGATGTCGGCTCGTCCATCAAAAGTATATCCGGCTCTACTGCTAAAGCTCTTGCAATGCAAAGTCTTTGCTGCTGACCGCCACTCATACCAAGAGCACTCTTTTTAAGTCGGTCTTTACATTCATCCCAAATTGCAGCCTGTCTTAAAGAGCGTTCAACTATTTCATCTAAGGCTACTTTTGACTTGATGCCGTGAATACGAGGACCGTATGCAATATTGTCATAAATGCTCATTGGGAATGGATTAGGCTTTTGGAAAACCATGCCGACCTTTTTTCTCAAAATATTGACATCCATATACTTGTAAATATCAACTCCGTCAAGGGTTATTTCCCCCTCGATTCTGCATCCCTCAACCAAATCATTCATACGGTTAAGACTTTTCAAAAATGTAGATTTACCGCATCCTGAAGGACCGATTAAAGCAGTAATCTGTCTTTCGGGAAGTTCTATGTTAATATCCTTTAAGGCGTGATTTGTGGTGTACCATAAATTTAGATTTTTTGCTGTGATTATTCCCATTAGTTTGCTCCTTTCTTTTTCAGCATTTTAGCCGTTAGCTTTGCACTCATATTGATTACAAATGTTAGTACCAAAAGTATTGCTGCTATCGCAAATGCAATTTCAAATTCGCCTCGTTCTTTTGCGTACATATAAAGTGCTACGGTAAGTGATGAGCCTGCATTACCCGGCTTTACTGCATCCACAATTCCAAGAACTTCATTTGCCATACCTGCTGTAAAGAGAAGTGCCGCACTTTCGCCGACAATTCTTCCGATTGATAAAATACAGCCTGTTACAATTCCGTCAATGGCTGACGGAAGTACTACTGTGCGTATCATATACCATTTTCCGGCACCTAATGCTAAAGAGCCTTCACGGTAGCCTTGCGGAACAGTTTTCAAGCTCTCCTGCGTTGTTCTGATTACTGTAGGAAGTGTCATAATAACAAGTGTAAGCGAACCTGCGAGCAAGCTTGTACCGAGTGAAAAGAACTGTACAAATATCAGCATACCGACAAGACCATAGATAATTGACGGGATACCTGAAAGCGTTTCGGTTGCAAGCTCAATTATACGGACAACTTTTTTGTTTTCTGCATATTCATTTAAGTATATTGCTGCTCCGACACCGATAGGAAGTACAATAACAAGGGTTATTAAAATAATATATATGGTATTTAATATGTTCGGAAGTATGCCGACAGTTTCACGGATAAGGCTCGGTTTTGATGTAAGAAATTCGAGTGAAATATGCGGCAGACCTCTGTATAAGATATATCCTATAAGTCCAAGAAGAATAAGGCATATAATTCCTGCCGATAAGTACATCAAAATATTTAGCAAAGCACATTTAACTTTTCTTTTTGTTGATATTTTATCTTGCATAGGCTCACTCCTTATCCTTTTTTACTATAAGATTTAGCACGAGGTTAATTATCAATATAAACACGAAAAGCACCAATGCGATAGAAAAAAGTGCTTCTCGCTGAAGTCCTGATGAGTATGACATTTCGCTTGCAACTGCCGTTGTAAGAAAACGCACACTTTTGAAAAGTCCGGGCATATTTGCAACATTACCTGATACCATCATAACCGCCATTGCTTCGCCGATGCTTCTGCCAATACCGAGTACAACGGATGTTAGTATTCCGCTTTTTGCTGCCGGAACAATAACCTTAAAAACTGTTTCGGTTTTGGTTGCACCAAGTGCTAAAGATGCTTCTTCATATTCCTTTGGTACTGCCCTTATTGCTGTTTCCGATACCGATATTACTGATGGTAATATCATAACTGTTAAGACGATAATTGCCGAGAATAAATTTGCTCCGTCCGGCAGATTAAAGGATTCACGCACAAGAGGTACAATTATTATCATACCTACAAGACCGTAAACAACTGACGGTATCCCCGAAAGCAAGTCAACACTTGTACGAACTGTTTTTGCTATTTTGTCATTCGCCATTTTTGCAACAAATATTGCACACATAAGACCGAGCGGCACACCAATTATTATTGCACCGAGTGTTCCATACACCGATGTAAGAATAAAAGGTAAAATGCCGTAAGACGGAGTAGAGGCAGTTGATGCCCACTCCGTCCCGAATAAAAAGTCTGTGATACCGATTTTGCCAATGGCAGGCATACCTGAGAAACATAAAAATCCGGTAATGAGAATGACAAAAGCAACAGCTAAAAATCCGCAAAGCGTGAAGATAATATTCATTGATTTTTCAATAAAATTTGCTGCTTTTTTTATTCTGCTCATTCTCTATACTCCTTATCTTGCTACGGGTACTGCTCCTGCTTTTACAATCAAATCATCAGCCACTTCAGATGTTGCAAAGTCAAAGAATGCTTTTGCAGTTTCGGAAAGCTCCGCATTTTTCTTTGTTACGAATACGAAGTTACGCTGAACCTTGTATGTGCCATTTTGGATTGTTTCTGTTGTCGGTGTTACACCCTCCACATCAATCATCTTAACTGTATCTTTTACAGATGCAACGGAAGCATAGCCGATTGCGTTGGGGTTAGAAGCTACTGTCTGCACAACATCACCTGTTGAAGTAAGTTCTTGTGAGTATTTGCACAAATCTTCTGTATCTGTGATAGATTCAAAGCCGTCTCTTGTGCCGGATGCTGCTTCTCTGCCGATAAGTACAACAGGTGCGTCAGCTCCGCCAACTTCGCTCCAATTTGTAATTTCGCCTTTGTAAAGTTTTGCAATTTGTTCGATTGTAAGGTCAGCTACAGGATTTTCAGGATTTACAATTACGGCAATACCATCAATGGCAACTACTGTTCCGTTAAGCTCTGCCTTTTCTTCGTCTTTCAAGTCTCTGCTTGAAAGACCAATGTCGCATCTGCTCTCGGCAACTGCCTGAATACCACTACCTGAACCTGTAGGATTGTAAGTAACCTTTACATCTGCGTTTTCTTCCATATAGGCTTCACTTAAATATCCAATTACCTTTTCCATTGAGGTTGAGCCGTCTGTTGCAACTGTACCGCCATTACTTGTGCTTTTTTCTGCACCACAGCCCGTAAAAAAACAAGCCACCAAACCTACTACTGTCAAAATACTTATGATTTTCTTCATCAAAATCACTCTCCTTAAAATTTTTTCTTTTCTTTTTGACTACGATAACAGTTTAGCATAGGCTATGTTAATTCTGAAAGCTACGGTATGTTAATTGTAGGTTAAAAAAGAAAAATCGAGCAGGTCCAACAAATTTGTCCTACTCGATTAGTATTACATAATATATTTAGCAAAAAAGCAACCAAAAGATACCGCATCATGAATTAACACAATAATCTTTCTTGAAACCATGTGCTCCGAAAATTTGCCACTGTCCAACACCAAGACGCTGCATAATTATGTCTTATAATTTTGATTACGCATATTTTTTATCGGAGGATAATTCTTTGTAGGTTTTCCTGATAATAATTGCTGCTATTATAAATGTTAAAATATCCGATACAGGCATTGAATAAATCACACCATCAAGTCCGAAGAATATAGGCAGAATAAGTGCAAAGCCAACGCCAAAAACTATCTCTCGCACCATAGAAAGCATTGTTGATGAGGCTGCTTTTCCCATAGCTTGCAAGAAGATAAAGGTAGCCTTGTTTACACAGGCAAATATCATCATACATAGATATATTCTGAATGCTTTTATTGCGAAATCTGTATAATAGGCACTTTCGTTTGCAGCTCCGAAAACTTGAATAAGCCCATTTGGAAACAGCTCAACAATCAAGAGTGCAACAGCACCTACAAGTGCTTCTGCAGTAAGCAGTTTTGTAAACAGCTCCTTCACTCTGTTTTTAAGTCCTGCTCCCATATTAAAGCCAACAATAGGAATACAGCCTGCAGCCATACCAACAACAATTGATATTACAATTTGGAAAAATTTCATAACTATACCCACAACTGCCATCGGTATTTGAGCATATTGAGCCTGACCAAATATCGCATCCATAGCACCATATTTTCTTATCATATTATTTATTGCCGCCATAGCTGCAACAAGGGATATTTGTGAGAGAAAACTGCAAATCCCAAGCACCAATGTTTTACTCACAATCTTTGATTTTAACTTAAAATCTTGTTTTGATATTTTCACAATTTTAGTATGACACAAATACCATATTGCAAGAATTGCAGTAGCCATCTGACCTATTACAGTAGCAACAGCAGCTCCCATCATACCCCATTTAAAAACAAAGATAAAAATAGGATCAAGAACAATATTGATAACAGCTCCGGCAAGTGTTGAAACCATTGCAAATTTAGGACTTCCGTCTGCACGAATTACAGGGTTCATTGCCTGTCCGAACATATAAAAAGGAATACCTACTGAAATCCAAAAGAAGTATTCTTTTGAATGGTAAAATGTTTCTTCATTTACAGTGCCACCAAACATAGAAATAATCTGGTCGCTGAAAGCGAGATAAATTATTGTTAAAATTATGCTTGCAATAATGGTAAGTATGATAGAGTTTCCAACGCTTTTACTTGCTGTTTCAGATTTTTTCTCACCTAAGCTTATACTTACAAAAGCACAGCATCCGTCACCAATCATTACCGCTATTGCAAGTGCAATAACCGTCAACGGAAATACAACAGTATTTGCCGCATTTCCGTATGAGCCAAGATAAGTTGCGTTTGCAATAAATATTTGGTCAACGATATTGTATAATGCACCTACAAGTAATGAAATGATACAAGGGATCGCATACTTACGCATGAGCGCACCCATTTTCTCATTTGCTAAAAAATTTTGATTTGTTTGTTCCATTTGAAAACCTCCTAAAACGCAAAAAAATAATGCGCAAGTCCAAAATCTGGACTTACGCATTTCGCTACTCGACGTATATCATTATAGCATAAAATATTATTTTTTGCAAGAGTTATAATCTCAAAAATTTGTTTATTATGCTACGGTGAATTTATGCAGAATGCCTGCGCGATTAAATAATTCCTTTTATAAATATCTCAATCCCGATAAAAACAAGAATTGCTCCGCCGAGTATGCTCGCTTTGCCTGCAAGCTTTGTTCCGGCTTTTTTGCCGATTGCAAGACCGCCCATACATATAAAGAATGTGGTTATTGCAATAACAAGACAGGCAAGAAGTGCCTCAAAGCAGTTGTAGTCTGCAATAGTAAAACCGACTGATAAAGCATCAATGGATGTTGCCACACCTTGTACAAGCAGTCCTACAAGTCCAACTGCAGGCTTCTCTGTTTCTAATTCCTTGTTCTTGATTCCATCAATAAGCATTTTTCCACCTATGTAGCAAAGAAGAATGAGTGCAATCCAAGGAATAAATTTCTCAAATGATGAGAAATAACAAGCAACCGTACATACACAAAACCAACCAATCATTGGCATTGCAAACTGAAAGAAAGCAAATACACCTGCAATACCGCACATTCTGTTTTTCTTCATCTTAGGTTCATTGAGGCCATTGGCAAGGGATACAGAGAAAGCATCCATAGCAAGTCCCACTCCAAGCAAAATACTGTTTACAAAAAACATAATTCCCAAATTCATTTTAAATTCCTCCGTTTTCATAAAAAATAGACCAAGTACGGCGAAACCATACTTGGTCATCATTATCATAACAGACAGACTCCATGCATAGCTTCACAGTTATACATGAGTCTCGCAATTTAAAACAAGCCAGACCTTTTCGGTCAGTATGTTGACTTGCTACGCTTGGGAAACGCTTGCTACTCCCTCACAACGAGGTATATTTTACCACAAATTCCGTCAAAAGTCAATATTTTTAGACAAGGAATTGGTTTTAAGTTGCAGAAATTCAATTTTTTGCAAAACAAAATGCGATACCCGTTTGCAGCTGAGATTTATACGCTTATAATGATAAATCACATAAACAAATATTGCATTTCACTTTACAATTGAGGGCACAAAAAATTCTATGATGTTTAAGGACTATTAAATACTGTTTAAAACATTTATTACGCCAATTCCCTTTCGAAATGCATAATCAACCGTATTCTTCGTTCCGCTCTTTTGACCATTAAACACAGCTATCACAAGATTTGATCTGTCAACCATCCATTCATTTCTCACCTGATAACAACCTGTGAAATAGTGGTTGTTAATTTCTTTTACAAGGTCAGCCTTTTTAATTATCTTATTAAACCTCATCTTTTCTGTTATACTCCGCCTACTCTCGAAATTTGGATGAGGCAAAGCACATATTAGGCGTAAGTCACCATTTGTTTTCTTTCTCTCTAATACAATTTCTGCAGCCCATATGTCCGTTCCCATTGCCATACCTGTTATAAAGGTTACATACCCACCTGCAATAGCATCATCTATTGCTTTTTCAAGCAGGGATTTGATGTCTTTTTCTCCAAGTTCCATTTTGTCAGGCCTATGTCCTGTGAAACAACATCTGTGTAATCTTAATTCTTCTTGATTCATAGTTTTCTCCATTAGCTCACATAATCAGCATTATGTGTGTAACCAAGACTGCTGAAACAAAAAAATCACCCTCTCAGGTGATTGCGGTTACCACAAATTTAAAAGAGCCTCAGACCAATGAGTCTTAATTTTTTCATTGGTCTATTTGCCATGTGCAAATTTTACGATTTTTCTGTATTGATCTCTGAAACATTGACCTTTATGTATTTTCGTGGTATAATTTATTCAAATATTTTAATGTTTTTGCCACATAATGCTGATTATGTGGTTTTTTAATTTTGCATCCGCACGAGTCCCATTCTCTGCATTTGTCTGCGGTGGGTTGAGCCATTTTCTATGGTATAGATTCTTGTAGTGTTTACATTGCTGTGACCAAGTATGTCAGCCAGGCGAACGATATCTTTTTGCAGTGAGTAGTAGGTTCTTGCGAACAGATGGCGGAGGTTATGTGGGAATACTTTTTCTTTTGACACTCCGGCAGTTTCACACAGTTGTTTCATCGATTTCCATATCGAGTGCCTGTCCACAGGCTTACCTTTTCTTGTTACGAATACACTGCCCGAGGTGATATGCTTTTCCTTAATATACTTCTTGAGCAGTTGGCATAGTTCCTTCGGCAGGATTATCATTCGTATTTTACCTTTTAAATTCACTTGTGCCTGACCGTAATTCACAGCATCGGTTGTGATGTAGGACAACTCACTTACACGGATTCCTGTAGCACATATCGTCTGCATAATGAGGTATAGTCTTTCATTCTTTTTACTCTTTGCCGCTTTCAATAATCTTTCATACTCAACCTTGGTCAGTTCCTTTTCGCTCTGACAAAAGATTTGTCTTTGTACTTTTAAGTTCTTAACCTTCAGGTCATATCTTTCAATGTAATTGAAGTATCCGTTGAGTGAAGACAGTACCGAGTTCACACTTGCTGGAGCATATTGCTGTACCAATATTGTTTTGTATTCAAGCACAAGTGTCTTTGTAATTTCTCTGCCGTCTGACCAATCTACGAATGCATTTATGTCACGAATATATTTTTCTATTGTGACGGAACTTTTTTCTTCCTCGACTAAATGATTTTTGTAGTCTTCAATAGTGCGTTTAATAATTTCATTCATGATTCAACAACTCTTTTTCAAATATTATATACCGAATATTTTTTTCGGATACCCTTTAGAAAAATTGTTGTCAATGTTTCAGTATTAATTTCAAAAGGCGATTGCACATTCGTTAACCGAAATGCGATCGCCTTAGGACTTTCGTATGCTTTGCCATATAATTTCACCTCCTTGCGAGACAAAGCATACCACATAAGAGAGAGGAAGTCCACGAAGGATTTTACAATTTCCCATGTCTTTTCTTAACATTTTCAATTGCCATCTCTTCAATGTCTTCCATATAATATTCCGTATAGGCACCACTCATAATCATTGTTTGCTTTTCAATACTTACA
>JBGVIT010000075.1:0-31370 GCA_045128915.1 Clostridia bacterium
TCATTTCTACAACAACGAAAGAATACAACTAAAAACAAAACTGACACCACAAGAAATGCGATGTCAGTATGTTGCTTAAAACTTAATATTTGCTACCATAGGGGTATTTTTGTACTGTCTGCACAAAATGGTGCAGTTCAAAGAACCATAAGAGGTTGTTTCTATTTATTATCTTCCAAAAACTTATGCAGATTATCTACTGCTGTCTGGCCTAAGGATAACAACAAATCAAGCTGTTCTTTGGTATCTCCGGAACCTGCGGTTATTTTGATTAAGTGACCATCTTCATAAATGGTGATATTGGGAAATGCAACAAACGCACCTGCTCCTATACCGCGTATTTTTTTCTTATTGTCACGAAGCGAATAGCTTTCAGTATATATATTCTTAATATCATTCACCGACATATCACCGCCGGGATAGGTCACAATAACTGTTATAGGATCAAGAGAGCCTACAGGAACGGGATAGTACGAGACTTTATATGTATTATCACCCAAATCAACCACAGCATTGTGTTCAAGAAACAAGTCTTGTCCTCCGACAGCAGCCTCGGCATCTGATTCAGAAATTATATCCGTTGGCTTTACCGGTTTAAACTCGTCTTTGTTATTCGAACAGCCAAACAATAAACAAACAGTCATAGTCACAAGCATCAACAATGCTTTTCGCATAAATTTATACCCTCCTCAAATAAACAAAAATTTATTTAAGAGCTATTACTTCCTTAACCTTTTCTGCAATATTCTCAGCAGTTAAACCATAAACTTCGAAAAGTTCTGCGGGAGTTCCTGATGCACCAAACTTATCTGTTCCCACCATCTTTACAGGTACAGGTTGATTTTCACAGATAACCTCACATACAGCACTTCCAAGACCACCCATAACACTATGTTCTTCCGCTGTTACAATAGCACCGGTTTCCTTTGCAGCCTTGATAATTATTTCTTTATCAATAGGCTTGATTGTGTGTATATTAATCACTCGGGCATTGATACCTTCATTTTCAAGAAGCTTCTTTGCTTCAAGTGCATATGCAACCATAAGTCCGGTTGCTATAATAGTAGCATCTGTACCACTTGCTACCTCTACACCCTTTCCAAGTTCAAACTTATAATCTGCAGGGTTAATATCTTCAACTGCAAGTCTGCCAAATCTCATGTAAACGGGGCCTTCATAATCACACGCTGCCTTAACCGCCTGCATAGCTTCTATATCATCAGCAGGATTAATAATAACCATATCAGGAATAGAACGCATAAGTGCAATATCTTCAAGGCATTGATGTGTAGCTCCGTCTTCACCAACAGAAATACCTGCATGAGTTGCTCCGATTTTTACATTAAGATGCGGATAGCCGATTGAGTTTCTGATTTGTTCAAAAGCTCTGCCTGCCGCAAACATCGCAAATGATGAAGCGAAAGGAATTTTACCACAAGCTGCAAGACCTGCTGCAACACTCATCATGTTTCCTTCAGCAATACCTGCATTGATAAAGCGTTCAGGATATGTTTTCTTAAATACATCTGTTTTGGTTGATTTTGAAAGGTCAGCATCCAAAACTACCACACGTTCATCTGCACCGCAAAGCATAAGTGCTTCACCGTAGGATTCTCTTGTTGCTCTCTTTGCCATTATCTGTCACCCTCCAAATCTTCTATAATTTTGTCAAGCTCGCTTATAGCCTGATTGTACTGCTCTTCGTTAGGAGCGCTTCCGTGCCAGCCGGCATTATTTTCCATGAAGGATACATTCTTACCTTTTACAGATTTCATTATAACTGCAGTAGGTTTGCCTTTTGTATTCTTTGCATTTTCGATAGCAGCTCTGAGGCTTGAAAAATCATGAGCATCAGCCAAAACAACATTCCAACCAAAAGCCTCGAACTTCTTATCAATAGGAGTTGGGTTCATAACATCGGTAATATTACCGTCTATCTGCAAACCGTTAAAGTCAACAAATATAGTGAAATTATCAAGCTTATAATGAGCTGCAAACATTGCCTGCTCCCAAACCTGACCTTCTTCGAGCTCACCGTCACCAAGTATTGAATATACTCTATAATTTGCATTATCGAGCTTAGCTGCATATGCCATACCGCCTGCAGCGCTTATTCCCTGACCCAGTGAACCCGTTGACATATCAACTCCTGGAACTCCTTTCATATCAGGATGTCCCTGAAGATAACTTCCAACACGTCTGAATGATGTCATATCCTCAACCGGAAAAAATCCTCTTTCTGCCAAAGCACCATAAAGCGCAGGCGCTGTATGTCCTTTAGATAATACCAAACGGTCTCTGTCAGGATTTTTGGGATCAGCAGGATCAACATTCATTACTTCAAAGTAAAGAAGTGCCAGAAGATCAGCTATTGACAGTGAACCGCCGGGATGTCCTGATTTTGCAGAATAAACTGCTGTTAGTGCATTTTTCCGGATTTTGTTTGCAATAATTGCAAGACGTTTTTCTTCCATTTTGTACCCTCCATTTGTATATATAATCAATTATCCAGCGCATTTTCATACGCGCAGGACATTAATTCATTAAGACGTTCATGCTTGTTTGAAAGATAAAGAAAACCAACAAGCGCTTCAAAGCCGGTAGCTCGTCTGTAATCAGCCACGTCCGCATTCTTGGGAACTGTGGGTGATTTTGCATTCCGGCCTCTTTTATATACGCAAATTTCATCTTCCGAAAGCATAGGCTCTATTGCAAGCACGCTCTTCGACTGTGCATGGGCTCTTACGTATTTGACAGCTTCGCGGTGAAGCTTATATGCGGGCATCTGCGGATTTTCAGACAGCAAACGGTTTCTTACATAAACCTCATATATGCTGTCGCCTATGTACGCCAGCACCAATGGCGCCAGCAATGATGGTTTTTCTATTCTGTTTTCGTCCATTTTACACCCATAGGAGTATCCTTTAAAACGATGTTCATACTTTTGAGCTTATCTCTGATTTCGTCTGCTGTTTTAAAGTCTTTTACCTTTCTCGCTTCTTCTCTTTTTCTGATAAGTTCTTCCACTTCTGAATCCAAACTGTTTTTGCTTTCCTTAGTGAAAATTCCAAGCACCGCTCCAAGCTCTCTTATAAGTCCGAGAGTCTTTTCCACTGCATAAACAGCATTCTTATTCTCGTTTGAAAGTGAAGTGTTTGCCGCGTATGTTATATCGAATATAACTGATATGGCATCAGCGGTATTAAGGTCATCATCCATAGCGTCTATGAATTTCTGCTTAAGCTCATCAAGCTTTGCACAGTACTGTTTTTCTTCGGCAGTTAAATCTCTTTCCTCGCCGTTTGAAAGAAGAAATTCAAGATTGTCAATACATGTATAAACTCTAGCAACTGCTGATTTAGCCTGCTCCATAAGTGCATCGCTGAAGTTAATGGGGTTGCGGTAGTGAGCACTGAGCATAAAATAACGTATTACTTCATAATCATACTTGGCTGATATATCTCTTACTGTGAAGAAATTACCAAGTGATTTACTCATTTTTTTGTTATCAATATTAATATATCCGTTATGCATCCAATATTTAGCAAACGGCTTTTCATTTGCAGCTTCACTTTGAGCAATTTCATTTTCATGGTGCGGGAATACAAGGTCCTGACCACCTGAATGAATATCAATAGTTTCACCGAGGAATTTATTTACCATAGCAGAGCACTCAATATGCCAGCCCGGACGTCCCATTCCCCAGGGGCTTTCCCACGCAGGCTCACCCGGCTTTTGACTCTTCCAAAGAGCAAAATCCATTACGTCCTGCTTTTCATCGCTTATATCAATTCTTGCACCTGCTTCAAGCTCATCCATAGGCTGACCTGAAAGCTTGCCGTATTGTCTGAATTTCTTAGTAGAGAAATATACATTGCCGTTTACTGCATATGCATAGCCTTTATCCTCAAGCTTTTTTATTATTTCAATGATAGCATCAATATTTTCTGTTGCCTTAGGGTGAACAGACGCCTTTTGAATTCCAAGAGCAGAAGCGTCCTTAAAATACTCGTCAATAAATCTGTCGCCAAGTTCCTTTACTGTTATTCCCTCTTCGTTGGCTCTTTTTATCATTTTGTCGTCTATATCTGTAAAATTCTGAACGAATTTCACTTTATATCCGCTATACTCAAAGTAACGACGAAGACAGTCAAAAACTATAAACGGTCTTGCGTTGCCTATGTGAAAATAATCATACACAGTAGGGCCGCATGAATACATCTTTACTTCGCCTTCGGTCAGGGGTACAAAATCTTCTTTTTTTCTTGACATTGTATTATATATTTTCATTATTACATTTCCTCCGATTCAGCTTTCTCGGAAAGCTGTTTTTCAAGCTCTTCAATTTTCTTTTCAAGCTTATTCATATGAACAGACAAAGTACACATCTGTTGTGATATAGGATCTGGAACTGATATCTGGTCCAAATCATAAAGCTTTTTACCGTCTTGCTTAACTATTCTTGCAGGAACACCCACACACGTTGAGCCGGGCGGTACGGCATTGAGAACAACGGCACCTGCGGCAATTTTTGAGTTGTCGCCCACAGTAAACGGGCCAAGCACCTTAGCTCCGCTCCCTACCATAACATTATTACCGAGAGTAGGGTGACGTTTGCCGGTTTCCTTACCTGTACCACCAAGTGTTACACCTTGATAGATAGTACAGTCATTTCCGATAACTGCTGTTTCGCCGATAACAACACCCATACCGTGATCAATAAGCAAGCCTCTGCCGATTGTAGCACCGGGATGAATTTCGATACCGGTAAAAAATCTTGTAATCTGCGAAATGCATCGAGCAAAAAATTTAAAATGAATTTTGTATAGAAAATGGGCAACTCTATGCCACATCACTGCGTGAATTCCGGGATAAAGGAGCAAAACTTCAAATCCGTTACGAGCCGCCGGATCTCTCTCAAGTACAGATTTTATATCATAAAACAAAGACAAGCCTTTCCCCTCCTTAAAGTCACTCATTTGATTATATAATAAATTAGCGCAAAAAACAATATAAATAAGAAAATTTATGCAAATTTATAAAAATAGCACAGCGGCAAATAAAAAACTATGATAATTACATAAAGCTTATTCTTTCTACGTTTTTGCATACTCCTTTTGAATCTATATCAAAAACACATCCGCAAAATCTTGCCGCACCATCAGCTACCGCAAATTTTCTCGGCATTCCTGTCATAAACCGTTCAACAACCGGCTGACGCTCCATACCAAGAACAGAGTAAAAAGCACCGGTCATACCAAGATCTGAGATATATCCCGTTCCTTTCGGTAAAATCACCTCATCAGCAGTCTGTACATGGGTATGAGTTCCGTAAACCGCACTTACTTTGCCGTCAAGAAACCACCCCATCGCCTGCTTTTCGCTTGTAGCTTCGGCATGGAAATCTACAAGTATTATATCCGTTTCGTTTTTGAGCTTTGAAATCTCTCTTTCAGCGGCTTCAAAAGGGCAGTCCGAAGCTTCCATGTAGGTTCTGCCGATTATATTAATAACACCTACCTTTTCTTTATTCAGAAGAGAAAGAAGCATAGAACCTTTGCCCGGACATGATTTTGCAAAATTAGCAGGACGTATTATATTCTTGTTATAAGCCAGAATGTTCACTACATCCTTGCAGTTCCAGGTATGATTGCCAAGGGTAATTCCTCCTACACCAATACCCATCATCTCGTCATAAGTATTTCTTGAAATACCATGACCATGAGAGAGGTTTTCTCCATTAATGAGAGTCAGGGAAATGTCATATTCTTTGACCAATCGTTCAAGATGATTTTGAAGCATTTCTCTTCCCGGACGACTAACAACGTCTCCAACACATAAAATTTTCATACATTACTCCGTTTCTGTATTATCTTAAAAATTTGTTCAATTTCAAAATTATTCTTTCACTCTTATAGCAACACTTTCATGAATTACCGAAATAGTTCCCATAAAGCACACTCCTACGGAACTATATTTTAAATCAACAAAATTAATTGTAAGAGGCAAAAGGAACAATATTAAACCCGTAATTTTATTCATTGCAGTATGCAAAAATACCAACCTTTTATTAACATACGCAAATATGATATTATAAAGCTTTGCAGTTGCGATAACGAAAATCCAAAGCCATAACCACACCGCTATATGCACCACGGGCAGCAATTTAATCAAAGCTGCTACAACAAATGCAAGGTCAGCAACAGTATCATATGTTGCCCCAAATTCACCGATACTATTTGTCTTTCTTGCAACCGCACCATCAATCATATCACTAATTCCGCAAAGAAAATATGTAATGTAAAACCAAAAAGAACAAACTGGCGTAAGCAACATCAATAAACTACATATAATGCGAAAGCTTGTGATTACATTTGCCATATGTTCACCTCTGAATTTACGGTTATTGCTCTATTATCACACATTCTCATTCTTATGTCAAGTCAAGTGAGCGGCAAATAATTTATCATACAACGCAATATTGCTTGTTATTAAAGGCCGTATAATTTTAATGCCAAGCTGACTCGTCTTATGTTAAGAACAAAAACAATTATCTTTTCGCAATAACGATTGGTTGATAAAATCCCGTTTCTTCAGGGAATTTCCATACCACACTAATACACCCATTAGAGAGAAGTAAGTTGGTAAGTTCTTCCCTACGGATCGCCCTGTATTCACATTCAAATTTACTTGTTTTTAAAGATATATCGTCTTCAATGATATATTGAGTGAGTTTGTAATTATCAGCATTCCAATTCCAAGTTTGGAAAGATACCCTCTGCCCTTTTTCTGTATTATATATATACGGAGCGGAGTATGGTGGCTTATTTTTAAGCAAAACATCATAATCTCTGATGCTTGCAACAAACATCCCACCCATTGCAATTCGGCTTAAAATACTCTTGATTGCCATTTCTAAATCATTTTTTGTAAGCATATGCGGGAGAGCATTGTCCATCGCAATAACGATGTCAAACTTTCGAGAAAATGTTTTGGATAATGTGCGAAAATCGGCATTTTCAAAGCGAATATTCACATTGTTTTCTATAGCCCGCTGTCTTACTTCATCAAGTTCACCATCACTTATATCTGAAGCAGTTACATTATATTCCAAAGTAGCAAGCCCTACTGCTTGCGTTCCAATGCCACAGGCACAATCAAGAATTTCCGCTTTCTTATCATACCCGTTATCTTTGAACAGTTTGTCTAAAATTACAGATTGTTCTTTTACTGTAGTTTGCCAATCAAGAAAAAGTTTATCATATTGCGGAGCCAAATTATCATAAAAGCTCTGTATGATATCCATATGGATGCTCCTTTCTGTATTTCAATTTTTCGATAATATTCGACATCCTTACTATAAAGAGCGTATAATCTGAATACCATTCTTTTTTGGTAATTGCGACACATAAGGTTTAGATTCAACTCGTTTTTAGATAAATTTTGCAACAAGTTGCAAAGCTAAATTATTCTGCTTCGCTCCATAGCTAAATAACTCCTTTGGAGTAGCTAAATTAAATTCGCTTTTAGCGTGCGAAGCACATTTAGCTGCAGTAGGCTATTTTGCTGAACTTGTTCAATTTAGCTCGCAATAGCGAATTTAGCTGCATTGCTTTGCAATGCAATTGCGAGGCATAAGGTTTAGATGCAAACCTTTATAGCGATATACTCACTTCGTTCGTGCGATATATTTTCACTCTGTTCAAATGCGATATAACTCCATTTCATTCCGTTGCGATATGATATAAATTCCTTTTTTTCTCGTCCCGCAGGAACATATCGTACCTTTAGGTATATCGCATCCGCAAGGATATATCGCAAATTCCGTCAGGAATTTATATCGCTGCATTGCTTTGCAATGCAATAGTTCATAACAAGTTAGTACCAAAAACTTATTTTTTGAATTTATTTATCCAATTTAAAATATCATCATATTTCATATTGCCTGATGCAACAGACAAACCAAAATCAACAACATCTTCATTGGTGCAATTCATTTTTATTCCCTCTGCTTCTAAAAATGTCAGCAAAACATATACACCTATTCTTTTATTACCATCAACAAAAGCATGATTGGATATCAACGAGAACCCAAGACTTGCTGCTTTTTCTTCTTTTGTTTTATAAAGTTCTTCTCCACCAAATGTAGCATACGCATTATTAAGTGCACTTTCTAAAAGTCCAACATCTCTTACACCAACACTACCGCCCGTTTCTTCTGCTATTAATTGATGCAACAGCAAAACCTTTTCTTTGCTCAATTTAATCATTTTGCCAACTCCTCAAAAGCGGGTTTGAATCTGTTCATAATTCTTTTTGCCGCCACATCTATTTTTTCATCATCAGTAATATCAAAGTAGAAGTCCGAGTCAACATCAATAAGCAAAAATTTCGGCTTATTATTTTTGAAGATAACTGCCTGACCATTATTTTCTGCAACTTTAGCAACTTTTGAGAAATTCTGATTTGCTTCCGTCATAGTTGTAATTGTTTCAGTATTTATATTCATAACTACCTCCTATTATTTATACAACAAATATATCCTACAATTTATATTATATACAAATCGTAGGATATTGTCAACCTATAATTTTCGACAATCTTACTATAAAGACTGTATAATCTAGATGCTAATATTTTTTGTGATTGTGATACATAAGGTTTAGATGCAAAGCTTTTCCGTAAGTAATCTGCACCAAAACATTTCTTTTTTCTATTTATTTAAAAAAATGCTTTTCAACCTCTGCACACAAATAATGGTAAACAGGCAGATGATATTCCTGAATCTTATATGTTTCATGTTCCGGAACACCAATTAAAACGTCCGCAATTTCTGCAAGTGCTCCGCCGGATATACCGGTAAGTGCTAGCGTTTTCGCGCCGACGGCATTTGCAATCTTTAATGCATTTACTATATTTTTAGAGTTGCCCGATGTTGATATTCCCATAACAAGGTCATTTTCATTTGCATACCCGTACACAAGCTGTGCATACATCATGTCAGGTTCCACGTCGTTAATATATGCAGAAAGTATTGCACTCTGACTCGGAAGTGAGATTGCCGGAAGAGCACCTTGAAGCTTGCATCTTAAATCTTCAGAGATTCGTTCATCTGTAACTTCGCGCTTTAGCATAAAACCCTTCATAAGCTCTCCTACGATATGGTCGCTATCTGCAGCACTTCCGCCATTACCGCAAACCAGAACCTTTCCACCGTTTTCATAAACATCTATAATTAAATCTAAAGCCTTTTGTACTTCATCTTCAACACTTTTTAACGCGGGATATCTTTCTGTTAAATTACTCATTATATGTCTCCATTTCTGTTTAATGCTGCAACGGTAAGAGCAGCATAATCTCCAATATTTTCTTCCAATTTTGCAGGTACTATTTCACACACCTGAAGCGAATAACTGAGGCATTCTTGTGTAAGCACCTTTTGCATAGACTCACGAAGCAAATGTTCACTTCTTTGGAATACACTTCCAAGAACAATTCTCTCCGGATTTAAAATATCAATCAGTATGCTAAGACCATACCCAAGCATTTCGCCACATTTTTGATATACACAAGTAGCGTCTTCAGCACCTTTATTTGCACATTCAGCAATTAATTTTGCATTAATATCGTTAATTTCTGCAAGAGTAGAACAATAAGATACTTTCTCCCCTGATTGTAATTTTTCAAGAGCAAAGCTTTTGCCTAACTGTGCAATCCCATTTCCTGAACAAAAGCCTTCAAATGATCCCATTTTCCCATATCCGACCGGACCAAACGAACTTAGCCTTATATGTCCTGCCTCTCCCGCCATATCATTTGCGCCACGGTAAAGCCGACCATTTAATATCATTCCTGCTCCAAGACCCGTGCCAAAAGTCATAAATATCATATTCTCGCAACCTTGCCCTGCACCATATTTCCATTCTGCAAGAGCACAGGCATTGGCGTCGTTTTCAAGATATGCCTTTGCACCGCATTTATTAGCAAGGTAGTCAACAATTTTCACATCATCCCACCCAAAAAGATTCGGAGGTGATAAAATTACACCTTTTTTCGAATCTAACGGTCCTCCACAGCTAATACCGATTACGTCAATGTTATTAGTCATCATTTCTGCTAAGTTAATTAGTTTATCTATCATTTCATAAGGAGAAATAGTTAAATCAGTAGGTATTATTCTCTTGTCTGTTATTTCAAGCTTACCTTCTTTTTCTTCTCCTATAGATACCGCACATTTAGTGCCTCCTATGTCAAATCCAACCATGTCAATTTCTCCGTTCTTTATCATAATTCGTCATCTTCTATGATTTTGTCAAGTTAGAGACAAAAAATTTGTCGATATGCAAACTTTGTTTGCTCGATATTTTTGTTATCACAAAATCGATATTTTTTCACTCAGTTCAAAACTCAATATGATATAAATTCTCACTTGCTCCATAGCTAAATTGTTTTTATCGAAACAGCTAAATTAAATTCGCCTTAAGCGCGCGAATCACATATAGCTGCCGCAGGAAATTTAGCTGAACAGATTTAACTTGCGTTAAATCTATTCTAACACAAAAAAGATATTTTTGCAATAGGATGTTTTAAATATAGTGATTTTCTTACAGCTATGCAAAAATATGTTAATAAAAATTTAAAAGAAAAAATACTTGAAAAAAAATTAAAAATATGCTATACTTTACCTATAAATTATTATAAGGATGTGTTTTATTTGAACATAGATGTTAATAATCAAGAAGAAAATGTTATGACTCCGCCACAAAAACCACCCAAGTTTCCTTTTCTGTTCAGAAGATTTGCAGAATTTTTAATAATTTCTATTTTGTGCTCAATTCCTTTTGCGCTCATATATCAGTTTGGTTTCACAAAATCAACAAGCTGGGCGTACAAAATAATGGGCGTGTCTTTTGCTGCATATGTAATAGCCAATGCTTACTTACTCAGGGCTTTCTTTTACAGCATGGGCAACAAAATTGTTTACTTCAACGTAAACGTGTGTGCATATGCCATTTATGCGGTTGTAAACATTGCAACACTTCTGTATTTTGGTGACAACTATCTACCCTCTGTATATTCATACATATTCATGCCTATGAAATTTGTCAATCTCATAGTAAATGAAATATTTATGGGATACAGAATTGCAAATATAAAAATACAACTACTTTCAGCTATTGTAACCCATATTTTCATGTATGGTGTGATTTTTGCATCTCCCCTTGAAATGTACACCTTTGACAAGAAGAAAAAATAAGGAGTAAATCCCAATGAAAGAAATCAAACTCAAGGACGAATATTCAATAGAAGATTTATTTGATATTCTCACAGCACTAAGAGGCGAAAACGGATGTCCCTGGGACAAAATCCAAACCCATGAAACATTAAAAAAGTGCATGATTGAGGAAACATATGAAGCTATTGATGCACTTGATGCAGGAGATGATATACTTTTTGCAAACGAGCTGGGAGATGTATTGCTTCAGGTTGCATTTCATTCACAGCTTGCAGATGAAAGAGGTGCTTTTGATTTTAAAAGAGTGTTATATGAGCTGTGCACAAAGCTAATCACGCGTCACACTCATGTTTTTGGAGATGTAAAAGCTAATGATCCTGAAGCCGCTCTTGCTAATTGGGAGAAGAACAAAAACAAAGAACATAAAGACGAATCTTGTTATAAAGTATTAAACGATGTACCCCATCACCTACCTGCTCTGATGCGCGGAGAAAAGGTACAGAAAAAAGCAGAATCATTTGGTGCAAAAATGCCGGACAAGAATAAGAGTCTTAAAAACATATCAGATATTATTACAAAATTTGATTCTTCTGATACAGCAGAAAATTACAGAAATCTGCTTTTAAACGTGGTTGCTCTTGGCAGAGCTTTAAACCTTACACCTGAAACCGAACTTGGTTACGCTACAACAGAATTCATTAAAAAATGCAAAGACAAAGAAAACGAAAACAGCCTTTCAAGCGTGATTTTATGAGGTTTTTTAGATGAAATGAATATATTTTTCAAAAAATTTAGGGCAAAATAGAAAATTTTTGAATAATTTTCAATATTTCTATTGACATGTAACAATATATATATTAGAATGATTAGTGATTGAATACCGTCTTTGCGGTATTTATATTAGCTTAAAAAGGAGGATATAATCATGAACAAAACAGAATTAGTTGCTGCTATCGCTGAAAAGGCTGAAATCACAAAGAAGGACGCTGAAAAGGCATTGGCTGCTGTTATTTCAAGTGTTACTGACGCTATGGCTGCTGGCGATAAGGTTCAGCTCGTTGGCTTTGGTACATTCGAAGTAAGAGCTAGAGACGCAAGAACAGGCAAGAACCCCCGTACAGGCGAAGTTATCAAAATCGCTGCTTCTAAGGTTCCTGCATTCAAGGCTGGTAAGGCTCTTAAAGAAATCGTTAACAAATAAGATTTCAATATTTATTTAATCAGACTGCCTTAGGCAGTCTGATTTTCTTTAAAGGAGAAAACTCATGAGATTGGATAAATACTTAAAAGTTTCAAGACTTATAAAACGAAGAAGTGTTGCAAATGAAGCTTGCGACGCAGGTCGTGTAATGGTAAACGGTAAGGTGGCAAAGGCATCATATGACGTTTCTGTTGGTGACATTATTGAAATAAAGCTTGGCGAAAGAATTTTTAAAGTTCAGGTTAAAGCTATTTCCGAGCATGTACTTAAAAACGAAGCATCGGAACTCTATACTGTTATGTAATAATTATTCTATTTGAATCATACACTTCAATTAATCGGAGGTGTGTGAATATGCAGGATTCTAACAAGCATTTATTAACTTTAGAAAACAGAAAAGCTCTATCTCTTACAGGAGTTACTGAAATAGAAAGCTCAGATGAAAATCTGGTTAAGCTGAAAACAAACATGGGAAAACTTTCTGTGTTCGGAACAGAGCTTTCCATTGGCAAAATCAATGTAGATACCGGTGAATTTTCGTTAAACGGACATATAAAGAAGCTGGAATACAAAACATCATCAGAAAACAGCAAACTCTCCTCCCTCTTTAAATAATACGGGAGGTGCATTGCCTTGTCAGTTAATATTCATAACGAAACTAAGGTATTCTTATTGTGCTTTCTTTGCGGTATTCTTTGCTCTTGCATTTTTGACCTTTTAAGAGCTTCAAGACGTGTATTTAATCAAAGCACCACATTAATCGGTATATTAGATGTATTATTCTGGACCGTATCATGTTTTATATGCTTTTATACTATTTACACAATCAATAACGGAGCACTGAGATTTTACCAACTTATATCAGCTTTTATTGGCAGTTTTATATACTTTTTAACCATTAGTAATCTATTTAACAGACTATTTGTAAATTTTTTTAAATTTATCAAATTTATTTTCAAAATACTCTTGACACCGGCTCAATTTTTGTATAAAATTTTAATAAGTATATTATTAAAATTAAAGCAAAAATTTGGAGGTAAAAATGAAACTGAAAAATGCAAAAAAACAGCGAAAAAACTCCAACTTAATAAATTCCGCATCAGAGTATTTAAAAAACAACAAAAACAGAGTTAAAATCATCATTTTAGTAGTTATATGCGCCGGCATGATTATACGAGGAATAATGCAGCAGCCTGAAATACTCGAAAACAAAGCTGAAATTGCAAGGCTTAAAGAAGAAATAGAATACGAAAAAATCCGTCAAAAAGAGGTTGAAAACCTTAAGGAAAGCGTAGATACTGATGAATATATCGAACAAATTGCCAGAGATAAGCTGGGAATGATTAAAAAGAACGAAAAAATATTTGTGGATGTTTCTACCACAGATTAATTTATATATCAAAAGAAAATTTTGGAGGATAAAAAATCAATATGACGACAGAAGTAGGCTCACTTGTTTCAGGTAAGGTTGTAAAAGTACTCCCCTTCGGAGCTTTTATACAGTTTGGCGACGGTCTTACCGGTTTAGTACATATTTCCGAAATTGCACGTGATTACGTAGAAAACATAAACGATCACATCAAAGTCGGAGATAATGTTAATGCAGTTGTTGTTAAGATAGACGATAATAACAAAATCAGTCTTTCAATAAAAAAAGCACTTGCATCAAAACCAAGAGAAAAGAAAGAAAAACAACCAATACGCCCGGCTGATATTGATTGGAGCAGAAAAACAGACTCCGAAATGTCCTTTGAAGACAGACTTTCAAAATTCAAGCTTGATAGCGACGAGAACATGGCTGCAATAAGACGAAGCGCAGACTCTAAGCGTTCAGGCGGATATAAAAGAGGCAGATAAATTTCCGGACGACCGTTCTGGTCGTCCGTTTATGTATTTAATTCAGGAGATGAGTTTAAAATGACACAAGACAATCTTACAATGCTTACTGATTTTTACGAATTCACTATGGCAAACGGTTTTTTTACCGAAGGTGTAGGAAATAAAATTGCTTATTTTGATATGTTTTTCAGAAAGAACCCTGATGATGGCGGATTCGCAATCATGGCAGGTCTTGAGCAAGTAATTGATTATCTTAAAAACCTTTCGTTTGCCGATGAGGATATTGAATATCTAAGAAGTAAAAAGCTGTTTGATGAAAATTTTCTTGAATATCTCAAAAACTTTAAATTTGAATGTGATGTTTACGCTATACCCGAAGGAACTCCTATATTCCCCGGCGAACCGATTATCACCGTCAAAGGTCCCGTTGTTCAGGCACAGTTTATTGAAACAATGATTCTGCTTACTATAAACCACCAAAGCCTTATTGCAACAAAGGCAAACAGAATTGTCAGAGCTGCACAGGGACGAGCTATAATGGAATTTGGTTCAAGACGTGCACAAGGTGCATCTGCTGCCATACTCGGTGCAAGAGCGGCATACATAGGCGGATGTGTAGGAACCGCTTGTGCTATTACAGACAGAGATTATAAAGTTCCTGCATTAGGTACTATGGCACACAGCTGGGTACAGTTATTCGATTCAGAATACGAAGCATTTAAAGCTTACGCTAAAACATATCCTGACAGCTGTACTCTGCTGATTGACACATATAACGTTTTGAAATCAGGACTTCCCAATGCCATTAAGGTTTTTGATGAAGTTCTAAAGCCTATGGGCAAACGCCCCAAGGGTGTAAGAATAGACAGCGGCGATATAACATATCTTTCAAAAAAATGCAGAAAGATATTGGATGACGCAGGCTACACAGATTGTTCAATCGTAGCTTCAAACTCATTGGATGAATGGATTATCCGCGACACTCTCATTCAAGGTGCTAAAATTGATTCATTTGGCGTCGGTGAGAGGCTTATAACATCAAAGTCATCACCTGTTTTTGGCGGGGTTTATAAGCTTGTTGCAGTTGAAAACGATGAAGGAGAAATAATTCCTAAAATCAAAATCAGCGAAAATGTGGCTAAAATCACGACTCCCGGATTCAAGCAGGTTTACAGACTTTATTCAAGAGAAAATTCTCAGGCTATCGCAGATATTGTGACTTTACATGATGAAGTTATAGATGATACAAAACCTCTTGAAATTTTCGATCCGGAACATACATGGAAGAGAAAAACAATTAAGGATTTTTATGCAAGACCTCTTCTCAAACAGATATTCAAAAAAGGTGAGCTTGTTTATGAAAATCCTTCACTTTCCGTTCTAAGAGAATACTGCAAGATGGAAATCGACGGATTATGGGAAGAAGTTAAACGTTTTGAAAACCCACACTCATACTATATAGACATGTCAAGAAAGCTATGGGATATTAAGTACAAGCTGCTTGATAACTACCAGAATTAAGGTGAATTAAAATTAATACCAAACTATTAAACACAGACGACAGTTCATTGAAAGAAGCCGGAGAAATAATAAAAAACGGCGGACTTGTTGCATTTCCGACCGAAACTGTTTACGGAATTGGAGCAGATGTATTTAACGAAGAGGCCGTTCTTAATATTTTCAAATCAAAAGGACGCCCTGCTGACAATCCGTTAATAGTTCATATATGTGATTTTAACATGATTGATGAATTAGTAACACATATTCCACATTATGCCCAAATATTAATGGATGCTTTTATGCCCGGCCCCATAACGCTTATAATGAATAAATCTTCAAAAGTAAGTAAAGCTGTTACGGGCGGACTTAACACCGTAGCCATCAGATATCCGTCACATCCTGCTGCACAAAAGCTCATTGAATTCGCAGGAGTGCCTATACCAGCACCAAGTGCAAACCTCTCCGGAAAACCAAGTCCTACAATAGCACGACATGTAGCTGATGATATGACGGGCAGAATTGACGCTATCATTGACGGTGGTGAATGTGAAGCAGGTCTTGAATCAACCGTTGTTGATTGTACAGGGGACTTCCCCGTTATTTTAAGGCCGGGAATAATTACTCTTGAAGATATACGAGAGTATATACCGGAAACTGAAATTGATGAAAATATTTTAAAAACGGTTACTGCTTCCGAAAAGCCAAAATGTCCGGGTATGAAGTATAAACATTACGCCCCTGATGCAAAGGTTATTGTAGTTGAGGGTTGCGAAGAACATGTAATAGATAAAATAGAAGCTCTGCTTAAAGAGAATAAATCATCAAAGACCGGTGTTTTATCGTGTAGCAGTCACGATTATGATGTTTTCACTATAAAAATAAAAGACGGGAACAAAGGATACGCACACAGTTTGTTTACCAACTTAAGAAAATTTGATGAAGAAGGCATTGAATTAGTATTCGCCGAATTTACTATTAATGATAAATATGCAATTACTGTAAAGAACAGATTGTATAAATCTGCGGCAAATAATATAATATACGTTTAAAGGATATGATTAAATGAAGCTTTTATTTGTATGCACAGGAAATACGTGCCGCAGTCCAATGGCTGCAGCATTAATGAATAAAATCGCCGTTGATAACGACATGGATATTGTAGCTGAATCTGCAGGAATTTTTGCAAAAGCTGATGAAAAAGCAAGTTCAAACGCCATTAAAACCATGAATGACTATGGAATTGATATTTCATCACACAAAGCAACTCCATTGACAGAAAAACTTATAAATGATGCTGACATAGTCCTTACTATGACTGAAGGTCACAAATCCATGATACTCGGATTCGCACCGGATAAAATACACACAATCTGCGAATATGCAGGTTATGACGGTGATATTAATGATCCGTTTGGCGGAAATTTAAATCAATACAAAAATGTAGCAGATGATATTTACGATTGTCTGACTGAAATCGCAGAAAAACTGTATGATATAATGGAAAATAACAATGGAAATTAAAATAGCTAACATGACTGAAGCTTCTATTGATGACATAGTTGAAGTAGAAAATAAGTCATTTACCACTCCCTGGAGCAGAAAATCATTTATTGATGAACTAAACAATCCTTTAGCAAAATATTTTACAGCTATATCGGGAGAAAAAACAGTCGCATACCTTGGAATGTGGCAGATCAGCGGTCAATGCGATATTACCAATATTGCAGTTTTGCCGGAATACAGAAAAAAAGGCATTGCAAAACGGCTTATAGAGCATCTTAAACAGTTTTGTATTGAAAACAGTCTGTCGCCTATCACTCTTGAAGTCAGAGAGTCAAACGAACCTGCAAAGTCTTTATATGCTTCTATGGGATTTGAGCCAATAGGACATAGAAAAAAATACTATGCAGATACCGGTGAGGATGCAATTATTATGTCAATTATACTATAACGGAAGGAATTTGTAATGGACAAGCTTATACTTGGAATAGAAAGCTCCTGCGACGAAACAGCCGCAGCTGTTACATTAAACGGCAGAACGGTGCTTTCAAATGTTATTAATTCTCAAATAGATATACACAAAAAATACGGCGGTGTAGTACCAGAAATTGCTTCAAGATATCATATAGAAGCAATAAACGGAGTCATTGAAGAAGCGCTTAGTTCTGCCAATGTACAACTCGAAGACATTGATGCTGTTGCTGTTACCTACGGCCCCGGTCTTGTAGGCGCTTTATTAGTTGGAGTTTCTGCAGCAAAAGCTCTTGCATATGCTGCGAAAAAGCCTTTGATTGGCGTTCACCATATAAAAGGACATATTATGGCAAATCTTATAGAACATAAAGACCTTGAGCCTCCCTTTACTTGCCTTGTTGCATCAGGCGGTCACAGCCATGTTGTAAATGTTAAAGGCTATGACGACTTTGAAATCCTTGCACAAACAAGAGATGATGCTGCAGGCGAAGCTTTTGACAAGGTAGCACGTGTTCTTGGGCTCGGCTATCCGGGAGGTCCGCTAATAGATGCACTTGCAAAAAAAGGAAATGAAAATGCTGTTAAATTCCCACGAGTAAATTTTAGCGACAATCTTGACTTTTCATTCAGCGGGGTTAAAACGGCAGTTATTAATCATCTTCATAACGCAGAGCAGAAAAACGAAGAAATCATCAAAGAAGATATTGCTGCAAGCTTCCAAAACGCAGTAACCGATGTGCTTTGCGAGCATACCATTGAAGCTGCAAAGCGGTCCAATTCTAAAATCATAACACTTGCCGGAGGCGTTGCATGTAATAGTGCGCTAAGAGACAAAATGAGCAACCTCGCATCCAAACACGGAATTAAGGTGTTATATCCATCACCTATTTTATGCACAGATAACGCAGCTATGATATCGTGCTGCGGCTACTATAAATACTTGAAAGAAGATTTTGCAGACCTTACTCTGAACGCAACTCCTTCTCTTAAATTATAATCTATACATTCAGAAAGGGATGTTACCACACATGCTACTATACAGCATCATTTCAGCTATAATAATCATAATAGACCAGCTGACAAAAATATTTATATCCTCAACTTTTACACACACCACTCGCTATACAGCCATACCGGGACTATTTGATATAGTTTACAGACAAAATACCGGTGCTGCATTCAGCATACTTTCAAAGCATGTTTATTTATTAAGTATCATTTCTGTGCTGTTTTGCATTGGTCTGATAGTATATGTCGTTAAAGCAAAACCCAAGCATCCGCTTCAAATGGTATCCCTTGCCATGATTTTTGCAGGAGCTTTCGGCAACGGAATTGACCGCGTGTTCAGGGGGTATGTAGTAGATTTCATTGAAACAACGTTTATAAATTTCCCCGTATTCAACATAGCAGATGTATCAATTACCATAGGAGCGGCGTTATTGGTAATATACGTAATAATGTATGATAAAAATTAAAATAGAGGTGCTTTGCACCTCTATTTTATTTGAAAACAATCTTTTTGTTCAGATACGTATATATTTAATTCACTTTCAGAAAGCAGCTCCTTTAGCAAATCCACCACTAAAAACTCTGTGGGATAATGGCCTGCATCAATTACTGCAATAGGAAGCTCTAACGCTGATAATGCCTGATGATATTTTACATCGGCAGTTATTATTACGTCAGCACCTTTGCTTTTTGCAAGCTCTATCATATCGCCGCAGCTTCCGGATGCTACACATATTGTATTTACTACTGTGTTTTCATCCGCGCATGTAAGCTTTACAAAATTTGTTCCAAGAATTTTTTTAACCCTTTCACAAAGCTCAACAACTGTACATGGGCTTTTACACTTCCCTATTCTTCCAATTCCAATATTAGAAAACTTCGGATGAGACTCTAAAACTTCCGTATCTGTCAACTCAAACAGTTGAGCAAGTCTTGTATTGATACCGCCGTCTGCAGCATCCATATTAGTATGGCATGAATACACAGCAATATTTTTATTTACAAGCTTTCTTATCATTTTACCAAATGATGTGGAATAGTCAATATTTTTAATCGTATCAAAGAACAACGGATGATGCGATATTATAAGCTGACAACCTTTTCGGGCCGCTTCATCAACAACTGCAGGCGTTACATCAAGCGTCAGCATTACACTTTGGACTTGGGCGCTGACATCACCAATCATCAAGCCAACATTATCCCAATCGTATGCATAGCTTACAGGTGCCGTCTTTTCAATAATACTAATTATATCCTTTAGTTTCATAACATTCACCTATACAATTCTTTTAAACATTTTCTCAAGCTCTTTTTGAGATATTGTAACCGTTATGGGCCTTCCGTGAGGACAGGTATTAACTGTATCCAGAGCAAAAACAGATTTTACAAGGCTTTCCATTTCTTTTACTGAAAGTACATGATTGGCTTTTACAGCTGCTTTACAAGCAATAGTATAAGTCATACGCTCAAGCTTACCTGATATCAACTCAATTTTAGATGACGAAATTTCACCAAGAAGTTCAAGGAACAAATCCGCAACATCTCCCCATTCCACTTCCTGCGGCGCTTCTCTAATAATTATATCATCCTCACCATAAATTTCAGCATCAAAACCAAGCTCTTTAAAAACACTTATATTCTCTTCAAAAACTCCCATTTCTGCGCCGTTTATCCTAACAAATACAGGCTCAAGAAGAACTTGTGAATAATACTGCTTTTGTTTAAGCTCACTAAGCAGTTGTTCATACTTTATTCGCTCATGGGCTGCATGCTGGTCTATAAGCAACATATCTTTTCCGCGCTGTACTATAATATATGTATCAAATATCTGTCCTACTATTTTGAAATCAAAGGATACCTCAGATGTAATTTGTTGCTGGGGTTCAAGCTCTATTTGCTCATTTTCCTTTACTTCTGTAATTTTTTCAGGCTCATTTTTTATGGGTAGCAGCATTTGAATTTCAGGACTTGCTACCTTAACTATTTTCGGCTCATCCTTAGGTTTTCTAAAAGCTGCAATAGGATCTTCTTTTACTTCAATTTTTGGCATCTCCGGCTTTTTTTCGGGAGCAGAAGTTTCTTTTACTGTTATCTTTGGCTGTATAATCTTCTCCTCTTCTTTTTTTATAAGAAACGGATTTTCTCTGGGATTATGCTTTATAACAACTTCTTCTTTTGAAGCAGGGATTTCATATAATGCATTTTTAACTGCATAATACACACCGTCATATATCTTCTTTTCATCAGAAAATTTAACCTCAAGCTTAGTTGGGTGAACATTTATATCAATCTGGTTAGGATTGATTTCAACATTTAAAACAGCAACGGGAAATTTTCCTATCATAATCTGGTTCTTAAACGCTTCTTCAAGAGCTCGGATTATCAACGGACTTTTGATGCATCTTCGGTTTACAAAAAAGCTCTGGAAATTACGGTTGGGACGAGAGAGGTTGCTCTTGCCTATGGCTCCCGTAACGCGAACTCCGTCCATTTCGTAATTGACATCTATCATATTATTGGCATAATCTCTTCCATAAACTGCATATACAGCATTTTTAAGACTTCCATCTCCTGATGAATTAATAACATCCTTTCCATTTTTTATAAAACGGAAAGAAATTTCGGGATATGACAGTACAAATCTTGTAATCACGTCAGTAATATAGCCGGCTTCTGTGGAGTCCTTTTTCAAAAACTTCATTCGGGCAGGAGTATTATAGAACAGATTTCTCACTACTATTCTTGTCCCATCAGACATGCCGCCCTCATCCGATGCAATAATTTCTCCGCCTTCACAGCTGACAATACAGCCGTATTCGCTATCACGGCGTTTTGTGTAGATTACAGACTCAGAAACCGCCCCAATGGACGAAAGAGCTTCACCTCTGAATCCGAGAGTATAAATGGCATCAAGGTCGCTTTCTGTCTGAATTTTACTTGTGGCATGTCTTAAAAAGGCAATCTGTGCATCTTCAGGTGCCATGCCCTTGCCGTTGTCTGTTACAGAAATTAATGTAACTCCGCCGTTTTTAATTTCAACAGTAATTTTTGTTGCGCCGGCATCAATACTGTTTTCAACCAATTCCTTAACTACCGATGCAGGACGTTCAACCACTTCTCCTGCTGCAATTTTATTAGATATTTCTGGTGCTAAAATGTTAATTTCAGCCATATTCTTCTTCCCCCAAACAGTTAATCTGCTTTTTGTAATTTAGCAAAGTTAGACATTAGTATTTTCTTACCAAAATCATCAAACAATACTTCTACCTTATAATCATCACCAAACGCCTGACACGAAAGAACTGTTCCGTAGCCAAATTTTTGATGTGATACCCTGTCACCTACGGCAAATTTTACTCCGCTTCTTTTCATTTCTGTTTTTCGCCAATACTTTTCAGCTTTTACATCTCTTTCAAAACCAAGTTTTTCGCCAAAATATGCAACCTTGGCAGTCAAAGACGTTGATTGCTTGCAAAGGTTATCAGGAATTTCGTCAACAAAAACTGATTGCGGTTGGTGTACGGTTTTTCCGAATATCATCCTCTGCTCTGCACGTATAATATGCAAACACTCCTTTGCACGTGTTATTGCAACATAGCAAAGACGTCTCTCTTCTTCCATTTCCTCAGTGTCGCCAATGGTCATTGAGCCGGGAAAAAGTCCGTTTTCCATACCAGGCAAAAACACAATAGGGAATTCAAGACCTTTTGCACTATGAACAGTCATTAACACCACTGCATCCTGGTCCTTATCGTAGTTATCTGTGTCTGAAACAAGTGCTACTTTTTCAATAAAGCTTGCAAGAGTGCCATCCTCTTCCGGAGTATTTTCGTATTCCTTAACAACCGATAAAAGTTCTTCAAGGTTTTCTGCTCTTGATTTACTCTCGGCATCGCCTGAAGCCTTTACCATAACCATATAGCCCGTATCACCTAAAGTCCGCTCAACAAGCTCTGATAGCGTCAACTTATCTTTATCAGAAATCAGGCCATTTATTATATCAATAAACAACTTAATATTTGATGATGCTCGCTTAAGTTCAGGATACGACTGTGCAGTTGTTAACACTTTAAATAGCGGAATATTTTTTTCATCTGCAATTCTCTGAGCTTTTTCAATAGTTGTATCTCCTATTCCCCTTTTGGGTTCGTTAACTATTCTCCTCAAGCTCACATCATCATTGGGATTATAAATTACTCTCAAATAAGCTATAATGTCCTTAATTTCTTTTCTGTCATAGAATCTGTGACCTGCAAGAACTCTGTATGGTATATTATGTCTTACAAGCATTTCTTCAATAACACGCGACTGTGCATTAATTCTGTACAGCACAGCAAGGTCGCTGTACTTGCCACCGTCCTGAACGTGTTTTTTTACAGTTTTTGCAATGTAATCACCTTCATCATGCTCACTTCCTGCAGTATGAATTAGGATTTTTTCACCACAGCCTTTAGAAGTCCATAGATTCTTGCCTTTTCGCTCTGTATTATTAGCGATAACTGCATTAGCAGCATCAAGAATGTTTGAAGTAGAACGATAATTCTGCTCAAGCTTTATAGTAACTGCATCCGGAAATTCCATTTCAAAATCAAGAATATTTCGTATGTTTGCGCCTCTGAATTTATATATACTCTGGTCATCATCACCAACAACACATAAATTTCTGTATTTACCTGCAAGAATTGATACAAGCATATACTGTGCATTATTTGTATCCTGATACTCGTCCACCATTATGTATTGGAATTTCTCCTGATACTTTTCTCTAATCTGATCGCTTTCGCTTAAAAGCTGGATTGTTTTTATGATTAAATCGTCAAAATCAAGGGCATTATTTTTTTTCAGCTTTCTTTGATAAAGCTCATAAACAGATGCAATTATGCTCATGCGAAAGTCATTTTTATATACCTTTTTAAATACCTCAGGTGACATTACATCATCTTTTGCACGACTGATAGTGCTCATTAACATTCTTACAGGAAATGTTTTTTCGTTTATATCAAGTTCGTTCATACATTCCTTAACCAAAGTCTTTGTATCGGATGTATCATAAATAACAAAATCTCTGTCATATCCAAGTTTTTCAATATCTGCCCGCAAAATACGCACGCACATTGAGTGGAATGTTCCAATCCACATATTATCAGCTACCGGACCAATTTTTGCGATTATTCTTTCTTTCATCTCAGATGCCGCTTTGTTGGTAAATGTAATAGCAAGAATTCGATACGGATTGACGTTGTGCTCACTCATTAAATAAGCCAATCTATTAACAAGTACAGTTGTCTTACCACTTCCCGCACCTGCAAGAATTAAAACGGGACCTTCAGTAGTCTTTACAGCTTCAAGCTGCATATCATTTAAATTTCCAAATTTAGACATTTTGCTTCTCCAATATGTATTTATTTACTTTACAGCATACACTATCGTTTAAAGTGCTTGCATTATTTTCAATGTAACAGACAGAATATAAGAATTTATTAAGGGAAAATTAATTAAGGATTGAAAAATCCAATCAAATTTTGAGGTGGCATAATGAAAACAAAATTTTTATCATTATTCACTTTAATTCTGATTTCAACAACAATCAGTACTGCACAAGCTGTTTTTACTGTAATACCATCAGGTGAAGCTGTTGGAATTGCAGTAAAAACCAAAGGGCTCTTAGTCACCGGCATTACAGAAATCACCAATGCGGACGGCAACTCCGTCAATGCCGCTTATAAAGCAGGCGTAAGAAAGGGTGATATAATCACTGCCGTTGACGGCAATGTTCTTAAAACAAATGAAGAACTTGCTGATTACGTTGTAAATCGTCCAAATAAAATTATATTGACAATCGAAAGAAAATCAAAAATCATTAATCTGCTCATTAAACCCGTAAAAACCAACGACGGTTATAAACTTGGTATATGGGTTCGGGACAGCACAGCAGGGATAGGAACTCTCACATTCATAAACCCTCATGACAAAACCTTCAGCGGCTTAGGTCACAGCATATCAGATGTCGATACTAATGATATTTTAACCATACGAGACGGAAATATACTAAAATGCGACATTTTAGAACCTACAACAGGAAAAAAAGGCGTACCGGGCGAATTGAACGGTGCTTTCAGTAACGAATCGTTAGGTAAAATAACAAGCAACTCAGAGTCAGGAATATTCGGTGAATATTCAAAAGAAATCAGCGGAAAGCCGATAGAAGTTGCAGAGCCTGATGAAATACAACGCTCAAAAGCATTAATCTTATCAAACGTTGACGGTAATGGTGTGAAAGCTTATGATATTGAAATCAAAAAAATATCAAAGCGGGACTTACAAAACAGAAATCTTGTAATCGAAGTTACCGACCAACAGCTGCTTGACAAAACCGGCGGTATCGTTCAGGGGATGAGCGGTTCGCCGATTATCCAAAACGGTAAACTGATAGGAGCTGTAACACACGTTTTTGTAAATGCTCCAACAAAGGGATATGGTATATTTATAGAAAATATGTTAAACTCCAAATAACTTATATGGGGACTGCGAAATCAGGCTTAAAACTGACATTCACAGTCCTTTTTTATTATAACAGAATGGTGTCTATGTGTCAATAGATGCTATTGCTTATTGAACATTTATAAACCTTCCCGGAGAAATCCCCTCATGCTTTTTAAAAAATCGAATAAAGTAGTTTGTATCCTCAAATCCACATTTTTTCGAAACCTCTGAAACAGAATAATAACCAACCATCAGATACTCTTTTGCATGATTAAGTCTTAAAATATCCCTGTATTGTATAGGCGTTATTCCATATATTTTTTTCCACTCTCTGCGGAAGTTAGTTACACTCATGTTTGATAAATTGGCAAGAACATTTAAACAGATTGAAGAAGCAAAATTTTCTTCTATATATTTCTGTGCCGGCTGTAATCTAAATCGGGAGTTGATATTATATTCTTTTTCAAACATTTCTGATATTAATAAATATAACAAATCATAAAGACAAGCAACAGCTTGCATTTTGTATCCAAAGGCTTTGCTTGACCACAAGGTTATGAGCTTTTTGAATTTATGTCTGTAAAGTTCAGCATTATCACAGCTAATCAAATAATAAACATCAGACATAAAATCCACATCAGAAAATTCTTTATGAACATCAAAATTGACAGTATAGTGCTTAAATTCGGTATTTCCATTTACTGATATTGAATAAGATGCATCGGGCTTAAGAAGAAGCACTTCTCCCGCAGAAATTGTTATATGCTTTTTGCTTGAAAATACATATTCAGCCTCGCCATCAAGACAATAAACAATACCATAATGCTCTCTACCGCCAAGATATTCACACTTTTTGTCTTTATTTATAATAAATTCATGAGCAATATTTATATTCTGAATATCTATATTAAATGAATTTAGTATATCCATAAGCTTCACCTTATCACATTTTTAATTGTTTCTATAATTATATCACATCTGATATAAAAGTCAATAAATTATGGACATATTATGCTATTTATTGCTTTAAATTGCATTGAATTTATTAATAATCAGTATTATAATCAAGAAAAAAACATAAAGAGGTGCAAATATGAAAAAAGCAAAAATAGGTATTGTTTCCCTTGGTCATTATATTTATTTCCAACAGTTTGAAGGTTTATATGAAGAACTTAAACAAAAAGAAAAGGAATTTCTATCCTATGTAGAAAACGAGGACTGCGAAATATTTGATGCAGGCTACGTTGATTGCGCTGAAGGTGCATTTGATGCAGTTAAGGTTTTACATCGCGAAGATATTGATTTGCTCTTTGTATTACTTACAACATACGTTCCATCTGCTGTATGTGCTCCATTTGCACGTTACCTTAACGTGCCTCAGGTACTTATAGGAATACAGCCATTGAATCATTTAGACTATTCCAATACAACTACATATATGCAGCTTGTAAATGATGATATATGCGCCATGCCTGAAGTTGCAGGAGTTTATGAAAGACTTGGTAAAAAAATACCAACATGCATTGTAGCTTCAGCATCACAAAATGATTATATTCAGAAAGAAGTATCACAATGGGTAAAGGCAGCAAGTGCTATGTCAGGCTTCAAATACGAGACTATCGGATACCTTGGTCATACTTATGAAGGTATGTATGATATGCATACAGATCCAACAGCATTTACTGCGACTTTCGGCTCTCATGTAAAAATGCTTGAAATGTGCGAACTTTCAAAATACTGTGACGATGCAACGCAAGAAGAAATCGAAAAAGAAATCAACAAAATTGAAAGTACATTCCAAATATGCGATCCATCAGTTGATCCCCTGACTGAATATGTAAAAAGAGACGACCTTGCTATATCTGCACGCTATGCTGTTGCGCTCAACAAAATAGTTTCAGAAAATAAGCTTTCTGCACTTGCCTATTATTATAAAAGCGAACCCGGAAATCCATATGAAGAAATGGCAGCAAACCTCATAATAGGCAACACCATGCTTACATCCTCAGGAATCCCACTTGCAGGTGAAGCTGATTTAAAAACAGCTGCAGCCATGCTTATTATGAAAAACATTGGCGGCGGTGGTTCGTTTGCTGAAATACATCCATTTGACACAGAAGATGATGTAGTTCTTATCGGTCACGACGGGCCTCATAATATTAATATATCAAACGGAAAACCAAGACTTCGAAAGCTAAAAAAATATCACGGAAAGTCAGGAAGTGGTCTTGGAGTTGAATTTTCGCTCAAATCCGGTCCTATAACTCTTTTAAGTATATCTGTTAACCATAACGGAAAATTCCGCATGATTGCAGCAGAGGGACAATCTCTCCCCGGAGAAATACCTCAAACAGGAAATACAAATACTCGTGTTAGTTTCGGCTGTCCGGTATGCAAATTCCTTGAACGTTGGTGTATGGCAGGACCAACACACCACTTAGCTCTTGGAACAGGACACCACATGGAAACTCTTAGAAAATTTTCTGAAATTTCTGGAATAGAATTAATTGAAGTTAAATAAAGGTAACTAATATGTTTAAAAAAATTACTTTAGAAATGAGCCTTAAACCTTTCAAAAAAACAGATATAAATTATTTGAGAAAGGTTTGTAAAAAAGTATTTACTAAATGGCGACCGCTTTTAGAAAATCGCAAAACAATATCTATTATGCTTTGGGTTGGAGATGGAAGCGAGATTCTGGATTATTCTGGCAAGCAGGAAGACTCTTTTGAATGGGCAAGGTTTATTGGAACAGCAAATTTACCATACCCCGACAATGACACACCGCTTGAAACATCACTTCATGTGCGAAAAAGAGACTATATTAATAATCCGCCAAAAATGACATATGGCATACTTAAGACGATAGTTTCGCTTATAAAGGAAGAAGGAAAAAAAGCTTTTCCTGATTCTGTTATTCTTGTTGGAGAAACTTTTGATATTGGCCCTGAATTTGCGATTTCGGACTTTAAGTATAATCGACACAGAGAAATATGCTCAGGTTCAACACTTGACAGCTTTGGTTTTGTTGATTCAACTGCAAAGCTGCACTCTGATAAATATGCGTATGCTTCGTATCCTGACGGTATTCCTGAAGGCACTCCTTTCGGAACATTTTTGGGTAATCAGTCCAGATGTTTTCTTAAAGATATGGGATTTGATTATTTATGGCTTTCAAACGGACTTGGTTTCAGCGCTGATCCCTGGTTGAAAACCGGTAAGATTTTTGATGGAGAAAAATATTATCCCGAAAAGCTTTATGATGTAAAGAACAAGGTCTTTGAATTTTGGAAATTGTTCCGCCAAGCATGCCCTGATATACCTTTGGAAACAAGAGGCACAAATAACTCGGTAGGTATTGATTATGCAAGCGACGGAGTCCCTCTTTACGAAATATACAATGCAGAGCTTGATATAACCGCTCCACCGAACTCTCCCTGGGCAGCTTTAAATGATAATTATGGTCTGGAAATTATGGGGCATATGACAAGAATTTGTGAGCTTCCTAACAACATCTTTCCATATCGATATTATATCCACGATCCATGGTGGGTAAATTCGCCCTGGTATGACCGATACGATGGAACACCGTGCGATATATATTTGCCTATGGCAATTTCAAGAATTGATAAGAACGGCATAATACAGAGCGCAAATTCATTGAATATTCTAACAATTGATAATTCCTTTGGAGACATGCCGGACAGCTGCATAAATGAGCCTATTCCCCACTTATTAAAGGCTGAAAAGAACATTGCCGACGAGGCTGCGCCTTTGGTATGGATATATCCAATGAGAGAATACACTACATCAAATGATTCAAGTTTATTAAAAGAAATGAATAATGGTGATAATTTTATTTGCGATGCAATAAATGATGGATTTCCATTATGCTGCGTTACTTCAACAGATTCATTTTTAAGACACAAAGTCTGTCTTTACAGTAAAAGCACCATTATAAGTCCGGTACCTGTAAATGATGCTGTGTTGGATAAGCTTATTAATTTTGCTGATAGTGGCATTAAAATATTGATATACGGCACGCCCCAAGCACTAAGCAAAATAAATGACTTTAAAAATATAACAAAAATCAATATTGAAAATGGCTGCTCACAATTAAGGGAAGCCTTTAAGAAATCAGATTATACTATTGATTTTATAAAAAAACAAAGCTCATCAAAACCACCTACTCTTGCACTTTCATACCACAATAATGCGCTTATGATTTCCGCATATAACCCAAATACAACAACTGATACACTTTTTAAATTCCCAATGGGTGCTCCAATTTTATGCGGCTGCGAAACAGAGCTGATTAACGGTCATTCATCCTATCGTTTTTCACGTTCAGAACACAGAGAGTGCAGAATATTCATAAACCAGCAAAACGGAGTAATTTCCTGCCGGGAGGCTCCTCCCGTAAATGCACGATTCAGGCGTTCAATCAAAATAGAAGGTCTTGAAAATGCTACCATAAACTTATTGACCGAAAAAGATTGCGAATGTGCTGTATCAATATCAACCGAACCTGATTATCCTATACTTGATAATCGTTTTAAGCTGATTGGAGACAGATTGACAGGAGAAAACATAAGTGGCAGCATATACTTTTTGATAGGTTATAAAGGAAGCATTTAGGAAATCAAAAAAGACGACGAAAGTTAATTAATTCGTCGTCTTTTTGAATTTAATCTTCATATACACTGCTTGAAAGGATACCAATATACGGAAGCTCACGATACTTTTCTGCGAAATCAAGTCCGTAGCCTACAACAAATTCATCCGGAATAATTGTACCTACATATTCAGGCTGAATTTCAGTTTCGCGTCTGTCGGGCTTGTCAAGCAACGTACAAAGCTTAAGACTCTTTGGATTACGCTTCAAAAGCATTGCTTTAAGGTTTGATAAAGTATTTCCGGAATCTACAATATCTTCAATAATAATTACATTTTTGCCCTCTATGTCTGTTTTGATATCAAGGGTTACATTTACAACCTTAGATGATTTTGAACCAACGCCATAGCTGGAAGCTTTCATGAAGTCAATTTCGACCGGCATATTAAGCTTTCTAACGAGGTCAGATGCGAATATTACGCTACCCTTTAAAATGACAATCATGACAATTTCTTCGCCGTTATAATCATTATTAATCTCTTTTGCAAGATTATCAATGATATCTTCTATTTGATATTCTGACAACAATACACTATCTAAATCCTTATGCATAATTCTTTTTTGCTCCCCTCATTTGTATAGATGTAAAAATATAAGTACTTTTTTGACTAATGCTCTGAATTTATAATATTTACCTTTTAACTTCTGTCGCATAACACGTTTTCTGGCGTACTGAATATAATCTTTATCGTTTACGCTGATAGTTTTATCAGGCTTGATAATTTCCGACATAACACCAATTATGCTGCTATGGTCAATTCCATATTCGTATTCATGCTGGTTATCGCCGCACATAACATATTTCCCGTTTTTTAACCCAACCACTCTATGAAGAACAAATTGTCCGTTTTCCCTTCTGTACAAAGGCACATCATAAAGCTTAAGAGCGTGATTTGCAGGAGATATGGTTACAGAGTCTTCACCCTGACGTATTAACGGCAGCATACTTACGCCTTTTGGTGCAAAGGTAAAGCTTTTACCTTCACTTAGAACTTCTTGAATAACCGGAAATAAGGTTTCAAGTTCAACAGATACATTCTTACTCATAACTCTAACAAATCTGCGTCCTTAAGTTTTTTTATGAAGCCGTCAATATCTGCTTTTGCAGTGGCTTCGTCTATTTCATACTCATTCAAAACCGAACTTAAAAGGTCGTCAAAAGATTTATTATCTTCTAAAAGCTCCCATAAAAATGCACCGGTTTCATTAGTGGTAATCAAGCCGTTAAAATCAAGAGCATTTTCTCCAACAGCAACTACTATATAATTATCTGCCACATTACGAAGCATATATCCTTCTTTTACTTTCATACAAATCTCGTATAATATAATTATCATAAAACTAAAGATAATTGTATTATACTTTTCCTTTCTTTAAATTTTTATTTTGACAACTGCAATTATCTGTTTTATTGATAATTTGCAGTTATTTTTTTTGTTTTGTTTATACCAAAG
>JBGVIT010000076.1:0-23308 GCA_045128915.1 Clostridia bacterium
ACGGATGACGCTTTGTCTACCGAACGCGAAGTTCAAAGAAAAGCTCGTCAGTCCATTGCTCTCTTATTATAACAAAAATAAGCATAGCTGACTATACCGTTTTGCTCAGTATAGGGCTACGCTTATATTGTACCAAAGAAATGAGCTGTTATCATCTTCAAAGACATTATTTATAATTTAAGGCATCCCGTGAGGGATGCCTTAGGTTTAGTATTTGATTTTGTTAATAAATCAATGGAGCTCGAGATCTGCTACGAAGATTGCGTGGTCATTCATCCAAGACTCGTAAACAGCCTCTGCGTTTACAATCTCGATATTGGACGAAACGAAGATATTATCCCAAGGATAAGATGCATAGGGTTTACCCGCTTGCATCATTGTTTCGAATACTCCGAATTTTCCGCCGTTTGCAGGCACAAAGCCCTCGTCGGTAAAGTATTTCCAATCCACCTGATACATATTTACACTTCCGGGTTTACCGTAATCCTTATCGTTGGGGTCGGTTATTGCTTCTCCGTTAACACAGTTTTGAGGATTAAAGTCGCCCATAATAATGCAATATTCATATTGCTTTGCGTATTCGATAACGCTTGCTATCTGATATGCTCGTCTTTCCTTGCATGCCCAGTCAAAGTGAAGAGAAACAAGCGCTATTTCAATACCGTCAACGTTTATCTTACCTGTTAAGAACCAAGCATGGCTATATGAGGCTCCATCGGGAGCGTAGCTTGTTATTGCCTTGGGGTAGTAAACACGCTGGACACCGTATATCTCATAAGCCGACAAAAATGCCTTACTGTTATATGTACCCGTATACTCGCTCTTATGGTAAGGAAGGCTGTACTTATAAATAGCATCGTAAGCGGATTCCTTTGTGCTTCCGTTAAAGTATTGTGAATCCTCCTGCAAGCCCCAAATATCCGCGCCTACCTTTTCAAATACGGCTTTGTATTTTTCCTTGGAGGTTTCTGTACCGTTACCAAGACCTGTTCCGTCCTCGGAAGAATCATTATAGGTACTGAAATCGCCGATATTGAACGAAGCGGCTCTTATACGTGTGCTTGTATCATTCTTTTCACTTATTTCGAATTTATCTATTGTCGAACCGTTAACCGTTACCGAATCGGGGGTTTTGACAATAACGTTGTCAATCAAAATATCGAATCCCGTAGAGAAGAAGGAAATCATACCCTTTTGGTCGTATCCCTGTCCGCTCCTAAAGGTTCCTCCGCCAATAAGCTTGCCGTCTATATAATACTTGATACTATTACCGCCGGTGCAGATCAATGTGATAGTATAAGTTTTTCCTACCGACGTGCTTCCCACATCATAAAGTGTTGCGGGGTTGATTTGATCGTATCCGTTACCTCCGGTGAAAATAGCCAAAATCTTTGAATTTCCGTTCTTTTCAATATATACACGTCCGTATTTTACGGGAGATTGGGGTGTATATCCGAAATTAATACCAAACTGAGATGCAGATGAGCTGATTTTCTTTACAGTTATATCTGCCTGAAGTACATAATCGGGACCAATATATTTATCCAGATAGACAGTATATCTTTTTGAATCAGGAGCGTCAATAAGAATTCCACCGTCAGAAGACATACTTACACTTCCGGTGCCTCCGGAGGGGATTACGGCTTTCCACTCGTACGGAAGCGCTGTAATACCGTCAAAATTGTTCTGGTAAACAACACCGTCCTTATCAAAATAATATCCGTCATTATTAAGATTTACTCTGAGAGTTTCATCGTAATGCTTAACACCCTCAACGTCTGCATAAGAACGAAGTACAATATAGGTGTTTTTTGACACCGTAGTCGGAACATCGGTAATCGCCAACGCCCCAAGGTATTTATAGCCCAAGGATTCTGCCGTTAACTCTTTATCATCGGCAATCACCTTACTAAATACCGTATTTGCGGAAACTGTCTTTTTGCCTTGAGAAACACCGCCTACAAAGGTTTCAAGCTCAAATCCGATATTAGAGTAATAAAGAGTATCAAGACCTGTTATAATTCTGATTCCGTTAGTTATTCCGTTTTCCTGGAAACCGAGTAATTCGGCGGTGTCATTATCGTTTATATTGTAGGTCTCAAGGTTGTAGATGCTTGTGTCAACCGCACCTTCACCCGTTCCAAATCCGCCGAATACAAGGTATCCCGAGGTGCTTACAGAACCAAGCATAGCAAATGAATAATCATCTGTTCCGATGTCTACCGCAGCGGTAAGTTCTCCGCTGAGGTTGATATAAGCAAGTGTGCCGTTTACATAGTATCTGGCTTTGCCGTTTACATCGTCATAGACAATCGCTACCGAAAGGGGCATATCGTCTGTTGTATATGCTTCTCCGATGTTGTTATAAAGCTCGTAGTCGTTACCCGAAATGCTTACGCAAACATTGTCGGTCAAGGGGTTTACGGTAAGCAAAGAGAGCTTATGCACTTTACCTGCCGATGTTTTTGTAAGAGCAAGGACATCGTAGCTTTCATTGATTCCCGCAGTATTATATTGGGGAACATCAAGCTCAATAACAGTAACATTGTCATTAATATTTGCAAACTCACCTGCAACTGTATTGTATACAGGCTTAACATTAGCGCTTATGTTAAACGATTTGACATCAAGGCTGATGTTTCCGCCGGGCTGGATATAACGCAATCTGTAGTTGCTTGTGCCGAAACGCTGAAGAAGAGCGAAGGAGGTTATATTCGAGTTTACAATACGGAAGGCAGGTGTTCCGTCCTTAAGATAAAGAAGCTCGCCGTTAAGATAATAGCTTAACTCTACAGAGGTCTTTGAGCTGTCCTGATAGAAGTGAGCGTCAACACGGAGCGTGTTCCAGTTGCTATTGTCAATCTTTGCTTCGGTTCCGTCCTCGTTATAGAGCTGTGCCTTCATTCCGCCCGCATAAACATTGAATTCGTTGTCAACAGCCATCATATATGCTGAATCGTATCCAAGCTCGGTGGTTTCAAATCTATTGGAGAAAAGATTGATTCTATTCGGAGCGTTATTGGCATTAAAGCCAATGTTTTTTATAGTGGTTTCAAAGCTGTACTCAAAGTCATAAACTCCGTTCACCTTTTCGGGCATAGGTACAAAGAAATCAAACCAATGATTTGACTTCATGGTAAGTGTAGAATAGTCCGAATCTTTCGTTGTGTTGGCGGTTATCTCTTTGCCGTTAGCATCCTTGTGTGTTATTTCGCTTCCGTCATTAGCAAATCCGCTTGTCATAAATGTTCCAAGCACATCTGAACCGGAAGAATATGTTCTGACAGTAAGATTTTCTGCCGCAGGGAATGCGATCTTGGCAAAATCAACCTTAAGTACGTCTCCGCCATTAACCGAATTAGCACTCTCATATGTGAAATCGGGAGCTGTACCCTCGTAAATTCTAAGGTTGTCAAGCGAAGCATTGAAGTTGGATTCGGTGAAAATACGAAGATTTTCCTCATAAGTGCCAATCTTGCTTGTAAGAACCATTGTCGAGTAAGCGGTTTGATTTCCGCTTGCGTCAAAGGTAATGTCATAGTAGGTAAGACCGTCGGCAGACTTCCAGATCTGATGATTTGCCGTGGTGGAGCTGTCCACAAGCTTAAGTGTTGTGGTGGCAGAATTAAGGTCAAGAGCTGTTATGTCTCCGCCGATTGTATAATCTGTAATAGTGTATACAAAGTTCGAGGTAGTAACGGTTTTAGTAGACCTCCACGAATCTGTACCGTTCCGTTCTTCAAATGTGTCATATCCGCTGCCAACATAATTGCCATTTATGTAGTAGTTGAAAAAGTATTTATGGTTGTCAACTGTGGAGCATTCTTTAGAGGATGAGCTGAATGAGCCGAATTTGCCGTTATTGTCGGTGTTTTTCATAACAACCACCGCAATGTTAAGCCATTCGCTGTTGTCAAGCTTATATCCATCTATACGTGCGTTTGTATTATTTTCGGTATAAAGCACGCCGTTAGAGTCTACATAAAGGAATTTTTTTGTATTCATACCTGCGGCATCTTCCAGTCTGAATATGGGTTTCAATCCGCTGGAATGAGTCGGTTTTCCCTTTACACTGAATTCTATTACTGTATTGCCTTGGGTAAACTGATTGTAATAGCGGTCATCAATACATACAAACTGTCCGGCTTTAACATCAAGATATCTATTTCCCTCACTGTCTGCCGCACTGTGAATAATGTTGGAAGAAGAAGCGCCTTGTGCATACGAGTACACAGTACTTGTTGTGCTTATAAGACTTATTCCTTCATATACTCCGTCAAAGCTGTTTTCGTAGTATACAGCTCCTCTTTGAGCGGTTTCTATTCTTGAAAGCTTAATATCGTCAACATCGAAGGTGAACTTTGAACCGTCTTTATCATCAACACGAATCAATTCTATACTTCTGTTGTCTGTTCCTTTAACTGCTCTTGATTCAACCTCAAAATCATCGTTAAAGGTCTGTGTTGTATAGCTTGGGTTTCTATAATTCTGGTGAAGCGGTATGCCCTGAACAAGGGGGGTTCCGTTTAAGAATACGCTGTAGGTGTTTGTTACGTCATACCATCTGAAGGCAATATTCATAAACTCGCCGTCACCGCCAATTGTTTTACCGTCACCGTTTGTATATATCAGTTTCTCAGAGCCGTTTATTCTGGCATACAAATTTCCGTAAATATCTGCCATAAGATGATCCTTATATGCATTGCGGCGTGTAAAGACGAGATAAACTCTGTCATTTGCAGTTACGGTAGCGGAATCACTTGCTCCCATTCTGAAACGGAAGCTTATTTCTGCGGCATCGCCTATAATGTAGCTCTTACCGTCCTTGGCTTCCATTCCGAATACAGCAATCGAATTTTCACTTTTTGTTCCTTTGGTGGTATAGCGGTAATAGGTGTTTCCGTTGTCCTCGGTAATAACCTCTCCCGTACCGTCTAAATTTCCGTTTGTCAGCCTGAATCCGTACGGATCACAAAGAAGTCCGTCAGCATTTGTAACCGTAGCCGTGCCCATATACGCTCGGTGGTTAGAGGCTGTTCCATAGTTTTCGAAATCGTAATAGGTGTAGTAGCCGTATTTGTCATAATCGGCAATAGGTTCACCCATTGATCCGTAAGCCTGTATCGGCATTCCTTGCATTAACATTGCAAGCATCAGTACCAATACCAGTAAAAATGCACTTTTTTTCATAGTACTTTTCTCTCCTTAATATTTTTATATGGTTCTACGCTTATCATTTTACCTTATCACAGCTGCAAAATCTATAAATATTTCCATTATTGATGTTAATATTTCCATATAAATATGATGTTTTTGGGCGGTTACGTTTGCTACCAACGTGTTTGCTGTGCCATAATCGATTTATAAACAAAATACCGCTCCAAAGCCAGGCTTTATCCGTGGCTTCAGAACGGTTTGAATTTGCACAAGTCAAATTAAGCTATTATTTCGTTAATTGCATTGCTATAATACGTATCGTCAAATTTCTTTACAACGTAAGCGTGAAGTCCGTTTTCGGATTTGGCAAAGAAGTTTGCTCCGCTTTCTGTATCAACGCTCATGGTGCCGCGGACAAGGTTATAGCCCGCCTTTTCCTCGTCTCCGATAACAGCAAGCAATGCGGTCATAGGATCCCACGAATTTCTTCCCTTTGCCGCTCCGTAGTCGCGCATGGCGTCAAGCAGAATGTCTCCCTCCTTAAGCACCGATTCACCGCCCGTGATTACGGGGAATCCAACCTCAAAGCCGAGAAAGGTTATAGGCATGGTGCATTTCTTCACCACGGTATCGGCGGCTTTTCTTGTAAGCTCCGACTTGTGAATATTGTATTCCCTGCCGCCTTCCTCGTCGTATTTACCTGCCATTGACCAAATCTTTGCGACCTTTTGTCTGACGAGCTCGACACCGCTCAATGGAGAGATTTCGTCGCCTTGGCTGTCAAGAAGTCCTGCGAGAATCTGCAAAAATCCAACCTCGATTATTTCTATAGGTTCGGTGGTTTCGGCAAGCAACCGGCGGTAAAGCTTTACACCGTCCTCGGCATCCGCGTTGGAAATTCTTGCTTTGCCACTTCCGGCAAGTCTTTTCTGGTAGGTGATTTTTTTGCAAAGCTCACCCGCGTTTCTATCTATGCCGATAGGAAGTAGCTCAACTCCCTCGCTTACAAGAAACGCGTCAAGCGAAGCCACCGATTCGGGAATACAGGTGTTAATAGCCACACCCACAAGCTTGATTTCACCCGCCTTATGCTTTCTTGCGAGAATGCGAAGCGCCACAACGTCGTCGCAATCCTCGCCCCAGTCTGTTCCAAAAATAAATTTTCTCATATTTTCCTCCATAAGTGTTGTCACTAAAATACAAATTTTTCACTGCGAAATTTAAGCTGTATACGCTTAATTGTTTTGTATATTCGTACAGAAATACATTTTCAGCTACATAAAAGTTTTCCTATATGCAACATAATATCATATAAATATGAAAAAATCAAGTTTAAAAAAATTTATATGGAAATATCAACATCTATAGTGGAAATATTTATAGATTTTCTGATAGCTATAGGGTAAAATGATAGATGTATAGTTATATTGATTTTTGAAAAAGTCAGTGATATAATAGTACAAAAAGCAAAAGATAGGAGGAATGACCTTGGCAACATTTAGTAAAGATTTCAAAAATGCTGAAAATTCACTTTGGTTTGTTTACGAGGACTTTTGCTCCCTGTACGACAAAAAGGTTGAGGGCAGCCCTCTCCACTATCACTCGAAATGCGAATTATTCTACTGTGCTGAGGGAGAGTGCAAATATTTTATAGAAAATAAGACGTACATTCTTAAGGCGGGAGATATGGTATTTACAACTCCGAAGGTCTTGCACAAAACAAGCTATAATCCCGAGACCTCAAACGCAAGGTATTTGATTTATTGCGAAAGCTTTCTTTTGCCCAAATCAATACAAGACGACTTGTCATCTGTTGATTATTATATTGCAAGCATTCCACGTGAGATTGATGATGCCGAGCTTCTTTTCAGAAAGATACACGAGGAGGCAAAGCACCGTGACAAATATTCTGAGGATATGATAAGAGGTTATCTTGCGGCAATCAGCGTGCTGTTTTTCAGATACAGCGAAACGGGTCGTAACGTACAACGGCAAAATAAAAACAGTATCGTAGAAGCGGCTATTTCGTATATAAAAAGCAACTATTCAAAAAACATAACCCTTGATAGTGCGGCAAAGCATATCTCGTCAAGCGGAAAATATCTGTCTCACATATTCAAAAAAGAAACGGGTATCAACTTTAATGACTATCTTACCTTTTACAGATTAAGACAGTCAGAAACCATGCTTATGATGCAACCCGAAAAGTCAATTCTTGAAATAGCATATGATTGCGGATTTAACAACAGCAGTTACTTTACAGCCCAATTTAAGAAGGTATACGGATTTACACCTACACAACTGCGAAACGGTGCAACGCCCGAAAATCCGAGAAATATGATTTTTGTACCCTGACCTTTTTTAGCGGAGGTCAAGGTTGTTCTTTAAGATCTTGAGGTAAATATATGAAATTCGGAAAATTTATAATGAAGGGCAACTATATTTCGGCAGAAAATAAAAAGCCGTTTTTGGATGAAGAATCCAATCATAACAGGAGAGCTGTCGATTTGTATGATAATGGCGGTCTTGTTGCTTTCAGAAACATATTTGCAATTCCCGATGAATGCAAATGTGTAAAAATTACGGTTGCAGCCCTTGGTGTTTTTGAGGTTTATATAAACGGCACAAGAGTTGGAAGTGACGAAATGAAGCCAGGGTGGACCGATTACCGTAAGACTGTTTTTGAGTTTGAATATGACGTAACAGGGCTTTGCAAACAAGGCGAAGAAAATATTTTGGTGGCGTGCGTTGCCCCCGGTTGGTATGCGGGTAGAATTTCAAACAAAATAAACGGAGATAAGGGTTGCGCTTTCTGCGGTGAGATAACCGTTACCGACAAGAAGGGGAATTCTGTGGTTTTTGAAACTAATGAAAGCTGGGAGACCTCTTACGGCGGCAGAGTGCGCACAGGTGAAATATGGGATGGCGAGCTTTATGACGCAAGAGAAAAGTGCATTTTTTCAGACTCGAACAGCTATGAGTGGACGTCTGCGGTTCTTGCAAAAGATATTACTTGTCAAATAATTCCGCATATCGGCGAAACCGTAAAGATAAAGAAAAAGAATATTGTGCCCGTCAGTGCAGTGATTTATGACGGCGTTAAGGATAACGGCAGTGATTTTGGTGAAATAAACGTTACTTCCTGTAAAATCGGCAATGATTGTGAGATAGGCTCCATATCAAAGGGCCAGAGGATCATCCTTGATTTTGGCGTAGATATTTGCGCACGTCCTCGTTTTAAGCTTCATGCCCCCAAGAATACTACCGTAAGGATACATTGCGGTGAGATGCTTAACGACAGCGGTATGCGTTCCAGAGGAAACGATGGTGCAAAGGGATGTCTTTATATGGCAAATTACCGTAACGCTCTTTCAAGAATACAGTATATTTCAAACGGAGAGACCGCTGAATATACACCGTCATATAGCTTTTTCGGTTACCGTTATCTTGAAATCGAGGCTGATAACGATATTGAAATAGTGTATGTTGTCAGTGATATTATCGGTAGCGACCTTAAGAAAACGGGATATGTAGAAACAAGCAACGCAGAGGTAAATAAGCTTATCGGCAACATTTACCGAGGACTTGAATCAAACTATCTTTCTATTCCTACCGATTGCCCTCAAAGAGATGAACGCTGGGGATGGACGGGCGATACACAGATATTCTGCGGTGCGGCGGCATATTTTGTAAACGCTTATGGGTTCCTGTCAAAATGGATGGGAGATATGAGGGACTCAAGAGATCCCGACGGAGTATTTCCTTTTGTTGCGCCTGCGGTATTTAGCCCAACAAGCTTTGGAACAGGCTCGGCGGCTTGGTGCGACGCGGGAATTATAGTGCCCTACAAAATGTGGTTGATGTACGGTGACAAAACTATTCTCGAAGAAAATTATGAAGCAATGGAAACCTACATCAATGGAATATTGGCAAGGTATGGAATTTCGGGACCCCATTCCGGATTTGGCGATTGGCTCTGTTATGAGGAAAACCGCAAGGATTGCGTAGCGGTTTGCTATTTCTATTACGACGCATCGCTTATGGAAAAAATAAGCCTGGTGCTTAACAAACCCGAACGAGCCGAATACTATGCAGAGCTTAAAACCGATATCAATACATACTACAAAGAGAAATTTATTGAAAACGGTGAGCTTAAGGTAACAACTCAAACAGGATACTTGTTACCTCTTGCATTTGATATGCTTGACGGAGAACTTCGTAACAAGGCAATAGAAAAGCTTAAGGCTAAAATAATCGATAATGATTATACTCTTGCAACAGGTTTTGTTGGAACAGGTCTGTTAAATCAGACCTTAAACAAGGTTGGACTTGATGATGAAGCGTATTCGCTTTTGCTTCAGACAAAAGACCCGTCGTGGTTGTATAGCGTTCGCCAAGGTGCTACAACCGTTTGGGAGCGTTGGAATTCCTATACACTTGAAAATGGCTTCGGTGACGTTAGTATGAACTCATTTAACCACTACGCATACGGTGCGGTTGCAGAGTGGATGTTCTCGTCAATGGCAGGTATTAGACCCAGTGAAGAATACCCCGGATTTGAGAAATTCATACTTGCGCCCATACCCGATACAAGAGAATTTATTCCGGAGGGGCAAGAACGCATTACAAGCGTAAAAGCTGAATTTGAAAGTGTTCACGGACTTATCTGTGCAGAATGGTACTACGAAAACAGTAAATTCGTATATAAAGTCACTGTTCCCGAAGGCACAGAAGCCAAGGTGGAATTTCCTCTTTTGTACGATGAAACCTCGGTTAATGTTAATGGCCTTGAATTTTCTGAAAGTGATAGCTTCAATATTTCAAACGGCAAAATGATATTTACCCTGACTGCAGGAGATTACATAATCAAATAGCCGAAAATTAAATAGCTTACGTGTTCTTTTCATAAATCCCCCAAGGGAGTGGTTCAAGGATCGCTCCTGCGGGGGATTTTTTTAATATGCGACAGATTTGAAAAAGAACTATATGAAAAAGATTTTTTTAAAATTTTTCTCCACAGGGTGTTCACTTGTATAAAATTTTTACTTTATACATGGTGAGGGGTAAAGCACAATTTAGAAAGAGTGATTCAAACAAGAGCGCCGAGATTTTTCTCGGGGCACTTTTGCAGTTTTATATTAAACCAAGGAGGGATTTTATTGAACGAACGCAATCAAAAAAGAGAGATGCTCGGTGATTATTTTCCTATGCCTAACGCAGTATTTCGTCTCAATCTTAACGCAGGGGAAATTGCGGTTTACGCATTCCTTTTGTACTGCGAGGACAGGAAAACTTATCAATGTCATCCCAGTTATTCCACCATCGGTCGAGCGGTTAAAATGAGCGCAAACACAGTAAAAAAATACGTGTCAAGTCTTGAAAAGAAAAGTCTTATATTCACCGAACATACAACCGTAAAAACCCGTGACGGGCGGTCTCACAACGGCAGCTTACGATATACGTTAAAACCGCTCAAACCAATTGAGGAAGCGCATTTCCAAAAGAAAATCCGTGAAGCCGAGGTAAGATTAAATTTCAAAAGGGCTATAAACAAGCGGATAAATCGCAAAAAAACGAGTTGAAAATCTGCTTCGATTTACAAGCAGGTGAAAGGGTCTGGGTCGGTAAACCGCCCGCCCCGACTCACAGCTGACGGCAGAGCCGACAGCACACCGGCTTGCAAGATTTTGAAGGCAAAAAGAAAAGCGACCGCAGGAAACTAACCTGCGGTCAATTTATTTGCGATACTCTTTCATTGCTTAATTGGTAAAATATCATCAATCGCATATAAAATTCTCATTCTTTAAGCCACAGATATGCGATATTCCCTTTGCTATTGAAATGAAATTTTTGAGAATGGGATCATCCTTTTTAGCATCCTTAACTGCGCAATAAAGGGTTCGATATGCCGATTGGCTTTTGGGAATAAAGTAAACGAGATTCGGATCATCAAAAAAGCACTGTGGAAGGTGGGAGTCAAAAACCAAGGTGGCAAACATACCTTCACGTAAAAAGTTATAGTGCATTGCCAAATTTTTGGCGTTGCTTACCCGTATAGGGGATATGGATGACGGGCTTTGAAAGAGCTTTGAAAAAATGAAATCCGTAGTAGTCGTACCTTCGCGCTGTAAAAAAGGCATTCCCACAAGAAGCGAAAGATCTTCCAATTCCTTTCTTTTCGGATATATATTTGACAAAATTTCTTCACGCGTAACCGACATAGGAAGTGCCTTTGGGGAACAAAGCTTTTTATGCACCGCAATTAAAAGACGGTCTCGACAAATTGGTAAATAGGCACAGCCATTTTCACGCGGTCCGTATGTAAGAAGTATATCGATACGATCACTTTTAAGGGCTTCGGTAAGATCACGCATACTACTATTATTTCCAACATTAACGGTAATTGAAATATTTGGATTAAGACGAGAAAACTCCGAACACACAGCGGGAAGAAGGAAGTACGCGGTCTGGCATCCTCCGCTGACTGTAAGAGACGTGGCGTTGGTATTTGAGATCTTCCAGATCTTTTCTCTCATCAAATTCTCTTCGCGCATTACGTTTTCCAAATATTCGATATAAATTCGCCCACTCGGTGTTAAAGTAAGATCATGATTGCTTCGATCAAATATTCGAAATCCGATCTTCTTTTCAAGCTTGGATACCATAGCGCTTAGCGCGGGCTGCGAAACAAACAATGCGTTAGCCGCTAAAGTAAAGCTTTTTTCAAGATATACTCTGTATACGTACTGTTGCGATAGATCCATACTTCCTCCATAATTTAACATTTATGTTTTTTATAAAAACATTTATATTTGATTATATCACAAAAATGTGCTAAAATCAATATAAAAATAAACGAATTGGGAGGATTTATTTTGAAAAAATTAAAAATTTTTGTTTTAGCCGTTATGCTGATGTTGTTTTTGACAATCTCGATGTATGCGGAAGACGGAGTATATTCGGGATATATGGGGGCAGACGGAGACGGAACCACGGTGTCCTGGTCGCTTGATACTTCGACAGGCAATCTCACTGTTGAGGGAAACGGTGCCACCGCAAATTATACAAGCTCTAATCCCACTCCGCTGTATCAATACAAGGATTTGATAAAAAGTATAGAAATAAAGGACGGCATAACTGTTATAGGCGAGCGTTCCTTTGCAAATTTGGGTGTTGAAAGCATTACTATGGCTGATTCGGTTGTCGAAATAAAGGGCTATGCATTCAGAGGAAATACAAAGCTTACGTCTATTACACTCAGCCCAAATATTACGTCTATAGGCAAATACGCATTTATTGAGTGCAAAAACCTTACTTCAATCACCATTCCCGCCAAGGTGGGCACTATCGGGGCGTATTCATTTCAGAGTTGCTCCAAGCTTTCGTCCCTTACTATTGAAGAGGGCGTTGAAGAAATAGGTAAAAAAGCCTTTTTAAGCTGTACAAGTCTTACGGAGGTAACTTTTCCCAAGTCGCTTACAGGCATAGGAGACAGTGCGTTTCAAAATTGTAGTGCCCTTACAAATGTGACATTCCTTTCGGGAGATACTACGGTATACGATAGCGCAACCACACTCCCCGAAACCACAGAAATACACTGTTTTGCAGATTCAACGGCAGAATCCTATGCAAGGAATTATAACAGAGCTTATGTTACCTTAAAACCCGAAACAATTAAATACGGATATTGCGGAGGCGACGGAGACGGTACTGCAGTTACATGGGAGCTTGATACTGTTACAGGTGTGCTTGTTATTGACGGTAGTGGGGCTGTCGCAAACTACGGTAGCTATGAGGAGGCACCGATATATGAGTACCGTTCGCTTATAAAGAGCATAGTTGTCAACGACGGTATAACGGTTATTGGTAACCGCGCATTTGCTAACACATCGTGCGAAAGCATTACAATTGCGGACTCGGTTGTCGAGATAAAAGGCTATGCATTCAGAGGAAGCACAAAACTTACTTCTCTTACCTTAAGCAAAAATCTCACCTCAATAGGTGAATTTGCGTTTATTGAGTGTAAAAAGCTTACATCTCTTACCATTCCGTCAAAAATTACGTTTATAGGTACAGGAGCTTTCCAAAATTGTTCTTCTCTTGTAGACCTTACGATTGAGGATGGCGTAAAGAAAATAGGTAACAGGGCGTTCCTTGGTTGCACGTCAATTACCGAGGTTATACTCCCTAATTCTGTAACCTACGTAGGCATCGAGACTGGCGCATTTAAAGAATGTACCGCACTTGAAAAAATTTCATTTTTATCCCCTACTACGGTAATCCCCGACAATACCGCCGAGTATGGAGAATCTATACCAAGTACAGCAACAATATATGGATTTTCTACATCTACCGCAAAAGACTATGCGGATAAATACTCCGTTGAATTTTCTGCGTTTGCCGACTTTTGCGATAGCGGGATTACGGTTTTTGAGCTTGACGGAGCACCGATTAAGGCAAATAAAGACGAATACGTTTCTGTCGCCTTTATCTCATGTATGAATGAAAAAACGTTCTCCTCTGTTTCGTTGCTATTCGCAAATGACAATGGCGAGTTATGCGTCAAAACCACAGACAACGCATACATTCCTTTGTGCACTCGTGCGGGAGAAGCTTTAATTTTGAGCGATGATTCAAAATTAACCGTTATATACGATGATACAACAGGACGTGCACGATATTATTTCAACCAAAATACCGCTGTTGCTTTAGACGGAAATCAAACATTGGAGTTTCAGATTGCAGATCAAAAGTTTATTGACATCGACGCATATGTGGTAAACATAGAGCTTGCGGACGGTGTAACGCTTTCGTCCTCATATTCTGTCAGTCATATAGCTCCCAAATTTCTTGGTTTCCAAACACACGCAGTTGACGATACGAAATTAAGAATACTTGCCGGTGTAGATATGTTGTATTACACAAATGCAGGCTTTAAGATTTCACTGTATTCAGATGAGGTTTTACAAAAAACAACCATGCTTGACAGCACAACTGTTTTCTCATCTGTAGTCGCAAATGACAAGGACTTGACAGCAGAAAGCTTAGGATTTAGATATTTATCGGCAATCACAATAAATGATATTGATTGCAAAAAGCTTTCCCAATATTCGAATATCTATCTTACAATCGAACCCTATGCTACCATAGGGCAAGAAAAAATTTACGGAAAGGAAAGAAAAATTATGATTTCTTATGACCCTAATACTAATCATCACTCATATGAAGCGGATGACGGAGAAATAGACCTTAACGGCAAAAAAATTCTTATTATAGGAAATTCACAGGTTTACCACGGTTTAACGGTATTCTACCAAAACTCCAAATCAGTTACAAGTCAGGAAGCAAGATCCAACGATCACGGATATTTCTATCAGCTTTGCAAAGAAAACGGGTTTGACGTTTCTGTTACCAATTGGACGTTCGGAGGACACAGACTTTACGATTTAGTTGATGAGCCGTGCACAGTGGCAAACTGTAAGGGCAGAGTTCATATAAATGACCTTACGGACTCCGTATTTGACTATGTTTTTATTTCATGCGGCAAAGGAAAGACCTCTGAGGAAAACTTTTTGGCTCATATGGAATTTTACACTAATTACTTTAAAGCAGCTAACCCTGCGGTGAAGATTGTTTGTCTTGGTAATTTACTGGTTCGCAGCGGTTTAACAAGCGGTGATGAACTTCCCGGTATTTACACCAACTATAAAACATTGGAGGATCAAGGCGTTATAATTGCCGATTGGGGTAGCATAGTTTATGATGTCATACACGGGAATACTGCTGTTCCTAACGCCACCCAAGAATTCAATATAAATACGTTTATCATAAAGGATGAAGCCCATCCTAATACACTTGTCGGTTATATTACGGCACTTACAGCATACTGTGCCATTACAGGAGAATCACCAATTGGTCAGCCTTATAAATTCTGCTTTGACCCAACAGTTCACGAGCAATTTGATATGGAAGCATACGAAAGTGATAACTACACCGCATCATGGGCATCAAACTTCAGAAGTGTATTTGAATCGGAAATCGATATGGCAGGTATACAACAATTGGTTCACGATTATCTGACCGCCAAGCCTTACCGTAATTATTAACTCGACAGCTAAAATCAAAGATAAGCGTCAATGTTTTAGCATTACACAATTCACTTTATATACTAAAAATTAAGACAACAAAGATATCGCGACCGCAGGAAAAGTGAACCTGCGGTCGCGATTTTTTGATGATTTTTTGGCGCTGCGGTGTTTTTTCCGAAGCTCGGTGATGCTTTTTTGATGCTGTACCAGACGGAATTATTGGAACGGATGGGAAAGTGATGCTTTTCTGTCTGTGAAATCTCACCTTTTCACTCTTCACTATTACCTCTTACCTCCCAAAAATCCAAGCCAAACAGGGGTTTTAGTGAAAAGTTAAAAGTGAATAGTGAAAAAGTAAAAAATCCGCACACTTGTGTGTACGGATTTTTTGGCAGGGGCAGGAGGATTCGAACCCGCGACCCACGGTTTTGGAGAAATCCAATCTGCCACTCAAAAGCCTACGCAAATCAAGGAATGACGGACATTAGGGGCTTTTCGCGCCGACCAACTGACGACGGCGGCTGAAAAAAAGTCGTCAAACAAGCATTGCTTGTGTTGTCATTTCCAGCAATTCTTCCCCAATCCCACCCTAAAATCGGGAAATCCAAATTCAAACGGGTGTCCAAATGGGATTTGGACGTAATTCAACTGGCAAGACAAGAAACAACAAAGCAACTGCACGTTAACAAAATTCCCAAATTCCCAGTTGTTTTTGGCAAAAGAATAAAAAAGCAAAAAACTCACAAAAAATCCGCAAGACACATCATTCTTCTGGTAAAGAAGAATGGTGGTCTTTTTTGTTTTTGGCAGGGACAGGTGCAAGGACAGAGGGATTTGCGAGGTTTGTCGGAATGTGCTAAAATGATACAGAATAGGAAAGGAAGTGATAGAATGGATAAAAGTGAAGCCGAACTCTTCAACGAGGTATATAAAGAAATCTGTTCAATAATAGGACTTGATGCGGCTATCGCTATCTATCAGATGTACAAAGGACAGCAAATCACGTTCCCTATACATCTATTCAATGCCAAACGAATACAGACAAGTATCATAAAAGAATACGATGGCTCTAACATTCGAGAATTGGCAAAAAAATACGGATATTCTGAAAAGACTGTTAGAAGAATGATAAAAGACAGCTTGGAAGACTAATCAAGTTATCCTAAAATAAAAGAAAGGGAGCTGATATGCCGTCTATTAAGCGTGAAAAATGCACAGTATATATGTGTAGTTATTGTGGAACAACTCGGCTGTGTCGTCCCGACCAAGGAAGACCTTTGCCTGGATATTGTCCACGCAGAAGTAATATGAAAGATGGGAAACCATTACCCCATCGTTGGCTCATTAGCCGCAAAATTTAATCACAAGGAGAATAAAAATGGGATTACTAAAAGGAGCACTTAAATTAGTTGGTTCGGCGGCACTTGTTGTAACTGGAACTGCATCCGCCATAGTTCGTCAAGTTGCTAATGCGACCGACAATCCAGAATTGGAAAACTTGGTAGGAAGAGCCCAAGATGCCAGCTTTAATAAGATAAAGGATATGTGGACATCCGATGACGAAAAAGACGATAAATATTATGAAAATCAGCAAGAAAAATCATTAGACAGAGAGTATAATTCAAAGATGAATGCTGCTCGTCAATGTCGTAATATGGCTGAAGCCGCTCAAAAAGCAGGTAATGATGAAAAGTATAATACATACATGGATAAATACTATGCCTTAAAAGAAGAAGCTGATATGATTCGTCAATCCGGAAAGGATTGTTGAACATAGATTTCAATATATTTTATTATCACCAAAAGGAGAATTGTACAATGAAAAGATATTCAATTTCGTTTAGATATTCAAGAGACGGAAAATCGTGGACAAGAACAAGTACAACTGTTATGGCATCATCTGATTCTGGAGCAATTTCACAAGTTAAAAGCAGATATCCATATGTATCAGACGTTAGAATAATGTCCGTTAGATAATACAAGGAACACACATACTTTTCTGTGTTCCGCACCTTAATATCTCCCCACCAAAAGGTGAGGAGATATTTTTTTGCTTGCCTATTGCTTGCTTTGCTTTTTCTTCGTTTGATATGTCATCGGCTCATTCGCTTTATGTAATTCATCAATTTTCATTGGAGATAGATACCACGTTCTAACGGCTGGTGACAATGGGTGCTGAAAACGAGCCTTCCCTTCCTTGTTTGATAAACACTTCAACTTCCCCTCAGATGGCTTTAGCACTTCAAGGACTTGGTTTTGGCGTTTGATAAAGGATTTATTTGTTGCTCTACCTACTCCCGAAGCATAGACAATCACGTCAGCCTCGTTAGCAACCTCATTGATGTGTTTAAGATTTTCTTTATCCTTGTCCTCTGCATAACCAATACTCAAATCTCCAAGGGTAGCAAACAGGTTAACAATACTCACACTACCATACCCCAGCCTTGAAGCATTGTTCAGTACGAGCATAGTTGTATTGTCAAGCTCAATTCCTGATGCCTCACTTGGCGAAATCATAACAATAGCAAGCTTAGGCTTGGTATCATCCCATACCTTACGTAAAAGATAACGCTTGGCTTTGTCATCTGAATATATTGCCGTGGTGGTAAGTGTTGTTTTAATTGTTTTCATTATGTTAGTCCTCCTCAACTAAATCGTTCAGAATACTGTCAGGTGCAATAGCCGTTGGGACAAAAAGCGCAATAGAGTAATCATTATTGAAGATATACACGGCAATAATGTGACCCCCAACTTTCTTTGTCTCATCGGCAGGATGGCTGTTGTAGTCAACTATAGATGATAGCATTAGCAAATCGCCCCTATCATCTATAATCACAGAATATCCACCAACCTCTAAACAGTTACGTTCTTCGCCATAAACACTATCCAATGCTTCTGATGTTCTAATAAGTTCATCTGCTACTACCTTTGGCAAAATAGTCCTTGCTTTGATGGCTTGCTTGGCATTTCCTACAATGTAAATCATAATAACCTCCAAAATAAAGATACCGATAACATCATACAGACGTTATCGGTTCTTAATTATGATATATATCTATAAGTTGCAGATATCCCCATTAGATAACAATTTCTCCAATCGTTCTCTTTCAACATACATACGCCCACCTATAAACTTAACAGCCATATATTCTTTGACAAACGAGCGTAGCTTCTTCTTGCTAATAGGAAGATATTCCTTTTGAATATCGTCGATGCTGATATACTTTCTTTGTAGTTCTATCTTATTCTACCTCCTTTTGGAACTTAGCTTTTCATGACAGGAGTTGCTGATTCCTCACTCTCATATGTCTTGCCTTCAAATAACCTAAATATCGTTACAGACTTTCCGTACAGCTTTAAAACATCTATCTTGGCTAATGCTCTCCCAAGGGTCACCGCTTCACTTTGAGTGAGCAAATCGGTGGAAAAATAATCCTTGAAAACCTTTGGGTTCTTCCCCTTGACTGTTTCGTTGACTGTTCTTACTATAATATCCTCAAACTTTCGTAGGTCAATGTCCTTGTAATCCGTAACAGCAAGCCTACACTTCCTTCTTGCTGGCATATACTCACCTCCTTGTGGCTTAATAATTATTTGTTTGCATTTTTGTGGTGTTAAAAGTAAACAAGCGGCATGTCGCTGCCGCTTGTTTACTTTCTATTATTTTGTTGACGAAATTTTTCGAATTTCATTCGTCAAATTGCACAAAGGCTTTGCCGACCCTTTCCTTGCTGAATCGATGTTGCCTTATGGCTTGCCTTGCCAAAACAAAAATTCCCCTAAAAAACATCAGATGTTTTGTCAATATACAATTTCGCTTTTAAGTGATATAATTAGCCTACACAAGCAATGTCACGGAATGTCTAATAGACAGGGTTGCTTCCAAGACAAGGCAAGTGTAAAATTTCAATAATAAGGAGGATATCACAATGTTTGATGATATCGAGATAAAAAACGGTTTTCTATTTAAGGTTTCACGCAGCAGTAGTACAGGTAAAAAAAGTTCAAAATGTTTAGGCAAGGCAGTCTTCATTGATTCTATTGAGGAAAGCATCGAAACAGGACAGGTAAGTTGGAAGCTTCATTTTAACTACTTGGGAAGCATTAAATCTGTTACTGTTGAGAGAAAGGAAATCTGCGATAATAAAGCATTGGTTTCCGTACTGGCATCTAAAGGCGCAGATATAACCGCAAAAAATGCTAACTATTATATCGACAGCTTACGTGAGCAAGAGTATGACCTAATGCAAAGCCAAAAGATATTCCATAATGTTGGCTGGATATATCTGCCTGTTGGCAATCAAATGCTCCCACACTACAGAAGCATCAAGCTCTCTGGAACTTTAGAGGCTAAATATGCAGGTGACTATCAACTGAATCCGATGGGTTCGTTGGCAGGCTGGTGTGACCTTGTGAAAAATGAGGTTCTGGGTCGTGTTCAGCTTGAAACAGTTCTTCTTGTTGCTTTGTCAGCTCCTGTAGTTGGACTCATAAGTTCACAAACCACAGGAGAAAATCCCATCGTGCATCTAAATTTCGATTCTGGTAAAGGCAAAACCACGGTGCTATACCTTGCCGCATCTGTTTCGGGTGAGCCGTTCGATGGCAAAAAAACGCAGTATAATAACGGTGAGTCTTACGAGTCAATCAGCGTCTATCAAAGCTGGGGAGCAACAGAAAAGGCAACCGTAACCTCTTGCGCTGGTAATAGAGGCGTTGTAATTGTCTTGAACGAGTTAGGCAAATATACTGGAAAAGACCTAACCTCTGTGATATTCAATCTCAGTGAGGGTTCGGATATAAAACGTCTTAAGAGCAATTTGCAGAACTCGGTTACAGAGGGCTATGATACAACGTTTTTGAGTTGCGGAGAGATGTCACTACTCAAAAAATGCAAAAGCAAATTCAATGGAATCAGGGTAAGGGTCATGGAAATAGAAGAAGCAATGACAGAGAATGCCGCACACTCTCGCAGAATCAAGGACGGCTCACGCAAGAACAATGGATATGCCGCCCCTGTACTCGCCAATTATATAATTGGCAACGGTGGGGCAAATATGGTAAAGCAACTCTACATTGAAACACTGAAAGACCTTCTTGATAATGCTCCCCCAGATATAGATGAACGCTTTATACAAAAATTCCCTGCGTTTTTTGTTACAACGGCTAAATTAGCAAAGAAAGCTCTTGGCTTGGAATTCAACATCGGAGCGATTGTTGAATTTTGCTATAAGTGCTGGCGCAATGCTAAACAGAGTAACGGTACTGTTGATAAGAGTTATGAGGATATCATCGGCGAATGTGGAGTCAACGTGTCTTCCTTTTATGACAAGAGACTTCAAAACATTCCTCACCAGCTTTGGGGAGCGGTATCATATCCAAATACAATACATGGCAATAGGAAGCTTGTAGTAGAATATGCAATCAAGCGACAGAAACTTGAGGAGCTTTTAGAAAAGCATGGGCATCAAAACCTAAGAACTTGCATAAAAACATGGAAGGCGGCTGGAGTAATGAACTGTGAGAAAGGACGCAATACCCGTTCAAGAATCATAAACGAGGCTGGCACCAAGGAAGACTTATATGTTTTACAAGTTTGGGAACCCCATATTGTTAAGCCAATAAATTTATCCTTGTTGGCAAATGATGATGAAAGTGAGGAAGAAAATCATGACCCAATCATCACCTGTGATGTTGACTGCGCATGATGTGGCAGAAATTCTAAAAATTTCCTACCACAAGGCACTTGATTTCATTAAATACAGCGGCATTGATTACCTTAAGATAGGCAACCAATACCGCATATCCGAAGATAAGTTTAACGCTTTCATTGCCGCTAAGGGCAAAAAAATCGTTTGAGTTTACACTCCGCCTAAGTATCAAAAAGGCTACAGTATCAAAGCGCAGACTGGCGGATGTAAAATATATATTCTAAAAATAATAAAAACTAAGGAGGTAACTAAAATGGTTACAGGACACATTCGTAAGAGAACAACAAAGGATGGCAAGGCATCCTACCAAATAATCCTTGAAACTGACAAAGACCCCATCACTGGCAAACGTCAGCGTATGTACAAAACGGTCAACGGAACTAAAAAAGAAGCAGAGGTAACAATGAACAAAATGCGCTACCAGCTTGAAAATGGTGAAGCACTCACAAAGCCTTCTGCCCTTAAACTTGCTGACTGGATGAATGACTGGCATAAGCTATACACCGCCCATTTATCCCCTACAACAAGAGCTGGATACAAACAGCAGATAGAGCATCGCATAGTTGACCCCTTGGGTAATATCCCCTTAAAAAATCTTAAGGTGAACGACATTCAAGCTTGGGTGAACTGGCTCTCAAATGATGAGGACTTGACTGGACAAACAGTTAAGAACATCTTCCTCAACTTAAAGTCAGCCTTAGAGGTGGCAAGAAAACAGAAGATGATAACGGAAAATCCGTGTCAAGACGTTGTTCTGCCACCTATAAAGCAGTACAAGGCTCAAGTATACACCCCAGAACAGACCAAGCAAATGCTTACAGCCGCAGAAGGCACAGATATGTACCTCATAGCGGTAATAGAAGCCTATCTTGGACTTCGTAAAGGTGAAATAGCAGAGCTTAAGTGGAGTGACATTGACCTTGAAAACGGCATTGTTCACATAACACGAAGTAGGGTTAAGGCGGATAAAGAAGTTATAACCAAAGCCCCTAAAAGTGAGGCAGGTATTCGTGACTTATATCTTGGTAATGAAGCCTTACAGATATTCAATGATGAATACGAAAAGTATCTTGCTAAAGCTAAGGAAGCAGGCTTCAACGCTACTGGCTATGTGATACATAAGCCCAATGGCGACCCCTTCGTTCCAGATTCCATAGCACAGAAGTGGGAACGCTTTAGAGATGCTAACAATCTTCCCAAGATACGTTTCCATGACCTAAGGCATACTTGTGCTACCACAATGATAGCCGCTGGCATAGACCCTAAAACAGTGCAAACTCGCTTGGGACATTCAGATATACAGGTAACCCTGAACACATATTCTCACTGTCTCCCAGAGATGAACAAAGCGGCTGGCGACAAGATGGATGCTATTTTCGGTTAAGGCATATTAACCACGATTTGATGACAAACTTTACTTTCTACATATACGATTAACTTTCTGAAAATCATACTATCTGCGCCGTCTGAAAAACGGTGCTTTTCTTTTTGTCTGCCGTCATTCTGCCGTCACAGAAAGATAATGGATAACAAAAAAGCCTTACAACACAAGGCGTAAGGCAAGCCTGACCAACAATCATAAATACTGAAAGACAGATTAGTTTGAACGGCAAGAAAGGAAACATTTAGAAATTGTTAATGAAAAAACGGGGATTCGGGAATTTTTGCTTTTTTGTCTCATACCTCTTGGAAATTCCAACGAGAATTGAGGTGGGGATTTGATGGGAGCTTGACGTGGATTTTCGGGAACTTAGTCGCATGTACTAACTTTTAGCTCCCACCGCCGACGGCGACGACGGGTTTTGACGACCATTCTTGAGCAATTTTTACTCCGTGCCGCCCAAATGACGTCCAAATAGATTACAAAAGACATAATTAAACGGAACTAAACAGAAATGAAATCAAAGCTGACAAACAAAGAAAAAACCTTTGAAACACTTGATTTAACAAGCAATTCAAAGGCTTTTTGTTTTGGCAGGGGCAGGAGGATTCGAACCCGCGACCCACGGTTTTGGAGTGGCTCTAAAAATCTGCGAAGTCTTGATTTTACTCGCTTTTTCGCCCATTTCAACGCCTTTTTCTCGCAAAACCGTGTGTCGTGATTGTGTCTGCAAATTCTTGATGCTTTTTTGATGCTCTTCCATTTTCGCTCTTTCATATTGTCCGCAACAGCTTTTTTGATGCTCCTCACGGCTCAAATTTTGCGTCGGTGTAAACAAACCTGCTAAGAAAAGTCAATAGATTTTACGAAAATAATTGAGAAAAATTTTGAGGTAATAAGAGAAGCACCAAAAGGGCGAAAAGGAGTGAATTTTTTCGCCCGAAAGGTATTCAGTTGTATGTAATTAGGCT
>JBGVIT010000077.1:0-20723 GCA_045128915.1 Clostridia bacterium
TTCAAAAAATCTGAAAGTACATTATTTCGTCATGTTTTTGTCACATTCAGTGTGACAGCTTGTTTAGTATATCACATGTTCCCTGCACTGTCAACATTTTTTTCTTTATTTTTTAAGGTTTGAATGTTTTGTACAACCATAATCTCTATTTTTGCAAAATCTGTTATGCAAATAGTTCAACAATTACAAATTTTATGGCTGTTTGCGACTTTTATGAACACGTGTTAAGGTTATTTTTGCCTATATTCTGAAAAATATACCAAATAATTTTATTTTCTTCTATTGTAATAAGTAATCACACACTTGACTCGAATTATGAATTGGGTTATAATTTCCATATACACAGTTTATACCGGAGGGATTTTTATGGCAGGGATATTTATATATTTTATATTTCTTTTGATTGGATACGTTTACGCTTGTTTTATTTATCATAAATACGATATATGGTTTCGCGTCTGGATGGGCGGTGTTTTCGGTAATGTTTTGCTTATGGCAGGTGCTGCTCTGACCTCAGTTCTTTTTGACTTCACACATATGAGCCATATGGTGTTATTGGGTATATGTATTGTTCCTGCTATTACTATAATAAGAAAACATAAGTTTTCAATATTTAAAAACATTTCGGGTACAAAAAGCGGAATTGACAGAAATGTATTTTTGTTTCTTATTCTGCCATTAACGATCCTTGTTGGCGCACTTCTTACAAACCATATACTTACGCCTACACAGTCGGGCGGCGTAGCCAGCGGTCAAAGCACATATGGGGATTTGCAGATGCATCTTGGATTTATAACAAGCATTGCAAGGCAGAAAGCTTTTCCTCCCGCATATGCATTTCTTGACGGACATATGCTCAATTACCCGTTTTTTGCAGATATGCTGTCATCAAGCTTATATCTGTTCGGCACGTCCCTTCGTTTAGCAGTTCTTATACCAAGCTTTGTTATATGCGGTCTTCTTGTTATGGGCTTTTTCATAATTGCATACAGAATTTCCGGAAGAAAATCCGCTGCTGTTTTAGCATCTGTTTTATTCTTTTTGGGCAGTGGTTTTGGTTTTGGATATTTTCTTGACGGCGCAAAAGCCAATCCGCAGGCTTTTACAAGCATTTTTAATGATTATTACCGCACACCAACAAATCTTACAGACCACAATCTGAGATGGGTAAACCCCATTTGCGATATGATTATACCCCAGAGAACAACAATGGCTGGCTGGTGCGTGTTCTTTCCTGCTTTATGGATGCTTCTTGAAGCAATTAAAAATAACAGCAAGAAGAATTTTATTATACTCGCTGTAACCGCCGGATGTATGCCCATGATTCACACCCACTCATTCCTTGCACTTGGAATAATCAGCGCATGCTTGTTCTTTTTGAATTTAAAAAACAAAAAAGACTATTTTATAAATTGGGTTTTATACGGTGCTGTTGTATTTGTTTTAGCTGCACCTCAGCTTTTCTTCTGGACATTCAGGCAGACTGCAAATAATCAGTCATTCTTACGATGGAGCTTTAATTGGGTGAACAAATCGGATCCGTATTTATGGTTCTATATAAAGAATTGGGGAATTATTGCACTTTTTGCTGTACCTGCAGCAATGTATGCATCAAAGGACAATAAAAAGCTCCTTGCAGCAGCAGGGGTTATAATGCTTATTGCGGAGCTTATAGTATTTCAACCAAATGAATATGACAACAACAAGCTGATATTTATAGCGTATATGATACTGACCATAGGAGTAAGCGGCTGGCTGTTGAATATATGGGATATGCTTCAAGGCGCGAAAGGCAGAGGGTATCTTGCAATAATGGTCATTGCTTTCGGAACAGTATCCGGAGTTCTTACAATTATAAGAGAGTACAAAAGCGGCGGCGATTATGAAACCTTTACGAAAAATCAGATAGAGATTGGGGAGTATATAAAAAGTAATATTCCCTCTGATGCACTTTTCCTCACAAGTGACAATCACCTGAATCCCGTAGTGACTCTTGCAGGCAATAACATATATGTAGGTTCTTCCCTATATGTATATTTTCACGGCATGGGCAATGAATACTACAAGCGTACGGAGGAGATAACCAAAGCATACGGCGGAACGTATGAGGAGCTTTCGGACTTTTGCAAAAAGCATGATATTGATTATATTTATATAGGTAAGAATGAAAAAAATCAGTACTCCATTAAAGATGAAACAGTAGCACAACTTAATAAGGTATGCGCTGTTGGAACTGAGGCAATATATAAAGTCAGCAAATAAAAAATATTTCTAACCATTGACAAACGTAAAATTTTATGATATTATATGAACAGCTGAATATCCGGCCCGGTAGTTCAGTTGGTTAGAACGCTAGCCTGTCACGCTAGAGGTCGTGGGTTCGAGCCCCATCCGGGTCGCCAAAAAAACATAAAAACAAGCTTCCATACGGAAGCTTGTTTTTTTAATTTACTCAAATTTTCTCTACTGACAGAACAACGTTTTCACCGTTTATGTTCCATTCCTTTTTATAAGAGAGTTCGCCTTGCTTTATTTCGTCTGCAAGAACTTCTTCCTTTACAAGCTCTGCATTTTCGTTTATTACTGATGCAAGCATTTCATTGCCGCTGATTGCAAGACGGATATGGTCCATAACCTCGAAGCCTGCTTCTTTTCTCATGGTCTGTACCTTACTTACAATTTCACGGAGAAGTCCTTCTTTAATAAGCTCAGGTGTGAGATTTGTATCAATTACAACTGTCATGCCATTTTCTGATACTGCTTCAAAGCCTTCCTTCTGAGCAGATTCTATAAGCAAATCTTCCTCTGTAAGTGCTTCCTGAGCGCCGTCAACTGTAATAGTTAAAGTGCCCTTTGATGAAAGCTCTTCCATTGCAGCATTGCCGTCAAGCGCTGCAAGAATATCCTTTACAGCACCAATGTTCTTGCCAAAGCGTCTGCCGAGAGTTCTAAGCTGCGGCTTAAAGCTGTAAGAAGTAAAGTCACTTACGTTGTCAGTAAACTCTATCGCCTTAACATTCAGCTCGTCTTTTATAATCTCTGCATACATCTCATCAAGAGCTTCTGCCTTTGCATACATTTTGCCTATGGGCTGACGGTTCTTGATGTTTGCGCTGTTTCTTGCGCTTCTTCCCAGAACAACTATGCTTAGCACCTTATCCATTTTGCTTTCAAGCTCTGAATCTATAAAGCTCTCATCATATTCGGGGAAATTGCAAAGATGAACACTTTCGGGAGCTTCGCTATCTACCGAGCATACAAGATTTCGGTATATATCCTCTGCCATGAACGGAATCATAGGCGCTGAAATCTTTGCAAGAGTAACGAGCGCTGTATAAAGAGTCATATACGCATTTATCTTGCTCTGGGGCATATCCTTAAGCCAGAAACGAGTTCTTGAACGTCTTACGTACCAATTTGAAAGCTCGTCAACAAAGTTATCAAGGACTCTTGTAGTTTCTGTTATCTTGTAGTTTGCAAGATTTTCATCTACTGTCTTAACTACTGTATTGAGTCTTGAAAGGAGCCACTTATCCATAGGAGCAAGGGTTTCCTTGTCAAGAGTATATTTTGTAGGATCGAAATTGTCAATATTTGCATAAAGAACATAGAATGCATAAGTGTTCCAGAGTGTTCCCATAAACTTACGCTGTCCTTCAATAACTGCATCCTTGTGGAATCTGTTGGGAAGCCAGGGTGCTGAGTTGGAGTAGAAGTACCATCTTATTGCATCTGCACCGAACTCTGTAAGCGCTTCCATAGGATCTACTGCATTACCCTTTGACTTTGACATTTTCTGACCGTTTTCGTCCTGAACGTGACCGAGAACTATAACGTTCTTATACGGTGCTTTGTCAAATATTAAAGTTGAGATTGCAAGCAATGAATAGAACCAGCCTCTTGTCTGGTCAACTGCTTCACTTATGAAGTCTGCAGGGAAGTTTTCTTCAAATATTTCCTTGTTTTCAAACGGATAGTGCCACTGTGCGAAAGGCATTGCACCTGAATCGAACCAGCAGTCAATAACCTCAGGTACTCTATGCATTTCCTTGCCACATTCAGGACACTTGATAGTAACTCCGTCAATGAACGGGCGGTGAAGCTCAATATCATCAGGACAGTTATCTGACATAGATTTAAGCTCCTCGATAGAGCCTATGGCATGTCTGTGTCCACATTCACATTCCCAGATATTAAGAGGTGTTCCCCAATAACGATTACGGCTGATACCCCAATCCTGAACGTTTTCAAGCCATGCGCCGAAACGGCCTTCACCGATTGTCTTAGGCATCCAATTAATAGTATTGTTATTCTTAATAAGGTTGTCCTTAACAGCTGTCATCTTTACGAACCATGACTCACGTGCATAGTAGATAAGAGGAGTATCGCATCTCCAGCAATGAGGATAGCTGTGCTCAAACTTAGGCGCGTCATAAAGAAGCCCTCTTTTTTCAAGGTCTTCAAGAATAGGCATGTCCGCCTTCTTAACAAATGTACCTGCCCAAGGTGTTTCTGCTGACATTTCGCCCTTTTCTGTAACAAGCTGAACAAAGGCAAGGTCGTACTTTCTTCCAACCTTAGCATCGTCTTCACCAAATGCAGGAGCCTGATGAACAACGCCTGTACCGTCTGTAAGTGTTACGTACTCATCACATACTACTATATGTGCTCTCTTATGCTGCTTTTCGCAGATAGGCTTTACAAAATCATAAAGAGGCTCGTATTCCTTGAATTCAAGGTCTTTTCCTACGTATGTTTCCAATATTTCATATGCAGGCTTGTCCTCTGTTGCAAGCTTGCCGAGAATAGTATCCAAAAGTGCTTCTGCCATGTAATAAACATTGCCGTCAGCAGCTTTAACCTTTGCATATGATTCTGTGGGGTTAACACAAAGTGCAACGTTTGACGGTAAGGTCCAGGGTGTAGTTGTCCATGCAAGAATATATGCATCTTCATCCTTTACCTTGAAGCGAACTACTGCTGAGCGCTCTTTTACGTCTTTGTAGCCCTGAGCAACCTCGTGTGATGAAAGAGGTGTTCCGCAGCGTGGGCAGTAAGGTACTACCTTATAGCCTTTGTAGAGAAGTCCTTTTTCCCAAATCTGCTTAAGCGCCCACCATTCTGATTCTATAAATTCATTATGGTATGTTACATAAGGATCGTCCATGTCTGCCCAGAAGCCAACAACGCCAGAGAAATCCTCCCACATTCCCTTATATTTCCATACACTTTCCTTACACTTTTCAATAAACGGTTCAAGTCCGTACTGCTCTATCTGTTCCTTGCCGTCAAGACCGAGAAGCTTCTCAACTTCAAGCTCTACGGGAAGTCCGTGAGTATCCCAGCCTGCTTTTCTGAGAACCTTATAGCCCTTCATGGTGCGGTATCTGGGAATCATATCCTTTATTACACGAGTAAGCACGTGACCTATATGAGGCTTACCGTTTGCAGTAGGCGGTCCGTCATAGAAGGTATATGTTTCACCTTCCTGGCGATGAGAAATAGTTTTTCTGAAAATGTCATTCTTTTTCCAGAAATCCAGCACTTCCCTTTCGCGCTCAACAAAATTGAGATTGGTAGATACTTTCTTATACATACTAATTCAATCCTCTCCGTTTTGTAATTACATGTTGTTTATTTTTTCAAGAAATTCTGTGCATAATGCTTTCATTTTAATCTTGTTGTTTTCTATATTGTGAAGAACGCTTTCAGCATCCACTCTTGCCTGCTGAATAATTTCCTTTGCTTCTATCTGTGCGTTCTTTTTCATTTCCTCGCATTGATAACGGGCAAGGTCAAGTGATTTTTCCACCTCAGCCTCCTTGCTTCGAAGCAGGGAAAGCTCATCATTTGCTGCCTTAAGCCTGCTTGTAAGCTCTGCATTATCTCTGTAAAGAACGGTAATATCACGTATAATCTCGTCGAGAAAATCATCAACCTGGTCTCTGTCGTAGCCTCGCATTTTGATTTCAAATTCTTTGCTTTGAATATCTGTGGGTTTTAACATAAATAAGCGCTCCTCTTACAAATATTTCTTAATGGTCAGGTGCAATCTGCCACTGCGTGTCTGCCCTGATACTGTATCCAACACAAACCGTCCGAAGCCACGAACGGACAATAAATCTCCCTCACTTACACGACCTGACAAGTCTGTGGCGGGGCGGTGATTAATACTGACCTTTTCATGCTCAATCAACGCCTGAGCTTTTGCTCTTGAAATGTTAAGCGCCGCGCCTACAACCGCATCAAGCCTCAAAGATGCCGCAACCACGTTCAAATGTGAAAACTTAGTCGCAGGCATAGTGAACCCGTCTATTGGCGCGGTGGTTACCTTTACTCCGCAGGAACCGATTTTCTTAAGATGCATCAGAACATAATCTGCCACCGATTCATGCAAAAACACAAATGCTTCCTCATCACATACCACAATATCTCCTATACGGTCACGCTCTATCCCCAAACCCATAAGGCTACCGAGATAATCACGATGTGTAAAGTCATGCCTGAAGCTGCAGGAAATACAGAGTAATGTAATGGGAAACGACTGTTCACAAGGCTCCTCCCATTCAGGAAACACGCCCATGATTTTTCGTTCACAATCCTTGTGTCCTCCAAAAAGCAAGGCTTCGGGCGAAATCATGCGATTGTCCTGAAGCAAAGCCTGCTCTCCACCGTCATAAAACCTTGAGAATACGGCGCTTGCTCTCTTTTGGCAAAGGGTATATAAATCAGCTGCTGCGCTGATAAGTATATTATCACCATTCATAAATTATACCTAAAAGAAGGGATTGCCAGCGGTGGACAATCCCTACCAAAGCCTATTATAATTCAAATCCAAGGCTGTTGTTTGTTTTCTTTCTGATTTCATCGCTGTTAATCTTCATGCCGCTTGGAGTTGCAATGAAAATTCCGCCTGATACACGCTTGATGCTTCCGTTTACGCCATAAACAGCACCAACCATAAAGTCAACTACTCTTTCAGCCTCATCAGACTTTTCCATTTCGATTACGTCGAATATTACAGGTCTTTTTGTCTTAAGAACGTCTGCTATTGAAACAGCATCGTCATATTTTCTAACCTTTATAATAGTAATATCATTTTCCGGCTCATAAGCCTGCTCCTGCTGTTCTCTTCTTACAGAAAATCTTGAAAAGCTTCTTCTTGGCTCGGAAACTTCATCATCATATTCGGCTTCATCATAGCCGTCAAATTCATCAAAATCCGGTTCTCCTCCGATAAAATCCTTAATCGAACTGACAATTCCCATTTGATTAATCCTCCGCCTTTAAATTAGTTTTATCATTCAAACCATAATCTCTTTCGCCGAAAATTCTGCTTCCTACCCTTACCATAGTAGAGCCGCATTGAACAGCTTCGCAAAAATCGCCGCTCATCCCCATTGAAAGATGTTCCATGTAAACATTATGATATGTTTTAACCTTATTGTCAAGAAATATTTTATTTATGTTACTAAAAAGTAATCTTTCTGTAACATTATCGCAATTTTTTGGAAGTATGGTCATCAAACCTCGTATTTTTACATGTTTGAGAGTTTCACAATGGCTGAAAAATTCCGGTAACATTTCAGGCTCTATACCGAATTTTGATTCCTCGCCTGATATGTTTACCTGAATCAGAATATCCATACATTCTATTCCATGAATTTCTGCCTGGCGCTCGATTTCGTCCATAAGGCGTATGGAGTCAACGCTGTGTATAAAGCATACCTTATCTATTATATATTTTACCTTGTTTGTCTGCAGATGACCTATAAGATGCCATCTTACAGGCTTGACGCTGTCATACTTTTCAAGTATTTCCTGAACCTTGTTTTCGCCTATGTCGGTCACGCCCAGCTCTATGGCACGATTGATAATATCGGGGCTGTGGGTTTTCGTTACGGCAATGAGTGTTATATCCTCAGCCGCTCTTCCCGACGATGTCGCACTTTCTGCAATCAGCTGTCTGACCTCTTTGAGTCTTTCCTCAATCAATTCAAAAGCCTACCTTTCACCAAGCACAAATTCTCTTGCATTTTCAAGCTTACGTTCTGCATCAGCAGGAGTTTTTATAATAACATATTCTGCATTTTCGTTTGTGTAAATTATGTCGCAGGGATAAAAGTTTTCAACATTGTTCTTTCTTCCTAACACGCCGGTTTTGCCATCCTGACTTCTTATAGCATAAATGGGGACCTTATATCCTGAATAGCTTTTGAATATAAGCTCCATTGCGCTTGAACGGATAGAGTATGCGCCTTCTACGTATTGGGTGCTTTCAATCATAACAACGCTTTTTCCACCTGATGATTCAGAAATGTTTACTATCTTGCCTGAAACCTCAATACCCGGTATATTGTCAAATCTCATACCCACGGAGCTTCCAACTTTTTTTGCCTGAAGTCTTTCCGTTGCTACTGCGCATATTACATACCATTTGTGGTTGTTTACCACTTTACAAACGCTGTCGCCCGCATTAACGGTCTGATTTGATGTCTTTACGGAAACAGATTCAATGGCATTAAAATCATCTACTGTATATTCCTTTACCTTTTCGGGAGTGAGAATATGCTCCATACCGTCAAGAACTGTGGAGAAAACTCCTGCACCTTCCGAAAGGATTTCCTGCTTTGCACCGCCTATTTTTGCTTCTGCAGCATTCTTCTGCTGGGTTAGCATCTGGATGGTTTCGGAAATGGTTGCGGTCTGGACTCCGCTTCTTAAGCTGTTTATGGCTTCTTTATATGCAGCAACAGATTTAACATCATCTCTTATTGCTGCCTGAATCATTTCGTTTTTATAGATTTCTATTCTGTTTTCTACATTTGATTCGTCATCAGATACATTAACTGTGAGGGATGACTGTCTTGCATTTTCTATTTTCTTGTCAATGGTATTAAGCTCCTGCAAGGTTTTGTCACTTACCTGACCTGAATACACTGTGGAAATAACCATATCCTTACCGCATCTCATACCATCGCTGTAATGGTTATACACAGTTCCGGAGCTTTCGGCAGAATAAACCTTTTCGTCACGCACGAAATAGCAATCAGTATAAACCGATTCGTCGTATGTGCCGTAAACAGCTTTCTGCGTCAATAGCGGACTTGACATGTATCTTATTCCGTAGAACAAAAAAGTAAATAATACTGCAAGAAAAACAGCTATAAAACCTTTTTTCATAATAAATTATCTCCCGGTTTATTTCCTTGTGGCTTTTTTGAGTAGTGCCTTAAGCTCGTCTTTTGAAAACTTGTACTTATTGTCGCAGAATTGGCATGAAAGCTCTGCTTCGCCCTGCTCCTCTATTAAATCCTCAAGCTCTTTTTTGCCTATGGATATAAGAGCCTTTTCCATTCGGTCCTTTGAGCAGCCGCAATGGTAGCTTGGAGTACCCTCGCTGTTTTCAATAAGGAAGTCTATACCCTCTATAACAGTAAAAATAATATCCTCTGCACTCTTTCCTTCCGCTATCATTGATGTAATGGGCGGAAGATTTTCAAGTGTTTTTTCTATCATTGCTGCTTCTTCGTCCGTAGAGCCGGGCATCATCTGTATCATAAATCCACCCGATGCAATAACTGAATTATCCGTATCCACCAAAACACCCAGAGCAACTGCTGTGGGAATCTGTTCGCTCTTAGCATAGTACATCGTTATATCCTCTGCTATCTCGCCTGATACAAGAGGTATCTGACCTATATAAGGCTCTTTCATACCAAGGTCACGTATTACATTTAGGACACCGTTTCCTACTGCGCCGCCTACATCAAGCTTACCTTTGGCATTAAGAGGACGGTCAACATACGGATTTGCAACATATCCTCTTACCTGCAGCTGACTGTCGGCACATACGACGATGTTTCCCAAAGGTCCGTCACCCTTTACCTGAATGGTCAATGAGTCGGTATCCATTTTAAGACCTGCCGCCGCCATAAGCACACCTGCTGTAAGGGTTCTGCCAAGAGCAGCAGTTGCTACGGGATAGGTATGGTGTATTTTCTGCGCCTCGTTTGCAACATCAGTAGTGATAGCCGCAAACACTCGCACTCCGCCGTCCATTGATGTTCCTCTTTTTAAAATGTCTGCCATGTGTTATATTCCTCTCATTTCTCTTCTTTGAGCTTAAGAACTATTCTCACGGAAGGATTCTTTTCTGCTGTTATATTTTCGTTATAGAATTTAATTGGTGCGCTATGCTCGCCTGCTCCGTACTTTGAACAGTCAACATACGCCCATATTTCATCAGTTACGCTTTCGGGTACATAAAGCTCCATATCCTGCGTAAACTTCATATGGTCCGACTTAAGCTTGTCGGATAAATCTTTAAGCTCTATGGTTACAGGTACAGTTTTGAGATTAAGCTTCTCAAAGTTAAGAGTAGCTGTGAGCGTGCTTTCTGACAGATAAATGCCCTCAGATGCTTTATACTTCATCTCCACAGTATTTTCCCCTGCCTTATATTCGCCGTCTTTTACAACTGCAATAATTCGGTCAGGAACTCTTACACCTTCTTCAACTCCAACATCAAGAGCTGTACGCTTGATTTGTCTTTCGTCATAGGTTATTAAAAACTTCTTCTTGAGCTGTTCATCGGCGCTTATTTCCACAGGCACCGTATGGCGTGCAAGAACAGTATTTGTTACGGCAACGGTTCCTGAATAATAAACCGACACCTCCGAATCAAGAGGGTTGCCCTCCTTGTCCACCGGATGAATTACATAAACTGTTGTTGCATCATAGCTTATATCTGCAACATTAACATCTGCAACGAATGCAGATACCATTTCTATATCGGATTTTGAGCCCATAACGGTAACTGTCTTATATTCGGGGACAGACCTGACTATCTTTCCCTCTGATTTTTTCTTTTCGTCACCGGTCTGCATAATTTTAACCGGCACGTCCTTTTCATATCCCGGCTCAACATCTATTTCTACGGAAGTGAACTTCTGCTTTTCAAGGGATATATAGTCGGGAAGACTGACTGTGGGAACAACCGTTATTTTTCCTACATCTGATATGCCGCTGAGGTCAATATCAACACGGACTCTCTGCATTGCGCTTATAAGGTCACTTCTTGTACCGCGCACCTTTACGGAAAACTGCGGAAGCTCATCTTTATCAACAACCACAAAGCCTCTGTCTCTTAAACTGCTCTCTCCTACAAAGCGTACCGGAACATCGGTTATGGAAACAGTTATTTTGGGGTTTACTACATTTACTATTACAAACCATACTATTATGGCGATTACCAAAGATGATACCAATCGCTTTATGCGTTGGAACTTCTTGCTACCGTCATTTGCGGTGCGGGTTTCATCTGCTGTTTTTTTCATCCGAACCGCCTCCTTTGATTTTTTTAAGGAATTTAGCCAATCCACCGCCGCCATCTACGTCGAAAAATCTTTCAAGAGCACGTCTTAAAGGCTCTTTTGAAACATTTCTTGTAAGCGAGCCGCCGATTGCAATAGAAATTTTGCCCGTTTCCTCGCTGACTACAATAATCATGGCATCGGACACCTCCGATATGCCCAGAGCCGCTCTGTGCCTTGTGCCAAGCTCTGCGGACAGATTATCGTTTGAAGTCAGGGGCAGGAAACAGCCTGCGCTGTGGATTCTGCCGTTTCTGATAATAACAGCACCGTCATGCAGCGGACTGTTTTTGAAAAATATATTACGTATTAACTGCTTACTGATTTCGGCATCTATTTTAGTGCCTCTTTTTGTATGGTCGCCAAGCTTTGTATCACGCTCGATTACAATGAGTGCACCCTCTTTATCACGGGACATTTCCGTTACGGCATCTACAATTTCATCAAAGACAGCCTGCTCGTCTGCTTTCAGCTGGTCTGCATCCATTGTAGCCATGTCAATAAGCTTACCTACTCTTGACCTGCCAAGTCGTTCAAGAAGGCTTCGAAGCTCAGGCTGGAACAAAACAACCAATGCAAAGACACCCACCTGCACTATGGCATTGAGTATATAGTTAATTATGGTCAGATGCGCCCAGTCGCTTATAACAAGAATTGCAAAAACAAGCACTATACCTTTAACCAGCTGCATGGCTCTTGTTTCCTGAAGCCACGTTACCATATAATAGATAAATACTGCGGTTATAAGTATATCAACAAAGTCACTCCACTGTATAAGACTGAGATATGAGAAAACATATTGAATTGCATTTTCCATAACAGAAAAAACCTCCCATTCTCCGAAATTTTGCGAAAAATACCCACTATGTATTTATTATACATTGATTTTGCTTTTATGTCAATAGAAACATTTATCCTGACAATGAAAAAAATATGCAAAAAATTGCTAAAATAATCTTGCAAATCCAAAGTAAATATTATATAATATAATAAGTATAATTTTTTATAAGAGGGAGCTTGAAAAAATATATGAAAATTCTTGTTGTTGATGATGAAAAATTATTGGTCAAGGGAATAAAATATAACCTTGAGCAAGAAGGCTATACGGTAGAAACAGCCTTTGACGGTGAAGAAGCTGTACGGCTTGCACATGACGACTCCATAGACCTGATACTTCTCGACCTTATGCTCCCCAAAATGGACGGTCTTTCAGTCTGCAGAAGTGTGAGAAGTTTTTCTAACGTGCCTATTATAATGCTTACGGCAAAAAGCGAGGATATTGATAAAATTCTCGGTCTTGAATACGGCGCTGATGATTATATTACAAAACCCTTTAACATTCGTGAGGTATCTGCGCGCATAAAGGCAATTTTCAGACGTGTCAATCCCACAAAGAAGGGCGACAGAGATAAGGTTCTTGTTTCAGGAAACATCAAGCTTGACTATAATTTCAAGCGTGCTGCAATAAGCGATAAAACCATTGAGCTTACGGGCAAGGAATTTGACCTTCTTGAGCTGTTCCTGAAAAATCCCGGTAAGGTTTATACAAGAGAAAACCTGCTTGATATTGCATGGGGCTTTGACTACCCGGGCGATGTGCGCACAGTTGACGTGCATATAAGACGTCTTCGTGAGAAGATTGAAGAAAACCCGGCACAGCCCGAATATATTAAAACCAAATGGGGTGTAGGATATTATTACAGAAAAGATTAAAAAAGCTTTACCCAAAGGGCTTGGCAAAAAAAACGGCATTGTATATCTTTCTTTAGCCGCTATTGTATTGATAACCATGTGTGTTTTTCTGTCTGTGGCAATCTCTCAGAAGCTTTATAATAACGAGAGAACCAATATGTTTGCAAAAGCCAATATAATATCAGGCGCTGCCGCAAATCCGGCTGACCACAATATAGAGGATTTTATTGCAAAAAGCCTTGCAGGAACTCAGACACGAGGCATACTTTTAGACAGTGCAGGAAAAGCTTTATATGATACCAACATATCCGACACGGCCGACAGCTTTATTTTCACCGGCTCCGTTATCTCTCACGCTCTTGCGGGAGGTCAGGAGTCAGTTGTCTATAAAAGCCGTCACGGTATAAAGACTTTGTCTGTTGCCGTACCCGTAATGAACAATAACATCGTAACGGGCGCTGTGCTTCTTTCCAGGGATATGTCATCGGCTGACAGTATCATAGGCTTTGCAAGGCTCTGTCTTATTTGCTTTTGCATTATAATAATTATATTGACTGTTGTGCTGGGCATTAAAATGAGCCGTATAGTCACCTCTCCCCTTGGAGAGTTTGTTTCAGCTGCGCAGGAGATTTCAAAAGGGAATTTCCATAACAAGCTGCCCGTTAAAGGCACATCGCAAATTGACCAGCTTGCAAATGCTATGAACTATATGTGCTCCGAGCTTGAGCTTCTGGAAACAAAGCGAAGAAAGTTTGTTTCCGACGCATCTCACGAGCTTAAAACGCCAATGGCGACCATTAAGCTAATATGCGACAGTATTACAGCTTCCGAAAATCCCGATATGGCAATGGTTCAGGACTTTCTGTCCGACCTTAGTGACGAGGTTGACAGACTTACGAGAATAATAGAAAAACTGCTTTTGCTTACAAAAATGGACTCAAAGGAAATCCAATTCTCACCTGAGCTTTCAGACTTTGGTATGATGCTCCAGCGCATTAAAAATAAGCTTACTCCTATGGCGGTGAGCAAAAATATTATTCTCTCGGCAGAAGCACAGCCTGATATACCACCGGTGATGATGGATTATGACCGCATCTGGGAGTCTGTATATAACGTTGTGGATAATGCAATAAAATATTCAAAAATCGGCGGCACAGTAAGAATAACAGCTGAGGCATCCGACAATCAGCTGACAGTTCGGGTTTATGACTCCGGAAAAGGAATTCCTGACGAACATAAGGAACATATATTTGAAAGATTTTACCGTCTTGATGATTCAAGAGCAAGAGAAACCGGCGGAACCGGTCTTGGTCTTGCTATTGCAAAGGAAGCGCTTTTACTTCACGGAGGAAGCATCTGTGTTGAGGACAACCCCGAAGGCGGAAGCTGCTTTATTATAACCTTGCCCATAACCAACCAGAGCGGAGGCGAGGTGTAATGAAAAACAGAATTTTAGCCGCAGCCGTTGTAATAATTTTGGTTTTGGTTGTAATAACAGGGTTTTTATTATTCAGAAGAAACAGCTCAATTTCTGCTGTAATATACTATCTGGACAAATCCCAGACACAGCTCGTAGCTGAAAATGAAAGCATCAGCTTTACAGAGCCGAAAACCATACCGGAAAACATTATCGGTAAGCTGCGAAAAAAAACATGGGGCAGAAAAAGTCCCATTGCCGAAAACTGCACTTTAAACTCTGTAAGCTTCGATAATACTGACAGTATTACAGTGGATTTTTCCAAAGAATTTCTAAGCCCACAGCCACAGCTTAACGTACTGAGAACATATGCTGTGGTTAAATCAATCTGCTCTACATCACAGTTTTTAGGCATACAGCGGGTACGAATAACTGTTGACGGAAAGCCCGTAACTGCACCTGACGGTCATGCACTTTCATATATTGACGATGCATCAATAAACATTATGGACTCGGAAGAAATCATGACCTACGAATGTGAGCTGTATTTCACCAATAAGCGCACAGGTGCTTTAAAAAGCGAAAGACGAACTATTGATGCAGCAAACGGAACAGTTGAATTCAACGCCGTTTCTGCGCTTATAGACGGCCCCGTATCAAAGGAGCTTAGCAGAATTTTTCCAAGAGGTACAGCACTTATTTCCGCTGAAACCTGGGACGGCGTATGCTATGTTAATTTTTCAAAGCTTCCCGACAATGCACGGATGGACGTTATAACCGCAGCAATGAAATATACCTTGTCAGCATTTAACGGAGTAGAAAGCGTTAAACTGCTCATAAACGGCAAGGACATTAAATAAACAAGAGGTGAACTCCCTATGGCTCTTGACGCTCTTGCAATAAGATGCCTGACTAACGAAATAAAGAACTCCGTTTCAGGCGGCAGAATTGATAAAATCTATCAGCCTGAGCGTGATGAGATAGTTCTTCATATAAGAACATTTACCGAAAGCTTTTCTCTTGTGCTTTGCGCAAGCTCTGCACATCCGAGAATCCACTTCACAACTGCAAAAAAACAAAACCCCATGACAGCGCCGCTGTTTTGTATGCTTCTCAGAAAACATCTTGGGAGCGCAAAAATAACAGATGTACGTCAGGTAGGCTTTGAACGTATAATAATTATTGATGCAGAGGGCTATGACGAGCTGGGAGATTTGACTGTAAAGCACCTGATTATTGAAATCATGGGCAGACACTCTAATATAATACTCACCAACTCCGACATGAAAATAATAGACTCTGTTAAGCATGTGGATATTACGGTAAGCTCTGTAAGGCAGGTTTTACCGGGGATAACATACGAACCGCCTCCGGCGCAGGACAAGCTCCCCCTTACTGATTTTGACGGAAACCTTCCGCCCATGCAGCCTGCGGCAACTGTTTCAAAAGGTCTTATGAGCGCAATTTCCGGCATAAGTCCTCTTACTGCAAGAGAAATAGTATATGAAGCATACGGTGTTGCGGATATGCACACTATGGAGCTGACAGATACTCAGCCTCTTGAAAAAGCGTTGCTGGCAATGAAGCAGAGAGTAACTGAAAACCGCTTCTCACCTTGTATTATAAAGGACGAGGCGGCAATGAAAATTGTTGATTTCAGCGCTGTTGAAATCAAGCAATATGAAAATCTTATGAATATTATCCCATGTGAGTCTATGAACAGCGTTATAGACGGATTTTATTCACAAAGAGATGCACTTGAGCGAATGAAGCAAAAAACTGCTGATATATCAAAGCTTGTGCATACCATACTTGAAAGATGCTATAAAAAGGAATTAATCCTTACCCAGACTATTAAAGATTCTGAAAAAAAGGATACCTATAAAATATACGGCGACCTTATTAACGCCAACATATACGCTATCAGCGATGGGGCAAAATCTGCTGAGCTTTATAATTTTTACAGCAGCGACTCTGAGAAAATAACTATAGCTCTTGATCCGTCGCTGACTGCTGCCCAGAACGCTCAAAGATACTATAAAAAATATGCCAAGGCGAAAACTGCCGAGATTGAAGCCGCAGACCAGCTAAGGCAAAATCATATACAGATTGATTATCTGGAAAGCATACTTGCAGCTATGGAAAACTGCAGCTCGGAAGCCGACATTAATGCCATCCGCAAGGAGCTTGCAGATGAAGGGTATCTTAAAAAAAGCAACAAGAAAACGCAGAAAACTACTGCATCAAAGCCATTGCATTTTATTTCGCCCGACGGCTTTGATATATATGTAGGCAAAAACAATACACAGAACGATATGCTGACTCTTAAGCTTGCCAACTCATCGGATATATGGTTTCATACAAAGCAGATACACGGCTGTCATACCATAATCAAGCTGGGTATAGACAAGGACGTTCCCGAAACAACTCTGAGAATGGCGGCTGAGCTTGCGGCGTACTACTCAAAGGGCAGAGAGTCCAATCAGGTACCCGTAGATTATACAACTATAAAAAATGTTAAGAAGCCGGCAGGAGCAAAGCCCGGCATGGTAATATACGATAATTACAATACGGTGTATGTAACACCAAAAAAATACGAGGAGCAATGAAAGGCGGAATATAATGGAGAAAATAACAAGCTTCACAGTAGATCATACAAAGCTTGAGCCGGGGATTTACGTATCCCGCAAAGACGGAGATATTGTAACCTATGACCTTAGAATGAGAAAGCCCAATACAGACAGCCTGCTGTCCAATTCGCAGATGCATTCCTTTGAGCATATGCTTGCAACGTATATGCGAAACAGCGATTTGAGCGACAAAGTAATTTACGTAGGACCTATGGGCTGTCAGACGGGATTTTATGTTCTGGTACGTATGGATGATAATGAAAGATTTCTTGCACTTATAAAAGACTGTCTTGAAAAAATTATAAATCACGACGGTGAAATGTTTGGCGCCAGCGCTGTTGAATGTGGAAACTATAAAAATCTTTCAGTCAGCGAAGCAAAAGCGGAAGCCGAAAAATACCTGAACATTTTAAACTCAGGAAAAAATACCTTTGTATATCTTTAAAAAAGAAAGGAAATACACATGAAAGTAGCAATAGACGGACCTGCAGGCGCAGGAAAAAGCACCATTTCAAAGAAAATAGCCGCAGAGCTTGGCTATATTTATATTGACACGGGAGCTATGTACAGAACCGTAGGACTTTATATGCTAAGGTGCGGAGTTGATATAAAATCACAGCACGAAAAGGTAGTTGAGCTTATGGACTCCATATCCATTGATATGCAGGCTACACCCCAAGGTCAGCTGATGTTCTTAAACGGCGAGGATGTTACTTCTCAGATACGCACAGAAGCCGTAAGCATGGCGGCATCAAATGTTGCGGTAATCGGCGAAGTAAGAGAAAAGCTTGTGGCTCTTCAGCGTGATTTTGCAGGCACAAGAGACGTTATCATGGACGGAAGAGATATAGGTACTCACGTTTTACCGGACGCAGAATGCAAAATATTCCTCACCGCCTCAACCGAAGCAAGAGGAAAAAGACGGTATCTTGAGCTTATTGAAAAAGGTGTTGACTGTTCTTTGGAGGATATTTGCCGGGATATTGAAGCTCGTGACAAAAACGACAGCGAACGCAAGGTTTCTCCGCTTAAGCAGGCAGATGATGCCATACTTGTTGATACAACCAGCCTGAGCCTTGAGGAATCAATAGAAGCTTGCGCCAATATAATTAAACAAAAGGAAAAGGCGGTAAATGCAAAATGACAGTTCTCAGATTTATTATAAGAGTAATCTACCGTTTACTATTTAATGTAAAAATTACAGGTCTTGAAAACATTCCCGATGATGACGGTTCAATATTGGCACCGAACCACATAAGCTGGCTTGATCCGGTGCTTGTTGTAGGCTTCTGCCCCAAGCCCCTTAAAATGATGGCAAAGGCTGAACTGTTCAATAATAAGCTTTATGCCTGGTTTTTTAATCTTATCGGTGCATTCCCCATTCATCGCGGCGATGCGGATATTACTGCAATAAAAACCTGTCTTCGCTACCTTAAAAATAATGAAACTGTTCTTATGTTCCCTCACGGAACAAGAATTCATCAGGGCGAAGATATTCCCATTAAAGAAGGAGCTGTTCTCATTGCCCTAAAAGCAAAAAAGAACATTATCCCTGCCTACATAAGCGGCGACTATAAATTCCGCAAAAATGTAACTCTTACTATCGGTAAACCCTTTGACCTTTCCCCCTACTTTGAAGAAAAGCTTTCACCAAGCCGTGTTAAAGAGCTTACAAAGGACGTATGGGAAGCAATGAAAGCTCTTGATGAAGGAAAATCTGTTATATGAATGTTTATGACTTTGACAATACCATATATGACGGCGAGAGCGCCGTTGACTTCTTTATGTTCTGTCTTGGAAAAGATATAAAGCTTATAAAGCTTCTTCCCCTCCTTGTTGTTAAAATGGTTAAATACAAGCTTTGCCTTATATCCGTTGAGGAGCTTGAACGATATGTTTTAAGATATGCCAAAAAGCTAATTGAAGACTTTGATGACATGGACTTGATATTAGACCAATTCTGGCAAAAACACTTTCATAAAATAAAACCCTTCTATCTCAAGCAGAAAAAAGAAGACGACATAATCCTGACGGCAACCTTTGAATTCCTTATAAAAATTCCTGTGGAAAAGCTTGGAATAAAAAATGTTATCGCATCACAGATAGATATGCAAACCGGAGAATTCAAAAGAATATGTTTTCGTCAGAACAAGGTATCACTTCTAAAAGAGCATATAGACAATACTGATAATATATGCTTCTATACCGACTCCATGAACGATAAGCCTGTAATAGATTTAGCAAAGGAAGCATATCTTGTAAAAGGCAATAAAATAAAGAAATTAAAATAATATTAAACAGATATTGTAATACAATTAGCAATATCTGTTTTATTATGAAAAAATTTTTTAAAAAATTTTCCAAAAAAGTATTGACAAATGATTTTTTTATGTTATAATAATGATAACGATAATGATTATCGTTATTGATAAGTAAACCGAAAGAGGATGATGCCATGATTACCAGGCATTCAAAACAAAGAGATGCCCTGATAGACATTTTATGTGCTACCGACAGTCATCCAACAGCTGATAAGCTATATATGGAACTGAGAGAAGACTTTCCAAACATCAGTCTTGCAACTGTTTACAGAAATCTCAAACAGCTTGTTGAGGCAGGAAAGATTCTTGAACTGAGCACCGGTTCAGGTAAGGAACATTATGACGGAGCTACCCATTGCCACTATCATTTTGTATGTAAAGATTGCGGCGAAGTAAGCGACCTTAATGTTGAGCCTTTCAAGAATTTGGAACAGCAGCTCAGCAAAGACACAGGAAATGATATTGACGGCTATTCTCTTATGTTTTACGGCACATGTAGGAATTGTAAAAATAAAAATTCAGGAGGAAATTGATTATGAAAAAATTTGTATGTTCTGTTTGCGGATATGTTCATGAAGGAGATAACCCCCCCGCTGCTTGTCCGGTATGTAAAGTACCGGCTGAAAAATTCAAGGAAATGCAGGAAGGCGCCGCACTTGCTGCTGAACACGAATACGGTGTTTACGGCAAGACAGTAAAAAACAATCCTGATATTTCTGAAGAAGATAAGAAGTATATCTTTGATCAGCTCATGGCTAACTTCAACGGCGAATGTGCCGAAGTAGGAATGTATCTGTGCATGGCAAGAATTGCACATAGAGAAGGCTATCCGGAAATCGGACTTTATTGGGAAAAAGCAGCTTATGAAGAAGCTGAGCACGCTGCAAAATTTGCAGAACTTCTCGGTGAAGATTTAGAGCCTAACATGAAAGCTACAACAAAGGATAACCTCAAGTGGAGAGTTGACTGCGAATACGGTGCAACACAAGGTAAATTCGACCTTGCATCATGCGCAAAGAAAAACGGTCTTGATGCTATTCACGACACAGTTCATGAAATGGCACGCGACGAAGCTCGTCACGGCAAGGGATTGGAAGGGTTACTCAAGAGATATTTCAAATAAGATAAACAAATAAAAGGGTTCGGAAATTGAACTGCACCATTTTGTGCGGACAGCACAAAAAAGAGTGCCTATGGCATAAATATTAAGTTTAAGCAACATACTGACATCGTTTTTCAAACGGTGTCAGTTTTGTTTTTAATTGTATTCTTTCATAATTGTAAAAAC
>JBGVIT010000078.1:0-65839 GCA_045128915.1 Clostridia bacterium
CGTAGTTCAATGACATAAAAACACGAAAAAATCCGCAAGTTTGCGGATTTTCTCAATGATTTATAAGTTTTCTGAATTTTTGGAATGCTTATAATAACAGTTTCACGTCATTGATCGGTTTGTGCATTTTTAAACATCCCCATTTTTCTATTGACTTCTTTTTTCTTATATAGTATAATATACCATATTACATGGTATTAATATTTATGAGGTGATGATATAATGGTAAGGCAGAAATTATCAGAGAGAATTCTTCCCGATTACACCAAGGGCGAAGAAATTTTTAATATGGTATCGCACATACTTGGTGGCGCTCTGGGCATAGTAACTCTTGTATTGTGTGTAGTATTTGCAGCCATTGACAGAAATCCTTATGGCGTAGTAAGCGGCGCAGTTTATGGTGCATCACTTATAATTCTATATACAAGCTCCAGCATATATCATGGCCTGCGACCGCACCTTACAGCAAAGAAAGTGTTCCAGATTCTTGACCATTGCTCAATATTTTTCCTTATAGCAGGAACATATACTCCAATCGCGCTTGCTGCATTGAGGGAATATAACCCCTTTGTAGGCTGGATAATATTCGGTGTTGTATGGGCGGCTGCAGTTGTGGGAATAGTGCTTAATTCCATTGACATAAAAGCATACAGAAAGTTTTCTGCCGTATGCTATCTTGCAATGGGCTGGTGCATAATGTTTGCGTGGAATGCCAAGGACTTTATGATAGAAAGGGGCGGAATTGTGCTTCTTGTTCTGGGCGGCATAAGCTACACTATTGGCGCACTCATATATTACCTTATTAAGAAAAGGAAATTTGCCCACAGCATATTTCACTTGTTCGTGCTTGCAGGAAGTGTACTTCAGGCATTGTATGTAATGCTGTATATTTTATAAACGTCTTGACCTCAAAAGCTTTTAGTGATATACTTATTATATGGAACATTAAAAGAGGAGAGAGAATATGAATTTTATGGGGCATTTGCGTACTATCACAAAGCATCGCCATACAGTAATATATCATGCCTTCCGTGTGGGAATTGGCTGGCGCGGTCTGATGCATGATTTATCAAAATATTCACCTACGGAATTTTTGCAGGGTATCAAATACTATACCGACGGTACTCGCAGTCCCAATGAAGCAGAGCGTGAAGAATTTGGCTATTCAAAAGCGTGGATACACCATAAGGGCAGGAACAGACACCATTTTGAATATTGGACGGACTATAATCCCCAGACTAAGAAAATATCACCGGTTGAGATGCCTCTTGTATTTGTAAAGGAAATGTTTTGCGACAGAGTGGCGGCAAGTAAGATATACCAGAAGAAAAACTATAACAATAGCCACCCCATAGAATATTTTATGCGAGGCAAGGACAGACGTATGATTCATCCCCAAACCTCCGACCTTATTGAAAGCTGGCTTCGTATGCTAAGCGAAAAAGGAGAAGAGGAAACCTTTCGTTATATAAAAAATTATAAATAAAAAAATGCTTGTCTCCAAGCATTTTTTTATTTGGCTCTATGTCCTATATCTGTAACAATTTCGTAGCCTGCTTCCTTTACTTTTATTTCAAGGGCAGCACGGCTTTCTGCGGCTTCTTCATCTGTGCTGAGCTTATTTTCGTATATTTCGTAAAGCTTTCTTGTTTCCTTTGGTGAAAGATTTGGCATAACTACATTTGCTCCGGCCTTAAGTCCAAGCTCACGGCCGTTTTCATGTATAGTTCCAAGCGCTGTTGTGGCAGGAATAAGAAGCTTCGGGAACATAAGCCGAAGTATTGAAATCAGCTTTAAGGTAAGCTCTAAACTGCCGCTTTTAAAATCCCTGAATGGCGTGTCCTTATGTGTAATATAAGGTCCTATACCTACCATATCAGGCTGTAACTTTTGCAGAAATCTAAAGTCTTTTATTATGGTTTCATAGGTCTGGTATGGAGAGCCTACCATAAACCCTGAACCTGTCTGAAATCCAATTTCCTTTAAATCAAATAAACATTTTTTTCTGTTTTCAAGACTCATGGTATCGGGGTGTAGTTTTCCGTAATGCACATCGTCTGCAGTTTCATGACGGAGTAAATATCTGTCTGCCCCTGCATCATAAAAAGCTTTGTAGCTTTCCCTCGACCTTTCGCCTAAAGAAAGGGTTACTGCGCAGTCAGGATAAAGCTTTTTTATATTCTCTATTATGCTGCACATCATAGAATCTGTGTAGTACGGATCCTCACCGCCCTGAAGTACAAATGTCCTGAACCCCAGACCGTAACCCTCATGACAGCATGATAAAATATCATCTTCAGTCAGGCGATAGCGCACAGCAGACGTGTTTGCACAGCGTATTCCGCAGTAATAGCAGTTGTTTTTACAGTAGTTGGTGAACTCTATAAGGCCTCTTATATAAACCTTGTTACCATATATGCTGCGCCTTATTTTATCCGCTTGTTCATATAAAAAACTGTCTTGTCGGTTATCTGTCAGCAAATCATAAAACTGTTCATCAGTAAGGTTTCCCGATTCACATAGCCTAAGTATATACTCCTTGAGCTTATCCATTTTATCCTCCAAATATTTTGCTGTTATTATTATACTTCAAAAAAGAGTTTCTTGTCAATAAAATAATTATAGACTTTTCACACATTTTGTGATATACTGTTTTTAAATTGTGACGGAGGCTTATTTATGGAATTTAAAATACTCTACGACTTAAATCGGGATATTATTAATATACGAACAGAAGCATTTATAATAGGGCGTGGAGTTTCACCTGAAATAGAGCTTGACGGCAGGGATTCACAGCTTGAACACTTTTGTCTTTATGAGGGAAATAAGCTCCTTGCATACCTACGTGCAGAAGAAGCAGGAAAGCTTGTCCATATAGGCAGAGTAGCTGTCTGTAAGGAAATGAGAAATCATGGACTTGACAGAAAACTGCTTGAATATCTTTTTGAAACTGTTGAATCACGAGGCTTTGAAGGAGTGGAGCTTAGCGCAGTAGATACTGCTGTTGGATTTTATGAAAAGCTTGGCTTCGTAGGAGAGGGTGACTACTATATGGAAACGGGAGTCCCCCATATTTATATGAAATATATGTTTAACAAAAAGGATAAGTAATGGAATTATATTTTGCGCCTATGGAGGGTATTACTACTGCCACCTACAGAAATATCCATAATGAGATGTTTGGCGGCTGCGACGGATATTATGCTCCGTTTATTACCCCCAGCGATATTGAACGAATAAGCATAAAAAGCTTAAGGGATATTCTTCCTGAACGCAATGTTAATATTAATCTCAAAATTCAGGTTCTAACTTCGTTGTCAGAATCGTTTTTCAAGTTTGCTAAAAAGGTAGAACCTCTGGGCTATAAGGAGATAAATATAAACTTAGGCTGTCCGTCGGGAACGGTTGTAAAAAAAGGCAGAGGCTCAGGCTTTCTTCGTAACCCTGACGGCATAGACCGTTTTCTTTATGAGATTTTTGAGTGCGGCGGACAGACCGTTTCTCTCAAAACAAGAATAGGCTTTGACACAAGCGCTGAAATGGACAGGCTTATGGATATTTATAATAAATATCCTCTCTCTCTTTTGATTATCCACCCAAGAACAAGAATGGATTTTTACAATGGCGAGCCTGATATGGAGGTTTTTGAAAAAGCATATAATGAAAGCTTGAATAAGGTCTGCTATAACGGCAATGTTTTCTCAAAGTCCGATTATGACGAAATAACAAATAAATTCACCAATCTTCACAGCATCATGCTGGGCAGGGGCGCAATCAAAAACCCTGCTCTGTTCAGGGAAATAAAAGGCGGAGCGCCACTTGAAACACGTGAGCTTATAGAATTTACCGAAAGACTTGCAGATAAATATCTTGAGGTTTTAGGCTCGGATTATTTCACGCTTGGAAAGCTTAAAGAAATCTGGATGTATATGATGTGGAATTTTCCTGAAGAAAAGAAGCTGCTAAAATCAATAAAAAAGGCAAGCAAGCTCAGTGACTTGATTATGGCGGTGCAAAGAGCACCGGAAATTATGGTATAAGAGGGGAGCGTCTTTAAAAATGAAAGTACTTTACAAGCAAAAAACCGCCGTACAAGACGGAAGTTTTGCGCTGCTTGGTATAAAAGAATGTTATTTTAAGAAGCTAATGTCGGCAAATGACGGAAAGAACATAACAAAAAAATCCCACCACCATAATGCATACGAAGTTCATATCATGGCAGATGGTTATCAGATATACTATGCAGACGGAAAGAATTACAGAGTAGATAAAGGCAATTTTATTATTATCCCTCCGGGAGTTCAGCACAAAATAGTAGAAACATCGGTATATACAACCAAATATTCCCTGACATTTGAATTTGAGCAAAACAAATCGGACATTAAATGTGTCTGTGCTAACGTAAGCCGTGAAATGTCAGACAATATCGACTTTATTTTATGTGAAATCACAAATAAAACCGAGATTTCAAGAACGCTCATAGCCAACAGAGTTTTTGAAACAGTAGTCCATGTTTTGCGAATATTAGGCTATAAGGATACATCACGTGCAGTAAACACCAATTTTGAAAACCTGCATCTTACATTGGCAAAGCAGTATATAATCGACAACATCAAGGAAGCGCTCAAACTTTCGGATGTTGCGGCATACTGCCACCTTAGCAATAAGCAGATTACAAGAATATTTGAAATTTACGAAAATGTTGCACCTGCGCAGTATATAAGACAGCAAAGAATAAAGGTAATAGAAAAAACGCTGCTCGATTCTCAGCAGTCCCTTAAGGAAATAAGTGAAGAATTTAACTTCAGCAGCGAGTATTATTTCAATGCTTTTTTCAAAAAGCATACGGGAATGTCACCGGGCGAATATAAGAAAATGCACAAAGTGTTATAAACATAAAACCCTCTGCATTGCAGAGGGTTTTATGTTTATATATTTCTGAAATTCTTGATAGTATGGAATGTTGAATAGTTAGAATCATGGAAGCTGTTGGCTCCGTTCATGGCTGTTCTGCAAAGATAAATTATATCATCGCCTTCAAATTCAAAATCCACATACTGAAAACCAACTTTTTCATAATCTTCATGGCGATAGTCAAGCAAATCAGTAACTACCTCCCATTTGTTAAGGTCGTCAGATGCCATAAGTGACAAAAGATTTCTTGTGCTCGGCTTTTCCTTATCGTACAGTCTTGATGCTATGGAATAGTATTTGTCAGAAACTGCATCATACTTTATCATAAACTTTGAAAGATGTGCAGGGAATTCAATACACCGTGAATATTCGAGCATTGCGTGTGGGTTTTCTGTATCAACCGAGTATGCGAGTGCAAGCCCTTTAGAGTTTCCAAAACGCATGACGTTCAGGAGCTGGCCATCTCTATCTACTACAAGAGTGCCTTCGATTGTCATGTTGTTCATAGGCAAGTCAGCCATTTCATCAGTAAAACGGTCAAATTTTCTCGGCTCGGTAAATGACCAATTTTCAGGATTCATAAGGTCAGCGTTTTCGTCACATGACATAACCATAGCCGCATGACAGAATCCGTTATCAGACCACCATGTTCCCCATTCGAGAGTTTCATATATTCTGCCCTTATAATGCATAACGTTTTGAGGATTTTTATGGACTCCGTTGTTACCCTTCTTGCCGTTAGAGCCGCGAAGAAGTGTAACGGGAGCGCAGAAAGTCTTACCGCCATCAGTTGATTTTCCGATTATAAGGTCACCGTATTCCGTTGAGCAACCCAACATATAAAGGTCACCCTTGTGAATGAACATCTTACCCCAGAAGCAAGGCATCAACTCGCTTACATAATACCATGTAGCACCATTATCATCGGAGCGGAAGATAAGAGTAAGGTTTTGGGGTGACTGATAATCAAACAGGTCCATCGACGCCAGAAGAAAACCTTCAGGATGGCGTACCAAAGATGGAGAGCAAAGATATCTGCCCGAGAACGCATAAACCTCATCATCAGGATGCAGATAGTTCACCACCGTACCTTCGGCTTTCGCGCATTTGGCGAGCCTTGTGCGGCTCAGGCGTTCTCCTGCCTGAACGTAGAACTCATAGTCAGTATCGGGTTCAAGATTTGTAATTTTATATTCGTTATTTTTTGTAGTTCCAGCCTTGATGAACTGTTCATCACCGCGCTTATGGTAATATACATCATATTCTTCATCATCAGTATTGAGCCATTGAAGCAGTATGCTGCTCTCATCAGGCACGACTCTTGCGATGTATATATCACCTACATTATAAAAGAATGGTTTGTATGGAGCATAGCTCCAAAGATTATGACCTTTCATCAAAAATCTCCTTTCATTTTAGTTTTTTAATTGCTTCTTTTTCTACGGAAAGAGCCTGCTTGTATGCTTTTGCAAAGCTTTCAAAGCCGTTTATATCATTTTCGTCTGCCATAAGAGTTTGTATCTTTGCGCCGGCAAACACATTGTTTTCAAGATAATCTTCAAGCTCCTCACCGTCTTTTTTCCATAACATATACGCTGCAAGCAACGCCATGCCGTAAGGTCCGCCCTCGCCGGCTGTCTCCATTACGGAAACGGGACATTTCATACATGCCGAGAGAATGGTCTGCCCGACAACAGCTGTTTTAAAATATCCGCCGTGACCGAAAATCTTATTAATAGTTACGTTTTCTGCATACAGTATATCCATACCTATATAAAGAGTTGCAAGAGCAGACATAAGATGTGTGCGCATAAAGTTTGCAAGATTAAACTTTGCATTCTGTTCGCGCATGAATAGCGGTCTGCCTTCATCAAGGTCTGTTATACCCTCACCTGAAAGATAGTTAAAACTCAGAAGTCCGCCGCAGTCTGCGTCGCCCTCGGTCGCTTTGTTAAACAGCAATGAATAAAGGTTGCCCATGTCAATATCAGCACCGATGCTTTTTGCAAATTCATAGAACAACTCAACCCATGCATTAATATCCGAGGTACAGTTGTTGCAGTGAACCATTGCAACGCTTTTGCCAGCAGGGGTGGTTACCATATCAATTTCTTTGTGCATACCGATTTTGTTCTCAAGTACTATCATGGCAAAGTTAGAAGTGCCGGCAGATACGTTTCCCGTACCTGCTTTAACTGAATTAGTTGCTACCATTCCCGTTCCTGCATCTCCTTCAGGAGCAGTAAGTGGAATTCCTGCCTGAAGCTCTCCGTCGGGATCAAGAAGCAGCGCGCCCTCTTTTGTAAGAGTTCCTCCGATGACTCCAGCAGGCAGCACCTTAGGCAGAATATCAACAGTTTTCAGGTTAATTCCGTTTTCCTTAAGAAGTACGTCAAATTTTTCAGCCATGTCAGCATCATAGTCAAGAGTTGTGCTGTCAATGGGGAACATCCCTGATGCCTCGCCTATTCCTATTACCTTTTCTCCCGTCAGCTTCCAATTAACATAAACCGAAAGAGTCATAAGATTTCGAAGTGCAGGAATATGTGATTCTTTGTTCAGTATAGCCTGATAAAGATGTGCAATACTCCACCTCTGGGGAATGTTAAAATCGAATAGCGAAGTCAGCTTTTCAGCAGCTTCACCGGTAATAGTGTTTCTCCATGTACGGAACTGTGTAAGCACATTACCCTCTGCATCAACAGGTATATATCCGTGCATCATTCCCGAAATACCCATAGCGCCAACGGTTGTAAGAGGTTTGTTGAACTTCTGCTTGAAATCCTTTTTAAGCTCACCGAAGCACACCTTCAAGCCCTCGTCAACAGCATCAAGCGGGTAAGTCCATATGCCGTTTTCCAACTTGTTTTCCCATGTATATGAGCCGGTTGCAAGAGTGCTATGATTTTTATCAATCAATACGGCTTTGATTCTTGTTGAGCCAAGCTCAAGACCTATAACTGTTTCTTTAAGATTCATAATATCCCTCCGATTATAATAGCTTTTGGAGATAATCTGTTGCAGTCTTCATCTGTTTCATGCAGTCCTTTGCGTAGTTTGTAAGTTCTTCAGATTTTCTGTTTCGTGCAATATTTTCAGTAGGTATGCCGCAAAGGTTCATATGGTATTTTGCAGTAAGAGGATACGGAAGTCCAACTTCAGTAAATCCGAATGTTCCAATCATTGACTGAATAAGCTCTGCCTTTTCAGGCTCCTTGTCATAATTTGAACCAAGCCATGTATAAAATGCAGGGTGGAAGTTAGCCATAATACCGCAGTAACCCGAACCACCGTTTCTCATAGATTCAAGCAAAGTCTGACAGTTTGCATTAAGAAGCTTAAAGCCTGTACCTTCAAGTTGCTGACAACGTTCTTTCATAGTCTGTGCATCACAGCAGGTATCCTTCATGTATGTAAATCTTCCTGTCTTCATGCACCAATCAAGAATTTTCGGTGTAACAAGTCTTTTATAAGGGTAAGGACATTCATAAAATCCAAGCTTTGCATCTTCGGGAAGTAATTTAAGAAGCTTCTCGGCATTTGCAATAAATACGTCATCGCCCTCATTGTTTATATCCAGTCTGTTTGTTATAAGAATAAGAGCGTCTGTGCCTGAATTGTATATAGCATTAAGCTCTTCAGCCTGACCTTCCAAAGTATCGGATACGTGACCTGATGATACTACAACAAAAGGTCTGTTATGCTTCTTTTCAAGCTCCTTTGCTCGTTTATAAACCAATTCATTGATTTTCACTCTCTCTTCAAGAGTAAGGAAAAAAATTTCGCTGGACTGACAAACGGCAAATATTCCGTCAAGGCCGTTTTCAAAATACCAATCCACATATTTTTCACAAGTTTCATAATCCACGTTGCCATCTTTTTTGTATGGTGTTATCATAGTTGTTAACATTTCCATTAAAAATCACTCCTTTATCTTAATTATACTACATTTGCGATTTTTGACAATACAATTCTACGACAAAATTTTATAATTTAGGGACATTTAAAAATGTGATTATATCAGAACTTTTTTTGATAAACATCTTGAATATTTTCCGAATAAGATATATAATGTTCAGTAGATTACTTAAAGGAGAAAATTTCATGAGCATACTCAATGCAGAAAATATAACCCATAGCTTCGGGGGAAGACAGATTCTTGAAGATGCAAGCTTCAGACTTCTCAAGGGCGAGCATATAGGACTTATCGGAGCTAACGGTGAGGGTAAATCCACGTTTTTAAAAATAATTACAGGTGAGCTTCAGCCTGAAAACGGTAAGGTTGAATGGTGCAGACACATTACCTATGGCTATCTTGATCAATATTCCACGCTTGAAAAAGGCAAGACTATTATGGACGTTCTGCGCGATGCCTTTTCCCATCTTTCATCACTTGAAGCGCAGATGCTGGAAATGTATGATAAAATGGGTGAAGCCACAGATGAAGAGATTGCAGACATGATGGAGGAAGTAGGAGAACTGCAGGAGATTCTCGACTCTTCAGGCTACTACACTATTGACACGAAAATTTCCGAGTATGCAAACGGTCTGGGGCTTGGGGAAATAGGTCTTGACAAGGATGTAACAGAGCTTAGCGGCGGACAGAGAGCAAAAGTTCTGCTTGCAAAGGTCCTCCTTGAAAACCCTATGATTCTTATATTGGACGAGCCTACAAACTTCCTTGACGAAAATCATATTAATTGGTTGACAGAGTTTTTGCAAAACTATGAAAATGCGTTTATACTCGTTTCTCACGATATGCCATTTCTTACTCGTGTAACAAACGTAATATATCATCTTGAGAACACAGTTCTTACACGATATAAAGGAACATATGAAGATTTTCTCAGAATGTATGATTTGAAAAAACAGCAGGTTGAGCAGGCGTATAAAAAACAGCAGAAAAGAATTGCCGACCTTGAAGAGTTTGTGGCAAAAAATAAAGCAAGAGCCGCAACAGCAACTCTCGCAAGGTCGAGACAAAAAGAGCTTGACAAAATGGATAGAATAAGCATCGCTCCCGACAAAATCAAGCCGGTTTTCTCTTTTAAATCAGACCGTACACCCGGAAAAGTAGTAATATCAGCTAAGGGCTTGGTAATAGGCTACGATTCGCCGCTGACAAAGAAAATAGATGTGGAGATTGAACGAAATAAAAAAATAGCCATCAAAGGCGTAAACGGACTTGGGAAGTCAACACTTCTAAAAACTCTGCTTAAAATAATCCCTGCCATTGAAGGTGATGTTCAACACGACCAATTTATTAATGTTGGATATTTTGAGCAGGAAGAAAGTGCATCGGACAAAACTGCACTTGAGGAATTCTGGGACGAATTTCCTTCGCTTACAAATGCCGAGGCACGTGCTGCTCTTGCAAAATGCGGACTAACCACCGAGCATATCACAACCCAGATGCGCGTTTTATCAGGTGGTGAGAATGCAAAGGTAAGACTGTGTAAAATAATGCAGAACCCTGCCAATATACTTGTGCTTGACGAGCCTACAAACCACCTTGACGTAGCTGCAAAGGAAGAGCTTGCCCGCGCTATAAAAGAGTTTAAAGGCACAGTTTTGCTGGTATGCCACGAAAGCGAATTTTATATGGACGTAGTGGATGAAGTATGGGACGTATCAGATTGGAGTACAAAAATAGTATAATTTCATTATAAAATTCAGTTTTTTGACTATACTATGGTCAAGGAAGTGAAGTAATATGGATTTTATCAAAGTGATACTTACATCGTTGCTGTCTGCAGTATCTCTTTTTATAATCGCAAAGGTGTTGGGGCATAAGCAAATGTCACAGCTTGATTTTTTTGATTATATAAACGGTATAACAATCGGTTCAATCGCCGCAGAGCTTGCAACAGAGCTTGAATCCCCTTTGCAACCTCTGACTGCTATGGTTGTTTACGGCATTGTCGCAAGCATACTTACTTTGCTGGCGCATAAGTTTCCCAAATCCAGAAAGTTTGTAAACGGAACGCCCACAATTATCATGAATAACGGCAAGCTGTATCGTGAGAACATGAAAAAAGCTAAGCTTGAGCTTAGCGAATTCATGGTTATGTGCCGTCAGGAAGGGTACTTTAATATAAATGATATCCAGACTGCAATATTTGAGTATAACGGGCGTTTGACAATTTTGCCCATAAGTACTAAAAGACCTCTTACTCCCGAAGATATGAACATATCTCCTGAGAAAGAGTATATATTAACCGAAGTAATAATGGACGGCGAGATTCTTCACGAAAATCTCACTCGTCTGGGACTTGACCTTACATGGCTTGATAAGCAGTTAAAACAGCAAAATTATAATAGTGCAAAGGAAATATATCTGGGGATGTGCGACAAGAATAATAAACTCTCGCTCTTTCCTTTGCACTAAGGAATTCAATTAAAAGCTGTCATAAAATACAACCTCATCTAAAGGTCTGAATGTTGAGTGCATTTCAATAGGTGCAGCATCTTCATGGGGGTATCCCATTACAAGAAGCGCCAAAGGCTCAATATTTTCAGGGATATTATAAGCTTCTCTCATGGCAGCAGGATCGAAATGCATAACCCAGCATGAACCCACTCCTATATTATGAGCTTCAAGCATCATCTGAGTTGTAACTATTGCCGCATCAACAGGAGCAGACAGCGCCCCGTCATAAGGTCTTTTCCATGTTTCATTCTTGTTATAGCATATAAGCATGGCACAAGGTGCATCAAAGTGACATTTGGTGCACTTTTTTAATTTTAGAACTGATTCATCTGTGTTCAGAACAAGTATTCTTTGTGGCTGAAAATTACATCCCGTAGGCGCTACATGTGCAGCTTTGAGAATTTTATCTATATGACTTTTTTCAAGATGTCTGTTTTCAAACTTCCTTACGGAATACCTTTCCTCAATAACCTTTTCAAAATCCATAACGATACCTCCGCAATAAATTATGTATCTATTCTATCATAATCATTCATAAAAGTCCATACCGAAAGTTATAAAACCTGAGGACATAAGAATATAATTTACCAATAATCAAATTGGGAGGTTGTATATGAAGAAAACACTCATGGTATGGCAGAAGTCAGGTTTTGTATTTACAGGTATTTTGGGAGTGCTTTTGCACTTTCTTTTTGATTGGACAAATCAAAGCTTGTCCGTAGCTGCTTTTTCCGCTGTAAATGAATCTATATGGGAGCATATGAAGCTTTTGTTTTTTCCTATGCTCGTGTTTGCGGTTTTGGAAAGTATATTTATAGGAAGAAAATACGAAAGCTTCTGGTGCACAAAGCTCAGAGGCATAGTCCTCGGCACACTTCTTATTCCTGCACTTTACTATACTCTTACGGGTGCATTCGGAGTAATTCCCGATTGGGTTAATATAGCCATCTTCTTTGTTGCTGCTGCGGCAAGCTTCTATATAGAATGGAAACTCCTGAACTTTAACCAACCGGAGTGTAAATACCCCGCAACAGCAATATTCTTTCTGCTGCTAATAGCAGTATTGTTCGCAGTTTTCACATTCATCCCGCCGGAAATACCGTTGTTTATTGATAGCAGTATTTAATGAAGCTCAAATTTTTCATCTCCGCTGTAGAGGCGGTTGCTTCTTGCTATACGTTCATTAAGGTCGTTTTTGCCACATAAAACGGAGGCATGACTGAATTCTCATTCAGTTACCTGTTCGGGATTGCTGAGATACATGAGCTTGATAATCCATAAAACCTGCGTAAAATCAATGCTTTGGGGGGTTAAAAGCCTTTGTTGTTCTCTAAAATTTCGTATTGCCGCTTTTAGATAGCTTTTTTTGGTTTCCGACAGAAAAGTGCTAGAAAAATGTCAGAAAAAATTATGAATTGTTTTGGAGCTGTTGAAAAATTTAAGAGGATGTAGTATAGTATAGTTAGAAATGATAATTACAAATGGAGAAATAAAATGTTAAATAAATTATTAAAAAGCATACTCGACCAAGACCTTGCCCCTGTGGTTGTTTGCAATATAGACGATATAATCGTGTTATAATATGCCTTAAACCTTGAAACATTGGAAATGACACAAAACATAATATAAAAACGGAGCTGCCGATTGGTAGCTCCGTTCGCTTTAGATATTAATATCAAGACCTTCGAAAAAGTCATCATATGAACAGTTGTAGATTTTCTTTAATTCAATAATTACACTTGCGCGGATATTGAGTTCGCCTGCTTCGTATTTTGCATAAGTACTACGACCAATATCACAACCACGGCGTTGTAGTTCAGCACAAAGTTTTTCTTGTGATATATCGTGGTCAAGTCGAAGTTTTCTTAAATTATCCCCCATATTACGGTCACGTCTTATTTTCTGTTCCATAGATTATACCTCACAATTCATAGTTGACCAGTATTGGTTGCAACTAATTATATTGTATGATATAATCAAGAAAAATATTGTCCGTGATATTGGTCAATTATTGTGAGGGGTAATTATTATGAATGAAGAATTAAGATTGCACAGATGTTGTAAGACGGCTTGTGAGAGGGTTAATGAAAAATAAAAAGCGTGATGACATTATAATCATCACACTTTTTGGCGGAGATGCAGAGATTTGAACTCTGGCGCCGGTTTGAGCCGACCTACTGCATTTCGAGTGCAGACCCTTCAACCACTTGGGTACATCTCCTTATTTGTTTTCAAATATGTGAGTAATTATATCACGTGGTGGGGGATTTGTCAAGATAAAATTGAGGGGGACAATGTTTGGTTATATTTTTTAAAACGCCAGCATATGTTTTTTATAAAAGAATATTTTTAGGAGGTCTAAGCATGGATTTTATAAAAAAGAATCTGACGTTAAGCTCGCCTGTTAAGAGGGGATGCGGCGAGTTTGGGGTTGAAGGGGATATAATAGTTCCTGATGTCTTGCCGGATATATTAAAGGTTGTACAAGTAGATGGTGCGGCAGTATTGCAATCGGCAGAAGTAAGCGACGGAAAACTTGTATGTGAAGGAAGACTCGACCTGAAAATTTTATACATACCTGAAGACGAAAGCTCAAAAATTAAAAGCATTACAACTTCTTTTAATTTCACTCATACTCCGTCAAATTCTGCGCCGGCAGAGAACTATTATACCGATATATCCGTAGATGTAACAAAGGTTGATTTTCACCTTACAAACAGCCGTAAAATGAAAATAAAATCTGTCGTTGCAGTAAATTACAGCTTTATGGCAACGGAAACAATTAATATTGCAACAGAGCCTGAAGATGAAAATATGTTTGAGATAAGAAAAAAGGCGGCAAAGGTTTGCAGCTTTGTGGATTTTAAGGACACGCAATTTCTTGTAAGAGAAAGCCTCGAAATTCCTGCAGGACAAAGCTCTGTTTGTGATTTGTTAAAAGTTGATGCGACTGTATGCGATACTGAATTTAAAGTAATAAGCGGCAGGGTGGTTATAAAAGGAGTATGCGGCATATGCGCACTATATACAGATTCCGCAAACTGTGTAAGATACTCTGATTTTGAGGTTCCGTTCACCGAAATCGTTGAGCTTGAAAATGCAGAGGAAGATACGGTTTTGTGTATTGATTACTGTGTAAAAGAAGTAAATTACAGAGCTGAAGCGGACTCGGACGGAGATGTGCGGATAATTGTTGCAGACGTAATAGTAGGCGCAAAAATCAGCGCATGGCAAGAATTAGAGCTTGATTACATAGAAGATTGCTATTGCCCCGGCAAGAGAATAAATGTAGAAAAGCAAATGAGACAGATAGAATGTATATTGTCAAAAGGTACTGCGACAACCACTTTACGCGAGGTTATTGCTTGTGACAGAAATGCTCCCAATTTATCGGGCATATACAGTCTTGTGGCAAAGCCGGTGGTTGAAAGCGCAAAGGCTGATAACGGCAGAGTATGTGTTGAAGGCAAGGTGATTTGTTACTGTCTGTATGTGTGTGGTGGTGATGATGTACCCGTTTATAGCCTGAAGCATGAAATTCGTTTTTGCGAAAACATTGAGGCGGAGGGTTGTACTACCGGATGTGATTGCAAGGTCCGTGCGGAGATAACCCATAAAAATTACGCTCTTAATTCAGCCGGTGAAACTGAGCTTAAAATTTCGTTGCTTCTTGATGCTGTAATGACGAAAACCGCCGATATTCCGTTAATATCCGTTGCACAAGAGGAAGAAGTGGAATGCGAATCAAAGAAAGGTATTGTGATATATTTTGTAGGCGAGGGCGATACTTTATGGGAGGTTTCAAAACGCTATACTGTTCCCATGTCGTCAGTAGCAGAACTTAACGGGCTTGAAACCGAGCATATTGAAAAGGGAATGAAGTTATTAATCCCATCTGTATAATAATAAACAGGATGTTGTAAAAGCAACATCCTGTTTATTATTTTCAGCGTTTGTTAAAATCAATGTATTCCTTTTCGTTTGCGACACTCATGTATGCAGGACGTATGATTTTACATGCATTTATCAGCTCTTCCAGACGATGTGCGCTCCAGCCTGCAAGTCGTGCAATGGCAAATATGGGAGTATAAAGCTCCTGGGGAAGCTCAAGCATCTTGTATGCAAAGCCGCTGTAAAAATCAACATTTGCGCTGACGCCCTTATATATCTTCTTTTCCTCTGCTATAACATCAGGAGCAAGACGCTCAACTGTTGCCAGAAGGCTATATTCATCTGAAAGCTGTTTTTCTTTCGAAAGCTGCTGTACAAACGTCTTGAAAACCCTTGCTCGAGGATCCGATATAGAATAAACTGCATGTCCCATACCATAAATAAGTCCTGACTTGTCAAATGCTTCTCTGTGAAGAAGCTTTCGCAGATAGTTCTTTATCTCGTCTTCATCGTCCCATTGTCTGACCTGCTGCTTCATATCATCAAACATCTGTACTACCTTAATATTGGCACCGCCGTGCTTTGGACCTTTGAGCGAGCAAAGTCCTGCGGCTATGGCAGAATATGTGTCCGTGCCGGAGCTGGTCACAACTCTTGTAGTAAAGGTTGAGTTGTTACCGCCCCCATGCTCTGCGTGGAGAACAAGTGCCATGTCAAGTACCTGCGCTTCGAGATGTGTATAATTTGAATCGGCACGAAGCATCCGCAAAATATTTTCAGCAGTTGAAAGGTTTTCGCCCGGTGAGTGAATAAATAAGCTTTGACCTTTATTATAATGGTTATGCGCCTGATATGAGTATATGGAAAGCAGAGGTAAAACAGATATAAGCTGGATACATTGGCGCAGCACATTGGGAACAGTTGTATCTGTTGCATTTTTATCATATGATGAGAGGGTGAGCACACTTTTTGCAAGAGCGTTCATAATATCGCTGTTGGGTGCTTTCATCACAACATCACGTACAAAGTTGGTTGGCAGTGTTCTGTTGGCAGAGAGAGTAAGGTTGAATTCTTCCAACTGAGCCGGCGTTGGAAGCTCGCCAAAAAGCAGAAGATATACAACTTCCTCAAATCCGAATCTGTTATCCTTTATAAATCCGTTAATAATGTCATTTATATTATATCCACGATAGAACAGCTCGCCGTGCCATGGTATAATTTTGCCGTTTTCTTCCTTTGTCTGACGTATTTCTGATATTTCCGTAAGTCCGGTGAGTACGCCTTTACCGTTAATGTCGCGCAGCCCTTTTTTTACATCGTATTTTGCATAAAGCTCACTGTCTATCATACCATGATTGGAACAAAGCTCTGCCCATGCTTTTATCTGAGGTGTAATGTCTGAATAATTAGCCATGAAAGTACCTCCATTCTTCGATAATTGACTCATAAACTATCTAAATAATACCATAATTTATAAGACTTTTCAATAATTCACAAAATTAATTCACAATATTTTCATAAAATCGGAATCAGACTCAATATTTAGTAGTATTACCATATAAATAAGAATTATTTTTTGTATATAATGTGTAAAACTTGGTTGCGCAAATGGAAAATATTAAATGCAAAATGCTGATAAATCGAAAAACTATTGTAAAATGCACGCAAATTTGATACAATCAAAGTAATTTCGATTTTTTGAAAAAAACATAAATTTTTGTTGAAAAATCTGTGCAGTTATAGGGCACAACATGATATATTTTTTAAGGGCTGTTCGCTGTAAAGATTTAGGAATATAGCGGATGGATGCAGATATAATTTTTAAGGATACAGAGACGGACTCAAGTTGCGACGGATATCCTTTATCAGTCAGTTTTGAAAGGAGGACATAATATTATGGGTACTATTGAATTGGCAACTGCCGAAGCGTATAGTAATCTTACCGTTACAGTATTCGGACTCGGACTTACATTTGTAGGTCTCATCAGCATTATAATTATATGCTCTGTAATGGGTGCAATTTGTAAAAGATTAATCAAGCAAACGCCTGCAAAGCCGCAAGCGGCGGTTGCTCAGGCAGCACCAAAGGCAGCTGTTATTGCAAACAAAGGCGAATTTGCAGCAGCTATTTCTGCAGCTATTGCAGAGGAGTGCGGAACAGATGTTTCAGGAATAAAAATTTTATCAATTAAGCAGAAATAATGGATTTCGGAAAGGAACGGATATTATGAAAAAGTATAATGTAAATGTAAACGGAACAATGTATGAAGTAGAGATAGAATTAGTTAGCGAGTCAGAAGCAAAGACAGCAGCTCCTGCTGCTCCCGCTCCTGCTGCAGCTCCCGCTGGTGCAGGCGAGCAGGTAACAGCTCCCATGCCCGGAACAATTCTTGATGTAAAGGTTAATGCAGGCGACAGCGTAAAGGCAGGTCAGGTTCTTTTCATCCTTGAAGCTATGAAGATGGAAAATGAAATCATGGCAAGCTGTGACGGAAAGGTTTCAGCTGTTTCTGTAACAAAGGGCCAGACTGTTGAAACAGGCAGCGTTCTTTGTACTATTGCATAATTATTTACATTAAAAATAAAGGAGCGAAAAACTATGGAACTTATTACTAAGTTTTTGGCAGACATGGGTTTTTCAGCAATTTTTGCTGATCCGAGAATTCTTATTATGATTCTCATTTCTTTTGTGCTCATGTATCTTGCCATTGTAAAGAAATTTGAGCCGTTACTTCTTTTGCCGATAGCGTTCGGTATGCTTCTCACAAACCTCCCCGGTGCAGAAATGTACCATTCCGAGCTTTTTGCCGGAGGTCATGTACATTGGGCACAGTTTGGCGGAGCGGCAAACGAAGCAGGCGAATTTATAACTCCCGGTCTTATTGACTATTTGTACCTCGGCGTTAAGCTTGGTATTTATCCTTGTCTTATATTCATAGGCGTGGGCGCTATGACAGACTTTGGCCCCTTGATTGCAAATCCCAAGAGCTTGCTTTTGGGTGCAGCAGCTCAGCTTGGTATTTTCATTACATTTATCGGAACAAGAGAGCTTTTCGGCTTCACACCCTTTGAGGCTGCATCTACCGGTATCATAGGCGGTGCAGATGGCCCGACAGCTATTTACGTAACATCAAAGCTTGCTCCGGACCTTCTCGGACCTATTGCAGTAGCAGCTTACTCATACATGGCGCTGGTTCCCGTAATTCAGCCGCCTATTATGAAACTGCTTACAACAAAGAAGGAAAGACAGATAGAAATGAAGCAGCTCAGAGAAGTGTCAAAGACGGAGAAAATAATCTTCCCGATTATCATAACAACATTTGTTGCGCTTCTTCTTCCTTCAGCAGCTCCATTGGTTGGATGTCTTATGCTTGGTAACCTTCTTCGTGAGTGTGGCGTATGTGAAAGACTTGCAAAGACAGTTCAGAATGAGCTTATGAATATTGTAACAATCTTTCTTGGAATTTCTGTTGGTGCTACTGCAACAGCTGAAATATTCCTCCAGGCAAAAACACTCCAGATTATTGCAATGGGAATAGTTGCATTCGGATGTGGAACAGCAGGCGGTGTGCTTCTTGCTAAGTTTATGAACCTCTTCCTTAAGGATAAAATCAATCCTCTTATTGGTTCAGCAGGCGTTTCGGCAGTACCTATGGCAGCGAGAGTATCTCAGGTTGTAGGTCAGAAAGAAAATCCCAAGAACTTCCTTCTTATGCACGCTATGGGACCAAACGTGTCAGGTGTTATCGGTTCAGCTATTGCAGCCGGTGCATTCCTTACATTGTTCCTTAAATAACAGCAGAAAGGCAGGAATTTTAAATGAGTAAATTATTTATTACAGATACAATTCTTCGTGACGCGCATCAGTCTCAGGCAGCAACAAGAATGAAAATCGAGGATATGATTCCCGCATTTGAAACACTTGACAAAATCGGCTATTGGTCAGTTGAGTGCTGGGGCGGTGCAACATTTGATGCTTGTATGAGATTCCTTAACGAAGATCCCTGGGAAAGACTCAGAACAATCAAAAAAGCAATGCCAAACACAAAGCTTCAGATGCTGTTCAGAGGTCAGAACATCCTCGGTTACAAGCATTATGCAGACGATGTGGTTGAGCAGTTCTGCAAGAAGTCAATCGAGAACGGTATTGATGTTGTAAGAGTATTTGATGCTCTTAATGATACAAGAAATCTTCAGGCTGCAATTAAGTTTGTTAAGGAATACGGCGGAATGTGCGAGCCTGCACTTTCATATACCGTAAGCCCTGTACATGATATTGACTATTTTGTAAGACTTGCATGTGAGCTTGAAAAAATGGGTGCAGATACAATTTGTATCAAAGATATGGCAAACCTCTTGCTTCCTTACGATGCATACAAGCTTGTTAAGAAGCTTAAGGAAAATGTAAGCGTACCCATTCACCTTCATACACATAATACTGCCGGAACAGGCGACATGACAAACCTCATGGCAGCTCAGGCAGGTGTGGATATTGTTGACTGTGCGCTTTCACCTTTTGCAAACGGTACAGCTAACCCCTCAACAGAGGCTATGGTTGCAACACTTAAGGGAACAGACAGAGATACAGGTCTTGACCTTAAAAAGCTCAGCGATGCAGCAAGCCACTTCAGAAAGATTGCTGACAAGATGAAGGCAGAAGGAACACTTGATCCTAAAGTGCTTAATGTTGATCCTAACGCTCTTCTTTATCAGGTACCAGGTGGAATGCTTTCAAACCTTATTTCACAGCTTAAGCAGGCAAATGCAGAGGATAAATACTATGAGGTGCTTGAAGAAGTACCCAGAGTAAGAAAAGATTTCGGATATCCTCCGCTTGTAACTCCTACAAGCCAGATAGTTGGAACACAAGCAGTTCTCAACGTTCTTATGGGCAGATATAAAATGATTTCAAAGGAATCAAAGGGTATGCTCAGAGGAGAATACGGTCAGCTTCCGGGCGAAGTAAATGAAGAAGTAAGAAAGCTTGCAATAGGCGATGATGAAGTAATCACTTGCCGTCCTGCAGACCTTCTTGAGCCTGAACTTCCAAAATATACAGAGGAAACAAAGGGTATAGCTAAGTCAGAAGAAGATGTTCTCAGCTACGCACTTTTCCCGCAGGTTGCACAGAAGTTCTTTGACGTGCGTGACGGAAGAACAGAAGCTCCCAAGGTGGCACAAAGCAGTGAAGTTAAGACTATATATGTAAAGGATTTATCCTGATTATACACAGCAGTTGGCTGCAAGTCAGCCAACTGCGTTGCATTTATGAACGGAGTAAAAAATATGGGTAAAATTTTTAAAAAGTACAAAACCATAATACTTTATATTATTTTCGGCGGTCTTACTACGCTGGTAAATATTGTATCGTACTTTGTTTTTAAGCACACTTTGTCTTTTTCTACGGGAGCGGCAAACGTCAGCGCATGGTTTCTGTCCGTAATATTTGCGTTTGTAACCAATAAATATTTTGTGTTTGACTCACCATCAAAAAAAGGAATTATGCTTCAGCTTATATCTTTTTTCGGAGCGAGAATTTTGTCCGGCGTGCTTGATACGGGTATAGTTGTAGTATTCATTGATTACCTTACCTGTCCGGAGCTTCCGGTTAAGGTTATATCAAACGTAATTGTAATAATTCTGAATTATGTTGCAAGCAAATTTTTTATATTCCGTTAATGTGATTGTTTAAAAAGCCTTTCTTTCGGGCATACTTCATGTAAGTATATCCGGGAGGAAGGTTTTTTTGAAGAAAATAATATATGTATGGATATTTGCACTTGCTTGCGGCGTTGTAGTAAACGGTTGGTGCAGTCAGATTTTAAACGACCTTGAAAATAATATTATAAGACTTCATATAATTGCAAACAGCGACGATGCACATGACCAGGAGATTAAACTCATGGTACGTGACAGTATTATTGAGCTTGCTCATAAAGAGGGAGAATTGCCGGATATAAACAAGCTTGAAGTAGAGGCTAATAAAGTTCTTAGAAGAGAAAACGCACCATATAATGCTAAAGTGTCCTTTGGCAAATATCCCATTACCAGACGCAGCTATGAAAATTTCATTCTTCCTCAGGGAGTATATACTGCTGCAAGGGTTGAGCTTGGAAATGCCGAGGGCAAAAATTGGTGGTGTGTTTTGTCGCCTCCTTTATGCTTTACCCAATCTGCCTTCGGGAAAAGTGATGAGCTTGCGGAGCACCTGGGAGAACAAGCCGGCAAAGCAGTTATGGAAGATAAAATAACCGTCAAGCTTAAAATCCTTGAAATCGGTGCGGCAATCCGCCGGCATTTTGCGGGTTAATCAGCAAAAATAACAAAATGGAAGCCGTTGGTGTGTGCAATTCTACGATATTAATTAAATATTATGTTAATCTCTTGAAAAATTTATCCTTTTTGTGTATAATTATTCAACAATGAAAGTGCCATAAGCATATCTGCTTATGGCATCTGTTCAATGCATAAAATCCATTGCAGTGTCAATCATACCGCCTATGCTTTTGAAGACTCCTTCAGTCTTGCGCTGAAGCTTGTGGCGTTGTTTGTCGCTGAGAGGATCCATGATAATTGCGGTTGCTGCTCCCACAGCAAGCCCGATAGCCATTCCTTTGGCGAAATTCATCACATACTTACCGTTCATTGCAAACATCCTTTCATGTGGTTGAATGAAAATTTCATTCACAGTTATATTATGATGCGGATTTGTGGTTTTAAATCATGAAATTTATAGAAAGTTTTAAGGAGGAAGAGAAGTATGGCAGTAGTAAAGCCTTTTAAAGGATACAGATATAGTAACAACAAGATTGAAAGCATCGAAGATGTAATGGCGCCGCCGTACGATGCTCTCTCCGTAGAAGAAACAGACAGCTGCTATGACAAAAGTCCTTATAATGCAGTTCGACTCGTATCACAGAGGAAATTTGATTCTGATACAGATGCTGATAATTGCTATACAAGGGCAAGTGATTCTTTGAAATCGTGGATTGACGATGGGGTGCTTGTAAAGGACTCAAAGCCTGCGTTTTACATTTATGAGGAAACAGTAACTATAAATCGTGAAAATTATTATAACAGAGGCATAGTGTGTCTTCTTGAACTGACGGAGTACACTGACGGTATAGTTGTGCCTTGCGAAGAACCAAGTACTGATTCCAAAATGGACAGATTCAATATGATAAAGGCTACCGGTTCAAATAACAGTCTTATAAGCTGTATATATACAGAGCGCAGCAAGGACATTGCCACACTTCTTGCAGAGATTTGTACTACTCCTGCAGATATGGATTTTGTGGCAAACGGTCACAGACATAAGCTCTGGACAGTTACAGAGTCAGAAAGAATAAACCTTATACAGCAGGAGCTTGCCGACAAAAAAATGTTCATTGTAGATGGACATAACAGATATGAAGCCTGCCTTGAGTACAAAAAAGAGAAAATGCAGTTTGAGGATTATACAGGTAAAGAATCATGTAATTACGTTATGGCGTTAATATCCGATTCTCACGACGATGGCAGAGTTCATATGCCTGTTCACAGACTTATAAAATGCGGCAAAAATTTCTCAGAAGCATATTTTATTGCAGGTCTTCAGGAATGTTTTCATATAGAGAAAATCATTGTTGATAAATCCGATGATGATATTGCGGAAACCATGCGAAAGCTTATAGCAACCCAGAGAAAAGAAGCAAAAATCGCCATGTACACCGGCAAGGACTATTTCTATCGTTTTATATTCAAGGGTGAAGAATACCTTTCCAACCTCATGCCGGATGTTTCGGAAAGCTATAGATTTTTAGACCTTAATATTCTAAATAAGCTTATTCTTGAGGAGCAGATGGGAATAGATGCTTCAACCGATTCTGAGCGCATCGCTTATACAAGAGATATACAAGACGGTATGAATTCAATAGATAATCATGAATATGACTGTATGTTCGTAATAAATCCTGTTCGACCACCGCAGTTTTCCGCAATGACGGAAACGGGCGAGCGCCTTCCCAAAAGGTCAGTTTCCATATTCCCCAAGCCTGCAACCGGAATAGTAATACATAAGTTTACATCCGATTTGAATAATGACTGAAAAACTTACCGAAACAGATTTTATATCTGATTCGGTAAGTTTTTTTAATATAGCAATGTGCATAATGACGGAAAAAATCTAAAATATAAGAATTTTATAAAAAACACTTGAATTATTTTCAAAATATGATATAATTATGGGGTATGTCAAAGAATAATTATGGAGGGAGGTTCCAATAATGGTTACAACTTTTACAATTCTTCATCTTGTAGTTGCAGTATTGCTTGTAGTAGTAGTTCTCGGTCAGGAAGGTAAGGATCCCGGAATGAGAGGTATTTCAGGTTCAGCGCCTGATGCGGGTGATTCTTTCTTCAGCCATAATGGCGGAAGCACAAAGAAATCAGTAATGACAAAGATAACAGTAGCTCTTTCAGTTTTGTTCCTCATTACTACTGTTGTGCTTGTGCTTATTGCCGGCTAAGACATTTTAATTGCGGACAAGTTCTGCACACATATGAAAGGAAGATAAAAGAATGAAAAAGAAAAGCATTATTACACTTTGCTTCGTAGTTCTTATTGCCGTATTGCTTAATGTTGTTTCATTTTTCGGTTATGACATTTCAGGCTTCACTTACGGCGGTATTTTCGACGAAGAAAAAGGTATCAGAAAGGGTATAGACCTTGCCGGAGGTTCAGTTATAACATTCCAGGCAAATGCAGAAAACCCAACTGTTGACGAAATGGCTTCAGTAGAAGCTGTATTCAACAGAAGACTTACAGACCTTGGCTATACTGAAGCAAGAATCAGCACAGCTGAAGGCGGAAGAATAACTGTTGAAATCCCCTCCGTATTCGATACAGACGCTGCTGCTGATATCCTCGGCAAGACAGCGAAGCTTACTTTCTGTAACGCTGCAGGCGAAGTTATTCTTGACGGTGCAGCTGTTAAGAGTGCCAACGCAAAGTTCGGTCAGGTAAGCGAAACATCTATGACTCAGGAGCCTTATATTGAGCTTCAGTTTACTGCTGAAGGAAGACAGGCTTTTGCAGACGCTACAAAAGCTGCAGCATCAGCTGCAGAAGGCCAGAGATATATTGCAATCAAGATGGATGAAACTGTAATTTCTCAGCCTAACGTATCACCTGAGTATGCATCAACCGGTATCAACAGCGAAAGCTGTGTAATTTCAGGCGGATTCAAGACTCAGGAAGAAGCAAGCGCTCTTGCAAGCACTATTAAATCAGGAAACCTTCCTTTTGACCTTAGTGTTATAACAAAAGAAACTGTTGGCGCTGAGCTTGGCGCAACAGCTCTTCCCAAGAGCCTTATGGCTGCCGGAATTGGTGTCATTCTTATCATGCTCTTTATGATATTTATGTACAGACTTCCCGGACTTATTGCAGATATTTCACTTGCTCTTTATGTTGGAATCATGGCACTTGTGCTTGGTCTTTTCAGAATAAACCTCAGCCTTTCAGGTATTGCAGGTATTGTTCTTTCAATCGGTATGGCGGTTGATGCCAACGTAATTATATTCGAAAGAATGAAGGAAGAAATCCTCCTCGGCAAGACAATCCGTGCAAGCTTTGAAGCAGGCTTCAACAAAGCTTTCTCAGCAATTCTTGACTCTAACGTAACAACTATCATTACATGTGTTGTACTTTATGTTTCAGGAATCGGAACTGTTACCGGATTTGCTACAACTCTCGGACTTGGTGTAGTAATTAGTATGTTCACAGCTATCGTTATCACAAAGTTCCTTCTCAAGCAGCTTGTAGGTATCGGTATCACAAAGCGTTCACTGTTTGTTCGTGAGGCTAAGAAAGAAGCAGGGGGTGCTGAGGTATGAAAAAAATAGATTTTGTTGCTAACAGATGGAAGTACGTGCTTATTCCTGCTGCTATAATTATACTTGGTATAGTATTCGTTGTTATGAACGGCGGATTTAACTATGACATCGAATTTCTCGGCGGAACACGTATGCAGATGGAGCTTGGTGCTTCATATGACAACGATGAGCTTTCAAAGTACATTGAAGACGAAACCGGTGTTAAAGTAACTGTGCAGAAGACAGCAGTTGAAACTCAGGCTATAATTAAAACACCTCCCGTTGACGATGCTCAGAAGAACTCAATCGTTGATGCTATCAAGGCTAAGTTCTCAGTTGATGACAGCGCTCTTATGTCTGTTTCATCAGCATCAGCAAGCTTTGGTGCAGAAGTTCAGAGAAAAACTCTTGTTTATGCTCTGATTGCAATCATTTGTATTCTTATTTATATTGCAATCAGATTTGAGTGGATTTCTGCGTTAATGGCTATTATCGGTCTTGCAATAAACGTTGCTGTAATGTATGCTGTATATGGTATTACCAATATTGCAATGAACACAACCTTCATTGCTGCAATGCTTACAGTTATCGGTTATTCAATCAATAACACAATCGTTATTTTTGACCGTATCCGTGAAAACATGAAGAAGCTTGGCGGAAAGAAGGGTAGCTCAATTAAGGATATTGTTAATACAAGTATTGCAGAGAGTATGGGACGTACTATCAACTCAACTATTACTACTCTCATTACTATTGTATTGCTCTATATCATCGGAGTTACAGCTATTAAGGAATTTGCTCTTCCCCTTATTATAGGTATTGTAATCGGAGCATATACTTCTATATTCATTGCAGGAACATTCTGGGCTGTTTGGAAGCAGTCAAAGAAAGATGCAAAAGCTGCAGCTGCAAGAAAATAATATGTTTTTAAAAACCGGCTTGTTAAATCCAGCCGGTTTTTTGTTTTGCTGAATTTTTATATTGACAATATGTGTAATTTTTGATACAATGAAATATAAAGCAGTAATTGATGATTAAGGAGAAAGAATATGAGCAGAAACATTGCCCCATTTTCTATAAGAAATAGATTTATATTTATTATAGATGTTTTTGTCGTTATATTATCGCATCTTTTGGTACTTATGCTTGTGACAGATTATTACGAACTTATAGACAGATTTTTTAAGAATATTAATCTGGTAGTAATTTCATGCGCTTCCTATGAATTGGTTTTGTTTGCGAGTCGTATGTATAGAACATATTGGAGTTATGCCGGAACAAAGGATTATATCCGGCTTATTGCGGCGCTTGGGGTGGCATCGTTTTTATCATTAGTATTGGAGTATATCTTCAAAGAAAATGTTCGTTTTCTCCTTTGCTTTATCTCAGACGGCTTTGCTGCATCGGGAATACTTTTTGCCCGAGTTGCAATAAGAGGTCTTAATCGTCTCAACAGAAGCTATCACGCTGTAAATCCCATTATGAAGAGGACGCTTATAGTAGGCGCAGGGCAGTATGCATCTACTCTTATCAAAGAAATACAGATAAGTGATAAGATGAACTATAAAATATTAGGTCTTATTGACGATGATGAAAAAAAGAAAAACTACATAGTAGGCGGGTATAAGGTTTTTGGAAATGTTCAGGATATCCCGAAAATAGTTAACAAAAAAGAAATTGAAGTAATCATTATAGCAATACCTTCACTTTCTGCAAAAAGAAAAAGTGAAATACTTCAAATCTGTGCCGAAACAGAATGTGTTGTAAAGACATGTTCAGGCATGGAAAGTCTTGTAGGCGGAAAAATAAGTGCTGACAAAATACGTAATGTGGAAATTGAGGACCTGCTTGGAAGAGAGCCTATTGTTCTTGATAATGACGGAATTAAATCATACATAGAAGATAAGGTTATTTTTGTAACCGGTGGCGGCGGATCAATAGGTTCTGAGCTTTGTCGTCAGATAATGAAGTATAATCCACGAAAGCTTGTCATTATTGACATATATGAGAATAATGCGTATGACTTGCAGATGGAGCTTAATCGTATTTATCCTAATAATCAGCCGGATGTGCTTATTGCATCTATACGCGATATGGACAGACTCGAAATGATTTTTGATGAATATAAGCCATACATAGTATTTCATGCGGCAGCACATAAGCACGTACCTCTTATGGAGGACAGCCCCGGTGAAGCAATAAAGAATAATGTATTCGGAACCTACAACGTAGCAAAATGCGCTGACAAGTACGGAGTTCGCAGATTTGTTATGATTTCAACCGATAAGGCTGTTAATCCCACAAACGTTATGGGCGCAACAAAGCGTATTTGCGAAACTATTGTTCAGTGTATGCAGCATGTAAGCAAAACGGAGTTTGTGGCAGTACGTTTTGGAAATGTTCTCGGTTCAAACGGCAGCGTTATTCCGCTGTTTAAAAGACAGATACAAAATGGCGGCCCTGTTACTGTTACTCATAAGGATATTATAAGATATTTTATGACAATACCTGAAGCTGCATGTCTTGTGCTCCAAGCAGCCAGCTATGCAAAGGGCGGAGAGATTTTTGTTCTTGATATGGGAGAGCCTGTTAAGATATATGATTTGGCAGTCAACCTTATCAGACTTTCCGGACTGCGCCCAAATGTTGATATAAATATAGAGTTTACCGGACTCAGACCGGGTGAAAAGCTTTATGAGGAGCTTCTTACAAGTGAAGAAGGACTTAAGGATACAAAACACGATAAAATATTTATAGGACAGCCAATAGTCAGCGATATGTCAGAGGTTGAAAAACAGCTTGAGCTTTTGCGTCAGGTGGTTGAAACTGATGATAACGAGGCAATAAAGGACGCTGTTGCGCAGGTTGTACCAACATATGTGAGGAACAAGCAGCAAGTGGCAGCCACAGCCTGAATTGGTTTAATGAAAGGATTTTGTTTGTTAAATGAGCCCGGAAAAGAACAGACACGACGGTCATAAAAAGAGGCTTCGCGAGAGATTTGCGGCAAATAATGATTTCACCGGTTTTAAAGAACATGAAATATTGGAAATGCTTCTTAATTTTGTTCAGGTAAGAAAGAATATGAACAACATTGCCCATGACCTATTGGATAAATTCGGAACACTTCATGCGGTTTTCGATGCATCAAAAGAGGATTTGCTTACAGTTGACGGCGTGGGTGAAAGAACTGCTACAATGATAGTCATGCAAAGACATCTGTTTGGAGCGTATCAGAAAAGCAAGTATGATGTTACCAGACGCAATTCACCTGCAGCAGACTTTGAGGCGTACATACACTCATTATTTGCAGGAGCAGATAAAGAATTGTTTTATATGCTTTGTGTTGGTGAGAGAGGTCGTATAACAGGATCTCATCTGATAGGTCGCGGTAGCGGTGATAGCGTATTGCTTGACCAGAGACAAATTGTAAAGATTGCGATTAATTCAAATGCATGGGGACTTATATTTGCCCATAATCATATAACGGGGATTGCAACGCCATCTCAGGAGGATATTAAAAGTACAATACTTTTGAGAGAATGTCTTGATACTGTAAATATTAAGTTGATTAATCATTTTATAGTAGCAGGAGACCAATGCGTCAGCGTGCTTGAAGATAGAAGATATAAGACATTTAAATAGTTAAAATGATTATTTGGCAGGTTTATATGTGTCTTTAATTGTATGAATTGAACATATTAATTAGAAAAGATTAAAATAATATTGACATTTAAAATTTTATATTGTATAATTTACAAGGTTGAAAAACTTATTCCGTAGACAGCAGGCATCAAAATAAGTCCCGCCGAGGTTGAGTAATTTAATTTTGATTACTTTTGCTTTGCGTGTCTTGGGATGTGCAAAGCTTTTTTTATGCGGAATAGACATTTTAATGTTTATGGAGGTGAAACGAATGCCAAGTGAAAAGGTTTTAGAGGCTAAGAAAGCTCAGGTTGCTGAAATCGTTGAGGTTCTTAAATCAGCTCAGACAGGTGTCCTTGTTGACTATCGTGGTCTTACAGTTGAAGAAGATACAGTTCTTCGTAGAAATCTCAGAAGCGCAGGCGTTAAGTATTTCGTTGTAAAGAACACATTGCTCCGTCTTGCAGCAAAGGAAACAGGTCTTGATGCTCTTGATGAGATTCTTCACGGTCCTACTGCTCTTGCTGTATCAGACACAGACGCAGTTGCACCTGCAAAGGTAATTGCTGATTATGCCAAAGAAAACGACAAGCTTGAAATCAAATCAGGTTTCATCGACGGAACTGTTGCAACACTTGACGAAATCAAGAAGCTCGCAGCAACACCGTCAAGAGAAGCATTGATTGCAACAATGATGGGAAGCTTGAACGCACCTATCTCAAATCTTGCAAGATTGCTTGCTACTATTGCTGACGGCGGCGAAGAAATAGCTGACCTTATAGCAAAGAAGAACGGCGAAGCAGCACCTGCAGAAGAAGCAGCTCCCGCTGAGGAAGCAGCTCCCGCTGAAGAGGCAGCTCCCGCTGAAGAGGCTCCCGCTGAAGAAGCAGCTCCTGTTGAAGAAGCAGCTCCTGCTGAGGAAGCAGCAGAGGCTCCCGCTGAGGAAGCTCCTGCAGAAGAAGCACCGGTTGAAGAAACACCCGCTGCTGAATAATTAAACTAAAAGAAAATCAAATTAAAGATTTAGGAGGAAATTACAATGGCAGATTTGAATGCAATCCTTGATTCAATCAAGGAACTTAAGTTATTGGAAGTTGCTGAGTTGGTTAAGATGATGGAGGAAGAATTCGGCGTAAGTGCTGCTGCTCCCGTAGTTGTAGCTGGTGCTGCTGCTGACGGTGCTGCTGCAGGCGGTGCTGAAAAGTCAGAATTCGACGTAGTTCTTGCAGATGCTGGTGCATCAAAGCTCGGCGTAATCAAAGTTGTTAGAGAACTTACAGGTCTTGGTCTTAAGGAAGCTAAGGCTCTCGTTGACGGTGCTCCCGGCACAGTTAAGGAAGCTGTAGCTAAGGAAGAGGCTGAGTCAATGAAGGCTAAGTTGGAAGAAGCAGGAGCTAAGGTAGAGTTGAAATAATTCTCTGCGGTTTTAAATTAAAAATCCAGGAGAGTGTTTGTCCATGATAGTAGATCTTTCAGGTGTACTCAAGGAAACAGGTAATAAAATAGTTCTCAGAGGTAAGCTGGATTTGGATGATGTCAGATATCTTGGTGAGGAGTTCCGCTTCATAGGAGCACCCACTATTGACGGCACTATCTTCAATAACGGCAAATCTCTTGTTCTTAAAGGAACGGTTAATTTGTGTCTGGGCGTAAAATGCGCAAGATGCACAAAGGACATCGAGCAAAACCTCAGCTTTGAGCTTGAGGAAGCATTGGTGCGTGAAGAGGATAATACCGATCCCGACAGCGATGCAATAGTTTTTACGGGCAATGAGATTGACATTACCGATATTGTACAAATGGGCTTTTTTATGAATGTTCCCGGAAAATTTCTTTGCAAGGATGATTGCAAAGGTTTATGCCCTACTTGCGGTGCTGACCTTAATGCAGGCGATTGCCAATGCAACAAGGAGGTTATAGATCCCAGGTGGGAGGCTTTAAAAAAGATTATGGACAGCGACGAAAACTGACCTTTAAATATTAGGAGGTGTAGTAAATGGCTGTACCTAAGGGTAAAGTTTCAAAAGCAAGACGTGATAAGAGACGCGCTAACTGGAAGCTTGAGGTTCCCGGAATGGTTGAGTGTCCTAAGTGTCACGAATTTAAAATGCCTCACAGAGTATGTAAGGCTTGCGGCTACTACAACGGTAAGGAAGTTATCAAAGTAGAGGAAGCTGCTAACTAATTTAAATAAAAAAATCCGCAAATTATATTTGCGGATTTTTTGTTTGTTATTTTGTTGTGCTTCCGAAGCCGCCATTTCGCACGGTTGTGGCTTCATCGTCAGTTGTTATGCCGTATGCCATAAAAATTCCCTGAGCAAATCCCTGACCTTTTGATACCTCAATGGTTTTTCCCTCATTGGTGCAATTAGTCATTTTAATCATTATATGACCTTCATTATCGCTTCCAAAATAATCGCTGTCAATAACTCCAACAGTATTATTAAGCTGCAAGCGATACTTAAATCCAAGCCCGCTTCTGGGATAAATCATAAGCACCCAGCCATCATCTATCTTAGCTCTTATTCCCGTAGGAATTTTAATGGTTTCACCGGGGGCAAGAGTAAAATCAAAGGGCGCTTTGAAATCATATCCTGCGGAGCCTGAAGTGGCGCGGGTGGGAAGTGAGATGCTGTCATATGCTGCTGCACCATCACCGTATGCATTATCAAAATCTGAGATGTATTGTTCTTTGCTGACTTTCATAAACTGAGCAATTCTAAACATATCATTAGTATCCTTTCTATTTAGCTGTAATCATTGTACTACAAAAACCCAATTTTGTCAATTACATAAACATAATAAGGCTGACTGCCATTACCAGCATACCCAACACAACGCTGAGCATGGTAGCACTGCCGTTTTCGTATTCCCTTGCCATTGGAAGCAGCTCTTCAATAGATATAAACATCATAATTCCGGCTACAATCCCAAAGAGAATACCCATTACGCTGTCAGTAAGAAACGGTCTTAGAATGAGGTACCCCATTATTGCACCAAGCGGTTCTGTCAAGCCTGAAAACAGCGATAGCAGAAACGCTTTTTTTCTGTTTCCTGTTGCAAAAAATATAGGAAGAGAAGCGGTAATTCCTTCGGGAATGTTATGTATTGCTATTGCAACTGCAATGAGAAGTCCCATTCTTGCATCCTTGAACGAAGCTGTAAATGTTACCATTCCTTCAGGGAAATTGTGTATTGCTATGGCAAGTGCCGCAATTATACCCATTTTCTTCAGTTTGTTGCTTTTCTCTTCGTTTTTTATGTTTCCTATATCTCCTTCGGCGGTGGGTATTACATAATCAATAAATCCTATCATAATTATGCCTGCAAAAAATGAGGCTGCAGCAATAGAATTTCCTTGCATGGCTCCATAGCTTTGGCATAAATATTCAATAGCCTTTGCATAAAGCTCTACCATTGATACATAAATCATCACGCCGGCAGAAAACCCAAGAGAAACAGCAAGGAGCTTGGTGTTTGTTTTTTTTGCAAAGAGCGCTATAATACTTCCCAGAACAGTAGATAGTCCGGCACCTAATGTAATAAGGAAAGCATAAGCTTCTGCATTGTTCATTTCTATCACCCCTTAAATATTTGTATATGGTATAGTATGAACTGTGGGAAAGTTTTGATAATCATTGTTCATTTTGTAAAAAAACTCTTTTTTTGCTTGAAAGACTTGACAAACCAAGTGTTATAATGTATAATGTGTAAAGTGCTAAACCTTTACAGATAATAGCTGAAGGTGGTTAGAAAATGAGCAAAAATTTGAACATTAGTTTGCTTATGGATTTTTACGGACAGCTTTTGACTGATAAGCAGCTTGCGGCGCTTGAATATTATTATAATGACGATTTATCGCTGGCAGAGATTGCTGATGAGATGAATATAAGCCGTCAAGGTGTCCGTGATTTCATAAAACGCGGTGAAAAGCAGCTTGATGACTTTGAACAAAAATTAGGTCTTGCGGGACGTTTTGACAAAGTCAGGAATAAAATAGAACAAATCAATAACTCCGTTGATGCGCTGGAAAAAAAGATAGGCGGACAGGGCGAGCTTGTACGTCTTAAAGAGCTTGTTTCAGAGGTGACGGAGGAGTTGTAATTGAATTTGAGGTGATTGTATGGCGTTTGAGAGCTTGGGTGATAAACTTCAGGGCGTTTTCAAAAAGCTCAAGGGCAGAGGAAAACTGAACGAAAAAGACATCAAAGACGCTATGCGTGAGGTAAAGCTTGCTTTGCTTGAAGCCGATGTCAATTTCAAGGTAGTAAAGCATTTTGTAAACTCCGTATCAGAGAAAGCCGTAGGTCAGGAGGTCATGGAATCTCTTACACCGGGCCAGCAGATAGTAAAAATAGTAAACGACGAGCTTACTGCTCTTATGGGCGGAGAATGTACCAGACTTGAGTTTAATAATAAGCCACCCACAGTATTTATGATGTGCGGCTTGCAGGGTGCAGGTAAAACAACAGCAACCGGAAAGCTTGCAAAACATCTTATTAAATCAATGGGCAAAAGACCGCTTCTTGTAGCTGCCGACGTTTACAGACCTGCTGCTATAAAGCAGCTTGAAGTTTTAGGCGAGCAAGTAAAGGCTTCTGTTTTCTCAATGGGCAGCGATGTCAGTCCCGTAGAGATTGCAAAAAAAGCAGTAGAACACGCTACTATTCACGGAAATGATCCCGTAATCATAGATACAGCGGGCAGACTCCACATAGATGAGGACCTTATGGCAGAGCTAAAAGCCATAAAGTCAGAAGTAAATCCAAGAGAAATCTTGCTTGTTGTAGATGCTATGACAGGTCAGGACGCAGTCAATGTGGCGGAGAGCTTCAATAATGAGCTTGATATAACCGGCGTAGTGCTTTCAAAGCTCGACGGCGACACCAGAGGCGGTGCGGCGCTTTCAGTTAAGCACGTTACCGGAAAACCCATAAAGCTTGCATCAGTAGGTGAAAAGCTAAGCGACCTTGAGCCGTTTTATCCCGACCGTATGGCATCGAGAATACTCGGAATGGGTGATGTGCTTACGCTTATTGATAAAGCGCAGGAAGCTATTGATGAGCAAAAAGCAATAGAGCTTGAAAAGAAGCTGAGAGAGAAAACATTCGACCTTGACGATTTTCTGGAGCAGTTCAAGCAAATCAGGAAAATGGGTTCTATTGCCCAGATAGTAGGGATGCTGCCGGGAGTTGATAAGAAAACTCTTGAAGCGGTTGATACTGAGGAAAATGAAAAGCGTCTTGTTCATATTGAAGCAATAATCCAGTCAATGACCAAGGAAGAGCGCAGAAAGCCGCAGATAATTGGCGCAAACCGCAAAATCCGTATTGCAAAGGGAAGCGGAACAAGAGTTCAGGACGTTAATCAGCTGCTAAAACAGTTTGCAGATATGCAGAAAATGATGAAGCAGCTTTCAGGCGGCAAACAGAAGAAGATGCTTGGTCGTCTGCGTAAATTTCGCTAAAAATGGATAATATTCATTTTAAATACCAAAGATTATTTGAAGGAGGTGAATCCACATGGCAGTAAAAATCAGACTCAGAAGAATGGGTGCTAAGAAGGCTCCTTTTTACAGAGTAGTTGTAGCTGATTCAAGATATCCCCGTGACGGCAGATTTATCGAAGAAATCGGAACATACAACCCCATGACTGAACCTGCGTCAATCAACATTGATGCTGATAAGGCTAAGAAATGGATTGGAAACGGTGCACAGCCCACAGACACAGTAAAAGCACTTTTGAAGAAGTCAAACATTCTTTAATAGCTTTTGACACAATCTATGTCAGAAACCAATGGTTATCCATTGATTTCAGACCGTTTATCGTGAAAGGGATTTGGTGATTACCATGAAACAAGTATTGGAAATAATTGCAAGATCGCTTGTTGATCACCCGGAAGCTGTTAGTGTGACTGAAGTTGAAGCAGAAGATTCTGTTACTCTGGAGCTCAGAGTTGCTGAAGACGACATGGGAAAAGTTATCGGTAAGCAGGGCAGAATTGCCAAAGCTATCAGAACCGTGGTTAAAGCGGCTGCAAATCGCGAAAACAAACGCGTAGTTGTTGAAATTATTTAAGACAACAAGTGCAATATTTGAGAAAATCCGCCCTTAGCGGATTTTTTTCAAATATGCCATACCAAACGAAATGGAGAATATTTGCTATGGATAATATGCTCGAAGTAGGTAAAATAATAAATACTCACGGCTTAAGAGGCGAGGTTAAGGTTGTATCATGGACCGATGTGCCGGAGGATTTTGAATATATAAAAAAGGTTTTTACAAAGGACGTTTCTCTTACTGTAACTTCGGTTAAGTACCAGAAAAACAATCTTATTGTAAAGTTTAAGGAAATAACGTCAATAGAAGAAGCCGAGCAGTATAAAAACTGTATTCTGTCAGCTGCAAAGGAAGACCTTCCACCGCTGCCTGAGGGAGTGTATTACGTAGCGGACCTTATAGGCTGCCGCGTTTTTGATACGAGTAATAATGAGCTCGGTAAGGTGATTGATGTGTTTGTGGCAGGTGCCGGAAATGTTTATGAGGTTCAGCCAGAAAAGGGTAAGCGTATATATCTTCCCGCAAATGATACAACAGTTGTAAGTACAGATATTAAAGAGGGAAAGATAGTAATGGACGTGCCTGAGGGATTGGAGGACTAAATGAAAACTTTCCATGTTCTTACGCTGTTTCCTGAGATGCTTGAAGCGGTGCTGGGCAACAGTATAATCGGCAGAGCCGAAAAGGCAGGTCTTATTGGTCTTGAATTTATAAACATACGTGACTTTGCTTTCAATAAGCATAAAAAAACAGACCTTTATCCATACGGTGGCGGCGGCGGAATGATAATGACTCCTGAGCCTATATATAACGCTTGGAAAAGCGTGTGCGACAAAATTGGCGAGCGACCAATAACTGTGTATATGTCGCCTCAGGGCAGGGTGTTTAATCAAGGAGTTGCGAAGGAGCTTTTAAACTATGAGCATTTAGTAATTCTTTGTGGTCATTATGAGGGCGTTGACCAGAGAATTATTGATGAGATAGTGGATATGGAGATTTCCATAGGTGATTTTGTTCTCACCGGCGGCGAGATTCCTGCAATGGCTGTAATTGATGCGGTAGCACGAATGGTTCCGGGAGTGCTCAGTGACGAAAGCTCATATTCCGATGAATCCCATTTTTCAGGTCTGCTTGAATATCCTCAATATACAAGACCGGAAGAGTTTATGGGCAGACGTGTGCCGGAGGTGCTTTTATCAGGTCACCATAAAAATATAGAAAAGTGGAAAAGGGAGCAGTCACTCCTGAACACAAAAAGAAAACGCCCCGATATGCTCAAAACAGCAGAGCTTACCCTGGCGGATATAAAATTTCTGGAAGAGAATTAAATAAAACCTCTCATGGTGCATTATTATGCACCATGAGAGGTTTTTTTAAAAGATTATATTGTAGCATACGCTTCTTCTTCGCTTAAGAGTGTAAGTCCTTTCTCTTTTGCAACCTCAAGCATTTTCTCGTTGTCATTGACTCTGAGAATTACAACTGAGCCGTTGTGGAATTTACCGTTGAATGCATACATGTATTCAATATCAATTCCCGTATCCTTAAGTGGTGCAATAACCTTTGCAAGACCGCCTACTCCTGAATCAATAGCAACAGCTGCAACGTCTGTCAGCTTAACTGCCATACCAAGCTCTTTTATGGCTTCGTATGCTTTATCAGGCTCGTTTACTATAAGTCTTAATATACCAAAATCAGCAGTATCTGCGATTGATAAAGCATTAATATTGATACCCTTATCAGCAATGGCGGTAAGTGCATCGGCCATTTTACCGGATTTGTTTTCAATAAATATAGAGATTTGTTTTACAAGCTTCATAAAGCCACGCTCCTTTTAAGGTATTTATTACACGGTATAAAAACCGTACAAAACGAAAAATTAATATGTGATTGTTATAGTTCTTGTCTCGCCGTTCCATTCAACGTTCATTCCCAAATGTTCAACTGCCCGTATATGTACCATTGTGTTATCACAAAGCAAGGTAGTGGGTGTAGCAAGGTTTCGTGCCAAACCGTTAACAGTTATTACGTTTGATTCCGTCTTAAGACCAAGCGTTATTCCGCCTTTTGATGCGTATGCAGTTTTTGTGCTGTCATCCCAGCCAACGCTGCAGCCGGTAGCTTCAAAAATGCTTCTCAAAGGAATAAGTGTATTGCTGTTTTTCATAACCACCGGATATCTGTAAGATAATTCGTTTCCATTAATTATTATTTTAACATCCTGAAGAACATCCATTATAACATTATGTCCTGAATCTACTGTTCGGATATTAATATTATCAGCTGCGCAATAATTTTGCATACATGAGTCTTTGCCTGCATAAACAGTCAGATTATCACATCCGTAAAAAGCGCTTTCGCCAACCATTACAACTGTGTCGGGTATATAAATCTCACGGAGATTTTTGCAGTTTATAAATGCGTAGTTAAGAATGTTGGTTACTCCGTAGGGAATGATAATTTTTGTAAGACTTTCACAGTCTGCAAAAGCCTGACTTCCGATAGTATGTACTGTTGACGGAAGTATTATATCCCTTAATACACTGCAGTCTTTGAAGGTATTGTTTCCTATATAAGACACTCCTGACATAACAGCCAGATAGCTTATATTCTGAAAATCCTCAGTAAAAGGTGACTTGGTTTTGTTTGAAAAATCTTTAATTTTTCCATCACCTGAAATAATTGTATATCCATCAATATTTGACGCTTCAGTAGCAGCGCCGGCAGTAAGCTGTGAGCCAAAAGCCGCAACACAAAGCGCCAGACAAATTATTTTTTTTATCATGCTGAAATCCTTTTCCTGATCTTGAGTTAAACTTACTTAATGAATTCATTATACCACCTCCAAACACCAAAGTCAATAGGTGAGGTAATTATTAACTTTTGTGTGAATTTATTTTTGGGCTATTTACATACAGCGGTGTATATGATAAAATAGAGAGGTAAAATATCTGAAAGGAGAAAGCATGTGAAGCATAAAAGAAAAACAGCAATACTAACAGCATCACTTTTAGTTTTTACTATGCAGGTAAACGCTTTTGCATCGGTACTCGGCGAATTGACAGGCGGATATAAGGTCACAATGAACGGTAAAACAGAGTTTCATCATTACTCGTATCAGACCGCATCCCAAAAACAACGTGAGTATTATGTGGAATACAAGCCTGAAAGCGAAGTAGTACCCGTAGTGGTTAACGGCGACAGTATATACGGAAAGCGTACTATAACTCAGGCAGCAGCATATATGAAAAAAAATGGCATGAAGCCAATGATAGGTATAAATGCCGATTATTTTTCTTTACAAACCGGTGTCCCCATGGGGCACACAATAATAAATGGAGAAATACTTTCTTCCGATACTACGGGGCAGAACGCCGTAGGCTTTAATCAGGACGGAACGGCATTTATTTCGTGGCTTGAAATCCAGAGCAAATTTATAAAATCTGACGGCAGAGAAATGATGCTTGACTGTATAAATAAATGGTGTCAGCCTACAATAAGTGCAAGCTATCTTCTAAACGACAGTTTTGCCGCATCCACAAAAACGTCAGGAAATTGCAAGTTTGTCATATTCTCAAAAGAAAGCGGCAATCTTGCCATTGGTGACAGTATAAAGCTTCGTGTTGATGAGATATTTGATTATGACGGAGATATTCTTATTCCTGAGGATAAATTTGTTCTTGTTATGACTAACACCTACGGCGAGCCGTCAAAGCTCCAATTTATGTCGGAGCTTCAGGTAGGCGAGGTCATAGAGCTTAAAAGCGAATCGGTTTATGATAAGGACAAATGGTCATCTGTTCACAGCGCCATAGGCTCTGTGGGCGGCAGACTTATAGAAAACGGAAAGGTTAACTCGAAGTTTGAAGCAGGAACAGCGCCCAGAACAGCTGTGGGTATAAAAAATGACGGAAGCATCGTTTTTTATGTAATAGACGGAAGACAGCCGGCTCACAGTACGGGAGTGCAGATTAAAACCTTAGCAAAGCGAATGGCGGAGCTTGGCTGCGTAGAAGCCATCAATCTCGATGGCGGAGGCTCAACAGCTATTGCAGGAGTTTTTCCGGGAAGTGATGAAATGTCTGTGCTGAACAGCCCGTCGGACGGAACGCTGCGAAGCTGTGCAAACTTCATCTTTCTGCAGGATAAAAGGCCGTCAGCAACACTCGATTATAATATAAACCTGAACCTGCCGGAAAACAGACAATATCTGTCAGGATACAGAGAAAAACTCAATCCATACGTTACGGATTGGTCGGGAAGAGCAGTGGATTCATCGGTGCTTACCTATTCTCTTGAACAGTCTGACGGAAATATTATCAGTATCAATGATGACCATGTAGTTTTGAGAGGCTCAGGCGCAGGATTTCTTACTGCATCAGCAGGAAACAGCAAAGCTCATGGTTTGTACCGAGTCTATACAACACCTCATAAAATCACAGCATCTGTTAACGGAAAAACCATATCACAGCTCCGATTTATAAAAGATGCTGATGAAATGGTAGATATTGATGCAGGTGCTATTGTATATGATTCTGTAATTCATTCCGATGACAGCTGTTATGTATTCAGCTGCGATGACGAAATAGGATATATAGATGATAACGGAGTTTTTGTCCCTGATACCAAATCAGTAAAAACCGGTTCTGTTTATATAAGAGCAGGCGATGCAACGGTTGAAATCCCTGTAAGCATAGAGGTTGAATCAGCGTTTGCTGATATGAGCTTTCATTGGGCGAGAGAATATGCGAACGAGTTGTATCATAAGGGAATAATTACAGGCGAGTTGCAGGATGAAAAGCTTGTTTTCAGACCTGAAAGCAATATAACAAGAGGCGAATTTGCTGTTATGACTGTAAGGTATATGGGACTTGATGTAAGCAAGTATCCTGAATATAATTTTGCCGATTCTCATTCAATCCCTGATTGGCAGAAGCCGTATGCAAATGCAGCAGCGGCAGAGGGAATTATCAGCGGAAAGAAGACAGATGACGGACTCATTTTTGCAGGCGGCGACAGCATAACGAGAGCAGAGGCAATGACTGTTTTATATCGCACAAATCAGGGTGATTTGAGCTATCCAAAAGCAGACTTCAAAGACAGTAATAAAATTCCTGACTATGCAAAAAAGCCAATAAATGCATTGGTAAGCATGGGCATAGTAGGCGGCTATGAGGACGGAACTGTGCGCCCTGACGGAAATGTAACACGTGCAGAAAGTGTGAAGATGATATTTAAATGTATGGAGTTGTTCGTTAAAACAAAGAGATGATGCTCTTAAGCATCATCTCTTTGTTTTACAGTATCGTTAAGTGTTTATCCGATTTAGTAAGATTTTCATAGCCTGAGTCTGTTATAACTATCAGGTCCTCAATTCTTACACCGCCAAAGTTTTCAATATAAATTCCCGGCTCGACAGTTACCACATTTCCCGGAGTCAGAATATCCTGAGATTTAGGGGATAAATTGGGATTTTCGTGTATTTCGATACCTACGCTGTGTCCCAGACTGTGACCAAAGCATTTTCCGTAGCCGCCTTGTTCAATAACATCTCTTGCGGCTTTGTCAGCATCAGCACATTTAATATTCGGGCAAATCATTTCAAGCGCCGTTTCCTGAGCCTTCAGCACCAGGTTGTAAATTTCCGTTTGTCTTGAATCTGTGGGACTTCCCACAATAACCGTTCTCGTCATATCGGAGCAGTAGCCGTCAAGTATGCAACCGAAATCCAACGTCAGCAAATCGCCCTTATTGATGATTTTATCAGAAGCAATTCCATGCGGCATAGAAGAGCGTATTCCAGAAGCACAAACAGTTTCAAAAGATAAATCCGAAGCTCCGTTTTTCTTCATAAACATTTCAAGCTCAAAAGCAAGAGTCTTTTCGCTTATGCCCGGTTTTATAAATTGCAGAATATGAGAAAATGCCGCATCGCCCAAAGCTTCTGCAGCCTTGATTTTTGCAATTTCGGTGAAATCTTTTATATAGCGTGGGGAGGAAATCATTTTCTGACCTGAAATAAACGACTTGGCGGGCATATTTTCTTCAAAGCGGTTTTTTTCTGCAACAGTAAGATAGTTTTCTTCAATATAGATATCTGTTTCAGGAACCTTTTTAAGATATTCCATTATAGCGGAATCAACTATTTCAAAATCAGGAGCCTGCTCCTTTGCCTGAACTGTATAACGTGAGTCAGTAAGCAATGCAAGACATGTATGGGATATGTAAAGGAGTGCATCCTCCGAGGTAAAGCCGCTGTAATAGAAAATATTTGCTTTAGAGCTTATAATTGCGCCTTCGTGTGACTCAAGGCTTTTTAAAAGCTTTTCAATACGGTTTTTCATGAAAATCACCTTTCAATAAATCATATGTATAAATTTTAGCACATTAGAGTCTTTAAGTCAATAGCCACTAAATGCATAAAAGTTGACATAAACGGTATTTTGTGGTATAATGATTTCAAGCAAGGCTTGAAATCAGCGATATAAATTCCTGACGGAATTTGCGATATGTACTATGTACGCGATATATCTTCGATGCGATATGTGCCTGCGGCACGAGAAAAGGAATTTATATCATATCGCAACCGAATAAAATGAGGTTATATCGCATTTGAGAGAAACGAAAATATATCGCACGAGCGTGAGCGAGTATATCGCAGAAAGAAGAATAAATTATGAATGATAAAACAATAAAAGAATTAGCAGTAGAACTAACTGTTGAGATAACTGCGATATGTGATAATATAAAAGGGCGAGCAGTATTTGTTAATCAGTTATTGCGTTCATGTTCTTCAATAGGTGCAAATTCGCACGAGGCAAAATATGCACAAAGCAGAGCAGACTTTATTCACAAATTAGAAATAGCATTGAAAGAATGTTACGAAACTGAATATTGGTTGGAAATTTTATATAAAGTTAATGCTTTGCAAGAAAATGTATACAGTGAATTAAATAATAAAAGCGGCACATTAAGAAGAAAACTTATTGCATCAATTACGACTGCTAAGAAAAATCAAAGCAAAGGTGATTAAATGAAAAAGAAACTTTTAAATGCTATTCCATACATACTCGGTTTGTTATATTTATTATGTTGTTTGTTTAATGTTGAAGCATGGGTAAAAAGCCATACAGAAGAATATTTGTTTTTTGTTGCTTTAGCATGGTTTGCTTCTGTAATTTTGGCAGTGATTTTTATTGTGTTAAAACTAATTCGAAAACGAGAGTTGAACATGTATTTGCCAATTTTCTTTTTCCTGATAGGCTTGACAATTTATATTGTTGCAAGAAGTATACCTTGTTGTACTGGTAGTTAATAGATTTAATACAACGCAGAGAGATTGCATATCGACAAACAAGGCGCATCTTTCCTGTAACCTAATTATATAATGACTTCATTAAAAATGAAATCATTAACTAAGTTTGCCTGCGGCAAGTGAAGTTTACTTCGTAAGTGAAGTTTCGCCTGACGGCGAAGCGGCAAACCTAACTTCACTTTTGCGAAAGCAAAAACTTCACTGATTCTAAAGGAAATAATGTCGTATTTTGTAGAGTTATGAGAGGGAAATAAATATGGCAAGAAATAATCAAATAGAAGTAAAGGGTATTGATATAAGATTTAAAAAGATAAATCAGGACGAATACATATCTCTTACTGATATTGCTAAATATAAAAATCCTACTGATCCAAGGTTCACAGTGTACAACTGGTTGAGAAATAAAGAAACTCTGCGGTTTTTATGTGTATGGGAAGAATTAAACAATCCCGATTTTAACCGTATCGAATTCGATACGGTTACAAAGGATGCCGGAACAAATGCTTTTATGATTACTCCGAGCCAATGGATTGAGAAATTAAATGCTATTGGACTTACGGTTTCAGCAGGAAGATATAACAGCGGAGTATATGCACATCAGGATATTGCCTTTGAATTTGCAAGTTGGATTTCAGCAGAATTCAAACTCTATATTATCAAGGAGTTGCAAAGACTAAAGGCGGTAGAGCAGAAAGAACTTGAATGGAGTGCAAAAAGAGAGCTTGCAAAGGTTAATTATCGCATACATACAGATGCTATAAAAGAAAATATTGTTCCTAATCTTAGTGAAAAACAGCTTGCTTTTGTTTATGCCAATGAGGCGGATGTTTTGAATATGGCGTTGTTTGGAAGGACAGCGAAAGAATGGAGAACAGAAAATCCTGATAAAAAAGGTAACATAAGAGATTATGCTACAATAGAGCAGCTTTTAGTAATTGCCAATATGGAGAGCTTTAACGCGATACTTATAGAACAAGGAGTATCGCAAAGAGACAGACTCATTCAGCTCAATGCTATGGCTAAATCACAGTTAAGGGTTTTGGAAAATCAAAACACATTAAAATTATTGAAAGAATAATTTTTTTATCCCTTATAATACAAAATCATATAATAGTCAATATTTTCATAAATGTTCAAATACGTTAAGGCAGTTTGAATTATTTTTGTTGATATAAAAAGAGGTAAAGCTATGGTACATATAGGAAACGATTGGGACGAAATATTAGACGGTGAGTTTGAAAAAGAGTATTATCTCAGACTCCGCACGTTTCTTAAAGCTGAATATAAAAATTACATTATACACCCCCATATGAATGATATTTTCAATGCTCTTAGGCTTACGTCATATTCGGGAACAAAGGCGGTTATTCTCGGTCAGGATCCGTATCATGGGGAAAATCAGGCGCATGGCCTTGCATTTTCTGTCCAGAAGGGAGTAGATATCCCGCCGTCACTTCTTAATATGTATAAAGAGCTTAAGGCAGAGCTTGGTTGCTACATACCCAATAACGGCTTCCTTGAAAAATGGGCAAAGCAGGGGGTTTTGCTTCTGAACGCATCACTTACGGTGCGTGACGGCATGGCAAATTCCCATCGCAATAAAGGCTGGGAGATATTTACCGATTGTGTTATAGAAAAGCTTAACCAAAGACAAGATCCGATTATTTTTCTCCTTTGGGGGAATAATGCTAAGGAAAAGGAAAGACTCATAACAAATCCTTGCCATCATATACTCAAAACTGTTCATCCCAGCCCCTTATCTGCAAGTCGCGGATTTTTCGGCTGTGGCCACTTTGCCGAAACAAACAGATTGCTGACAGCTATGGGCAAGACCGAAATTGATTGGCAAATAGAGAACATCTGAAACGAAGGGAACGTTTAAAATGAAAAAGCTTCTCATATTGGATTCAAACAGTATTCTCAACCGTGCATATTACGGCATACGTTTTCTGTCCGCATCAGACGGCACACCTACTAATGCCATATACGGTTTTTTAAGCATACTGTTTAAGCTTATAAACGAGGAAAAACCCGATTACGTGTGCGGAGCCTTTGACCTTAAAGCTCCTACATTCCGTCATAAAATGTATGATGCCTATAAAGCGGGCAGAAAGCCAATGCCCGACGACTTGAAGGTTCAGATGCCCTATGCAAGAGAAATTCTTACCGCTATGGGAATACCCGTTCTTGAGGTAAGCGGCTACGAGGCAGATGATATAATCGGAACGGTATCACGCATTTGTGACAGCGAAAATATAAAATGCCTTATTGCAACCGGCGATAAGGATGACCTGCAGCTTGTGTCCGATAATACAAATGTAATTCTTACAGTATCGAGAATGGGGCAGAGTGAAACTGTTTGCTATGGAATAAAAGAGGTGTACGAAAAATATAATGTGACACCGGAGGAATTTATTGACGTAAAGGCACTAATGGGCGATCCGTCGGATAACATTCCGGGAGTTGCAGGAGTAGGCGAAAAAACTGCAATCAAGCTGATAAGCGAATTTCATTCCATAGAAAACCTTTACGAAAATCTTGAAAATTCGTCTGTTAAGGGCGCAATGCTCCAAAAACTGACGGATGGTTATGACAGCGCCGTAATGAGCAAAAAGCTTGCTACCATATGCAAAGAGGTCCCAATGGATTTCGCCATAGAAAACTGTACTTTCAAGGAAGAAGAGCTTTCCGCAAAAAAGCAGTTTGTAGAGCTTCTTGAAAAGCTGGAGCTTAATTCCTTCATAAAGCGGCTTGGGGTTGCGAATGTTGCGAGAACAGATTTCTTTGAAGCTGTTTCCCATGCAAAATCACTATCACAGCTGGGCGGCAGAATTTCATGTGTAATAAAGCGTTCAGGCAGCACCATAGAAGGCATTTCCTTAAGCGACGGTAAAAAGGTGTTTTCAGTATATGGAGCAGATGCAGAAAATGTTCTGAAAACTGTATTGGAAGATGAAAACAAAGAAAAATATATGTTCGACCTGAAAGAAGATTATCTTGTTCTTTCAGACTCGATGGAGTTTAAAAATATAAAGGCGGATATTGCAATCGCTGCGTATCTTTTGAACCCTGCAAAAAGCGATTACACACTTTTCGGAGTGCTTAAAGATGTATTGGGTGTTCAGCCGCCCGAAGAAACCGGCTCAAATAAGCAGATGAGCTTGTTTGAAGACGAAACGGAGCCGGACGAAATTCTTGAAAAACAAGCATTTTGTATTCTTCCCTTATGGGACGAAATAAGCAAAAAGCTTCAGGAGCTTTCTCTCGAAAAACTATTTTTTGATATTGAAATGCCTCTTATATATGTCCTTGCAGACATGGAGAAGGAAGGTATAACAGTTGACACCGCAGAGCTTGACCGCTTTGGCGCACGTCTTAGTGAAAAGCTTGAAGTTCTCACATCAGAAATATATGAGATGGCAGGCGAGGAGTTTAATATCAATTCACCAAAACAGCTTGGAGTGGTATTGTTTGAAAATCTTCAGCTAAAGCCTGCAAAGAAAACAAAAAGCGGATATGCAACAGGTGCAGAGGTTTTGGAAAAGCTTGCGGATAAGCATGCAATAATACCTAAAATCTTAGAATACAGACAGCTTTCAAAGCTGAAAAGCACCTATTGTGACGGTCTATCTTCCGTAGTAAATGAGAAAACCGGCAGAATACATTCAAAGTTCAATCAGACTGTTACTGTAACGGGCAGACTAAGCTCCACAGAGCCAAATCTCCAGAATATTCCTACTCGAACAGAGCTTGGCAGAGAGCTTAGGAAAATGTTTGTTGCAGGAGAAGGGAAAGTGCTTCTGGATGCCGACTATTCCCAGATAGAGCTTCGCATACTTGCACATCTGTCAGGTGACAAGGTCATGACCGAAGCGTATAAAAACGGTGAGGATATTCATGCAGTAACAGCATCTCAGGTATTTGACATTCCGCTTAGTGAGGTTACGGGATACCAGAGAAGCTTTGCAAAAACCGTCAACTTCGGTATTGTATATGGAATGGGCGAGTTCAGTCTTGCGAAGGAGCTTGAAATAAGCGTTAAGGAAGCGAGAAAATATATAAGCGGATATTGGGAAAAATATACAGGCATAAAACAGTTCATGGATGAAACAAAGGAAAATGCAAGGAACGCAGGCTTTGTAAAAACTCTGTTTGGAAGAATAAGGTATATTCCCGAGCTTCGTTCTCCCAATTTCAACATCCGTTCATCCGGAGAGCGTGCGGCATCTAATGCTCCTATTCAGGGTACTGCCGCAGATATAATAAAAATTGCAATGGTGCGTGTGCACCGACGTCTTAAAGAAGAAGGACTTGGCGCAAAGCTTATTCTTCAGGTTCATGACGAGCTTATTCTTGAACTGTGTCAAGACGAGCTTCCACGTGCCGAGATAATACTCAGAGAAGAAATGGAGAAGGCGGCAAATCTTTCGGTACCGCTTATAGTGGATATGTCACACGGAAAGAGTTGGTATGATGCAAAATAAATATTTATTCGGTATAACCGGAGGCAGCGGAAGCGGTAAATCAACGGTTTCGGAGATTATGAGAAGCTTAGGCTATGACATAATAGACTGTGATAAGGTGGCAAGGGCTGTGGTAGAAAAGGGCATGCCTTGCCTTAAAGAAATTGAAGAAAATTTCGGAGCTTCGGTAATTGACAAAAGTGGAGCGCTTAACCGCAAGAAGCTTGGAGAGATTGTTTTTGGTGATTCCGAAAATCTTCAGCTTCTGAACTCTATAACCCATAAATACATTGTTGATGAAGTATTTCGCCTTGCAAATGAATCGCCCTGCGATAGTGTAGGAATAGACGGTGCAGTATTATTTGAAAGCGGCATAGGTGACAAATTAAGAAAAGTAATCGCTGTCGTTTCCGATGCTGAGTTAAGAATAGAGCGCATATCCAAAAGAGACGGGATTGATTACGAGCGCGCAAAGGAAAGAATTGCGGCTCAGGCTCGGGATAGTGTCATTATAGAAAAATGTGATTGGGTAATATATAATAACCAAAGCGAACAAGAGCTTGTAAAAAGCGTGAAGGAGGTTGTTCTCAAATTAGAACGAGATATAAAAGAAGAAAAAGAAAGAACAGAGCAATAAAAAATCTGTTTTTGTTTGCAGTTATAATCGCAGCTGTGTTTCTTGGGATTATAACTTGCAAAAATCTGCTTTATCCTCTTGATTATCAGGATATAATAGTTAAAAACGCCAACGATAACAACCTTGATCCGTGTCTTGTTATGGCGGTTATAAAAGCGGAAAGTAATTTTATAGAGGACGCCCATTCAGGAAAGGCAAGCGGACTCATGCAGCTTACTGACGATACGGCATATTGGGTGGCAGAGCAAATGGGTATTGAGGAAAGAAATATTAACCTCATGAGTCCAAGAGATAATATAAAGCTTGGCTGCTATTACATGAGGTATCTCATAGATTATTATGACGGAAACATAGATGTTGCGCTGGCAGCGTATAACGGCGGTATGGGTAATGTAGATAGATGGCTTGGTGATAAGAGATATTCCCCTGACGGAATAAGCCTTGATTACATACCATTTAAGGAAACAAGGGAATACGTAAAGCGTGTCAAAAACGAAAGAATCGTATATGAAAAAATGACTCAGGCAGAAGCGAAAATCAGAAAGGAGCAATAGGTATGGCACAAAAATCAATCGTAATCGGTAGGCATTATGGAAGCGGAGGCTATGATATAGGCAAACGTCTTGCAGAGGAGCTTGGCTATAAATTCCTCGACAAGGAAATAGTAGAGCTTGCCGCAAAAAAAGGAGATTTTAACGAGGAAACAGCGAAGAAGATGGACGAAAGCGCAAAAGGCAGTTTCCTTTATTCCATCGCTATGGGAAATTACTCTGTAGGCACTTTGGGAGGTCCTGTATATTATGACCTGCCCATAAACGACAAGCTGTTTCTTGCACAATCGGAAATTATAAAGGAAAGCGTGGCTGAAGGACCTTGCGTTTTTGTGGGACGCTGTGCTGATTATGTTCTCACCAATGCAAACATAGACCATCTTAATGTTTTCCTTTATGCAGATATGGAATATAAAATCAAAAGAGTAGCAGAAAGACTTGAAATATCCGAGCAAAAAGCAAAGGATAAAATCATAAAGACTGAAAAACAACGTCGTTCATATTATGATTATTATACCAACAGAGATTGGGGTATGATGAAAAATTATGATTTATGCCTCAGCACATCTGCGCTTGGTCAGGATAAATGCTTTGAAATTATAAAGGCAGCAGTATGTGATTAATAATCCGGAGGTTTTTTCAGATGCTTATAGAAATGATTAAAAGTATAGTGCTTGGTATAGTAGAGGGAATTACCGAATGGCTTCCCATAAGCTCTACGGGGCATATGATATTGGTTAACGAGATAATAGGTAATACAGATTGCTTTACATCGAGCGATTTGTACCTTTACGTGATACAGCTTGGAGCAATCCTTGCTGTCGTGACATTGTATTTCAGAAAGCTTAACCCATTTGCTCTTTCAAAAACTTCTGAGGAGAAAAAGCAAACCTGGAATATATGGTTCAAGGTGATAGTAGCGTGTGTTCCTGCGGCAGTTATAGGCCTGCTCCTTGACTCCGTAATGGAAAGCTTTGAAAATTGGCAGGTAGTGTCGGCTATGCTCATACTTTACGGTATAGCATTTTTGTATATCGAAAAGCAGAACAAAAAGGTTGTGTGCGACTCCATAGACACCATGACCTTCAAAACAGCAGCTCTCATAGGAATGTTTCAGGTTTTGTCCATAATTCCCGGCACATCACGTTCAGGAGCTACAATTCTTGGTGCTATGCTCGTGGGCTGCTCAAGAGGCTTGGCGGCAGAGTTCTCGTTCTTTCTGGCAATTCCCGTTATGTTCGGAGTAAGCTTCTTGAAAATTATGAAATACGGACTAAATATGGGCTTTGAAAATGCAGCGGTTTTGCTGGTGGGAATGGCAGTTGCATACATAACTTCAATGGTTGCAATACGATTTCTTACAAACTACGTCAAGAATCATGATTTCAGGGTTTTTGGCTGGTACAGAATGGTGCTTGGACTGTGTGTGATACTGTTCTTTGTGATAAAAATGGCATTTATATAAGGTGAGATAAAAATGTTAAAAGACTTCTTGATTGCCCTTGGCAATTACAATAAATACGGCGAGCTTTTAAAGCGAAAGGCAGGCTACGTTGCGGCATATGTATTGCTTTTGTTTCTCATATGCAGTATAGGTGTTATTGTCATTCCCGTAGCAACTACCGAAACGAAGATAGTAAAAGGCTTGTGGGAGACAATACCTGAATTTACGCTGACTCAGGATTCGATGACAATAGCGGAGGAATATGACGTTAATATTTCAGGAGTAAGGCTCCTTGCTACCAATAATAAGCAAGTGACTGCCGAAGATTTTGGAGATTGTGTCACGGGAGTGCTTTTTGACTGTGACTCTCTCATAATACGCAATTTCGGAAAAACAGCAGAATTTTCCTACGGAGAATTTGATGTAGGCGGCATGGGCTTTAATTTTGTAAAAGCAGACCTAAAAAGTCTGATTCCGTTCTTTGTTTTAATAGGCGCACTAATGTGTGTGATTTTGTTTATAATCCAGCTTTTGTCATACTTTTTCAATGCAGTTTTCATATGCCTTGTTTCAAGCGTCGTAGCTATGTTTATGGGAATAATCATGCCCATAGGCAAGCATTTGCAGCTTGCACTGTATGCAAAAACGCTTCCTCTGGTAATAAGCGCACTCCTGACGCCTTTCTCTATTGTTGTATATTCAATAATCGAATTTGTTTTATCAATGCTCATAATAGTTCTTTTTTTCAGAACAATAAGAGCCGAAGCTACGAGTGCTTTATAATAGCACAAGCTCTTTAAGTACAATCACTCACGTGCTTAAGGGGCTTTTTTTGTGCTAATTGACGTAATTTAGGAAACAACACTTGACAAAAGGTACTTGCAGATGTATAATAAATAGGCTCAAATGAGCATCCTTGCCCGGATGGAGTATCCGGGACATAAGTCCATGAGGAGGTGTACGAAATGGCTGAAAAAATCATGAACAGCTATGAAACAATTTTTATCATTGATGCTTCTTTAGAAGAAGAGTCAATCAAGGCTTTGCAGGATAAGTTCACTAATCTTATCGCTTCAAACGGAACTGTTGAATCAGTTGACGAATGGGGTAAGAGAAGACTTGCTTACGAGATTAAGGACAGAACTGAAGGCTACTATGTATTGGTAAACTTCAAGGCTGATGCTGAATTCCCGAAAGAGCTTGACAGACAGTATAAGATTACTGACGGTATCCTCAGAACAATTATCATCCGTAAGGACGAAGAATAATTGGAGGGTTCCCGTATGAACAAAGCAATTCTGATGGGTAGGCTTACCCGTGATCCTGAAATGCGCCAGACTCAGAGCGGTGTGCCGGTTGTTTCATTCTCAATCGCAATCACAAGACGTTTCCAGAAAGACCAGACAGATTTCATTAACTGTACTGCATGGCGCCAGACTGCTGAATTCATCAGCAAATGGTTCCAGAAAGGAAGCATGATTGCAGTTGTGGGAAGCATCCAGACAAGACGCTATACCGATAGCGAAGGCAAAGACCGCACAGCTACTGAAGTAGTTGTAGATGAAGCATATTTCACAGGCTCAAAAGCCGAGAGCGGAACAGGCGGATTTGTCGGACAGGCTCCGTCAGCACCCGAATTTAATGACATTCCGCAATTTGACCAGGGCGGTTTCGGTACTGTTGATGATACCGATGATGATTTGCCCTTCTAATAAATGATAAGGAGGAAGTTTCAATGTCTGAAAAAGCAGCTGAAAGACCGCAGAGAGCAAGACGTGCCAAGAAAAAGGTATGTATGTTCTGCGTTGATAAAGTAGATTCAATCGATTATAAGGATACTGCTAAGCTTAGAAGATACATTTCTGAAAAGGGAAAGATTGTTCCCAGACGTATCAGCGGAAACTGTGCTAAGCACCAGAGACAGCTTACAGTAGCAATAAAGAGAGCAAGAACAATCGCTCTTCTCCCATTTGTAGCTGAATAATTGATAAAACAAAAAGTTGTTGCCGAGGCAACAACTTTTTTGTTATAACAATTCACATACTGTAACAACACCGTCGCTCACCTTAAACTTCACCTCAAAACCACCGTAGGAAAGTCCGTAAATTCTTTCCTTGTCGCAAATATATGCAGGTCTTGGATCTTGAGCAAGGATGCTTGTTAGTTCATTAATTTGTGATTGTGTAAGACTCTTTTTAAGGCTATCGGGGAATACAACCTCAAGAGAATAACCGAACTTTTCATCAGCAAAGCCGTTTATTGCATCAGGGTGGCTGTCTGTAAATGAAAGATACGGCTTTATATCATATATGGGAGTGTTATCCATTAAATCAGCACCGCTTACTTTAAGCACAGTTCCTTCTTTTGTTTGTTCCACGCCCATAAGCTTCACCGAAGATAATCCTATGGGATTTGGACGATAAGGAGAGCGGGTTGCAAAAACCCCCATGCGCTTGTTGCCGCCCAATCTTGGCGGGCGTACAGTAGGGGACCATTTATCTTTTTTTGACTCAGAAAATTCCCATATAATCCATAAATGACTGTACTGCTCAATTCCGCGAAGGGCTTCGCTAACCCTGAACTCAGGTTCAAATACTATTGTGCCAATAGTATCTGTAAGCCCGCTTTGGCGTGGTATTGCAAATTTTTCAGGAAAATCTGTGCGGATTCTTGCGATAATTTTCATGTGCTTTAAATATCCTTTCAGTTTGTCAAGGTTCATTATATATGAAATCAATACCAAAATCAAGAGTTTTTGAGTAGCCTAATCTTAACAAAATGTTAACAAAACAAAATAATCATTGACTTTCCTTAATTTGTATGGTACAATGAATCAAACATATAAGTATTGAAAGAGAGGATTTATATAAATATGGATTCAGAAGACGGCGATTCTAACACTGAATTATGTATTTATTTGTTCTATAAGGCATACCTGCGTCTGATGCTAAAAAGATGCATGTATGCCTTTGTGTGTTTTAAAAGAGTACTGATATAGTATAAAATTTATGGAATAAATAAAATATAAGTGTTAAGGAGAATTATTTTTAAATTATGAGTATTCCGCAATATATATTAATAATAGCGGTATTGGTGCTGCTTTCAGCATACTTTTCCGCAACAGAAACAGCCTTTTCGTCTGTTAATAAAACAAGACTTAAAACCATGGCAGAGAAGGGCGATAAAAAAGCAAATCTTGCATTAAAGCTTGCAGAGGACTATGATAAGCTTATTTCAACAATTCTTATTGGCAACAACATAGTCAACATCGCTACCGCATCAATCGGTACCGTTATGTTTGTGAAGCTATACGGCGATTTGGGTGCTACAATTTCAACTGCCGTAATTACTGTTCTGGTGCTTATATTCGGAGAAATAACTCCCAAAAGTATAGCTAAGGACAATCCTGAAAGATTTGCAGAGTTTTCATCTCCTTTTATAAGAGTTCTTATCTGGATTTTCACTCCCCTTAATTATATTTTTTCACTTTGGAAAAAGCTTGTTTCAAAGGTTCTTAAGGTTGAAGAAAACTCCAAAATGTCACAGGAAGAGCTTCTTATGCTTGTGGAGGAGGTACAGCAGGAGGGAAGTATAGACGATGATGAAGGCGTTCTTATAAAAAATGCCATTGAGTTTGGTGAACTTAGTGCCGAGGACATTCTTACCCACAGAGTAGATATAGAAGCAGTACCCATTACTGCTGATAAATCAGAAATTGCAAAAATGTTCGCAGAAACGAGATTTTCAAGGTTGCCCGTATATGAGGACAGCATTGATAATATAGTAGGTATAATTCACCTTAAGGACTTCTATACAGTTGACGGCATTACCAAGCAGGACATAAGCAAAATTATGACACCGCCCCTTTATATTCAGCAATTCGAAATGGTTGACGATTTGCTCAAGATGCTCCAGACCAACAAATCTCATATCGCCGTGGTAATAGACGAATACGGCGGCACTCTCGGCATAATCACTATGGAAGACATTCTGGAAGAGCTTGTAGGAGAAATATGGGACGAGCATGACGAGGTGGTAGAACCCTTTGAAGAAATTTCAGAGAATACCTATAATGTAGATTGTACAGTTACTCTCGATGACTTCTGTGAGTTTTTTGACATAGAAGCAGATACCAGCGAAAGTGTTTCAGCAGGCGGCTGGGCAATGGAACAGCTGGGCAAAATTCCTGAAAATGGCGACACATTCGATTATGAAAATCTCAATATAACAATAACAGAAACCGATGCTCACCGCGTGACACAAATTACAGTAGTGGTAAACGAAAAGGAAGCAGAAGAAGAGGAAAAAGAAGAATAAAAAAACGGAAATGTGGTACTCAACTTGTCGGTTGAGTACTGCATTTTTATGTCAAAATGCTAAAACTGTAACAAATATGATATTAATTGTTGCATTTTGTGAAAAGGCGTGGTATAATGAATCTAATAAAGTCGAATTGGGTGATATAAATCTCTTTGGAGTATATTATTACTAATTACAACTATGAAAGAAGATGCTTGTAATGCCAAAAACGTACCGACGTAAAAATAACAGACAGGATAATATTATATATACTGTTATAACTGTAATTATAGTGTGTTCGCTGTTTCTTGGTATGGTCGCTTCGTTTTATATTCAGGCTGAGGACGAGGCGTATGAAAAGCTTCATATCCAGACGAAGCAGATTAAAGATGATTTGACTTTGCAGATAAAGTCAGACAGAGAAAATCTTATTACTATGGCAAACTTTGCAGCTAAGCTGTATTCCGACGACGAAGACTATAACCTTATGTTTGATTCGTTCAAATCAATCGGTTTGTTCGCAAATATAGGTATATTAAATCCGGACAATACCTTTGTTACAAAAGTTGGAAGTGTTGATTTGAATGGCAAAATATCCTTTAAGGACGAAGCGCAGCGTGGTATATACATAAGCGGCAGAGTTCCTGACCTTACAAGAGATGGTAAAGAAATTATAAGAAGTGCCGTTCCTATTGTGGTAAATGACAGAACTGTTGGCATATTGTACGGTGTAATTCATCTTGATACAATCGCCAAGAAGTATAATAAGATGGCAAAAGAGCTCGATGCTCAGCTGTTTGTTTATGATAAAGAGACAGGAAAGTTTATCATAGATACAATCGATAATCCTCCGGGCGAATTGTCACTGCTTAAGGATAGAAAATATAATAAAGGATACTCCTACGAAGCTATGGCAACGACGGATAAAGGCTTCAGTTCCTTTAAGTCGAAATTTACGGGCGAGAATTTATATATTCATTATTCTATACTTGAGGATTTTAATTGGGGTATTATGCTTGCCCGTTATGAAACACAGGTGTTCTCAGATATACATAAACTATCCAGAAATTTGGTAATCATTTTTAGTGCGATGATTTTAATCGTAGCAGTATATTTGGAATTAGTGTTAAAAAATGAAAAAAGCAGAGCCAGATTGAGTTCGGAATCTTCTGACATAAGAAAGCTTCTTCTCGAAGCAAATGAACAATATACAAATATAACGGCAGCCATGAAGAACATCAAGGAATTCTCCAATGCTCGTTCTGCATTTTTTGCAGATACGGACGGTGAAGATTTCTATTATATCCATCCGTCTATGAAAGATAAGCTTTTAACAGAAGCGAACAGAAAATTTTTGCAGGGACAGCTTTTCAAGTATGTTGCAGATGTACATAACACCAATAAAACATCAGTTGGCTATATGCAGATTATACCTAACAGCCATTTGCAGAAAACAAACTCCGAGCTGTACGATTTCTTTTTAGAACACGGCATTACAGATGTTTCTTTCGGGATTATTACAGAAAAAAATAACCATGTGGGTATTTTGGGAACAATCAATCCGAAGAGAAGTGATGTTGCAAGAAAGCTTATTGAAGATGTAGCTATTTGTTTCTCTATTGCTATGCACAATAAGAAACGTCTTAATAAAACAGAGCGCGTTGCTACCACAGATTCTCTTACGGGCGTTTTAAACCGTGTGGCGTATAATAAGGACATCATATTGTTTAATGAAGAAAAACCGGAAGAATTTTCATGTATTTATATTGATGTAAACGAACTTCATATAAGAAATAATAAATACGGTCATGCCGCAGGCGATGAGATGCTCATATACATTGCAAACACATTAAAGGAAGTGTTCTTTGGTCATAGCGTGTATCGTATGGGTGGCGACGAGTTCTTGGTATTTGTAAGGGATACAACGCAGGAAATTATCAAAAATAATATCGAAACATTTATTGAGCAATTAAAGTTAATGAAATATAACGTAGCTATCGGCACATCTTACAGAAAGCAAAATACAAACTGCGAAGAAATGGTAAGAGAAGCCGAAGTGAGAATGTATGAGGCAAAGGCTCAGTATTATCAGAACAAGGAACAAATCGCCGTATCAGACGATGCAGATAAAAACTATGTTCAAATCAAAACAGGTATCAGAGAAATTGATACAATGATATCTGTGCTTAAAGAGCATTACAACGGTATTTACAGAGTATCATTGGTAAATAACACCGCGCGTCGTATTCTTGTGCCTGCATATCTTGGCTACAATGAGGATGAGAAAAACTTCTCAGAATTGTTGACAAAGTATATAGACGAAGTTGTGCATCCGGATTTCCACAGAGCAGTTTCAAGCTTTTTAAACTATGATGCAGTCAGAAGTCAGCTTACGAAAGGGAACATACCCAGAATTAGCTACAAGAAAGTTAATGGCGAAAATGTAATACTCAGCGTTTACAAGCTTGATGAAAATGACGAGGATATAAAAGATACTCTTTGGGTTTTTGCAAAAGATTAATTTTGTATTTGACAAATATAATTAATTGTGGTACAATAGATTTTAATTGAATATTTGGCAAAATCGGTGAAAGCCGATGACGCAAAGCTAAGAGGCTAAGGTTATAGCCGAAACAATTTTTAATAATTGTTTCGGCTTGGCTATGCTCGTCCAGCTGCGATAATAAGAGTCTTTTTAAGGCTTTCTATTGTTGCGGCTTTTTTTATTAAATGACAGTTTAAAGCATGCAATTACAATAGAAAAATTTTTAATCAATCTTCAATAAAATATGGAATTATATTATCATCAAAAGTTAAAAAGTCATATTATACCATGCGGAGATAGATTGAAAATCAATATTCAGAGAAAAGAGGTGAATACTGAAAGTGAGAAAGCTAATTGTGGTTTCAATGGTAATGCTTGTGCTCATTCTGCTGCTGACGGCCGGCGTAACATTCTTATTTTTTCGTATCAACAGAATACAAAAAGAAAATCAAGCGGGTAAAATGACAGACAGCGAAACGGGCATGGGAAATCTGCAATTTTTCAAATATCACTTCAGACATATTATTAATGACACTTCAAGAGGTTTGTATTATATTGCATATATTATTTTAGACATCAGTTATTTAAGATCGTATCACATGGGCAGTTCTTTTGAGAAAGTTCTTCAATATACCGCATCTGTGTTGTCGGAATATACCGACGACAAAGAGTTTCATGCAAGAATTACCGAAAACGGATTTGCATATGCTTTTCAGTCTGCGAGCTTCGAAGAAGCAGATAACAGACTAAGAACGGTTATGAACAGGCTTAACAGCTTTGAACATATAAATAAAAAAAACAACAAGCTTGTATTTCATTGTGCAGCTTATAAGTTGTGTGCATCAGACAAGAACTGCGAGATTTTGCTGTTCAATTTGCGAAAAAATTGCAATAAAATTTTTGGCACCGAAAAACAGATTATCCATTGCGACATCCATTCTATGAACGCTGTTCAAGAGGAAAAGAAAATTACTGAAAGCATCTTAAAAGGCTTTGAAAAAAATGAATTTAAGATGTACTTGCAAAGTGTTGTAGATAACAAAACAAAGTCAATAGCTTCATGCGAAGCACTTTCCAGATGGAATAGCAGCGAACACGGTCTGCTCGGCCCCGGAAAATATATTGGCAATATGGAAAATGTCGGACTTATAAGTAAGCACGATTTTTATATGTTTGAGCTTGTTTGCAGTCAGCTTGAAAAGTGGAGCAATACAGAATATAAAGACATTTCCATCTCTTGCAATTTTACAAGAATAACGCTTTCGGAAGAAAACTTTATAAGTAAAATTAAAACCATTTCGGACAGATACAGTTTTGACAAATCAAAGCTTGCCATTGAAATAACCGAAGATGTTATTGAGAAAGACACACAAATCGCAACGCAAAATGTAAAAAAATGCAAAGAGCTTGGTTTCAAGGTCTATCTTGATGACTTAGGCAGCGGCTATACAACTCTTGGCAATCTTTGTGATTATCCTATTGACATTGTTAAAATAGACCGTGACATTCTTCTTAAGGCTGAAGCGCCTAAGGGCAGAGAATTATTTTGCGGAATTATTGCTCTTGCGCACAGCATGGGTATAGGCATAATCTGTGAAGGTGTAGAAACAGATGAACAAAATGAATTTGTATCACAAACTGATTGTGATTACATTCAGGGCTGGTATTTTTCAAAACCCATTCCCGCAGAAGAGAGTGAAGCATTTATAAAAGAATTCAGAAATAAATTGTAATAAAAAACGACAAGCAATAGCTTGTCGTTTTTTGGTGCACCTGAAAGGACTTGAACCTTCACGTCGGGGACACTAGATCCTAAGTCTAGCGCGTCTGCCAATTCCGCCACAGGTGCATATGCTCTTAACAGCGAAACTTATTATATCATGATTTACGTTTTTTGTCAACTATTAAAAAAATAATTTTTTTTAAAAAAAGTGTTGACAAAACAAAAATAATATGGTATAATACAACACGTTGACTCGGAGAGATGTCTGAGCGGTTGAAAGAGCCGGTCTTGAAAACCGGTGACGTGCGAGCGTCCGTGGGTTCGAATCCCACTCTCTCCTCCAAAAAAATAACACCCAAGAGGGTGTTATTTTTTTGCAATAAGAGGGATTCGAACCCTGAGAGGGTTTTTGCGTAAAGAAAACGATTGATAATCGTTTTTAGCAAAAAGGTGTGCAGACGGTACCGAAATGCGAAGCATTTGGGTGTCAAGCAGTTAAGACGCGAAGCGGATGTATCCCACTCTCTCCTCCAGAAAAAAGATAGGTTTCGATAAGAAATCTGTCTTTTTTTAGCTAAATTCGCATTCTGCGAGCTAAATTGAACAAGTTCAGCTAAATGTGCTACGCACGCTTAAAGTGAATTTAATTTAGCTTTATATAACTTGCATCTATTATGTAGCTAAAAGCCAAAAATAACACCCATGAGGGTGTTATTTTTTTATATAATAAATTTTGTCCTTGTCAGCTTTTGGTATATTTTCTTGTGAATAATACAAATATGTTAATTTTCTGTGATTTTTTAGGCAAAAACCTTTCAAATAAAGGCTGTGTATGTTATAATACAATTACCTATATAATGTGTAGGCTGCCTGAAGTAACATAATTCCTTTACTTCTCATATGATACACTATCTTAATAGCAGTATCAAAAAAGAGGATTGGAGAGTGTTGATTCGTGAGTAGTTTTTGCATAGAAGGTAAACATCCGTTAGACGGAGAATTGACGGTTCAGGGAGCAAAAAATGCGGTTCTACCCATTCTTGCGGCTACGGTAATAAATGGCGGAAAAAACGTTATTCATAACTGCCCTAAGCTTTGTGATGTATGTAATACCGTTGACGTATTAAAAAGCCTTGGATGCAAGGTAATTCCCCTTGGAAATACCATAGTGGTTGATTCTGCACCAATGGACAGATGCGTTATAGATGACAGACTTATGCGGCAAATGCGCTCATCTATTATATTTCTTGGCGCAATAATAGCAAGATGCGGAGAGGCAGTTGTAAGTATGCCGGGTGGCTGTGAAATAGGTATGCGTCCTATTGACCTTCACCTGAAAGCACTCCGGGAAATGGGTGTTGTAATTTCTGAAGAAAGCGGCTACATAGTATGTAAAGCTCCAAAGCTGAAGGGCGCAAGAATTCATTTGGATTTTCCAAGCGTGGGCGCTACAGAGAACATAATGCTGGCAGCAGTTTCTGCGAAGGGAACAACCATAATAACCAATGCCGCGAGAGAGCCTGAGATAGTGGATTTGCAGAACTTCTTATGCCGTATGGGCGTAAAGGTCGAAGGCGGCGGAACAAGTACCGTAAGAATTGACGGCTGCGAAAGATGCTACGGCGTGGATTATACCATAATGCCGGACAGAATTGCAGCAGGTACATATCTTACATGCTGTGGCACTGCAGGTGGAAATGTGCTTTTAAAAGACGTAGTTCCTACTCATATGACTTCTATGATTTCCATTCTGGAAAATATGGGTGCAAAGATAAGGCATGATAAGAATTCTATATACATGACGGCGCCTAAGAAATTAAAAAGCTTCGGTACAATAAGAACTATGCCATATCCCGGATTTCCGACAGATATACAGTCTCCGTTTCTGTCATTGGCGTGCAGTGCTCAGGGTACGGGAGTGATGGTGGAAACCATATTTGAAAACCGTTTTCGTAATGCAGAAGAGCTTGTGCGCATGGGTGCGGATATAAGGGTTGACGGCAAAACCGCTGTCGTAGTAGGAGTTAAGCAGCTTCACGGAGCAAGGGTTTGCGCCTGTGAGCTTCGTGGGGGAGCATCACTTGTGACTGCAGCTTTGGGCGCAGAGGGTATAACGCTTATATCAGATGTTGAATATATCGACAGAGGCTACGAAGAACTTGAAAAAAATCTTAGCCTTTGCGGCGCAAATATTGTAAGGATAAACAAATAAAATTTACTATATATAAAACTGTGCAGTTTAGTACAGCGAAAGGAATGATACTATATGAACGGTCGGCCTGTGAGAAATCGAAAACTCAGCACCAGCGCAGAACGTCAGATAAGAGAGCGGCATGTACGGCGCATGAAGCAGCGCCGTCGCCGCAGAATAATTTTCAGAAGCTTTATGCTTGCGGCGGCTGTGTTGCTGGTGATGACTATAATAATCTTTCTCACTCCCATATTCAATGTAAAGCATATGAATGTAGTGGGAAATAACAGAGTAAGCTTAGAGGCGATTGAGCATCAACTTCCCGATATTATGGGAGAAAATCTGTTCAAGGTAAGCAGGGACGGAATTATAAAAAGACTCTCGTCCATATCCTATATACTTGATGTTCAGGTGGATAAAAAATATTTCCCGGCAGGAGTAACTGTTGTTATAACAGAAAAACAGCCTTGTGCAGTAATTGGAGATGAAGATGGATATAAGGTTCTCGATTCGGACTGCAACGTTCTTGAAGAACGCTCGGACAAGCCTGCAGATTTGCCTGCACTTACATTCTATCATGAAAGCTTCAGCGAATTTTTAAAAGATTCTGAAGCAGTTGACGAATTCAAAAAGTTTTTTGACATAGCGTCAGGTATAGATATATTCTCCGGAGTGACAGCCATCGACATACTCGAATATAACGAAATCAACTTCAAATATCAGGAAAAGATTGACGTAATTTGCGGTTCCGGACTTGACATGGACCAGAAGCTAAGACTTTTTAAGGCGGCTGTTAACAACCCCGGTTTTACCACCAACGCACACGGTACAGTTGACCTTTCCACATCAGGTAAAGCTATGTACAATCCTGATTAATATGTACTCCAACTGAATTTTACAGCATATTAGAAAATTTAGTAAAAAATATTTGGTTATTTTGTAAGAACTTTTATAAAAACTATTGAATATATTATAAAAAAATAGTAGAATAGAATTTGAGATTAAACTTGGTGATTTAATACACGTAAGGAGGATAATAATATGTCCATAGATATGATAGAGGATAATAAATTAATAGAAGGTGCGAGAATTAAGGTTATTGGCGTTGGCGGCGGCGGAAACAATGCTGTTGACAGAATGATTGAAGCCGGTGTGACAAAGGCAGAATTCATCTGTGTTAATACCGACTCACATCAGCTTGGTAACGTAAAAGCACCTACTGTTCTTCAGATTGGCGGCAAGCTCACCGGCGGACTTGGCGCAGGTGCAAAGCCTGAAATCGGCAGACAAGCAGCTGAAGAAACAAAGGAAGAAATCAAAAACCTTCTTGCAGATACAGAGATGGTTTTCATTACAGCAGGTATGGGCGGCGGAACAGGAACAGGTGCAGCTCCCATTATAGCTGAAATATCAAAGAGCCTCGGCATACTTACAGTTGCAGTTGTAACCAAGCCGTTCTTCTTTGAAGGTCCCCAGAGAATGAAGAATGCAGAAGAAGGTCTTAAGCAGTTGGCTGATAAGGTGGACGCTCTCGTAACTATCCCTAACGACAGACTCTTCAAGATTGCTGATAAGAAGTCAACAATCGAGGATTCATTCAAGCTTGCAGACGAAGTTCTCCGTCAGGGCGTTCAGGGTATAATCGAAGTTATTACTCAGCTTGGTATCATGAACTGTGACTTTGCTGATGTTCGTACAATCATGAAGGATTCAGGCGTTGCTCATATGGGTATCGGTATCGGCAAGGGCGAGAATGCAGCTCAGGATGCTGTAAGAAACGCTATCGAAAGTCCGCTTCTTGATACGAATATTACAGGTGCATCAAACGTATTGCTCAATGTTACCGGTGGTACAGAGTTCTCATTGGTTGACATGGGCGAAGTATCAAAGATTGTTCAGGAGCAGGTATCTCAGGATGCAAATATTATTCTTGGTACTGCTGTTGATGAAGAAATGAAGGATGAAATCAAGGTAACACTTATTGTTACAGGTCTTAACGCTGCTGCAAGAGGAACAGATTCAGCAGTAAGACGTGAGTTTTCAGACCTCACAAGACCAAGTTCATTCGCAACAGACGGTGATGTTTTCTCAAGAAAGCTTAAGCCCGGAATGGAAAGCATAAACGTTCCTTCATTCTTTAAGCCAAAGAACTGATAAACAAAAGAGATTATACTGCTGCGGAGCTTCCGCAGCAGTTTGTTTTAGAGATTACTTTTTTGAGGTGATTTTTATGTTCGGTCTTGCATTGGAAGGTGGAGGTACTAAGGGCGCATATCATATAGGTGTATATAAAGCCATACTTGAGCTTGGTTTGGATATAAGATGTATAGTAGGCTCGTCAATCGGTGCAGTAAACGGTGCGCTGTTTGCTCAGGGTGATTGGGAAAAGGCAGATTATGTGTGGGAAAACATTTCTGCAGGTGATGTAATAGCTCTCCCTGAAGACGCCGCTAATGCAGAGAATATGTTTGATATAAAGCATATTCAGTCCCTTGTAAGGGAAATCAAAACAAAAAAAGGTCTTGATGTTACTCCGTTTGACAAATTACTGAGAAGCGTTATTGATGAAAATAAAATCAGATTAAGCAGCATTGATTTCGGCCTTGCCACCTTTAACGCAAGCGGTGTGAAAGAGCAGCAGATGTTCCTGAAGGATATACCGCCCGGAAAGCTGGTTGATTATATCCTTGCAAGTGCGTGTCTTCCTGTATTTCAGCCTAAAAAAATAGATGATACAGTATATCTTGATGGCGGCATAACAAACAATCTGCCTGCAGATATGTTGTTAAAATCGGGATACACCGATATTATATGCGTTGAGGTTGGAGGCATCGGCATATCAAAACGATTGACAGGCGCGGGCTGCAACATTATTTCCGTTAAGCGTGGAAGTGGTACTGTAGGAACTCTTGATTTTTCTGCCAAATCCATAAACGACTCTAAACAGCAGGGATATTATGATGCAATGCGAACCTTTGGTCGCCTTGAGGGAGATAAGTATTATTTTTCGCCCGTTGATTATGCGGCGTGTAAAACCTCATACGGTGCTAAAATTCTTAATGAATTACAAACTGCTGCAGAAATATTCGGTATTGACAGATTTAAAGTATATACGGTACATGAGCTTGCACAGCTTGTAGTAAGTGAATTCAGGAAAACAAAAAAAACTGATTCAATCGTTAAAATTCTCAAAAAGAGCGACAGAGAAAAAACAGCTGCACTTGCTCATGCTATGCTATCATCGGATTCCGAAATGCTCGAAAGCGGTATAGTAGCAGGTATCTTAGGCCCTATATTTGAGGGTGCATCTGCCATTTCATATTTTGCGAAAAAATTCTAAGGGGTATAACACATGAAAAAAATTATAACAGCAACTTTAACAGCAGTGCTTATCTTTCTTACGACCATTAATGTGGTGTGTCATGCAGGAGATGTAACTGTAACCATAAACGGAGCAAGGCTTGAGCTTCCTCAAAGTCCCGTAATCAAGGACGGCAGAACATTAGTGCCTTTCAGGGGAATATTTGAAGCGTTTGGTGCAGAGGTAGGCTGGGATTCCAAAACCCGAACAGTAAGCGGCTCTACCGCTGATAAGAATATAAAGCTTACCATAGGCAGTAATACGGCATATGTCAACGGCGCAAAAAAATCACTTGACGTAGCTCCTGAAATTATAAATGATTATACTATGGTCCCCGTGAGATTTGTATCAGAATCATTGGGCGCAGAGGTTAAATGGAACGGTATTACAAGAACAGTTATAATCAACACATCAGTTGATAAACGTCTCATAGTAACCTATGCAGATGTTGGTCAGGGTGACTGTCAGATAATTCAATGCGGCGGCGAAACAATGATTATAGACGGCGGAACAGCGGATAAGAGCAGAACGGTTGTAGCAGTTCTCAAAAAGCTTGGAGTATCATACCTTGATTATGTTGTATCAACCCATGCCCATGCAGACCACTGTGGCGGTCTTGCAGGTGCGCTGAAAGCGTTTGATGCCGGTGCGGTAATAGCTCCTGAAACAGAGGAGAATTCAAAATCATGGAAAGATTTCAAAGGCGTAGTTCTAAGCGGTGGGCTTGAAATCATAAATGCAAAGTCGGGACAGAAATATGCGCTTGGTAACAGCACAATAGAAATTCTTGGCCCCATAACAGAGCGTACTGACGATTTGAACGACACTTCAGTTGTTCTTAAAATAACATACGGTGAAACTTCGTTTTTATTTACGGGTGATTGTGAATATGACGGTGAACATCAAATGCTTAACAGCGGTGCTAATTTAAAGGCAGATGTTCTGAAGGTGGGGCATCATGGCTCATCAGGCTCAAGCTCATATACTTTTCTAAGAGAGGTAATGCCCAAGTACGCAATAATTCAGGCAGGTAAGGGTAATTCCTACGGTCATCCTCACGAAGAGGCTCTTAGTAGGTTAAGAGACGTGGGGGCGACAGTTTACAGAACAGATATGCAGGGTGATATAACATTAGTCAGCGACGGAAAAAATATAACAGTATCTGTGTCACGAGGCGAAAACTCTATTACTAATCCTACTCAAAAGCCGCAAGCAGAGGCTATGTATATAGGAAATCTTCGAAGCAAAAAGCTTCACAAATCAACTTGTGAAAGTCTGCCTGCAGAAGATAATAGGAAATATTTTAATTCAAGAGTAGAAGCGATTCAAGACGGATACACACCATGTAAAAACTGTAATCCATAATGGAGAGGAGTTAAAGATTTTAACAATGGCAAAAAACAGAAATCAAAAATTGAAGATTTTATATCTTCTGAAAATTCTGTCAGAGAAAACAGATGAAAACCATCCCATATCAATGCCTGAAATTATAACAGAGCTTGGCCGTTACGATATAAGTGCAGAGCGAAAAAGCATTTATGATGACATAGAGTCTTTGGGAATGTACGGTGCAGACATCTGTACCGTGAAAGGAAAAAAATCAGGATATTTTCTTGGCTCAAGAGATTTTGAACTTCCGGAGCTTAAACTTTTGGTGGATTCTGTTCAGGCTTCAAAATTTATCACAAAGAAAAAAAGTATGGAGCTTATTTCAAAGCTTGAAAAGCTTGCAAGTGTTCACGATGCATCACAGCTTCAAAGGCAGGTTTTTGTTACAAGCCGTGTAAAAACCCTTAACGAATCCATTTACTATACCGTAGATAAAATTTATGACGCTATTTCAAAGAACAAAAAAATTTCGTTCAGGTATTTTGAGTGGACTGTAAACAGAGAAAAACGCTATCGTAAAGACGGCGGCGTGTACACGGAAACTCCCATAACTCTTTCATGGGACGATGAAAACTACTATCTTATTACATATAAGGAAAAGTATAAAGGGTTCACTCATTACAGAGTAGATAAAATGACAGACCTTCAAATCCTTGACGAAGACAGACAAATGCCCGAGGGTAAGTTTGACCTTGGTGAATACGCAAAAAAAGTGTTTGGGATGTTCGGCGGTGAGGAAACTGTTGTAGAGGTTAAGTTTAAATCAGACCTTGCAGGCGTAGTAATTGACCGTTTTGGTGATGAGGTGTTTATTCGCAGCGCACATGATGATTGGTTTATTGCCAGATTCAAGGTAGCAGTAAGTCCGCAGTTTTATGGCTGGATAATGAGTTTTCAGGACAGAGCTGAGATAATATCACCATCTGATGTAAGAGAAGAGTTTATCAAAGAAATAAATAAAGTAAGTAATATTTATAAATAAAAATGGGGATGTTTAAAAACTCCCCCTGAAAATCGAGGATGAAAGTCCTCGATTTTTTGTGCAAAAAAATAGGCTGAAACCATAGCGGAATCAGCCATTTTGTGGTATAATATAGTTGATGAAAAAATTAATAAACCACAAT
>JBGVIT010000079.1:0-24793 GCA_045128915.1 Clostridia bacterium
TAACCCCTAAAACCCTGATAAAACCCACGTTTTTCGAACGCAATAAGACCTCAAGACTACTATTGCAATCTTAAGGTCTTTATTTGATTCAGAATATCAATTTTTGCCTCTTAGAGGATAAATGGGTTTGCCCTTTCACATTTTTGGCTTATTCCCACTCGCTCCTGATAAAGAAATCTTAAACAATTCTGTTTAGAGATTTTATCACGAGGTATTGTAGTTATCTGTATTATCCACAACCTATGGACTATCCGATTTTTTGTTGCCATATTGTTGCCATTGGACAGTTCATATTATACATCAAAGCCACAATAAAATCAATGCTTTTGCAAAAATTAGTTATATAAATTTTGCCTACATAATTTTTAACTTAGTATGTGGAACAATAGCTGTGCGAAATCGCCCTTTATATACGGTTTTCAAAAACCAAAATTTACAAGGTAAGGATTTTATATTTCCACCCTCAAAAATAGGTTTCTATCGTTCTACTTTTGTCACGCAATAGAGGTTAAAAACGCTCATTTTATGCGGTTAAAATATGCAAAAAACATAAAGGTAATGGTTTTATATTCAAAGCCTCAAAAATGAGCTTCTATTGCGTTACACAGTATGCAAATAAAATCGTGATACCTTTTACTCATTAAGCAAATTGTACCACGATTTTTTCGGTTACATATTTACAACTTTGGTTGCGATTTTTTCTCTGAATGAAATATCGTGTTCGACAAATATCAGCGTTGGCTTATACTCCAAAATCACATTTTCGATTTGTATTCTCGAAAAAATATCAATAAAGTTTAACGGTTCGTCCCATATATACAAATGTGCCTTTTCACATAAACTTTTTGCAATCAAGACTTTCTTTTTCTGTCCGCTGCTGAAATCGGATATATCCTTGTCAAACTGTTCCCTTGAAAAGTCGAGTTTCCTCAAAATTGCTTTGAGTAAGCTTTCATCAATTCCGTTGTTTTTTGCAAACACTGAAAGGTTGCCCTGTAATGTATCGGTGTTTTGCGAAACATAGGAAAATTTAAGCCCATTGCCTATACACACATCACCTGTGTATTTGATTTTTTCACCACATAGCAGTTTCAAAACACTTGATTTTCCGCAACCGTTTTTTCCGCATAAAGCAATCCTATCACCATTTTTAATTTCAAAACTGATATTTTCACAAATTTTATTATTATCATAGTATAAAGAAAGATTGCTTACATCTGCCAGCCTATCTTTTGTATAGATTGCAGGAGCTAACGCAAGTGCTTCGTATTCCTCTATGTTGTGTAACAATTTTGACTTTTCCGAAATAGCTTTTTCTTGTCTTGCTTCAATGCTTTTTGAGCGTTTCATTGCTTTAGCAGCCTTATGACCTACATAACCCTTATCTAATTTTAAGCCGGAATTGTTAGTATTGTATTTGCTCATTTCTGCCATATCAGACCACGATGCACTACGCTTTGCCGCCTGTGATAGTTTTGAAATTTCTTTTTGTAATTTTTTGTTTTCATTCATTTCAAAATTATCTTGCAGGGTTTTGTTTTCAAACCAAGTAGAAAAATTGCCTTTTCGTACTTCTATATTTGTTTTATTTACAGATAAAATATGGTCTGTGCAAGTATCGAGCAATTTTCTGTCATGCGAAACTAATATAAACCCCTTTTTTCTGCATAGATAATCGCCTACAATTTTTCTCGCATTTTCGTCTAAATGATTTGTAGGCTCATCTATAAGCAAGAAGCTGTTTGAAACAAGAAATAGTGCTGCAAGTAAAACCTTCGTCTGCTCTCCGTTTGATAGTGTGAAAAAAGGTCTGTATAAAACATCAAAATCAACTTCGAGCAAAGATATTTCACGCATAAATTCCCAATCCTCGCAATTAGGGCAAATATCATAGAAAATTTCTATTGTGTTTTTGGTTTTATCCTCAACTTCATACGGGAAATATTCAAAGCTAACAGATGCAGTTATATTTCCGCTATATTTGTATTTACCCAACAGAATATTCAGAAATGTGGTTTTACCTCTGCCGTTTCTGCCAACAAAACCTAATTTCCAATCTGTATCAATCTGAAAACTTGTGTTTTCAAATACATTCTCATAACTTCCGTCATAAGCAAAAGTTAAATCTTTTACATTTATTAAAGACATTATTATCACTCCTCTAAAACTGTATTTCCAAATGTTTTGAGTTGATATTACCGGCAGTAATGATACTTCAAGCAACCACTGCCAAAACAAATCAACCTTGCTTGAAGATAAATATGTGTAATAGATATTTTATCGTTCATTAAAACACCTCCCAATGCAAAAGAAAAGAGCCATAAGAAAGCATTTTCCTATGACTCAAATAAACAGTATAATATTATTTATACAGCGGAGTTATAGATATAGCTTTCCTGCTTTCACGAAAACAAAATAACGGCTCTTTAGCCCTATAATGTTAAACATAAATTAGCAAGAAAAGTTAATCATTTGTCCGCCTCCAAATCTTTTCTTAAATTATACTACATATTACTCCAAAAATCAATAGTTAGAATATATAAATTTTATAATGTTTTGTCATTTTTATTATGCTAACCACCCACACAGGAATGTGGCACATTCCTGTACCAGTGATTAAAGGGATATTTTATCTTTCAATTTCCTTGCTGCTTTTACTTCTGTTTTTGCCAAGCCTTGTTATTTCTTTCAGCCATTGGTTTATTGTTTCTTTGCCGAAATGATTTCGTATTCTGTCAAAATCTCTGACCTTAACCTCTGCTTTTGATAGTGCCATATTTTTATACCACAGCCGATTTTCAAGCTCTTTATTTTTCTGTTCTAACGGTCTGATTTTTGCTTCTGCCTGTTCAGCAAGTTTTTCCGCCCTATAACACCGCCTTGCAAGGTTTTCAATTATTTTCATAATACGCTTTATGAACGGCTCTATAAATTTTGTTTTATATGTCTTTGCCGTCATCAATGACGGAGGCTCCGGTATATCAAAATCGTCATTGTTTTTGATTTTTTGTACTGTAAGATGTGCATATTCTTCTGCCTGCTTATATGCTGACATTGTTTGCAACAAGTCTTTCTTTTGTTCTTGCAGATTTTCGACTTCCTCTATGAGCTTATCTCTCTTAAATTCGCTAACGGATTTATGCTTTTCGTGAGTTCCTTTCTGCTCCCATTCAATGCCGTGTGTAAGCATTATTTTTGATAAAACTTCCTTTTCGGAATCACGCCATTGATTAAGCTCCGTATCACTCCGACCTGTTCCGCTAAACCCTTGCTGCTTTAATGCACCTTTCATTGATACCCTTGTGTCAAGTCCTCGTTTGCTGTCCGTAGTGAACGGAACAAAATCAATATGTAAATGCGGTGTTGCTTCATCCATATGTAAGTGAGCAGAGAATACATATAGGTTTGGATTTCTTTCTTGAAAGCCTTTCATATAGTCGTCAAGGATTTTCTTTGCAAGTTGTCCGTTTTCCGTTTCAGCACCCATATTATCCTTATCGCCGATTTGAATTATTATCTCCGTAAAAGGTTTTTCCTGTTTGCTCTCTTGACTTATCTTTTTATAATAATTTTTGATAATTCTATCCGAGCGAGTTTGTTTTGCATTGTATCTTTTTACGGCATCATCAAATAATTTATGATATACTGTTCTGATGTTTTCATTGCAGTACACAACATTATTTTTTGTCCGTTCCTTGTCAACATTTTGTGCCGTAAATTTTCGGTCATTATGATTAACCGAGCCTTTACCTGTCATTATGGATATTGTTCTTTGCATATTCATTTTCACCTCAATTCTGTTAGAGTGGGTACTCTTTTATAGTAATTTTTCTTTTGTTACTTTTGTCAAAAGTAACGCAAATGCACTTTTGTCAGCAGAGCCAACAAAAATGCGGCAATCTACGATTGTTTGCGCTCTTGCAGAGGGCTTGTTCGGCTACCGCCGAAGTGTGTGCTGCTTGTGGCTACACACACCGCAAACGGCAGATATTTTTCAACAAAAATTCCGCCGTCTGCAATGGTGGAGAACGCTCAAAATTTTCTCGTTCTCACCTATCTGCAATCCGTCACTTTCGTTCCTTAATTGCCTACACGGGAATGTGGCACATTCCCGTAAATATCTCTTAAAGAGGAATCACCACCTGAAGCTCTCAGGTACACCTCTTTCATCGAGATATTTTTTGCGTGCTTCCTCACGCTCCTGCTCTGTGGGAGCAGTTTTATATGTGGTGTAATACTCACGCATTACCATTAAATTTAATTTGTTTTCAAGCTCATTTTTTATATCTTCCTCAAGCTCATACATTTCTGCAAAATGATAGCGAATCAGATTTAGAAAAAGCTCTCTTGAAATTTGTACTTTCTTCATATCCTATCCAATCCTTTCCTATCCAAAAATCCGTGTCGGTCTGTGACGGTGGTGACGGTGTTTTTAGTACCGCCACCACTATCAAAATCATCGACACGACCGACGCACACCGTCACGCAAAATTCAATTTTCTATAAGTGAAAATTTCACTCTGCGACCTGCGTGATACCTGCCATACTCATATCGTATGCCGTACTCATTGAGTAACCGCCCTGCGTTTACATTGAGCTTTAATGTCAAAACATTTGCAGCCATATCAACCTGTAATTTTTCTACAAGCTCGGTAGGACTTCCCGACCATTGCGGATTGTTGGAGGTTATAAACTTTGCAACCGCTTCCAATATCGGCTCTGGTGGTTCTTTCCATAACTCCGTTTCTAACCTTTCCAAATCCCACAACAGCTTTTCCGTATCTCTTACAAGATACAGCTTTTGGTCTTGCTGATCCCTGCCGGATATTTCAAGAACCGCATTGTTTGAAGTGCGTTTTTCCTTTTGTAGCATAAACGCTCCGTCTGCTGCTCCGAGCAATCCGTTTGTGCCTGAAATCATATCAAATTTATCGTCTGCCTGCTGCTTTCTTGTGTGATGAACAAGGAGCAGACAAACACCGAAATTATCAGCAAATTTTTTCAGCCTTGTTATGACCTCGTAATCATTGGAATAGCTATACTTATCACCGCCGAACTCTCTGACCTTTTGCAAGGTGTCAATGATAATCAGCTTTGTGTTAGTATGCTCATTTACAAATCTGTTAAGCTGTTCATCAAGTCCGTTTCCAAGCTGACCTGCATTTACGGCTATAAACAAATCGTCTGTGCTTTCATCACCGAACATTCGATAAAAACGCTCCTGCAATCTTCGGTAATCATCTTCAAGAGCAAGATATAAAACCGTGCCTTGTTTGACATCAAATCCCCATAGGCTTTTACCCGTGCTTATGTGGTATGCAAACTGCGCCATTAAGAAGCTCTTTCCAAGTTTAGGTGCTCCTACAAAAAGATATGTTCCCGGATAGAGCAAGCCGTCAATAATCGGCGGCCTGCTCCTGTAAACTGTGTCATAAAGTTTATCCATAGAAACTGTTTTCAAATATGACGGCTCCAAACTTCTTTGAAATTCTTCTTGCATTTCTTGAAAAATATCATCAGAAGCATTGCAATTTTCGTCATAATCGGTTATAATAGTGTTGGTTTTAATACTATTTGACTGTTCTTCATCTGCGCCAACAGATGTAATCGGAGCAGTCATTTCTTTTTTTGTGTTCATTACTCGTCCTCCTTTAAGCCTTGCAGAGTTAAGGTAATCAACTGAATTGTTTGCAGTAATTCCTCTGTCACATTCTCGTTTTCGATACGCTTTAACTCGGTTAATACATTCTGCAATTCATCTTTGAGTGCCTTATATACTCTCGGATTTCCCACTACAACAATGTCCTGACCTAAACATCTGCGGTAGCAATATTCTTGTTTCGGTAGTCCCGATAACTTTACTGCCTTGTTTATTAGTTCGTTTTCTTCGGCAGAAACCCGAAACCCTACTGTGATATTTCTCCATCGTTTGTGGCTGTCTAAATTTTTAGCTGACATTTTCTTCATCTCCTTTTCTGATTGTGCTTAATTTATCTGCCATTTCCGTTTGTGTTGTCGGAAACAGATGTGCATATCGGTATGTTATATCAATGCTTTCGTGTCCTACTCGGTCAGCAATGGCAACCGCTGAAAATCCCATTTCTATTAAAAGGGAAATATGCGAATGACGAATATCGTGTATCCTTATGCGTTTAACCCCTGCTGCCTTTGCTCCCCTTGTCATTTCGTGATGAAGATAACTTTTTGTTATTTCAAACATTCTTTCATCAGGCTTGATGTGGTAAAGCTGTTTGATATAATCTTGTATTTCTTCACCGAGAAAATCGGGCATTTTGACAACTCGATTGCTCTTTGGTGTTTTCGGGTCTGTTATCACATCTCGTCTGTCAAAACGCTGATATGATTTTGTAATTGCAACCGTACATTTTTCAAAATCGAAGTCTGACGGTGTTAATGCCAATAACTCACCCTCACGAATACCGCACCAATATAACATCTCAAAGGCATAATATGAAACAGGCTTATCCATAACCGCCTCTGCAAACTTTTTATATTCCTCTTGTGTCCAAAACTGCATTTCTTTGTTCTTTTCCTTACCCATATTACCGACTTTTGCTGCCGGATTTGAAGATAATCCGTAAAACCTTACTGCGTGATTGAAAATTGCACTTAATTGATTGTGAAGCGTTTTAAGATATACAGGGGAATATTTTTTGTTATCGCTCTTAACGGAATTTATCATTTCGTTTTGCCAAGCAATAATATCCTTTGGCTCAATTTCACACATCTTTCTGTTCTTGAAATATGGTAAAATCTTTGTTCGCATTATATGCTCCTTTGTGTGCCAAGTGTTTTCTTTAATACGGCTTTTCATATCTTCCGTATATGTATCAACGAAGCTCGCAAAGGTCATATCCAAATCAGCCTTTGTTTTATTAAGCTGCTCCCGTTCCCAAGCCTGTGCTTCTCGCTTTGTAGCAAAGCCACGCTTTTGTGATTGCCTGCGTTCACCTTTCCAATCGGTGTAGCGATATATAACTCGCCAAGTATTTGTTTTTTCTTCCTTGTAAACTGCCATATTTTACTCATTCCTTTCATCATATTTATCTGTGCCATAGCACGCTTTTTCTAAAAAATATCTTCTGTTGATACGCCCTGAAACCACCAAAAAGCCTTTTTCCTTTAACTCTGCGTTAAGGCTTCTGACAATTTTATATGCGTATGATTTTGATACGCCGAGAATTTCGGCAACATCTTCTACTTTAAGAAAAGTGTTATTTGCCATATTTTTCACCTCCTTGTGCGATAAATTAAACTTATATGTTTAAGTCCAATATCATTATACTAAACATTTTTGTTTATGTCAAGTGGTTTTTGAAAAAATATTAAACTTTTTTGTTTATATTATCTTGACAAACACTAAACATATATGTTATACTACCTATAAGAAATTAAAAAGGAGCAGTAAATTATGGCAATAGGTGAAAGAATACGCTTTTTACGCAATCTTAAAGGTATGACACAAAAATGGTTAGGTATGGCAGTCGGCTTTGATGAAAAGACTGCTGATATTCGTATGGCACAATATGAATCGGGCACAAGAACACCGAAAGAGAATTTAACAAATGACCTTGCCAAAGTGTTAGAAGTTTCTCCTGCTGCCTTAAATGTTCCCAACATTGACAGCTATGTTGGCTTAATGCACACTCTCTTTGCATTGGAAGATATATACGGCGTAAAAATTGAAGAAACAGACGGAGATGTTTGTTTGCGTGTTGATACATCAAAAGGCAACTCTGCCGCTAATCTTCATAAAATGCTTTTTGCTTGGCTTGAAACCGCCAAAAAGTTTTATGACGGCAATATCACCAAAGAAGAATATGACGAATGGCGTTATCATTACCCCGAATTTGATACAACACAAAAATGGGTTAAAGTTCCGTCACAACAAATCAGCGATATTTTCACCGAAGCAAAAAAATCTTCTAAAAGCAAATAATCTGTGTCATTTTCAATAAATTAAAAATGACAAGACAAAAAGAGCTAACCGATTTTACAAAAAATCAGTTAGCTCTTAATTATTATGAATAATACAGATGTTGCCAAATCGTTGCCAAAACACCTTTTAATTTTCGAAAAACCCAGTATTTATGCGGTGTTCAGCCGTTTCGTACATCATTCCCACTCTATCGTACCTATGGGCTTGGGAGTTAGGTCTAAGAGTACTCTGTTTATTCCTTCTACTTCAGAAGTTATACGAGCTGTTATTTTGTGAAGAACTTCGTAGGGGATTTCTTCTATTGTTGCAGTCATAGCGTCTGTTGTATTGACAGCGCGGATGATTGCAGGCCAGCCGTCGTATCTTTTATCGTTTTTCACGCCAACACTCTTCATATCAGGTACAGCAATAAAGTACTGCCAAACTGTTTTTGCAAGTCCGCAATTATCAAATTCCTCACGAAGAATTGCATCGGCTTCACGAAGTGCATTTAATCTATCACGTGTAATTGCGCCAAGGCATCTTACGCCAAGACCGGGGCCCGGGAATGGCTGACGGTCAACCATTGAAGCCGGCAATCCCAAAGCCTTACCAACTACTCTTACCTCATCTTTATACAAGAGCTTGATAGGCTCAACAAGCTCAAATTTCATATCTTCCGGCAGTCCGCCTACATTATGATGTGCTTTAACCCCATCACTTTCAAGGATGTCGGGATAGATTGTTCCCTGAGCGAGAAAATCAATATCATCAAGCTTACGTGCTTCTTCGTCGAATACTACGATAAATTCTCCGCCTATGATTTTACGCTTTGTTTCGGGATCGCTTACGCCTTCAAGCTTTGAAAGAAAACGGTCAGTCGCATCAATATAAATAAGGTTTGCATCAAGCTGGTTTCTGAAAACTTCTATTACCTGCTCACTTTCACCCTTACGCATAAGTCCGTGATTTACATGAACGCTTACTAATTGCTTGCCGATAGCTTTTATAAGCAATGCGGCAACTACTGATGAATCAACACCGCCTGAGAGAGCAAGAAGTACTTTCTTGTCACCTACCTGAGCCCTTATTTCTTTAACCTGTTCTTCAATAAAAGCATCTGCAAGCGCCTTAGTGGTGATTCTTTCCATTGTTTCCGGTCTTTTATCTGTTTGCATATTAGTGCCTCCTGAGATTAGTTAGTATAGTTATCAAAATATCCCTGAACGAGTACAACGGGAGTTCCTTTATCGCCTGAACCGCTTGTAAGGTCACAAAGTGAACCAATAAGGTCTGTAAGCTGTCTGGGGGTTGTTCCCTGAGATGCCATATTGCCTACCAAATCGTCCTTCTTTGAACGGATGCTGTCAGATATTGCTTTTTTAAGTTCTTCACCTGAAAGGTCTTTAAAATCGTTATCAGCAAGGTACTTAAGCTTAAGCTCATTAGGAGTACCTATTAATCCGTCTGTGAACGCAGGGGATACAACGGGATCGGCAAGCTCCCAAATTTTACCCTTAGGATCTTTAAACGCCCCATCACCATAAACCATTACTTCAACATGCTTTCCGGTAGCATCAAGAATATTCTTCTGTATATCAAGAACAAGCTGTGTACATTCCTTGGGGAAAAGCTTTATTTTATCTTCAGTTGATTTATTTGAACCTAAAAGTCCGTATTTTTCGTTATAACCGCTGCCATTTACTGATGAATTAAGAATATCATCAAGGCCGCATACTACCTTTGCGCCTGCATCTCTAAGGATACGCTTTGTGCGTACTCTGGTATGAATATCACAGTTTATGATACAATCGGCATATTCAAGAATAGCCTTGGGCTGATTTGCGAAAATGATTTCAACATCAGCTCCGCATTCACGAATTATATCTGCATAATAGTCAACATAGTCAACGCCTGTAAATTCATGAACATTTACACCGAAGTGCTTTCTATATTCTTCAAGAGTCAAAACATCAGAATATGGGTTTATACCTGCTGCATCTATCTTATCAAGGCTTACAAGCTCATTTCCAACTTCGTCAGAAGGATAGCTGAGCATAAGAACAACCTTTTTTGCACCCTTTGCAATGCCCTTAAGACAGATTGCAAAACGGTTTCTTGAAAGGATAGGAAATATAACACCGACAGTATTTCCGCCTAATTTAGCACGGACATCATCTGCAATGTCATCTACTGATGCATAATTGCCCTGAGCACGAGCTACGATTGATTCAGTTATAGATATAACATCACGGTCGCGAAGTTCAAAACCTTCGCTCTCTGCTGCTTCAAGAACACTTGTGCTGACGATTTTAGCAAGGTCGTCACCTTCACGGATGATAGGACAGCGAATACCTCTCGATACTGTGCCCACTCTTCTTTCGTTTGACATGAATACCCCTTCTTCTTTTAAAAAATTTCAACATTATATATTATAACACCTTTTAATGTATTATTCAATAGAAAAATATAATTTTTCTCTATCATAAAAAAATTTCACTTCATATCTATGATGTTTTGTTAAAATTTTATATTAAAAAAATTGTCAGGTTTGTTTGAAAACCTGACAATTTTTAATTATTTTAAATTCTTAAAGCTTACAAAACCATAACTATTGAGAATACGGAAATATTCGGCAATTCTTTCATACAAAGGATTAACCTCTTCTCCGAACGTGTCTTCTATAAGCTCCGCAATCTCAATAATATTGCGCACACCGTCAATTTCCGACCATACTGCACTACCTATATTATCAAGATGGATATAGGTTGTTTTAGGCTTTTTTAAAAGTTTTTGTGCCATTTTATTAAAAAAACCTTTATTCTCAATCTCTAAAGTTATAACTTTATTTTCATCCTCAGACCATGTTAAATCACTACGTCTTACGGGAATTCGTTCCAAATAATTCTCTGATTTATTCTTTTTCATCATTTATGCTTCTTCCAAACAGAAAATTTCAAAAGGCTGAGAACTACAAGAGCAAATACAACAAGAGATGCTATATTTCCGACTGCAACCGGAAGATTGAGCTTTCCTGACAAATCAATAAAAGAATCAAGTCCGCCAACTGCAAGAAGTGCAAGAATAATACCTACAAGACCTTCACCTGCTATCATACCTGAACAGAAAAGAATTCCGTTGTTTGTTACCTCTTCGCTCTTCTTAATCTTATCAACTGCAAGTCGTACAAGACCGCCTACCATAATACAAGCATTGAGCTGAACCGGCAGATATACACCGATTGCAAAAGGAAGAACCGGTATGCCTACAATCTCAACTATAACTGCTATAAATACGCCTACAAATACAAGTCCCCATGAAAGATTACCTTCCATAACGCCTTCTATTATCATCTTCATAAGAGTTGCCTGAGGAGCTGCCAGTTCTTCAGAACCAAAGCCCCATGCGGAATCAAGAAGATAAAGTGTTCCGCCTATTGCAAGTGCTGCTGCAACAACACCGATTATTTCACCAACTTGTTGTTTCTTAGGCGTTGAACCAAGCAAGAAACCGGTCTTCAGATCCTGAGATGTATCACCTGCGATTGCTGCAACTATACAAATAATTGAACCTATTGCAATAGCGCAAATCATACCGCCAATTCCACTTGTACCCGTTACTTTAAGCAGAAGTGTTGAAATAAGAAGTGTTGCAATAGCCATACCTGAAACGGGGTTATTACTACTTCCAACAAGACCAACCATACGTGATGATACAGTCGCAAAGAAGAATCCGAACACAACAACAATTACTGCGCCAAGAAGTGTTACAGGGATTGCAGGCACAAGCCATACAAGCAATGTAAGAATTGCGATAGCACCAATAACAATCTTCATGCTAAGGTCACGCTCTGTACGTGAATTTCCTGAAGCACCGGCACCTGCAATGCTTACAACAGCACCTTTAAAGGTACGAATAATCAAAGGTAATGACTTAATAAGACTTATAATACCGCCTGCTGCCAAAGCGCCTGCACCTATATAACGGATATATGAGCTCCATATAGCACTTGCACCGCCATCAGCAAAAATATTACCGATTGTATCTGTTCCCGGATACATGATTATATTTTCACCAAACATTACAATAAGGGGGATTATAACCAACCAACTGAGAACACCGCCTGCAAACATATATGATGATATTCTGGGACCGCATATATAACCAACGCTCATTACTGCCGGATAAATCTGTGTTCCTATGGCACCGGCAAAGCCTTTTACTGCAAAAGTAACTTCTCCTGCAACAAGCTTCAAGCCGTCAATTATAAACTTGAACGCTGCCGCAAATCCCATACCTGCAAAAACTGTTGTTGCACTTGCACCGCCCTTTTCGCCTGCGAGGAGAACCTCTGCACATGCTGTTCCTTCGGGATATGGCAGAACACCATGTTCTTTTACTATTAGGGCATTTCTCAATGGAACCATAAAGAATACACCGAGCAAACCGCCTATCAAGGCGATTAACGTGATTTCAACAATATCAGGCTTATCCATCTTTCCTTCTGCAGCCCAGAGGAACAATGCAGGAAGTGTAAAAATAGCGCCTGCCGCAAGTGATTCACCTGCAGAACCGATTGTCTGTACAATATTACTTTCAAGAATAGAATTTCTCTTGAGCAATATTCGAATAACACCCATTGCGATAACCGCAGCAGGAATAGAAGCTGAAACTGTCATACCCACACGAAGTCCTAAGTATGCATTAGCTGCACCAAACACAACTGCAAGAAGAATACCCATAATTATTGATGTTATTGTGATTTCGGGAGTTACCTTCTCTGCAGGCACATAAGGCTTAAAAGTATTGTTTTCCATTTTTTCTCCTATCTGCTGATATACAGCTGTTAATAATTAATCATCTTTGGTATCAACCCATATAATCAAGAATCTTTATATCAAAGTTTTCGATTAATGAATCAATATAATCCATGAATACTTCATCAACAAGAACACTATCGATTTGCTGTTTCTTTGATTCAAAGAACTCTTTAAACTTTTCTTCTGTTTCGTCAAGCGCAAGTCTTTGAACTATATGATATCCGTATGATGTCTTAACAAGATTGTACTCACCAATATCAATTTTCGTTACGCCGTCCTGAAATTCAGAAACCATTTCATTATAAGTGAAAACGTATCCGTCAGGATTGGTTTTAACGCCCGGATCTTCATTGTATTCGTTAATCAAAGCATCAAAATCTGCACCATTTTTAACCTGAGTGTAGAGCTGGTCAATTTTCTTTTTGACCTCAGCCTGCTCATCAGCAGTTTTATCCTGAGTCATAAGCAACAAATGCTTTGCACGCCAATAATTATTTTTAAAATACTCCTGTTCTGTTTCAGTTGTAATATTCTTGTCGTTTTTGCAGTTTTCAAGAAGCAATTCTCTGTATGCATCTCCGTACATCACAAACTCAAACACTCCGTTGGATATGCCAAGCTTTTCAAGGAATTCTTTAAGATTACCGTCTTCTCCTATAAGCTCAGCAACCATTCTGTCATATACGGGCTTAACCTCAAGACGCATAACATGTCCGAGAGCACCGTATTTTGCATAAAGTGTAGCCTGATTCTTTGCTGCTTTTGTTACAGCTTCAGAAACAGTTCCACCTGACTGATTATTGAAGTACTGCTGAAAATAGTCGATATATTCTTGTTTTACTTCAACGTCTCCTACTTTCATAACAACATCAGTTTTAGCAGCACAACCGCCCAAAAGAACAACTGCCGCAATCATACATAGAAATAACCTTTTCATTATTATTCTCCATTCATAAATTAATATGTTATAAAATCTCTTTAGCCTTCAAAGAAAGCTCATAGAGCTTATTCATAGCCTCAATAGGAGTAAAAGTAGTAGCATCGAGCAGCTTGAGCTCTTGTGCTATACTTATTGCACCTGCATCCCCAAAATCCATTTGAGCTGTGGGTTCAGGCTCTTTTTTGCTCCTTGATTCAATCTTAATTCCCGTAGTACTGTCGTCCTCAATAGAATTTAGTATTTGTTTTGCACGCTTAATTACCGCATCCGGTACGCCTGCAAGCTTTGCAACTTCAATACCATAGCTTTCGTCAGCTCCGCCGGGAACGATTTTTCTGAGGAATGTAATATCGTCGCCATATTTTTTTACTGCCACATTATAATTCTTCACACCCTGCAGCTTGTCTTCAAGCTGTGTAAGCTCATGATAGTGCGTTGCAAACAGCGTTTTGGCACCAATATTCTTTTTATTATGAACATATTCTACGACGCTCCATGCTATTGACAGACCATCGTATGTACTTGTTCCTCTACCTATTTCATCAAGTATTATCAATGACTTTTCGGTTGCTTCCATAAGTATGTGCGCAACCTCGGACATTTCAACCATAAATGTACTCTGTCCGGATGCTATGTCATCAGATGCACCAACTCGTGTAAACACTTTATCAACCACACCTATTCTGGCAAAGCTTGCAGGAACAAAACTTCCAACCTGCGCCATAAGTGTTATAATTGCAACCTGACGCATATATGTTGATTTACCTGCCATATTCGGTCCTGTGATTATTATCATACGATTTTCATCGGTATCGAGTTTGGTATCATTCGGAACAAAAATCGAATTTCTGTTCATTTTCTCAACAACCGGATGTCTGCCATCGCGAATTTCAAGTACGCTTTCCTGAGAAATCTCCGGTTTTACATAATTATACTGAGATGCAACCGCTGACAAAGAACAATAACAGTCGCAGCATGATACTACTTCGCACACTTCTTTAAAACGTTGAATGTTTTTACGAAGAGTTTCAACTATCTCACTATAAAGCTGAGCTTCAAGTGCCTGAATTTTCTCGCTTGCACCAAGAATTGTATCTTCGATGGACTTAAGCTCCGGAGTTATATATCTTTCACCGTTTGCAAGAGTCTGGCGTCTTATATAATGTTCAGGCACCTGATTCATAAATGATTTGGAAACCTCTATATAATATCCAAAAACTCTGTTATAGCTTATTTTAAGGGTTTTTATACCCGTTTCTTCTTTTTCTTTGGCTTCAAGGTCGTGAATCCATTGACTGCCCTGGTCTTTGGCTAAAACCAGCTTGTCAAGTTCTTCGTTATATCCCTTTTTAATAACTCTGCCTTCTCGCAGTAATGCAGGAGGATCGTCTTTGATACTGTAATTTAGAAATTCTTTTATGTCCTCCATAGTTTCGAGTCTTTCGCAAAGCGCTCTTAAAGCACCGCCCGAAAATGAACACAAAAGCTCTTTAATACGCGGAAGTCTGTCAAGTGACGTTCTTAAAGAAACAAGGTCGCGGGGGGATACATTTCCGATTGATATTCTCGAAGTTATTCTGGCAATATCATATATTCCTGATAGCTCCTCCATTATTTCGTCACGAACCATTATATTGTTTGTAAATGCTTCAACTGCGTCAAGGCGCTGACGAATTGCATCTGCATTGATAAGCGGCTTTTCAAGCCATTGCTTAAGGCATCTGGCTCCCATGCAGGTTTTTGTTTTATCAAGCACCCACAAAAGTGTACCTTTCTTTTCTGCAGTACGCATGGTTTCGCATATTTCAAGATTTCGTCTTGTGGCTACGTCTATATCCATGTATTCGCCTATTTCGTAAATCTTCAGCGTATCCATAAAGGAAAACGAGCTTTTTTGAGTAGTTTCAATATATCGAAGCGCGGTACATACTGATTTTTTTAAAATAGAACTATCTACTATTTCATAGTTTATGTTCTGTTTTGGGAACTGTGATGATAGCATCTTATCCATGTCATCAAACTCAAAGAACTCATCTACAAGAACGGCAGGCTCTACCTTTATACGAAGCTTAATCTCATTGAGCAAGGATTCGGGGCATAAATCATTTAAAATAATTTCTGCAGGAATATATCTTGCCATTTCATTTACAACATGGATACTGTCCGATACACATGTTGCAAATATTTCTCCGGTAGAAATATCAGAAAAAGTAATTCCGTATATTCCTCTTTCCCCATACACAGCTGCCAGATAATTGTTTTCGCGCTCTGACAAAAGCTCTGAATCCACAATAGTACCCGGTGTTATTACTTTAACAACTTCACGCTTTACAAGTCCTTTTGCGGTTTTAGGATCTTCAACCTGCTCGCATATAGCAACCTTATAGCCTTTTTCAATAAGTTTGGCAACATAAACATTTGCGCTATGAAACGGCACTCCGCACATAGGCGCACGTTCTTTCATGCCGCAATCCCTACCTGTAAGGGTAAGTTCCAACTCTCTTGAAACAAGAACAGCATCGTCGAAGAACATTTCATAGAAGTCACCAAGTCTGTAAAACAAAATTGCATCCTTATAACTGTCTTTTGTTTCAAGGTATTGTTCCATCATGCTTGTCATGATAATCAACCTTCCTTGTTAAAAGAATTAAATCAATGGCAACCTCCGCATGAAGAACAATCATGCGAGCAACCGGGGGCTTGTCCTGTAATGAAATAGTTGAGAACTCCGTTAACCTCTGTCACAACACGGTCAAGCGCCTTTTTTGCTTCTACATATTCTTTGATGCTTTCGCATGATTCAACCATTTTTTCAAAAGCTTCACCGTTGAGCTTGATTGCTTCTTCTTCTGTAATCTTACCATTTTGAATATCTCTGCCAAGATTCATACGGTTCATGTTGAACTCGAGAAGAAGTGTTTTTGCAGTTTCATCAGCTTCCTGCTTAGCTTCTGCTTCCTTAAGTCTTTTCATTTCGTCGCTGTTGGCGATAAGCTCGCCAAGCTCTCTTGTTTTTTCGATAATTGGTGTCATATTATTCTTCCTTTCGGTTATATTCATATTAACTCACCGTTAAGACTCCATGTATGAGCCTTGGTGATTCGTACTTTTACATATTGTCCTGCAAGGTCAGGACTGCCTTTAAAGTTTACTATTTTGGTATTATCCATTCTTCCGGAAAGCATTGCGCTGTCTGTTTTACTCACGCCATCAACAAGCACTTCAACAACCTTACCTTCAAATGCAACATTTTTCGCAAGTGAAATCTCGTTCTGTGTTTCAAGCAATCTGTTGAAATTATCATGAATTTCTTTATCAGATAATACAAAATCAAGCGTTGCCGCCGGAGTTCCCTGACGACGAGAATATATAAACGAAAATATATTGTCAAACTGAACCTTTCGGAGAACATCAAGAGTCTCCTCAAAATCTTCATTTGTTTCGGTAGGAAATCCTACAATTACATCAGTTGACAATGCTACATCCGGCATAGCTTCCTTAAGCTTTTGAATCTTTGCAAGGTATTCTTCCTTGGTATAGCCGCGGTTCATTGCTTTAAGCACAGCATTACTTCCTGCCTGAAAGGGTAAATGAAGCTGATGACAAACCTTGTTGCACTTTACCATTGCATCTATAAGTTTTGGACTGAAATCCTTGGGGTGAGATGTTACAAACCTTATTCTCTTTAAGCCGTCGATGTCATTTACCATGCAAAGAAGGTCTGAAAAATCCACATTACAATCAAGGTCCTTGCCGTAGGAATTAACATTCTGACCGAGAAGTGTTACTTCCGTTACTCCCTTATCTGCAAGGGCTTTAATCTCGCTTATAATATCCTCAGGCTTACGGCTTCTTTCTCTGCCTCTGACATAAGGAACTATACAATAGGTGCAAAAATTATTACAGCCGTACATTATGGAAACCCATGCCTTATTTGTATCTGTATGCTGAACAGGTATTCCTTCAGCTATATATCCTTCAGAATCGGTTATGTCAACCACTCTTTTATTGCTGTCTATACATTCCCACAAAAGCTGTGGAAATTTGTGGAGCGCATGTGTTCCGAATACAAGGTCAACATGCGAATGTTTACGCTTGATTTCTTCTGTTATATGTTCCTGCTGAACCATGCAGCCACAAATACCGATAAGCATATCAGGTTTTGATTCTTTTATATGCTTTAATATTCCGAGTCGTCCAAAAACCTTTTGTTCTGCATTTTCGCGTACTGCACAGGTATTATATATTACAACATCGGCAACCTGCGGATCATCAGTAAAACCAAAGCCACACTCTTCCAGCATACCACGTATTCTTTCGGTATCGTTTTCATTTTGCTGACAGCCATAGGTTTCGGTAAGTGCAAGTAGCTCTCTACCTTCGGATACAGCTATATTGGTGCAATACTGTTTGATTTTGACCATGTAAGCAAACTGCTCGTCCATTTCTTCTTTTTTTACAATTATTGCCACATCAATACCACCTTTCCGCAACGATGAAATATTATATCATAAATAGACAAAAAACACAATAGTATTTTTGAAATTTAATGATTTTTTTATTCCAGCTCGCTTATAAACTTAAGTATTTCAGACTCAGTATTTTTGATTTCTTCATAGAAGGCATCAGCGCCCATTCGTACAGCTCCGCCGCCGAGTATTATAAGCTGTTCAAGATTATCTGAAGTTGCAACTTTGACACGATGGTGTTTCCCAAGCTGATGAGTCACTTTTTCGATATACATATCCGCAGTTTCTGCCTCTTTTGTATATACCACATCCACACCGTGAATCCTCTCAACCTCTCCCCGATTACCCTTGACCTTATATGCATCAAATACAAGGATTACATTTATCTGTTTGTACCCCTGATAATTACATACTATATCAATCAGTCTGTTGCGGGCAAGGTCGAGATTATCTGCTGCCATTTTTTTAAGTTCATCCCATGCGAAAACTATGTTATATCCGTCAATTAACAAGTACTCGTCACCTGAAATGACTTTTTTGGGGTTTTGAGGCTTGCTCTCCGGCGGCTTTTTCTGGGTTTTCATTGCTGTATGAACAACCCTCTTTATCGGTCCGTAGGTTTTCTCAAATATTGCAAGAAGCTCGTCGTCCGTTGCAACAGAACGGATATACTCCCTTATTCTTGCTTGTTTATCTTCATCAGGCTCTTTGTTATTTATTTCTATATGTGCGTACTCGGGAACCTTGTCCCACTTCACAACAAATCCTGAACCATGACTGCAAAATACAGAATCTGCAGGATTTTCAACATCAGCATCGCTGTCATAACCAATGCTATCTATGACTTCATCTGCATTATAGCATGGTTCGTAGCCTTTAAAAGAGCACGAAAGACGTCCTTTGCCTTTTGTATATCCTACTATTTCTGCATGGTATTCCGAGATTTCAAAAACCGGTGCTGCGCCTTTAATAACCGCAAAATCACCATCAGTTTCGGGTGCGGAAAAACGCCCGCACATATTTTGTATATCTGTCATGGCTCTGCCTACATTTTCCTGAGGAATTCTTAGTGTAAATTCGTACCAGGGTTCGAGCAATATACTTTCTGCTGATTTTAGTCCCTGACGTACAGCTCTGTATGTTGCCTGACGAAAATCTCCGCCTTCAGTATGCTTTTGATGAGCGCGGCCTGCTACAAGTGTTATTTTCATATCTGTTACAGGTGAGCCGGTAAGCACTCCTAAATGACTTTTTTCTTTAAGGTGTGTCATAATAAGGCGCTGCCAATTTTTGTCCAGCATATCTTCATTGCAATCAGATTTGAAAACAAGTCCGGAGCCTGACTTTCCCGGTTCAAGAAGCAAATGAACCTCCGCATAGTGTCGCAGCGGCTCATAATGACCAATTCCCATGACCTTTGACGAGATTGTTTCCTTATAAGCAATACCGCCTTTTCCAAATGTTACGTCAAGGTCAAATCGGTCATGGATAATACGTTTCAAAACTTCAAGCTGCACTTCCCCCATAAGACGAATAGTGATTTCACGCAGCTGTTCATTCCATGTGATTTTCAATGTGGGATCTTCTTCCTCAAGGCGCTTTAGCATTACAAGAGCCTTATGGGAGTCATATCCCTCAGGAAGAATAACTCCATAATTAAACACCGGTTCAAGATAGTTGCCGGCACTTTGGCTTTCAAAGCCAAACCCCTGTCCCGGATATGTTTCACTAAGTCCCACAACAGCGCAAACACAGCCGCAATCAACTTTCTCTACCTGCACAAATTTTGTTCCGTTATAAATTCTTATCTGGTTTACCTTTTCTTCAAAATCCTCACCTGATAAGTTTTTACCAGAAATTCTATCCTTTGTCCTCAGGCTTCCGCCGGTAATCTTCATATGTGTTAGCCTTTTACCCTGCTCGTCAAAGGTGATTTTATATACTCTTGCTCCAAATTCATTATTATTTGGATTGTCTGACGTATATTTTTCCAGAACGTTCAGAAATTCATCAACACCCTGAAGCTTAAGAGCAGAACCAAAAACACACGGGAAAACCTTACGGGACAATACTGCCTTGCATATAGAATCCTGAGTGATTTTTCCGTCAATATATTCCTGCATTAAGTCTTCTGAGCATATAGCAAGTTCTTCTGTATTAATGTCATCATTAAAGTCAACAAAACCTTCCCCAAGTTGCTGTTTAAGTTCGCAGATTATATCTTCTTTTGTGCGCTCCGATATATCCATTTTATTGATGAACACAAACACAGGAATATTATAATCATCCAAGAGCTTCCAGATAGTTTCTGTATGGCTTTGTACACCCTCGCTTCCGCTGATTACAAGTACAGCATAATCTATTACCTTTAAGGTGCGTTCTGTTTCTGCCGAAAAGTCAACATGACCGGGAGTGTCAAGCAGAGTAACAGCAGTATTTTCATACGAAAATACTGCCTGCTTTGAAAATATTGTTATTCCTCTTTCCCTTTCAAGTGCATTGTTGTCAAGAAATGCGTCCTTGTGGTCCACACGGCCTAAGGAGCGTATTTCGCCTGAACGAAAAAGAATTGCCTCTGAAAGAGTTGTTTTACCGCTATCAACATGAGCGGTTATTCCAATAACTATTTGCTTCATAAATTAGGTTCCGTTTCTTTTGACTTTAGCATTTTTAGCGGCACAATCATTTTGCCGTCTTTTATCATTACTTTACCCTGCAAATCCGGTAATTGTTCTCCCAAGGTAAAGGAGATTTCTTTACCGAACACTTTTATACTTGCTGTATTTGACGCTGAATCCCATACAATATCCCCATCAGATACTGATGCAAACGCTCTTAGCGGCACATATACTTCCCCGTTGATCAAGTCAAGCGGTTCATTGAACGAGTAATATTTATCAAATACATTCACTACTGCATTTTCAAAATTCAAATCCGGCATAGAAAGTATAATTTCTCTGTTTACTATAATATCGCCACCTGCTCTGCCAACAGTTTCTATATTGCACGGAGCTTCAACAGATTTCCAATACAATCCGTCTGGTGATACGTATATACTTCTGCCATCAACATAATAATACACATCGCCCAACGAGTCTATATACAAAGGTTTTTTGCCCTCATACAAAACATCATAAAAATCAGTTCCGTTTTCGGATAAGCATACTTTTCCGTTTCTGAAAGAAGCTGCAAATCTACCATAATTGTAACAAGGCAGGTTCATTCCGCCACCGAGCAGATCCCAATTATTACCGTCTTTTGAATAGTAATTTGAACCGGCTTTTATATAATAAATTCCTAAAGCCCCTGATGAGTCTGTGGGGTATATTTCAAAAGTATCCTGATTTATCAGGTTGAAATTTTCATCAAGGAACCACACATCACGGTAGTAATCCCTTACGCTGTAATATGGCACACCGCTATGCTGACAGTTGTTCAGGATATAGCAATCGCCCGTCCATGTAACCTTAATCTCACTGCTGGTTCTGAAAATCTCTTTTACTTTTTGTGAAAGTTGATGTCCTGTCCATTCGACTAAATCCTGAGATGTATATAACACATCTTCATCAAATCTTATATATTCCTTACCGGTAAATTCACAGTCTTTCACATTCAGAACAAGGTCAGGTGAATAGGTATTTATCGGCGCTGGCATATCAGCAATGACCAATGAATTTTCCATACCGCCGGGATAATTGGTAGTGAGAATTACACTAAGGGTATATTTAACCGTTTCTCTTGCCGGAACCTTTATACTTGCCAGAATGTCGCTTTCTTTTCTTCCGACCGTTCCTTTTGTAAGAGGATAGCCGCTTACAATACGACCTGACTCGTCCCTTAAAATTATAAGATTGCTTGCTCCGGTATTCAAAGTATAATTAACCCATTTATCAGAATAACCCTCATTTGTTATAGTTAAATTATAGTTCTGGAACACACCGTAATTACCCAAAGAATTACAGTATTCCTCAGGTATATAATCAACAAGTTCAAAGTTGGGGATAAAGTTAGATTTCTTCACCTTTAAATCAGGTTTATGCTCCCAAATCAAAGCGTGGTTTGTATCAAATACCCATACATCATCTTTTTCTGATTCTTTAACAGCTTTACCGTAATAGTTCTTTTTTGAAGGATCCTTATATTCAAATGACAGCATACAGTCTTCTGCAACATTATTCTTGTTCCATATATCAGATGTGGGGTTAAGATTAGTGTACCATGTAGTAACCGTATTACCCTCTTTTGCGTATCTGTTATATATGGTTACAGGAAGCTTCATGCCGGCATATGCATTTGAGGGAATTGTAAGTTCAACATTTGCATCTACATGGTTTTGTGAATTTGCTATGCCTTTCATTTCGTATTGCGGCACAAAAGAACCAAATAAAATATTTCGACTAAGGTTCTTTCTGTTGCCCGGTGTATTGCCAAGAGTTTTTGAAGCAAATACATTTACGTCACACAGACCTTCAACGATTTCAAAGTCTGCCATAAGATGCACCGGACGCCATACGGGAACTGCACGATAGCCGGGTATATACTCACTCAGATATACAACCTCACCTGATTTGACTGTGAATTCAGCGCCGTCAAATTTAACCGGCTTATATTTCTTACCTGAATCAAGCTCTGAAACTTCGCAGCCAAGATAACTTGCCCACGCAGTAAAACATCCCCAATCCTTTTCTGTGGTAAATTCCTCACCATTAATATAATATTTTATATTTTCAGGGACTTCAAAACCGATTGCGGTAATTTTAACAGTTGTATCTTCTAAAGCGCGGAACATTACATCAAGCTCAACATCAAAGCCTTTTCCACTTATCACTCCATAGCTGTCCTTTACCTCTGTATGATTGACATGAGATGCAAAAAGAGTGTATTTATCCGGCCCCATGCCTTCGTTGGACATTATAAATTTAGGGTTTTCATTACTGACATCGGCTACATCCTGACGATATATAAACTCACGATTGTTGCAATAAATATATTTACCGCCGCTTCTTGGGACAAAATTAATCTCCGCAGCATACGCCCATGATGTGATTGCACAAAAGCACGTCATAAGTATTAAAATAAACCTTTTCATCTATTAACCCTCGCACACTTTTTTATAACAGTATATGCACTTAAATCAAATGCAATTATCAATGAATCATTTTTTTACTTTGCACATAATAAAGTATCCTGCAAAGAAGCTTTTCGGATAAAATTCTTCTTAAAAACACCGCTGCTCTTGTTAAAAATCCGGGTACTATTATAAGCTTTCCTTTGAACATCCGGTTAATTGCATATTGACATGCTTTTGTCTTGTCAACCATAATAATTCCGGCACCTTTTTCGTTTCCCGTACCAAATTTCACTTTAGCAACGTCCTCAAATTCCGTATGGATAGGGCCGGGACACAGAACGCTTATTTTTACTTTTGATTTATTTCTCCGAAGCTCCTCGTACAACGATTCTGTTAATCTTAACACATAAGATTTTGAAGCGTAATAAGCCGCAAAAAGCGGGCCCGGAAAAAATGCCGCAACTGACGCAACATTTAGTATGTAGCCATAATCTCTCTCAGCGAAAATCTTGGCTGCAAGCTTTGTAAGAATATGTACAGCAGTTACATTGGTTTCTATCATGTTTAGTTCGCCGTCAAGACTTGTTGAACACAAGTCACCAAATACACCAAAGCCTGCATTATTAATAAACACATCCACCTCACTAAGACGTGATGCTATTTTTTCTAAATGCTCTTTGTTCGTTACGTCAAGACACATTATCTCTACATTAGTATTTAAAGTATCTTTAAGCTCTAAAAGCTTTTCTTCTCTTCTGGCAACTGCTATAATATCATAGCCCTTCTTTGATAATATACATGCCATTTCTCGCCCAAGCCCTGAGCTTGCCCCTGTTATTAATGCTTTCATTTTATTACCCCAATTATTATATATTTTTTGAATCAAAACCTGTTTTACGATATCTTATAAGCGAAATCAAAGACGAAATCATATTAAATGATTCACACAAAATTCCGCCAAGGCTGAAATTAAAAATATTATGCACTATCCATGACGGTGACATGAGGGTTATCTGGAAATACCTGATATGTTTAGGGTTGTTTTTCCACATCAGCACGCTCATGGTAACGAGAGTTACATACGGAAGTGCAGAAATGAAAATCATAAACCAATCTCCCCATATTAAAATCAACGAGAAAACAAAGCTGAATGTATAGCATAAAACTACCAATATAAGCTTCCATAGTTTTTTGTCTTCTTTCGAGAACAAAAGTCCTCTTATAAGATTTGATAAATTAAATAACGCTCCGGCATATGCACTTATCAACAGAAAGTTTATGACAAACATCAAGCTGCCAACACCTTGAAAAATAAAGAAGTTTCTGTTTTTCTTGCATTGAAATGAATATACGATAATAAAAAGTCCTATCAGCCCGAAAATCTGGGCTGTTATATCTATTGGGCTCATATCTAATCTCGTATAATATAATTATCATAAAACTAAAGATAATTGTATTATACTTTTCCTTTCTTTAAATTTTTATTTTGACAACTGCAATTATCTGTTTTATTGATAATTTGCAGTTATTTTTTTTGTTTTGTTTATACCAAAG
>JBGVIT010000080.1:0-14258 GCA_045128915.1 Clostridia bacterium
TGTCCCCGGAGTATTAAAGTTTTCGAAACCTGATGAAACGGTGATTGTTGCAGCTGTATCTGAAGGTCTTGTAAAAGTTGAAAATAATAGTGTTCTTATCTTGGTGGATACAATCGAATTGCCAGAAGAAATTGATGAAAATCGTGCAAAGCGAGCTGCTGAACAAGCAAAGGAAGCGATCCTTCAAAAAAAGAGTATCCAGGATTATTATTCTGCTCAGGCTAAGATGGCAAGAGCTTTAGGGAGATTGCGTGCAAAAAAAGAAGGAAAGTTTTAACCTTTTCTTGCACAAGAAATTTTATGATAAAGGTGAAATTATTAAGCTAAACTAACCGTTAACTGGCACATGTCAATAGAGAATGAACACAGCAAATGTAAACAAAAGTGTGCAAGAAACATCTTGCACACTTTTTGTTTTATATGGTAAAATATATAAAAAGACAAAATTACGCAACCATAGGTTGCAAAAACTTTCTAAGGTTAGTTGATTGAAAATAAAAGTCTTATCTGGTAAAATTTTATAAAAGGAGAGTTGATATAAATGAAAATAGGTGAAAAAATTGCAGAACTTCGTATTGCGGCAGGAATGTCTCAAGAAGAACTTGCTGAACATATAGATGTTTCCAGACAGTCTGTTTCAAAGTGGGAAATGGATCAGGCGCTTCCGCAGATAGATAAAGTTTTACAATTATGTGAGTTATTTGGAATATCTACAGATCAATTGCTGCATGACAGGATTCCTTTGCCACAAACTGAGTCTAAAGGAAACAAATATTTCGGTACTGATGGATTCAGAGGAGAAGCAAATATAACTCTTACATCCATGCATGCGTACAAGGTTGGAAGATTTTTGGGATGGTACTATTCAAATAAGCTTTCAGGCTGTACAAAACTAAACCACCGTCCTAAGATTGTGATAGGTAAAGATACTCGAAGATCAAGTTATATGTTAGAATATTCGATTGTTGCAGGTATAACCGCATCCGGTGCAGATGCATACATGCTTCATGTAACGACTACACCAAGCGTTTCTTATGTTACAAGACAGGAAGAGTTTGACTGCGGCATAATGATAACAGCATCTCATAATCCATATTACGACAATGGGATCAAGGTTATAAATAAATTTGGTGAAAAGCTTGATGACAAAACAACAGCCTTGATTGAAGCGTACATTGACGGCAATCTTGGTGCACTTGGTGTTGCAGGAGATGATTTACCTCTTGCCACAAAAGAAAGAATAGGCTGTATTCAAGATTATTCATCAGGTAGAAACAGATACCTTGGCTATCTTATTTCGCTTGCATCACACTCATACAAAAACCTTAAAATAGGTCTTGATTGTGCAAATGGTGCATCGTGGATGATTGCAAATTCAGTATTTTCAGCTCTTGGAGCACATACAACAGTAATCGGGGCTGAACCTGATGGACTCAATGTTAATGAAAATTGCGGCTCAACACATATTGAAAAATTATGTAAGCTCGTGAAAGAAAATCATCTTGATGTTGGCTTTGCATTTGATGGAGATGCAGACAGATGTATTGCCGTAGACGGAAACGGAGAAGTTGTTGACGGCGATAAGATGCTGTATATTTTAGGCAAAAGACTTAAATCGAGGGGTATGCTGAATCATGACACAGTTGTTGCAACAGTTATGTCAAACAGCGGATTTTTTGCAAGTCTTGAAGAAGCGGGAATGAAGTGCGAACAGACAAATGTAGGTGATAGGTTCGTATATGAATGCATGCAAGAGAAGGGATATGCACTTGGAGGCGAGCAGTCAGGACATATTATTATAAAAAAATATGCCACAACAGGTGATGGTATATTAACTGCTATTATGATTGCCGAAGAGATATGTGATTCAAAACGCTCTCTTGCTGAGCTTGCTGCACCCGTTATGTTATATCCTCAATATACAAAAAATGTTAAGGTAAAAGACAAGGCAGCAGTTTTTAAAGATAAGGATGTTGCTGACAAGCTTGCTGAAGTTGAAAAGCTTATTGATGGTAAGGGAAGAGCGCTTTTAAGACAGAGCGGAACTGAACCGGTTGTCAGAGTTATGATTGAAAGTGAAACAGAAGAAAAATGCATTGAATATGCACAAATGATTGCAGATACGATACTAAAAGGGGGACATGGTATTGAATAGAAAAGTAAAAACAAGAGAGTTGTTTGAATGCCATACCTATTACCTCGATAAACTGTTCCAATATGAATATCCGTGGGAAATTCTTCCGAAAATAAAAGAATATATTATTTCTCTTATAAATGAAGGACTTGAAGGATTTGAAGAAATATCGGAATGTGTATATGTCGGAAAAAATGTCAAAATATATCCGACTGCAACAATTGAAGGACCGGCAATAATTGGTGACGGAACTGAAATACGACCGGGAGCTTTTATAAGAGGATCCGTTATAACCGGAGCAAATTGTGTTATAGGGAATTCTTCTGAATTAAAAAACTGCGTATTGTTAGACAAAGTGCAGGTTCCTCATTACAATTATGTAGGAGATTCAATACTTGGTAATCATTCGCATATGGGAGCAGGCTCCATTTGTTCAAATCTTAAAAGTGATGGAAAGCCTGTGGTAATACATGGTGATGAAGAATACAAAACGGGACTTAGAAAAATCGGAGCTATTCTTGCAGACGGTGCCGATGTCGGTTGCGGATGCGTGTTGAATCCCGGTACCATTATAGGAAAAAACACTTCAGTATATCCACTTAATGCCTTAAGGGGTGTTTTTCCTTCAGGATGCATAGTAAAATCACAGAATGATATCGTTAAAAGGAAATAGAATTGTGTATATAAAAATGTAACTTTTTATGTTCAAAACATAGAAAAATGATCATAAATCTTGTTTGAAGATACTTTTTGTGTTATAATATACAAAATATCTAAATAGCAAGAAGGTTGGTGCTGTTATGAATTTACTACACATGAAACATGCAGTCGAGGTAGCCAAGAGTGGTTCGCTGAATAAAGCGGCCGATAAGCTCCTTGTTGCAGCTCCAAATATAAGCCGTTCTATAAAAGAACTTGAATCAGATCTCGGAATTACTATATTTGAACGAGGTAAAAATGGTATGACTCTGACTCCTGAAGGAGAAGAGTTTATGAATTTTGCAAATGAAATTCTCGGACAGATTGACAGGGTGGAGAGATACTACAAAGATGGTTCTCCGCACAAAAGAAAGTTTTCAATCTCTGTTCCTCGTGCTTGTTATATATCCGAAGCTTTTTCTCAGTTTACAAAGGAACTCGGAAAAGAGCCGTGTGAAATTTTCTACAAAGAAACAAACTCACAAAGAACCATACATAATATGGTTAATCACGATTATAAACTCGGTATTATACGATATGCAGAGAATTATGATAAATACTTCAAAGCGATGCTTGAAGAAAAAGGATTCGGATATGAAATTATAAGTGACTTTACTTATTCACTTATAATGAGTTCTCAAAATCCTCTTGCACAGCTTGATGAAATCAAATATGAAGATTTAAGAGAATATATTGAAATAGCCCATGCGGATCCATATGTTCCGTCAATGGCAACTTCAAAGGTTGTTAAAGAAGAGCTTCCAGATACAATGGACAGAAGAATCTTTATATTTGAAAGAGCAAGTCAGTTCGATTTGCTCCATGATAATTCTGAAACATTTATGTGGGTATCGCCGGCACCCAAAGCCCTTCTTGAAAGATATGATCTGGTGCAGAAAAAGTGCATTGATAACAAGAGAGTTTATAAGGATGTGCTGATATACAAAGAGGGATATAAATTCTCTGAACTTGACAATCTTTTTATCACAAAATTGTGTGAATCAAGACGAAAATATCTATAAAATAAAATTTTTTTGCCTGACTTTTTAGGAAGTCAGGCTTTAATTTTTCCCATAAACAGGGCGTTTCGATATATGTATTATCGATATAGATAATACCGATTATCACAAAAAAGAATTCCCAAGTAAAAAATACTGTGTTAAAATATTAACGAAGTCAGGAGATGGGAGGTATCAGTATGGAAAAGAACTCTGTTTCAAAAGCAACTCTTGGTAGGTTGCCATACTACTTACAGCACCTAAGGACAGTGCTTAAAAATAATGATGAGTATATCTCTTCAACCTCAATAGCAAGAAGCCTGTCCCTTGGAGAAGTTCAGGTCCGAAAAGATTTGAACGCAGTAAGCGGAGCAGGAAAGCCAAAGGTTGGATATGAGGTTAAAGAACTTATCAAAAGCATTGAAACAACTCTGGGTTATGACAATCATACAAATGCGGTTCTGGTCGGAGCCGGTCAGCTTGGTAAAGCACTTCTGAATTATGAAGGATTTGAAGAGTTTGGAGTAACGATTAAAGCGGCATTCGATATCAAGGTCCCCAAGCAATCATCCCGAAAAAATTCCAAGCAGATACTTCCAATGGAAGAATTCGAAGATTACTGCATAAACAATAATATAAAAATTGGGATCATTGCAGTAAACAAAAACGCATCACAAGAGATATGTAATTTAATGATAGAAAATGGAATCAACGCAATTTTGAATTTCTCACCAAATCAATTAACGGTTCCTGAGGGTGTTCTTGTAAAACAGGAAAACCTTGCTCTGTCACTTGCACATCTAAATAATCAATTAGCTACTAAAAATTAGGAGGATATATCATGGAAAACAAAACTTACGAAATCGTAGACAGCGTTGAAAAGCTTGAAGAAGCTATTGCACACATTAAGGAAGCTCAGAAAGTTTTTGCTACCTACACACAGGAACAGGTTGACAAAATTTTCTTGGCTGCTGCATCAGCTGCTAACAAAGCAAGAATTCCTCTTGCAAAGATGGCAGTTGAAGAAACAGGCATGGGTGTTGTGGAAGATAAGGTTATCAAAAATAACTACGCTTCTGAATATATCTATAATGCCTACAAGGATACAAAGACCTGCGGTATTATCGAAGAAGATAAAGCCTACGGAATTAAGAAGGTTGCAGAACCTATCGGTGTAATCGCAGCAGTAATCCCTACAACCAACCCTACATCAACAGCGATTTTTAAGTGTCTTTTAGCATTAAAGACAAGAAACGCCATCATTATTTCTCCTCATCCGAGAGCAAAGAACTGCACAATCGCAGCAGCAAAGCTTGTTTTAGAAGCTGCAGTTGCAGCCGGTGCTCCTGAAGGTATCATCGACTGGATCGACGTACCAAGCCTTGAGATGACAAACACTGTTATGAAGGAAGCAGATATCATCCTTGCAACAGGTGGTCCCGGAATGGTTAAGGCAGCATACTCAAGCGGTAAACCTGCACTTGGTGTTGGTGCCGGAAATACTCCTGCAATCATCGATGACAGTGCAGACATTCTTCTCGCTGTAAACTCAATCATCCACTCAAAGACATTTGATCACGGTATGATTTGTGCATCTGAACAGTCAGTAATCGTTCTTGAAAACATTTACGATATGGTAAAAGAAGAGTTCGCAACACGCGGATGCTACTTCTTAAATGCAAGAGAAACAGAACAGGTAAGAAAGACAATCATCATCAACGGTGCGCTTAATGCGAAAATCGTTGGTCAGCCGGCAGCTAAAATTGCTGAACTTGCAGGCGTTAAAGTTCCTGAAGGAACAAAAATACTTATCGGTGAAGTAGAAAGTGTTGAACTTTCTGAAGAATTTGCTCACGAAAAACTTTCTCCGGTTCTTGCAATGTACAAGGCAAAAGATTTCGAAGACGCTCTTGATAAAGCAGAAAGACTTGTAGAAGACGGCGGATTCGGTCATACATCTTCTGTATATCTTAACGATGTAACAGAAACAGAAAAAATAAATGCATTCGCTGCAAGAATGAAAACTTGCCGTATCTTAGTAAATACTCCTTCTTCTCACGGCGGTATCGGTGACCTTTACAACTTCAAGCTTGCTCCGTCACTTACACTTGGTTGCGGTTCTTGGGGCGGTAACTCGGTATCAGAAAACGTTGGTGTTAAACACCTTATCAATATTAAAACAGTAGCTGAAAGAAGGGAAAATATGCTTTGGTTCCGTGCACCTGAAAAGGTATATATTAAAAAAGGCTGTCTGCCTGTTGCTCTTGATGAGCTTAAAAATGTAATGGGTAAGAAGAGAGCGTTTATCGTAACAGATACATTCCTCTATGAAAATGGTTATACAAAAGCTATCACAGATAAGCTTGACGAAATGGGTATCGTACACACAACATTCTTTGATGTACAGCCTGATCCTACTTTGAACAATGCTAAAAACGGTGCTGCTCAGATGCAGGCATTCAAGCCTGACACAATCATCGCACTCGGCGGCGGTAGTGCAATGGACGCAGCAAAGATTATGTGGGTACTCTACGAACATCCTGAAGCAGACTTCATGGATATGGCAATGAGATTCATCGACATCAGAAAAAGAGTTTACACATTCCCGAAAATGGGCGAAAAAGCATACTTCATTGCAATTCCTACCTCTGCAGGTACAGGTTCTGAAGTTACACCTTTCGCAGTTATCACAGATGAAGAGACAGGTGTTAAATATCCTCTTGCAGACTATCAGCTTATGCCTAACATGGCAATTATCGATACAGACTTCCATATGTCTGCACCTCGTGGCTTAACAGCTGCTTCCGGTATCGACGCTGTAACACACGCAATCGAAGCTTATGCTGCAATGCTTGCAACAGACTACACAGACGGTCTTGCACTTAAATCCTTAAAGACAGTATTTGAATACTTGCCAAGAGCTTATGATAACGGTCAGACAGACGTTGAAGCAAGAGAAAAAATGGCAAACGCTGCTACAATGGCAGGTATGGCATTTGCAAATGCATTCCTTGGTGTATGTCACTCTATGGCTCACAAGCTTGGTGCATTCCATCACTTACCTCACGGCGTAGCAAACGCTCTTATGATTGAAGAAGTATTGAGATTCAATGCTGCAGAAGCACCTGCTAAGATGGGTACATTCTCACAGTACGATCATCCGCACACACTTGCTCGTTATGCTGAAGTTGCTGATTACCTCGGAATTAAGGGTAACACAGATACTGAAAAGCTTGAAGGTCTTATTAAAGCAATCAACGACCTTAAGGCAAGAGTTGGAATCAAAGAAACAATCAAAGACTACGGCGTAGATGAAAAAGTATTCCTTGACAATCTTGACGAAATGGTAGAACAGGCATTCGACGATCAGTGCACAGGCGCTAACCCAAGATATCCTCTTATGGCTGAAATCAAGCAGATGTACTTAAACGCTTACTACGGCAAGCACTTTGAAGAAAAAGAAATGCCTACAGCAAAAGACATTAAGACAAATGCAAAACCGGATGCAATCAAAGGTGTATACAATAAAGGCAAGAAGGCCTGAGTCAAATTGAAGAGGAGGAATAAATCATGAAACTTGAAAGAGTAATTGCAGTTAGAAACAATAAAACAATCTACCGTGATGGTGACAGATGTGTAAAGGTGTTTGATGAACACTATTCAAAAGCTGATGTATTGAACGAAGCACTCAACCAGGCCAGAATCGAAGAAACAGGTCTTAACATTCCTAAAATCCTTGAAGTAACAATGGTTGATGGAAAGTGGGCAATCGTTTCAGAATACATCAAAGGAAAAACTCTTGCACAGATTATGGAAGAGGATCCTGAAAACAAGGATGCATATATTGAAAAGTTAGTTGATCTTCAGCTTGAAGTACACTCTAAGAGATCTCCGCTCCTTAACAAGCTTAAGGACAAAATGAATCGTAAAATCAGTGCTGCTGATGTAGATGCTACTACAAGATATGACCTTCACACAAGACTCGAAGGAATGCCTAAGCACACTAAGGTTTGTCACGGTGACTTCAATCCTTCAAACATTATTATTGCAGAAGATGGAAAAGCATACATCTTAGACTGGTCTCATGCAACTCAGGGTAATGCATCAGCGGATGCAGCAAGAACATACCTTTTGTTCCACCTTGCAGGCGACCTTTCCGGAGCAAAGACATACCTTGACTTATTCTGCAAAAAGAGCGATACAGCTAAGCAATACGTTCAGAAGTGGATGCCTATTGTTGCTGCATCACAGTCAGTAAAAGGTAACGAAAAAGAACGTGAGTTCTTACTCTCATGGGTAGACGTTGTTGATTACGAATAATATTTTGAAAGGATTGAGTGTATAAATGAAAATTACAGTATGTATAGGAAGTTCCTGTCACATCAAAGGTTCAAGACAGGTTGTAGAACAGCTTCAGTATTTTATAAACGAAAATAACCTTGGCGACAAGGTTGAGCTTGGCGGAACATTTTGCATGGGCAAATGCCAGCAGGGTGTATGCGTAACAGTTGACGATGTATTCCATTCTGTTACACCAAGCACTGTTGAAGAATTTTTCAAAAAAGAAGTTTTAGCAAAGGTGTGAAGATATGTTAATTCAAGTTTGCGTTGGTAGTTCATGTCATTTGAAAGGTTCTCCTGAAATTGTCGAGTTACTCACCAAAGCAGTTGAAGAACATCATCTTGAAGACGAGATTACGCTTGCCGGTAGCTTTTGTATCGGCAAGTGTAACCGAGTTGGTGTAACTGTTCAGGTGGATGATGAAATACATACAGGAGTCACACGCGAGAATTTCAAGGAATTTTTTAAAGACAAAGTATTATCCGTAATAGAAAACGAAAGGAAGTAACGGGCCATGCCAAATTGTTTAACCTTAAAAAAATCAAATTGCAAAAACTGTTACAAGTGTATTCGTCACTGTCCCGTTAAAGCAATTCGCTTTTCCGGAAATCAGGCACATATCATTGGTAACGAATGTATTTTATGTGGTCAGTGTTTTGTTGTTTGTCCGCAAAATGCTAAACAGATAGTGGATGAAACGGAAAAGGTAAGAGTGTTATTACAAAGCGGCGATCCTGTTGTTGTAAGTCTTGCTCCTTCATTTGTAGCAAACTATGACGGAGTTGGAATAAATGCAATGAGAGATGCACTGCAGAAGCTGGGCTTCTATGATGTTGAAGAAACAGCAATCGGTGCAACGATTGTAAAGAATGAATATGAAAGAATGTTAAAAGAGGACGGAAGAGATGTCATCATTACATCTTGCTGTCATTCGGTTAACTTACTTATACAGAAATATTTCCCGGCAGAACTTGAATACTTGGCTGATGTAATGTCACCCATGCAGGCTCACTGTCAGGATATAAAGAAAAGATTTCCTAATGCAAAAACTGTCTTTATCGGACCATGTGTATCCAAAAAGGATGAAGCAGAGCATTACGAAGGAATTGTAGATGCAGTTCTTACATTTGAGGAACTCACAAACTGGCTTAAGGAAGCCAGTATAGAACTAAAACAAGATATAGATTCCAACGAGGAAAGTCGTGCAAGATTCTTCCCGACAACCGGCGGTATCTTGAAGACAATGGCTCAGAATGCTCCCGGTTATACCTATCTTGCTATTGACGGTGTGGAAAACTGTATTGATGCACTTAAGGATATTGAAAGCGGAAAGATTCATAAATGCTTTATCGAAATGTCCGCTTGCGTAGGAAGCTGTATCGGCGGTCCTGTTATGGAAAAATATCATCGTACTTCTGCTATTAAAGACTATATCACAATTTCAAATTATGCAGGAGAAAAAGACTTTGATGTTGTTCAGCCTTCACCTTCAGAGATAAGCAAACACTTTGAATATATTGAACACAGACTTCCAATGCCGTCTGAAACAGAAATATTTAATGTTTTGAGACAAATGGGTAAATTTAAGCCATCGGATGAGCTTAACTGTGGTTCATGTGGATACAACACCTGCCGCGAAAAAGCTATTGCAATTTGTCAGGGAAAAGCAGAAATATCTATGTGTCTGCCGTTTCTTAAGGATAAGGCCGAAAGCTTCTCAGATACAATAGTTAAGAATACACCCAACGGTCTTATTGTTCTAAATGAGGAACTTGAAGTTCAGCAGATTAACGATGCTGCAAGAAGGATTATGAATGTGCGTTCAAGCACAGATATTCTTGGAGATCAGGTAATTCGCATTATGGATCCTACTGACTTTATGGAGGTAAGAAACACCAGCAGAGATATCAGAAACAAGATGGTATATCTTCCTGAATATAAAAGATATGTTGAACAGTCGGTTATTTACGATAAAGACTCACATCTTTTAATAGGCATTATGCGTGATGTGACCGATGAACAGACAGAAAGAGAAAAGAAAGAAAGCATCAGCAGACAGACTGTTGAGGTAGCAGATAAAGTCGTAGATAAGCAGATGCGTATCGTTCAGGAAATTGCATCACTTCTCGGCGAAACTGCAGCAGAAACCAAAATTGCTCTTGCAAAGTTAAAGGAGTCGATACAGGATGAATGATTTATGTGCAGATATCGGCTGGAAAAGTATTAACCATGTAGGAGAGCAGCTTTGCGGAGACCATGTTGAAATTGTTGAGCAGAACGAGGATTCAACTGTTATCGTTTTAGCAGATGGTCTTGGAAGCGGAGTTAAGGCAAGTATATTGTCAACACTTACATCAAAGATTATTTCAACAATGATGGCAGCAGGTCTGCCGATAGAAGAGTGTGTTTCAACAATTGCTGCAACTCTTCCGGTATGTTCAGTAAGAGGCGTTGCATATTCAACCTTTACGATTATGCATGTTATAAACAATGAAACAGCCGAGATTATTCAATATGATAACCCACAGGTTATTGTGTTAAGGGATAACAAAAATTATGACTATCCCAAGACAGAGATGAATATAGACGGTAAGAAAATATATAAGTCTGTAATTCGATTGCAAGAAGGGGATATTTTCATCGCCATGAGCGATGGTTGCCCTCATGCCGGAATAGGTATGGCATATAACTTCGGATGGAAGAGGGAAGATATTATTGATTTCATGGAAACCATGTCTGTCACAGGACTTACAGCCAAAAATCTCTCTACACTGCTCGTTGATGAATGCGACAAATTATACGGACATAAACCCGGTGATGATGCAACAGCATGTGTCATTAAGATACGAAAAAGAGAACCAATGAACATCCTCTTTGGACCGCCTTCTAACCGTGATGATTGTGACCGTATGATGTCTCTTTTCTTCTCAAAGGAAGGTAAACACATTATATGCGGAGGAACTACATCATCTATCGCTGCAAAATATTTAAGAAAACCTCTGCAGGCTACCCTGAACTTTGAAAAATCGGATATTCCTCCTATTGCAAAGCTTGAGGGAGTTGATCTGGTAACAGAAGGTGTTATTACAGTAAACAGAGTTTTAGAATATGCGAAAGATTATCTCGGAGATAACGAAATGTATGAGCATTGGAATTATAAACGAGATGGTGCATCGCTAATCTGCCAGCTTCTGTTTGAAGAAGCAACGGATATAAATTTCTATGTAGGCAGAGCTATTAACCCGGCACATCAGAATCCGGATTTGCCGATAAATTTCAGTATAAAAATGAATCTTGTTGAAGAACTTTCCAAATGCTTCAAGAAGATGGGTAAAAGGATTAAAGTAAGTTATTTCTAAGGAGTGTGAGCAATGAGAAAGTTTGATACAAAGGTACAACATCTGAAATATAAAGTACTTCGTGAAGTGGCAAGGCAAGCTTGGAAGGACACACTTCTTGAGAATCTTCTTGAAATCCCGAAAATGATTGTACCCGGAAAAACATCTACAATGCGTTGTTGTGTATATAAAGAAAGAGCAATTCTCTCTGAACGTGTAAAGATCGCAATGGGCGGAGATAAAGAAAACCCAAATGTGATTGAAGTAATTGAACTTGCGTGTGATGAGTGTCCTGCAGCAGGTTATGAGGTTACTGATTCATGCAGAGGTTGTCTTGCTCACAGATGTGAAGATGTTTGTAAAAGGGGAGCGATCTCCTTTGACCATAACCATGTAGCACATATTGATAAATCAAAGTGTGTGGAATGCGGTGCTTGTGCAAAGGTGTGTCCATACAGTGCAATCGTGAATCGTAAACGTCCTTGCCAGAATGCATGTAAAATAAAAGCAATTTCTATTAATGAGGATAATGCTGCTGCAATTGATAACAGTAAGTGTACAGCCTGCGGAGCTTGTGTATATCAGTGCCCATTCGGTGCTATTATGGATAAGTCATACATTTTGAATGTAATTGACCTGATTAAGAAGAGCGAAGACAATCAGAAGTATAAAGTATACGCTATGGTTGCACCTTCTATTTCAAGCCAGTTCACTTACGCAAAGCTTGGTCAGGTAATCAAGGGCCTTAAAGAACTTGGCTTTTATACCGTAATTGAAGCGGCTCTGGGTGCAGATATGGTTGCACAGTCTGAGTCGAAAGAGCTTGCAGAAAAAGGACTTCTCACAAGCTCGTGCTGTCCGGCGTTTGTTGCTTATGTAAAATCAGCATTTCCTGATTTGGTGAAATATGTTTCTCATAATCTTTCTCCGATGGCAACCCTTGCTAAGTACATTAAAGAGACAGACGAAAATGCTAAGGTTGTGTTTATAGGACCATGTACAGCTAAAAAGGCTGAAGCACAGCTTGAAGATGTAAAGCCTTATGTAGATGCAGTTATGACCTTTGAAGAGCTTCAGGCACTTTATGACAGCAAGGATATTGATATTACAACCCTTGATGAAGATGTACTTGATAATGCTTCTTATTTCGGCAGAATCTTTGCTCGTTCCGGCGGTCTTTCAGATGCGGTAGCACAGGGACTTAAAGAGCAGAATATCGAATTTGATCTGAAAGCAATTCCTTGTGATGGAATAGAAGCTTGCAAGATGGCACTTCTTAAACTGAGCAAAGGTGTGCTTGATGCGAACTTTATTGAAGGTATGGCGTGTGTAGGCGGATGTATCGGCGGTGCAGGATGCTTGACACACGGAGAGAAAAACAAATCTGAGGTCGATAAATATGGCAGAGAGGCTTTGGAAAAAAACATAAGCGATGCTGTATCAATTTTGAAATGATATAAAATGAGGAATTGTGAATGAAAACTATTGGAATACTTACAAGCGGTGGAGATGCACCCGGAATGAATGCAGCTGTTCGTTCAGTTGTTCGAAGTGCAGAATCAATGGGCATTACCGTAAAGGGTGTATTGAGAGGATATAACGGATTGATAGAAAACAATATTACTGATTTAGACATTCGTTCTGTATCCGATATTATTCATCGCGGAGGAACTGCATTATTTACTGCTCGTTGTCCTAAGTTCAAAACTGACGAAGGAATTCAGGAAGCAGTAAAAAATTGCAAAGATAATGGGATTGAAGGCCTTATTGTAATAGGCGGTGATGGCTCGTTCAGAGGCGCAAGAGAACTTTCTCTCAGAGGAATACCATGTATAGGAATTCCTGCAACTATTGATAACGATATTTCTTCTACAGAATATACAATAGGATTTGACACCGCCATGAATACTGTTGTAGAAGTGGTTGATAAACTTCGTGATACAGCATGCTCTCATGACAGATGTAGTGTTGTAGAAGTAATGGGACACGGTACAGGTGACCTTGCACTTCAGTGTGGCTTGGCTGTTGGTGCTACCTCGATTGTAATTCCTGAAAAAGGATATAATCCCGAAGAGATTATAGAGAAGATTCGCCGCACTCACAAACGCGGCAGAAATCATTTTATTATAATAGTGTCTGAGGACCTTTGCGATGTAAGACAATTGGCGAAGGAAATTGAAAATGCAACAGGCATAGAAAGCCGTGCAACAATCATTGGTCATGTTCAACGTGGAGGAAACCCATCTTTGAGAGACAGAGTTGTTGCATCGCAAATGGGATATGCAGCAGTTCAACTTTTGAATGATGGAATAGGAAATCGTGTTGTAGCTCTTAAAGATAATAAAATTGTGAATTACGATATTATTGAGGCTCTTGACATGGAAAAAACATTTGACGCTGAAACTTATATGTTAGCAGACATAATTTCTGTCTAAGTATGGTAAAAATATGTAGTTACTGTTAAAATATTTGAGTAACTTCAGACGCTTATTTGAGGTCGATAAATATGGCAGAGAGGCTTTGAAAAAAACCATAAGTGATGCTGTATCTATCTTAAAATAACTAGGTATTTAAATATTAAATAAAAATAAATTATAAAGGAGACATTAAAATGGCACGTTTTACATTACCTCGTGATTTATATCACGGCAAAGGTGCTCTCGAAGCACTCAAAACTCTCAAAGGAACACGCGCAATGGTTTGCGTAGGTGGCGGTTCTATGAAGCGCTTTGGTTTTCTTGATAAGG
>JBGVIT010000081.1:0-13325 GCA_045128915.1 Clostridia bacterium
GATAAAGAAAGAAGAAGCGGAGTATGTACCGCTTCCCAAGTTTTATACGTTCAAGTCACGTGATGCGAGAGAACGTATTCTGTATGCCAATTTCTTGCAGGTGAATAAGGATGTGAAGGAGATGATTGATGAGATTTTTGCAAAGAAGAGGGCTAAATAATCATCTGATGTAATACAAATCATGGAATAAGGTAACTCAAATTGGAGAGCCCTTATTCCATGCTGCCTATACTGTTTCTGTCTTGAAACGATTTAAAAGGTTTAAACTATGTCTTACATCTGTATTGATGATGTTATGAGATGGAACTTGTTCGACTAAGTACAAAAGCGTTCTCTCAAAATCATGGAAAAACTCTCGCAAAAAACGTTGTTCATGTTGCCATACCAACCGCTCATGACGGTAATCACTGTATAAACGTTCTCTAAGATAAACATTCTCAGCCTGAAGCCTTTTGATAACTTCACCCTGTATTCTGTTAATATTTCCCAAATCACCCTGTTCTTGGTAATAAGACATCTGTTCACTATAAATATCCATATCCATTGTTTCCAACTTAAAACTAATCATTCTGTTTTTAAGATTCCAATGAGTTTCTGCAATAGAGGATAAACAAATTCTGCTTTGGCTGGCATATCATCCTTTTCGAGGATTATCAGAACGGTATATTGTGGACTCTTTGATGGAAAATATCCGCAAAATTCCATTCGATACTTCATGGTATCCCAATCGGTAACATCTGACTCAGCCAAGGAGAATCGTCCGGCGGCATCAACAGTACCTGAACCATTATAGTGTGATGCAACTAAATCAACGTTCTCTTTCAAGATATTTTGCACTGTTTCAATCGCTGTATTTGAAGCCATCTTCCGTTCTATGATTTTTCCTTGGTTTGCATCCAACATAGGAGTAAACATGATTCCATCATTTGCTATTCCGTTTAGGAACGGTTATTTTAAATCGAAATCTTTTTTTTACGAATCAATTAAAAAACATTCAAATGAAACACAATATGAAAGGTAAAGCTGAAATAATTGTCGAAGACAAAAGTTTGTTTCATCGCATTTTTATAAATATCCGATAAAGTACACATTAACGCCAAGAACTTCTCTCTTACTCTACATACAAAGTAGATTATGAAACGTATAATAATGAGTAAAAAAGAGTTTTGGACTGTTTATGAAAGGCTGCTATCCTGTAACGGAAAGGCAAGCTTGTTTGTGATCCATGACTATTCTGGAGCGTATGGACTGTCTGCTATGGCAGTGCTTGCACTCGAAAGATTGTTTTTGGGCATCCCAACAATGTTCCCTACAACCACAATGCGCAGACACAACTGTTTGTTTATTACTATTAGATATGTAAGCTTATGTTAATTGTATATCTAATATGTGAAATAAGTATAAATATATGTGATATATAGATAAAAATAAACAGTACATACTATTTATTAATAAAATAACCGTAAATTTGTCACGGTTAAAGATGAAATTGAAATCCTAAGTTGAACTTAAATACTTATTATATGATAGAAATGAAAAATTCACCCCGAATGATTACACTATAAGTTCAATGTGTAAAATAAAGCAAAGACCTAAACATGGTGTTTGTTTTTTATCACCATGGTATTGAATGAAAATAGTTCTCTTAAAATGTTATAAAAAAAATAAAACCATGAGATGTACTAAAATGCTTAGCATCAAACCAAATTTTATTGTTTTGATTGCTTTTTTAATTTGTTCTTTTTCAACTTCATTTCTTTATGGGCAAAATGTTGCTCAAGAAAATGAAATGCGTAAGTCACTCGACTTTATGTTCGAGCATTTGGACAGAAACTCTGTTCCTACAGGGCTTCTCAGAGATTATGCGGTAGAATATGAAGATTTAGATCTCTTCACTGGTGAAGTTCCATTAAAAGATAATAATATCGGAACTTTAATTCGATTTGGAAATTTGCTCAAAACAATAAGTTCTTCAGCTGTAAAAGAAGACCCTATAAAAAGATTCGAAACCTATATTCGAAAGATGAAAGGGCAAAACAAATCTGATGAATTAAATATAGGTATAATGCTTTTTGAATATGCTAGAATCAAATCTAATGCATTGACAGATGGTCTAATTCGATATGAAAATGGAAAAGTATATAATACAAGCAAAGCAGAAAGCCCGTATCAGTTAGAATATGCTTTTTCAGGATGCTGTTTACAAACCTCAGTTCAGCAATCTAAGGTGACATTTACCATTCCATCATATTTATTACTTTCCAATTGCGATATAAGGAATGTAGAGATTGACTATGGGACAGGTTTTACGATTATTCAGCCTGATAAATCGTTAAGTGCCACTCTAAAAAGTGGAATAAACAAAGTGAATATAAGAGTTACTTTGCGTAATGGAAAACAGTTAAATGCCCACACTATTGTATTAGTTGAGGATGTACAACCTCTTCAGCAGACTCGTGCTGGTATTATTTTAAATAATGATTCTTTGGTTTGCCATTATTCTACTGTTATTTCAGGTGAGAGTTACAGGGGTATAAGCACTTCAGCAGAGATATTTATAAGCTATGCGCCAGGACGATCTTCACTTCGAAAGCCTTTACTAATTGTTGAAGGATTCGATCCGCGAATTGATGAAAAAACTCCTAAAGGAAGTTGGAATTTTAATCGAATTAATAAAGACCAAAGCATTATTGATTTAAATAGAGACTATGGTTATGACATAGTTTATGTTGATTGGGTAAAATCGCAAGAGTATATACAAGCTAATTCCTATACACTTAAAACAGTTATTGAGTGGGTCAATAATCGTAAAGCGTTAGCTGGCAGTACTGAAACGAATGTTATTATAGCTCATAGCATGGGGGGATTGATAGCTAGATATGCACTAAAAACCATGGAAAATCAAGGCATAAAACATCAAGTATCAACTTATGTAAGCTACGATGCACCACATCTTGGCGCACATATCCCTTTAGGTGTATTATATGCTTTCCATGGTATCATGAAATTTATAGATGAGCATGGGGTCATTGATGCTCTTCTTACATCATTTACCCCTGCAGAAGAATATATTGAACTCGGAAAATCAATGGCTTATTCAACAGCTGCCCAGCAAATGCTTGTTCACTTTGTTGACCCTGCTGGTAACTACAATAATCAAGAACATGACACTTGGCAAAAAGAGTTAAAATCTCTTGGTTATCCCAAAGGGGATTTAGGTACAAGTTTTCAAATGCTGGCAGTCTCAAATGGAAGCTATGGGCAAATGGATGTTCCACCTTTTTACTTAAATACTAATTTTTCCGCTGGGACTGATCTCGGAAGTTCTTTTTTACCTGGGATATTGGGGCTTGCAATAGGAATTGGTTTAAATGATATTGTTGCCGGTCTTCTTACAGTATTACCAGGGACTACCACCCTTAATGCAACATTTAATGTTTTTCCAGCTCGATCAAGTGGGGATTTAGTGACTCAGATAAGGTTACAATACAAAAAGAATTTTTTATGGATTGTGCCTATTTCTAGAGATCTTTTCTCTTACGACAGATATTATCAGAGCAGGTATTTCTATGATACATATCCTAGTTCATATTATGCACTTATACAGGATGATCAAGGTTTACCTATCGTTTCTCAAGGCGGGACAGGTATTCCTCTTATTTTTGATTTTGGTTATAATGTGAAGATTAGTCCCCAAATCCCATTTGTTCCTGTTTCAAGTGCTTTAGCTTATGGAGATGGTATCAATATCAATCCTGCAAATTTTCAGGCCCCTCCCCATGGAATGGATTCTCCATTTGGTGAAAACTACTATACGCAAACTTCTCCGCAAAGTCACGCCTATTTTACCAGAGAAGCTTTAAATTGGGTAATTCAAAGACTTTCTACTTCAATAGTGGGGCCTAAAGTAGGGTATACTGGCGCGCAGTATAGTTTATCTAACGCTGTTGGAAATGTGACGTGGACAAGTAGTGATGTAAATATTGCAACAATTAATTCGAATGGAATTCTCACAGCCAAAGGTAGGGGTGTAATAACTCTTACAGCTAATAATCAAGGACGTGCGTATAGTCAGGTAATAATGGTTGGAATGCCCAGATATATATTATCCGCCTCTCATGAACCAGGAGGATATGCTATAAATGCCGAATGTATCGATACTCAATATAATGACTATCTTTCGAAATTGAACGGAGTTCTCACATATAACTGGGGGGTGAAATACCCTGACAAAGAAATACGTTGGGTTGAGACAGATGTACCAAATTTGATGGTACAACTGCAAGGACAAAATGAAAAAGTAATTGTGTTCCTAGAAATAACCGATTCAAATGGAAATAAAACCGAGTTACAGCATGTTGAAATAAATTCACAAGATGTCTATGTAGCGGAAAATCAAAATCTATACATTGATTCTAAAGGCGAATTATACAAAGAAAACAAACAGAAGTATTCTTATAGTTATGCTAGATTGTATATAACATATAGGGCGGGTATTTCAGATAAATACAAGGAAAGAGAGTGGATGGCTACAACTGCAATGGTACTAAAACCTTTTAGTGTTTCAAGTATAATTGAAGCAAGAAGTGGAGGTCCTCTAATTAAAGATATACTCTCTAGTTCAGAGCTAGATTATATTAAAAATAATTCAGTAGACAATCAAGTTTATAGGTACACTTTGATATTACTTAATTATAAATCCAGGGGAATTCAGTTCATTCCTATAACATTTACTTATAAAACTAACATATAGATATGAAGCGATATAGATTATTTTTGAGAAACTATTTATGTATTTTCTTATTGTTGCCTTTCTTAGGGGGGTGCGAAAAAAGTCTTAAAGGTGGAGAGAAAATTTTAGGTACTGCCACTATTAACGGTCAGAATTATAAAGAGTCCACTGTATGGGCTTGGAATTTTCAAGGATATCCTTCATGCCTTGAATTTTATGAAAACTATAAGTTATTTTATTTCATTGCGAGATTATCTCCTGAAAAAGGAGATAATCCCTCCTACAATATTAACTTCTATGTTTCCGCAGATGATTCTCAATTTGAGACAAACCATCCTTATATAATCAACTCTTATGAGGATGAGAATATTGATACCCTATATTGGCGTGATATTATCCCATATTTTGCAAAAAATGCATCTGAAATTCTTAATGAAAGCACAGAAGGAATCGCTTATGCAGTATCAAGTGTTTCTGAGAAGCGTATACCGCTAAAGGGAGAACTTGTATTAGAAAACATAAATCCTCAAACAAATGTTTGCCATGGATATTATTCTTTTTCTTCGTCTGAAAATGCTCCTGAAAAACTTATTATTACGGGGAAATTTGAGACAAAGACTTCTATAAATAAACTTACTTATTAAAATATTTATGCGATGAAATCAAAAAATGTAATTATGCTTTTATCTATAGCATTTTTAATAGCTTGTACATTGTCTTGCAATGATGATTTTTCAACTAAAGAAGTAAATAACTTGCTGCCAGATGAGAAAGTTTCCTTCGAATCAAACAAAGAGGCTCTTTATTTATATCAGACTAATAAAAATATGATTTTATATAGTTTAATCCGATATGATGACAAAGCAGGTAAGTATATTCTTGATGCAACAGAGAAGGATATTGAAAAACTCGGAATCTCAAATGAAGCGTATGAAGATGGGAAAAAACGTGTTGAACAGATGAATGCAGTTAATGTAGAACGTGAATAGTTTATTTATTAATTTAAAATTTTAAGCGTATGAAAAATTTAATTAGAACATGTGGAATTGGCTTACTAGCCTTCATGGGAATCTTGTCTTCTTGTTCAGATGAAGATTATCAGTCGCCAGATGATCTTTCAGTAAACTCCAGTGTTGTGCATAAGGAAGTTCCTGATTTTGTAGCAACGCTTTCTCCTCAACAAAGAGAAAATCTGGAAAAAACAGGGGAAATTTTTCTGCCTGAACAGCGAAAGGATTCATGGAACGATATTATTGCAGAAGATGTTCCAACGCGATGGGGTGTTTTCAATTCTCCATTTAAGACTCAAACTAGAGCTGCTGGAATTTGGGGTTCATACCCAGCTCAGTATTGGACTATGATTCGGTTGAAGACTGCTACTTTGGATTCGCGTCTCAGAGATGCTATTAATGCGGCTGTTGATGAGATTGAAACCAATACTAATGTAAGGTTCTATAATTCTCAGAATGATCCCAAATATTATGAGCCCGGTCATATTGAATATCCTAATGTATATATTTGTTATTCAGATGGAAACAACGAAGGTAGTGGCAGTTTTGGATTAGTTGGAGGTGAACAACAAATTCGTGTTCCTGCCGAGTTTGCTGATAGGAATCTATATACTGACGAAGAAGTTGTTGGTTTTTTAATGCATGCTCTTTGCAATGCCGCAGGTATGTTTAATGAACAGCAGAGAAAAGACCGAGACAGCTATGTCGATATTTATTTGAATAATGTAAAATCCGGCTGTACTTTCCAGTTCGCTAAGCAAGACAAGAACTATACAATGCTCGGGAATTTTGATTATAATTCCATAACATTGGCTTCCTCTCAAGCTTATAGTAAAAATGGATATAATACTATAACAAAAAAAGGAGGAGGTTTAATCGCTCGTAATTATCACTTATCTGCTTTAGACAAAAGTTTCCTTAATAATTTCTATTTGCCGTATATTGCTCGAACTGATCTGTGGATTAAGTTAGACAAAGTCGTTTTTTATAATGATAGAATCCTTACAGAGTCAGAAAGATTGCAGTTGCAGCGTCAAATGAATGAACAAAGAGGATTATATGGGGAGCCGCCTGCAAGTGGAGATATACAACGCCAACCTTGGTAGCAACCTACTTTAAAATCGGGAAAAGAATATTTTGAAAACTAAAATAGGTACTATCAAATATTTTGTGTAAATGTAAATACGGGATTCAAATTAGAGTCCCGTATTTTTCTGCCATACATTTGCAAAATGAAGAAGATTATAAAACAAGCCATATGTGAGTTGTACTAGAAAAAGGGGGCAGATTGAATTTGAATGAAGTGATAGTAAAAGGAATAAGACAACGCATCATGATGGAAAATGATAGATTAATCTGTGACATGAATATCAATCCTTTCAATAAAGACGATGCACTAGAAGCTTCTAAGTATGCTCCATTTATTGCTTCAAACGAACAAACCTTCTCTATAATAGGAAAGAGTGAAACGAAGATTTATGTGAACGGCAGAGAAAAGAAACTGGCATCAAATGCTATAGCTGATTATTTTAAGAGAATTCTCCACTAATCAAATAAAAAGCATTGAAGTAAATACATTCCCCCAATAGCTCCTTCCGAGGTGAAGGAAACTTTGGTATTGCCAACATCCAATTGAAACAAAAAGAAAATGAAGGATTACAAGGTTCATTATGTTTGTATAAATTCCATAATATTTTATAAAAAATATTCTTTCGATAGAATACAGACAGTACGTTCTGTATAGCAATATTATATTTGTTCAAAAATTTACATATTAAATAAAATCAGTTTGATAATGAAAGAAAAGTATTCACTAAAAGATTTCCAGACAGTAGATGGAATGAATTTCATTGAACGTGCAAAGCATTTTCAATTGTATATTGACCAACTAGACAAGGATTATCATCAACCGTATTATACACAATCTATAACCGGGATTGACAGTAAAATGGTTGCGATTGATAATTATACACAGAAAAAACAAGAGATAACCGCTTTTGTATCTAATGACTATTTAGGCATGTCTAAAAATCCTGAAACGATAAGTGCAGGTATTGAGGCAATTAAAAAATATGGTACAGGCGCATGTGCAGCTCCAATCATAGGAGGCTTTTTGGACATACATCGACAATTGGAAATAAAACTTGCCAATTTCCTATGCTGCGAAGACGCTTCTATTTTTTCTTCGGGATTTGGAGCCAATGCAGGTGTTCTTAGTGCATTAATGGGCAAAAACGATATTGCCTTGACAGATAGTTTTATCCATGCAAGTGTTTATGACGGACTGCATGAAACAAACGTAAAAAGCATTGGGCATAACGACCTGAAATATCTAGAAATGACTCTAAAAACAGTAAAAGACAAATATGATACCAAACTGGTGATAATTGATGGAGTCTATTCGCAAAATGGTGATTTGGGATTACTGCCTGAATACATTGAAATATGCCACAAGTATGGAGCACAACTAATGGTAGATGATGCTCATGGAATCGGAGTCTTTGGAGAAAATGGACGAGGCACTACAGAATACTATAATGTATTGGGACAGGTAGATATATTGACGGGAACATTAAGCAAAGCATTTGGTTGTATTGGTGGATTCGTGGCAGCTTCAAAAAAGATAATACAATATTTAAAATATTACAGCAGAACCAGTACTTTTTCTGCCGCACCCACTCCACAAGTTACTGCTTCTGTAATAAAAGCCCTTGATATTATTGTGGAAAAACCTGAAATTAGGCAAAGGCTTTGGCAGAATACTGAATATATGAAAAGAAGACTTTTGGAAAATGGATATGACATAAAAGAAACTGTATCTCCAATTTTTCCTATAATGGTAAGAGACAATTATTTAGTTAAAGAAGTCGCTCTTATGTTGATGCGGAAAGGTTACTACGCTGTTGGAATCTGTTATCCAGCCGTCAGCAATAATGAAGCAAGAATACGAGCCAGTGTACTTGCTACCCATTCAGAAAAGGATATAGATGGATTCGTAAACGCAATAAATGAAATAAACGAACAGTTACACTTTACAGAATTTTCCTCAAGAAAAAAATAAGTGCTTGCCCATTCTGAAAAGAACACTTCAACTGAGAAGTGCTAAACATGATGTCAAAAAAAGCATCCTGAACTAGGGACATTCAGTAAATATCATAAAATTAGCCAACTAATTCATACATAAAGTATTGCGAATTAGCTGGCTTTTTTGTATCTTTAGGTATTCCCCCGAAAATAAGGTTTGACGGTCAAAACGGGGGAAATCCCCTGACTAAGATATGGCGAAGATACAAAATATTTCAGAAATTCACCCGACTTTGGGTTTTACAGAATTTGATATTCTGGAAAAATATCGCAAGAGTTTTCATGAGAGTGAACTTGGCAGGCTTCATTCGGTGTTTCCGTTTGAATGTATGGCAAAAGCAGCAAGCCTGTCGGAGCAGCGTTTGGGCCGCAGGAACATATTCAGTCCTTCCGCCAAGATAGCCCTTATGGTCCTGAAGGCCTATACCGGGTTCTCCGACAGACAACTGGTGGAACATCTTAACGGTAACATACACTACCGGATGTTCTGCGGAATCATGATATCCCGTCCTTTCCGACAACCAACTTCAAGATAGTCAGTGCCATCCGCAATGAGATAGCCTCCCGCCTTGACATTGATTCCTTTCAGGAAGTGCTGGCCTCACACTGGAAACCTTATCTTGACAACCTTCACGTGTGCATGACCGACGCCACCTGTTATGAGAGGCACATGCGTTTTCCTACGGACATGAAACTCCTTTGGGAAAGCGTCGGATGGCTCTACAGGCATATCTGCCTGCATTGCAGGGATTTGGGCATAAGGCGTCCACGCAACAAATATGCGGATGTTGCGGAATCCTATCTGTCCTACTGCAAGAAAAGAAAAAGGAAGGCTTCAAGGACAAGAATGCTCAAGCGCCGTATGCTCAGGCTTCTTGAAAAGCTCATCAGTCAAAGGGATGGGATTCATAGCCGGTATGGTACTTTACTTCGATATACACAGGATTACCGGAAGCGTCTTTCCATCATCAGAAAGGTTCTTGCGCAGGAAAAGGAAATGTTTGAGGGGCGGAAAGTCAGTGACCGCATCGTCAGCATCGACCGCCATTATATACGTCCCATCGTAAGAGGCAAGGAGACCAAACCCGTAGAGTTCGGTGCGAAGGTCAACAACATACAGATAGACGGCATATCGTTCATCGAACATCTCTCGTTCAAGGCGTTCAATGAGGGCATAAGGTTGAGGGACTGCATCCGCATGCAGCAGAAGCTCATGAATGTAAGGGTAAGATGTGTGGCCGCCGATTCCATTTATGCCAATAATGCCAACAGGAGGTTCTGTACGAAGTATGGAATATCCACATCCTTTGTGCGCAAGGGAAGGGGGCAAAGGATGAGCCTTTGAGGAAGGTGCTCAGAAGTGAACTCTCCAAAGAAAGGGCCACCCGGCTTGAAGGCAGCTTCGGCACCCAAAAGCAACATTACTCGCTCGCAAGGATAAAGGCAAGGAACAGGAAGACGGAAATCCTGTGGATTTTCTTCGGAATACATACGGCAAATGCCATACTGATGATTGACAAGGTCAGGAACAGAACGGAGAAAACCGCATGATATGGGTTTACCGAAAGAATTAGAAGAGGTCACCAGACTTCTTCCGCAGCGTCATGTCTGCCTGATAAGAGTATAGGAGAAAATACTGGAAAATGACAATAAAAATGGCATATGAAATAATTATGCTCTATCATTTTCATATGCCATTGTATTTTTTAGGGACATTTACTGAATATCCCGAACTAATTCCCCCTACTACCGCATTATTGTAGTAGGGGGAAAATTGAGTTTTGAATAAAAAACTCTTTTCCATATTGAAAAGAAATTTATATTTTTATTTGATCGTATAAATAACGATATTGTTTCTTCATATTTTCAATATCATATCCATTTGGCAGACCAACTCCAATATAAGAAGCCCCCATAAATATATTCATAAAAATATGAGCATAGGTAACAACATCAATATCTGATTTTATTTCTTTTGCTTCAATAGCATTATTTAGCAACTTTATCCAGTTTGCTAATTCTTTTTCAACCCAAGAGGATGCTAAATCAGCCATTTTATCACTACATGAAAATGCACTGCATTCAATATTGAAAAATGCTTTATTGACATTTGTAATAGACAAAGAAGAGAAATCCTCTTGTTCTTTGATACGTTCCTGAATAAAATTCTCTATATGATTCCATAATCCTACAATATTATCATTGGAAACAATGGTGCTTCTCTTAAATATTAAGTTTTCCAATACCATCTCAAACAAATTTTCCTTTGTCTGTATATGATATAAAATTGCACCACGACTTAATCCTGTAGCTTTTTCTAAATCCGCAAAAGTCACTTTTTCAAAAGGCTTACTTGCAAAGAGTTTAAACGCCTCTAATAAAATTTTATTCTTACTTACGCTATTTTCTGCTTTATGTCTCATAATATGTTTTTTACAAAAGTAGTCATTTTAATTTGTATGAACGAAAATATTTTAATTAATTAATCCATGTTTAACTTAAATGATAAGCTCTTGGTAAGTAGGAATATCTTTGGGACTATAAGAAGCCATATAGCATTGTCTCCAATATAAAGCCTCAAAACTATTCCCCCCAAAAATAAAACTTTTCGTTTTATTTTTTAATAATGACACATCTTTTTGGGCTACTTGGCACCAATATGTCTGACTTGCGTTAATCATTTTCACTATTCTTTCATTGAAATGTGGAAAATACAATCTTACCTGTTCAGTAGCATGAAAAAAAGCAGTGTATGGATCAATGGAGATACCTTCTTGTTTGAACCAATTTTGTATTTTGTCTATATGCTCGTTTTTCAATTCCCAATACAGTTTCAAAGAACATATATTATCAGGATTTACTGGATAGAATATATTCAAAGATGAAAAGAAATATCGCTCTATCACCTCTTCAAAAATAGCACTCTTATCTTTAAAATGATAAAAGATAGCTCCTCTTTGTAACTTAGTGACCCGCTCCAACTCCGGAACAGTCACTTTCTCCACATTTTTCTGAAGGAATAATTTGAACGCCTCCTTCAGAATAAGTTCTCTTGAATTTTCTACAGGTTTATTGAACCAATCTATTTCTGCCATAGGTAAATAGTTTATTAAATTTCTTTAAGTAAACTATTTACCATATCTAATATATTGAAAGGCACAGAGTCCACTCATTTTGTAAAGAGAGGCACTGGTTACCCGAAAGACAAAACGAGCGACCTGTGCCGTATTTAAACAAATACGACACACTCGCTTCGTATATCCTTGTCTTTCTTGAAAATTACCAGTTTTCTCTTTACAAGTTCACACGAACACGAATTGAATGAGATAAACCCATTCTACGCTAAATGGTGATATTACACACCAACTTACTGCAAAGATACACAAAATATTATAATGTGTGAAAGTTGATTAAGGAAATAACGAATTTTAATTATGAGAATAATCAGTAATATATAGATTGCGAGATACTGTTTTCTAATGACGCAATCTGTATTCATAATAGGCTAACAGAGAAAAATTGTTTCCGTAAATAACAAAAGTTGTTTTTAGCCATCAAGCTGAAAGCTAATAACAACTTTGTCCGTTGGTTGTAAGATAAAACTGTTTTGACTTGATTTTCTAAGACAAGAGTCAAGTACAGTATGAGCTATATGCTATCATGCACAGATATAATGGAATTCTCTATAAGGATATCTCTTACTGTTTGAAGTAATTTTTCTTTTTCAAATTTCTTCAAAGCAGCAGGATATTTCAACGCCTCTATAAAATTCAGAATCGCATATCCTAACACACTAAAGCACTCTTTTTCTTCTGCTTTATAAAACGCATCAAAATCCATTATAAATTCTGCTGTGAAATATTTCAAAAGCGTAACCATCGGCGTAATAGAATTGGAAGGTTTCAGTGTCTTGTCAGTGTAATATTTCGGACGCTTTGCTTTTACAAAATTGTAAAAAGCAGGAGACATGCAAATAACTGTTATATCAAAAGTTTCTATCAAATCAGACTGAAACCTATGAGATAATTCCTCATCCAATAACTTTTCAATCTTTCTAATCACATCATACTGATATGAATCACAGAATTCACGTGAAAATATCGAATTTATTTTTATTCTCATATCAACTGCTATTTTAAATATTTTAGACACATATCAAAAATATCATAATCTATCTATATAAATATAGATGGAATAAACTAATTAAGATAATTCAGTAGTAAATATTCTAATCGAATATAATATGAATTCGTTTCAATCTGGATATTTTCTTATCATCCATATTTAACTGAACTTGTTTCATAAATGTTTCTCTATTTTCCATTTTCTGATATAAATCACTTTTCCATTCTTCAATCGATTTCATAAATATACGATTAAATTCTTTTTCATTCCAATATTTCGTTTCATTTTCTATTTCTGCTTTTATTGTATTAATTAAATTTGCTCTACCAAAATGGAAAGCCAAAGCTAATTTGAGTTCAAACAAGCGATGCCAA
>JBGVIT010000082.1:0-44880 GCA_045128915.1 Clostridia bacterium
TTAGACCTTTTTATTATAGGTTTTTTGATTCTTATTCTTTAGATTATTCTAAATATCAAGTTAAAGAGTTTAATAAATATGTTCCTGATGATACTAAAATTGATAATTTTATTATTTATTCTGTTAAACAGAGAATTAAATATATAAAATCATTGTTTAAAAATATTACTAAATAAGATAATAAAATAAATAACGAAAAATTAAAAGTTTTAATTTTCGTTTATTGTAGAATTAATTATTTAATTGTTATATTATAAATTAAAATGTAATATAATGTAATGTGATAAGTTAATTATCATTAAACCCCTTTCTGTTTTATTTTTCTTTCTCTTTTTTTACATATTTTTATATAATTAAATTTGACAAAAGCTACAACATAAAAAGTTGTAGTTTTTTGTTATATTTTGGATTTAATTTTAATATTATATATAGTAGATGATTTTATTATCTATAACCCTTTAAATCTTTTTCAAGGTCGGAAACTAAATGGTTTAGAATTTCTTTAAATTTGTTAATTAAATAAAAATGTAAAGAAATTAACTGGTCGGAAATAAGATGGTTTTGTGATTTTTAAATTTTTTTATTCAACCCTCCTTTTATTCTTAATAAGACAGTATGTATTATACATATTGTCTTATTTTTTTAGGTGTGATTTGGGTGTGAAACGATATTAAATGATATTAAAATTAATAAAAAAATGATAAATGATAATTATTTAATAACTTGATATTATAAGCATTTATTTAACATTGTTATACATTATTAAATGATAAATATATTTCTCAAAGAGATAATTACTTTATTCACAAAAAGCACTTGCGATTGCAAGTGCTTTTTATGTCTTTAGCTTTATTTTGAAACAAACATCTGTGTCTAATATTTCTCGTTTGCAACATATCCTACGCCTATTCGTGTATATTATGTAATAAATAAAAATCCGCACACTGCTGTGTGCGGATTTTTGGTGGGAGTTACAGGGCTCGAACCTGTGACATCCTGCTTGTAAGGCAGACGCTCTCCCAGCTGAGCTAAACTCCCAGGTTATGGTCGGGATGACAGGATTCGAACCTGCGGCCCTCTGGTCCCAAACCAGATGCGCTACCAAGCTGCGCTACATCCCGCTGTCGAATAACCTCGTCAAGCGACTCAAATATAATACCACAAACTGCCTTGCATTTCAATGGCACAATTCGGTTATATTTTTAATTTATGTTTATAATTCTTTTTATTTCGCAGTTTTACTTTAGTTATCACCATTTTTCTTTATTTTTATAATAATTATTATCAAAACAGCAACCGAAACAAAACCCAGATATCTATAAAGCTTATCCACTATATCCGTAAAACTGACGGATGCAACAAACCAGCCGGGAAGAATGGTATAAAGAATAACCTTATTCTTATTTTTGATTATATTTGAAAGCTTAAGACTTATACCGTATGCATTAGCAACTGCACTTGATAAAATCGCCGCAAACACTACCACAGAATATAAAATACAAAAAGCTCTTCCCTGCCTTGCTGCAAGAGTTATCATGGGCATTGCTCCTAAATTAATTCTATTATAATACATCATCATAAGACACCAAATAAGCAAAAGCGCAACAAAAGAAAACACGCCTGACAACACTCCTACTTTTATACATTGTTTTTTGCTGTTAAGTGATGATGATGCCTTACATATAACCGGACATACCGCAAATGCGTTATATGCTGTATATGCTATTGCTGATGCTGACATTGCTCCATAATCAGAAAAGGTCTTTATACTTCTTGAATTAATCATATAAACAGAGCAGATATATATAAACACCACTATAAACATACCGGTATATCCACCCCATTTTATTATGCTGTCATCAGGAAGCATGAGTATAGCCGCACACATAAATGCAAACAACATTGATGAAAGTGTTTTCTCAAAACCAAACAAGCTTTGCATCATTTCTGCAAAGCCGCTTATCATTGCACCGAGCATTATTATCATAAACAGCATCATAATAACGTTTATAAAAGAAGACTGACTCTTTTTTAAAAGGACAGAAAGTAAGTTCTCAAAAGAATCTATACTCCGATTTACACACTCTGAAAGAAGAGTATATATAATAATGCCGAAGCCTATGGATGTAAGTAATAATCCTAAAAAGCTTATTTTACCGTAACGAACGAAATATAATACCGCTTCACTACCCGTTGCAAAGCCTGCTCCTATAACTGCAGCCAAATATGCAAAGGTTACTTTCAAAACTTCTTTCAAACTACCCACCCCAGATATTCTTTTTATTATTTTATGCTGCATATAAAAAATAATATGCAGACAAAGTCGTAATACGATGATTGACTTTTTGCATATTATGGTATATAATATTCAATAATATAATTTGAATATAAGGAGGATTGTTTATGAGAATATGTGTTTACGGTGCTGCAAGCAATTCAATTTCCGGAGAATATATTAAAATCACAGAGGAATTAGGACGTCAGATAGGCAAACGTGGTCATAACATGGTTTATGGTGCAGGAGCTAACGGACTTATGGGCGCCGCTGCAAGAGGATGCCATGAAACAGGAGCTCATATTATTGGTGTTGCGCCTAAGTTTTTTAACGTTGACGGAATATTATTTGAGGACTGTGACGAGCTTATACGTCCTGAAACTATGAGAGAAAGAAAGCAAATAATGGAAGATTACGCTGATGCTTTCATCATTGTGCCGGGCGGAATTGGAACTTTTGAAGAGTTTTTTGAAATACTTACATTGAAGCAGCTTAGCCGTCATAACAAGCCTATGGTGGTATTTAATATCAACGGATATTATGATGCAATGCAGAAGTTCATTGATAACGCCATAGAGCAGAATTTCATGAAAAAGGGCTGTTTAAATCTCTACGCAGTATGTGATAATATTGATGATATATTTAAATATATAGATAATTATGTACCTACGGAGTATGATTTGCTTGACCTTAAGGAAGTAAAATAAAGAGCTGTTGCTAAAGCAACAGCTCTTTATTTTATATATCAAGTTTTAAATCGTTTTCTTTAATAAGTCCGGCTTTTCGCATTGGGATTGCCACAACAAGAGTAATTATAGCCGGTAAAACAAAGGATATGAGTCCAAGACCAATCCAATCAAATGCAGTTATTGATGCTCTGACTCCCGCTTCCATATCAGAAACCCAGCCTGAATATACACCAAGCTGTGATACAAGACCGCAGGTTCCCATACCTGATGATACTGCTGCGCCGTTCATTTCAAGCTTGAATATGCATGTAGCAATAGGTCCGCATATGGCAGATGCTACTGTGGGGGGAATCCATATTTTAGGATTTTTTATGATATTTCCCATCTGGAGCATACTTGTTCCCAAGCCCTGAGCGACTAATCCGCCGACTTTATTTTCTTTATAGCTCATTACCGCAAATCCAACCATCTGTGCACAGCAGCCTGCTACAGCAGCACCGCCTGCAAGTCCTGTAAGACCAAGCGCCGCACATATAGCGGCAGAACTGATTGGAAGTGTAAGAGCAATTCCTACTATTACCGCAACTATAATTCCCATAAGCAACGGCTGAAGCTCAGTTGCCCACATTATCGCACCGCCCACAGCACTTGCAGCTTTGCCAACGGGTGGAGCAATGAGCATTGCAAGGGCACAGCCTACACATATGGTTACAACGGGCGTTACAATTATATCTACCTTGGTTTCCTTGCTGACAGCTTTTCCTATTTCCGCCGCAATTACCGCTATAATAAACACAGCAAGAGGTCCGCCTGCTCCGCCAAGAGCGTCTGATGCACTACCTACAGCAGCAAGAGAAAACATAACAAGCGGTGGGCTTTTGAGTGCATATGCAATAGCAATAGCCATAGCTGCACCTTTTACAGCAGAAGCATAATCCCCTATTTGAACAAGAAAATCAAGTCCTGTTTGCTTGCCGATTGTTGAAATGATAGTACCAATAAGAAGTGATGCAAACAATCCGTTTGCCATGGCAGACATTGCATCGATACCATATCTTTTTCCTGATATGATAATATCCTTCCTCTTTAGAAATTCCTTGAACTTTGACATTTAAGCTTCCTCCTCATATGTATTATTATAACAATTTATATTACCCGGTGACCGATACCAATAGAGATATCGTTAAGATTTAGTAATCCTACACCGAAGAATACACAAACACTAATGTGCTGGCCCGACCTTGCAATAGCAATCTTTCCGCCAATGTTCAGTCCTATTGCCTTACTTACAATTTGCCTTATTGCTTCATGAGTGGCACCTATTACGGCACCTTCCTCTTCGTGAGTCTGGGATATTACTCCTTCTCTCCGGGAAGCAACAACAGCCTTTTCAAGAATCTTTGTTATACCGTCAGGGATATTAGAGCCAAAATCAATAGCAACTGAGCGGATACCCTTTTCAGCAAGCATCGCTCTTACCTGATTTTCTTCTGCTCTGTCCTCTGTAACAGAAAGCTGAATTGCAGCTTTTGCAACTCCTTTTGAGCCATAGTCCACCATTTTAATATTAACTCCCTTCAAAGTTATGCAAAACCACCGGAGACATTCATTCCGGCAACATAGCCCGTTGACCATGCAATCTGCAGATTAAACCCGCCCGTATATGCATCAGTATCAATCATTTCTCCCGCAAAATACAAGCCGCTGTACAGCTTAGATTCCATTGTTGACGGATTAATTTCCTTTACGCTGACACCGCCTGAGGTAACAATCGCCTCGTCAACCGGTCTGAAGCCAATGGGTTTTACTGTCATATTTTTTATCGTATTAACAAGCTGTGTTCGCTCTTGTTTTGTAATACTGTTAATTTTCTTTCTGGCCTCTACTCCGCTAAGCTCAAGAACAATGGGAATAAGCGCTTTGGGCAACAATTTATCAAGGCCGTTTAGTACATCTTTGTTAAGTTCTTCTTCAAAATCACGAAGCAGTCTTGTGTCAAGCTTCTTCTCGTCAAGAGCAGGTTTCAGGTCGATACATATTTTATAATCATGTCCCTCAAAGCTGCGCATATGGGATGATGCTGACAGCACAAGCGGTCCGCTTAGTCCAAAATGGGTAAACAGCATTTCACCAAGCTCTGAAAAAATCAGTTTACCACTATCATATACATTTAGTGTTACATTTTTAAGAGATAATCCTGTAAGGGAATGAACCCACTTTTCAGGACATACTATGGGCACAAGAGAAGCTTTTAGCGGGACAACTGTATGACCAATAGACTTTAGTATTTTAAACATTTTTCCGTCAGAGCCGGTTTTGGGATATGATGCACCGCCGGTTGCAAGAACAACCTTCCCCATGTACTGTTTTCCTGATTTGGTTTTTACACCGCTGACCATGTTTTCTGTGGTAATTATTTGAATTACCTCATCGTTTATGATGCGCACTTTTTTACTTTTGAGAACTCCACACAAACCGTCTGCCACATCATTTGCATTATCAGAAATCGGAAAAATACGGCCGCCACGCTCTTGCTTTGTTTTTACTCCTATGCCTTCAAGCAAGGAAATAATATCGTCGTTGGTATATGAATACAAAGCGCTGTAAAGAAATTTAGAATTTACGGGAATATTCTTGAAAAAATCAGAAATATCTGCACTATTTGTTATATTGCATCTACCCTTACCCGTAATTCTAAGCTTTCTGCCAAGCTTTGTGTTCTTTTCTATTATAATAACATTATCAGCGTAGTCTGCGGCATAAATCGCAGCGAGCATACCTGCTGCACCGCCGCCTACGACTACTACATTATTTGTTGAAGTCATAAACTTCATAGTCCTTCCATATATTCTCAAGCTCATCGAAAATCTTCTTAGTCTTATCCTTCATTGAGTAGCCCACAGCAAATATAAGTGCATTGAGAACACTCATAGGTGCAACTAAGGAATCTGTAAACGAATCCATATCACTTTCCGCAAGCAGCACACATGACGAGTGCTGAACTATAGGAGAAAGAATATTGTCAGTAAGAGATATTACAAAAGCTCCCCTTTTCTTACAAAACTCCATAGCCTTTACCATATGTGCAGAGTATCTCGGGAAGCTTATGCCTATAACCACATCTCCCTCACCTGCATGGAAAAGCTGCTGGGTGATGTCCTCACCACCGGAGCCGGTAATACCGCGACAGTTTTCAAACAAAAGACTAAAATAGAATTCAGCAAAGTTAACAAGACACGCTGAGCTTCTTACGCCTGCAATATATATGTTCTTAGCATTGAGCAAAGCTTCGACAGCTTTCGAAAAAGTATCATAATCAATAGCAGACATGGTATGTTCTATTTTTTCCATGTCGGATTTCAAAACCCGTTTAATTGCGGCTACGCCATTGCTTTTTTCGGAAACAAGCTCCATTCGCTCTACTGCAGTCAGCTGATTTCTTGCTTCATGAGCAAGCATTTTCTGGAATTGATGGTATCCGTCATATCCAAGACTTGCAGCAAATCGTACAACCGTAGCTTCGCTTACACCTGCAGCTTTTGCAAGCTCTGCAGCCGTCAAGGAAAATGCATGTTTTTCATGACTCAGGATATATGCGGCTATTTTCTGCTGTCCTTTGGAGAATCTTCCGCTTCTTACTGCATCGAGAACGCTTTTACCCACGTTTCTCACTCCTTTGAAATTCTTTTATAAGTACAGAATTTGAAAGTTACATCATTTTCATTGATTTCTTCTGAACAATTTTCCATAACCCAATTATCATCGGCGTCAAGGTCCGGCATAAAGCTGTCCGCCGCCCTGAAAGCATCAACCTTTGTTACATATGCCGTATCTGTGTATGGAAGCAACAGTCTGTAAACGCTTTCGCCACCTATTACAAACACGTCATCATCTATACTTTTCACCGTCTCTAAAAGCTCGTCAAGATTACGCACAACCGTATATCCCTCCTGCTCCTCAAGATTGGATGATAATACAATATTTACCCTGTTTTTAAGCGGTTTGCCGCCGGGAAAAGATTCAAGAGTTTTTCTACCCATTACTACCGTATGACCTTTAGTTGTTTCGCGGAAAAATTTCATGTCGGTAGGGATTGAAAACAACAGTCCGTTATCCTTTCCTATTCCCCAATTTTTTGAAACTGCAACTATCAGCTTCATTACGTCATCATCCTTTCGGGTTTTACTTGACACAAATATATAAATATGTTATACTCTCAGTATTATAAACAGTATTCGGGGTGTAATTATGAAGCTCATATCATTTTTTTCTAAAAAAAATTCCGCACTTGGTTTTTCGTTAGTGTGTTCTGTTGCATACTTTGTTATAATAACACGTTTTATACTTAACTTCACCAACACCGGCGGAGGATTTTTAGTATTTTTATTCGCCCCTGCAATCATATGCGGCGGAGCGTTATTTGTATTTAAAGCAATCAAAACATATATCGAATATGAATCTCATAAACCACTTTTGTTTTTGTTCTGGGGACATATTACAGTAATTGCGCTTGCAATAGTAATGATGATTGAAATGATTATTTTATAATCATTCGCTATCTACCTGCCCCCAGGTAAACTGTTCTAATTCGCTGTTATTAAACTGCGTATTCTGAGCCGAGCCGCTACTATGCGGTTCGGTTTTATTTTTTTTGAAGTTAGCATTCTCTTCTTCGGCTGCTTCAATGGTTTTAATGTTCTTTTCGCTCCAATCAACAATAATCTTATCCATATAAGGAAAAGAAATTTTATTGATTCGCAAAATACAATATTCGTATGCAAGAGCTATCATTTCTTCTGACATATTCAGGTCGTCATGCCATTTTCTGATGAAATCTTCTTCCATACCGGTAAAAGCTCTGTCTTTGATACCGAAAACATATTTAAGTGAGTTGATATAGTTCTTGGTATATTCTTCGTGACTTAAGAAGTTCTCTACATCCTCAATAGTGAAAATTCCTTTACTGTGCCATGATGTTGCAACTCTCTCAATATACTGCATGCTTTTCTTGCCTATGGAAACACAATACTCAAGAAGCATAAGTATAACCTCAGGTGAAAATTCAAGACTGTCATGCATCCAATACAAAGTTTTCATTTCTGCAGGTGTTATAGGTTTTCCTAAAACCTCCTGAGAAAGCTGAAGCATTTCTGAAAGCTTTGAATTTTCTTCTATCTTGTCGTTGATTTCTGAAATTTCATAGGTAGCCGGACTGTCACTCTGGGATAATTCTGTCTCATTTGATGAATTTTGCTCATCATCACCCACCAATTCAAGAGCATCGTTTGACTGCCAATACTTTACAGCTTGCAAAACATCGCTCTCAAGCAGTTGAAGGCTCTCTGCAACTTGGGACACATCAATAGACGCATTCTTTGCAGAAAGCATCAGAATATGCATATAAACCTTTATAAATGTGGCGTTGGTTGAGGGAAACACATCCTCAACCAACTTCATAGGTACAACCACATAATCATTATTTAAAACAATTTTTGGCATAAGTATTCCTACCTTAAGGTAATTTTTATATAATGCGGATAGTCTTTATAACACAATCCTTCAAAGGTCTGTCGGAGTAATCGGTTCTTTCATCAGCTATGGCATCAACTACGTCCATTCCGCTTGTAACCTGTCCAAAGGCAGCGTACTGCCCGTCAAGATGCGGAGCGTCCATGTGCATAATAAAGAATTGGCTTGAAGCAGAATCAGGAATCATTGTTCTTGCCATAGAAAGTACGCCTCTTATATGCTTAAGGTCGTTCTTAACTCCGTTAGATGCAAATTCGCCCTTAATTGAAGGTGCAAATTTCTGGTTGCCATTAGTGTCAAAACCGCCACCCTGAATCATGAAGCCTTTAATTACACGGTGAAAAATCAGCCCGTCAAAAAAGTTTTCGTTTATGAGCTTAACAAAGTTTTCAACTGTAATAGGTGCAATTTCAGGATAAAGCTCAGCTTTAATAACAACCTGGTCCATCATTTCTATTTCTATATTAATTTTTTGCATATTATTCCTCACTTTCTGCTCCGTCCACAATAGCTGTTTCAGCCGTCGCCTCATTTTCAGGGGTTGTTACCTCTTCGCCCTCGTCATAGGCTGTTATTGCCATGCCTACAACCTTGACATCGTCTGCAAGTCTCATAAGGCGAACACCCTGCGTATTTCTGCCGATGGTGCTAATTTCATTAACGTGCATTCTTATTACTACGCCGTCAGATGTTATGAGCATCATATCGCTATCTTCATTAACGGCTGTCATTCCGATTATACTGCCGGTTTTCTCTGTAACCTTATATGTCTTAACACCCATACCGGCTCTTGACTGAGCTTTGTATTCAGAAAACTCAGTTTTCTTGCCAAAGCCCTTTTCTGTTACAACAAGACACTTTGTGTCATCTGTTATAACAGCGCCGCCTACAACGTAGTCGCCCTTTTTGAGCTTGATACCCTTAACACCTCTTGCAGTTCTTCCAACTCCTCTTACGTCGCTTTCCTTGAACCTGATAGCCATACCGTCATGAGTTGTAAGCATTATATCGTTATCTGCTTCTGATACTATTACATCAATAAGAACATCATCGTCGTCAAGATTTATGGCTCTTAAGCCGCCCTTTCTGATTTTCGAATAATCAGTAAGACCTGTTTTCTTAGTAATACCCTTTCTTGTAATAAACAGAAGGTCTTTGTAGCTTGTAAATTCACGGATTGGTATAATTGCAGTAACCTTTTCATCTGTTTCAAGGGGCAATAAATTTACAATAGCTGTTCCCTTTGCAGTTCTTCCGGCTTCAGGTATCTGGTAGCCTTTCAGGCGATATACAACGCCTCGTGTGGTAAAGAACAGAATGTGGTCGTGAGTTGATGTGCTGAACATATTCTCTACATAGTCTTCCTCGCGGGTTGACATGCCAAATATACCACGTCCGCCTCTATGCTGTGATTTATAGGTATCTGCCGGAACTCTCTTGATGTAACCGTTATGTGACATAGTAAGGATTACATCTTCCTCTTCGATGAGTTCTTCGTCATCAATTTCGTCTGAAACCATAGATATCTCAGAACGTCTTTCGTCACCGTACTTGTCCTTTATGGTAATAAGGTCTGTTTTGATAATATCAAGAACCTTTTGCTCGTTTTCAAGAATTTCTGTATATTCTGCAATCTTTGCAACTGTTTCTGCATAGTCTTCTTCGATTTTACTACGCTCGAGCCCTGACAGACGGCCAAGCTGCATCTGCACAATGGCAGTAGCCTGAACCTCAGTAAGACCAAATCTTTCTATAAGGTTATTCTTAGCATCTGCTACGTTCTGTGAGGACCTGATTATATTAATAACCTCATCAATATAATCAATGGCAATTTTATAGCCTTCAAGAAGATGTGCATGTTCTTTTGCTTTATTAAGGTCAAAATTAACTCTTCTTCTTACTACTTCTTCCTGATGAGTAATATACGCATCTATTATTTCGCGAAGGTTAAGACACTTTGGCTGACCGTCAACCAATGCAACGAATATAATGCCGAAGGTTTCCTGCATAGGAGTGAGCTTATAAAGATTATTGAGAACCACATTGGCATTAGCATCCTTCTTAAGCTCGATGATAAAGTTGATGTTTTTATCAGATTCGTCTCTGGTTGATGAAATTCCATCTATTCTTCCGTCACGTACAAGCTCGTTAATCTGAGTTTCGAGCTTAGCCTTATTCACCTGATACGGAAGCTCTGTTACAACTATTCTGTTTCTTCCCTTATGCTCTTCAATTTCTGCCTTAGCACGCATTATAATACGGCCTCTGCCGGTAGAATAAGCCTTTCTTATGCCGCTTCTTCCCATTATCATTGCACCTGTCGGGAAGTCAGGGCCTTGAATATGAGTCATAAGCTCGTCCAAAGTAATATACGGATCGTCAATTACAGCAACAATACCGTCAACAACCTCACAAAGATTGTGTGGCGGGATATTGGTTGCCATACCAACAGCAATACCGCTTGAACCGTTTACAAGAAGATTTGGAAATCTTGAAGGAAGAACACTTGGCTCTTTCAGCTTATCGTCGTAGTTTGGAACAAAGTCAACTGTATCTTTTTCGATATCGCTGAGCATATGTGCTGCAATCTTTGACATCTTAGCTTCTGTATAACGGTATGCTGCAGGGGGATCACCGTCTATTGAACCGAAGTTACCCTTACCTTGAACAAGCGGATACCTGAGAGAAAAGTCCTGAGCAAGACGTACCATTGCAAAATATACTGAGCTGTCACCATGAGGGTGATATTTACCGAGCACGTCACCGACTGTTGATGCAGACTTTTTGAAGTCGCTTTCATACAGCAGGTTTGACTCGTACATATCATATAAAATACGTCTGTGAACAGGTTTCATACCGTCTCTTACATCAGGAAGCGCACGGCTTACAATAACGCTCATGGCATAATCAATATAAGACTTTTTCATTTCGTTATTGAGTTCAACGTCTATTACTTTTGAATTCTCGATTGCTTGCAAATCAAATATTTTGTCGGAATCTTTCTTCGCCATTTATAATCCTCTCCCGTACAATATGTTTTAAGCTTTACAAGGTATTTTGCAAAGCTGATTGGGTTATAATATCTATCTTTTTTATTATATCACATCACACTCAAAAAATCAAGGTTTTTTCCGTATTTTAGGTGATTTTTCAGCTTTTTTTCAAGCAGCACACACAAGTGGAAGATATGCCTTCTCCTGCACCCTCAAACCCGAGATTTTCTGTAGTTGTTGCCTTTACATTCACAGAGTCGATATCACACAAACATGCGTCTGCAATATTCTGTCGCATCTGCTCTGTATATGGTGAAAGCTTTGGTCTTTGCGCTACGATTGTAACGTCTATATTCCCTACCGAGTATCCCTTGTCATGCACCAACGACACAACGTGCTTTAAAAGAATAAGGCTTGAGACGCCCTTGTATTTATCGTCCGTATCAGGAAAATGCTTCCCAATATCTCCAAGCGCCAGAGCACCAAGCATTGCATCGCTTATGGCATGTAAAGCAACGTCTGCATCGGAATGACCGAGCAACCCTTTTTCATACGGTATTTCAACACCGCACAAAATCAGCTTACGGCCCTCTACTAATCTGTGAACGTCATATCCGTGTCCTATTCTCATAACTATTCCTTACCTTTCCAAAAATGCGACACCAACAAGTGCCGCACTGATATTGTCATTCGGTTTTATTTTCTCTTAGTGAAAGTATCGTTTCAGCGATGCAAATATCTTCAGGAGTTGTAAGCTTCAGGTTGTGTGGATTGCCTGAAACGATTCGCACAGTTTCTCCGCCCCATTCATATAATGCGCAGTCATCAGTCACCTTTATGCCCAACTGTGCTGCTTTTTCGTGAAGCTCTATAAGCTTTTCTTTGCGGAAGCATTGTGGTGTGTAGATTTTATAAAGATTTTCTCTGTCAACTGTTGAAATTATATTGCCCGACTCGCACCGCTTCATAGTGTCAATACAAGGTGTACCGACTGCCGCCGCACCACAGTTTAAAGCTTCCGCTGCAACGGAATCTATGTCATCAGGAGTTATAAGAGCTCTTGCTCCGTCGTGAATCATTACATATTCACCCGAAGCCTGATTTGCACCGATTTGAGATGATTGCTGACGCTCAGCACCTCCGGCTATTACGCATTTTAACTTTGTAATATCTTTCAAAAGCTCTTTTACGTAATCAATTTCGTCTGCACCTGCCACAACTACAATTCCGTCGATACTTTTGCTTTTTTCAAACGCCAAAGCAGTATGAAGAAGAACTGCTTTTCCGCACAAGGACAAGAACACCTTGTTACAGTCAGCTTTCATGCGTCTGCCTGAACCTGCAGCCAAAATTACAGCATCCACTAAAATCAACCTTTCTGTTGTGTAATAAGGTTTTCTATAATGCCATCCATAATAAGTTCAATATCTTCTTCGCCGGCAAATCCGCTCATAATAAGCTCACTTACAACAATCTGCCTTGCGCTTACCAAAGCCTTCCGCTCACTTGTTGATAAGCCTTTAAGCTTATCGCGATACAAAAGCGCCTTCAAAGCATCAAGAACCTTATAAACATCGCCTGATTTTATCTTTTGCATATTTTCACGCTGACGACGGTTCCAATTTTCATCATCATACAAAGGTTCTGTCTTAAAGTGTTCAAGCACTTTTTTTGCTTCTTCTTTATCAATAACGGCTCTTACACCGATTTCTTCACAATTATCTACAGGAATAAGAAGTGTCATATTACCGCAGTAAACACGCATAACATAATACTTTTTCTTATTACCCAAAATGATTTTTTCTTCTATTGCCTCTATTGTTCCTGCCCCATGAAGAGGGTAAACAATTTTATCTCCTATTGCAAACATTCTATCCATCCTGACCTTTCAGCAGTATGTATTTAACTGTTAATTTATATACATAATTATACCATATTTTTATAAAAAGTCAAAGATAAATTTGGATTTTTCCAATCATTCTAATATATTGTAACATTTTGTCTTTTTTTAAGGTCAAAATTAGGTATTATGACAATTATACAACCCTAAAAAATAATATCTGTACACAAAAAAACACCTATTGCATATTTTATTACTAACAGCGGAAAATATTATCCGATGTTTTGAAAGGGCTATTATGGATTTAACAGATTTCCGTGTTTGAGCATCAAAATGAAACAAATCCAATATACGCCCCTCAAAATCCAAGAAAGGAAGATTGTTATGAGCGAAACTTGCAATAATGACCGCAGTTTCAGAGAAGCTGTATGCATACATACAGATAAGGTTTACGACAGTTGCCGCGATAAGGATTGTCTTGAGAACATCAGGGTATATCTTACCGCATGCGGACAGTCAATAATCGACAGAGCACTCAGCGTAAAATGTACAAAAGCTGAAATTATCTGGATATTTTCAGACGTTGAAGCAGTACCTTTCAACAGAGGCTACTACTCAGTTGACCTGAAGTACTTCTTCAAAATTACTCTTGCAGTATATACCGGCGTCGGCAGACCTACTGAGGTTGAAGGTCTTGCAACCTTCGATAAAAAGGTTATACTCTTCGGCTCGGAAGGAAACGCAAAAACATTCTCTTCAAAATACAAAGAGGATGCTTTTGATCCGCAGCTTTGGAAAAAGACCAACATGCCTAAGGCTGTAATCGAAGTTGTTGAGCCTATCGCTTTGGGTGCAAAGGTTGTAGATGTAAACGACAAGTGTTGCTGCGAAGACAGCTTTGACATCTCAAGCGTGCCTGAATCTGTATGCAGAGTATTTGATGACAGATTGATTCTCGGCGGCGAGCAGAAAAGAGTATTTGTATCTTTGGGTATTTTCTCCATTGTTAAGCTTGAAAGAAGAGTTCAACTTCTTATTCCCTGCTATGATTTCTGCGTTCCCAACAAGGAATGTGTTGGTTCAACAGACGACAATCCCTGCGATTTGTTTGAAAGAATCAGCTTCCCGGTTGATGAATTTTTCCCTCCGGAAAAATGCGATCTGGATTCTGACAATCCCGGCTGCGGCTGCGGCTGTGACGACTAATTATATAAAAACAGGCTGTTGCTTTGCGCAACAGCCTGTTTGATTATTTAAGTTCTGTATAAAATCTGTACAAGATAGTTGCCATTTCTGCTCTTGTTGTATTATCCTTCGGATTAAGTGTAGTTTCTGTTCTACCGCTTATTAATCCGCTGCCTGCTGTATATTGCATTGCAGGAATAGCATATTCAGATATCATGTTGTAATCTGTATATGAAAGAATATTTGTATTCTCACCAACAGATACATCATAACCCTTAATCTTAGCATACCTGTACATGATTGCCGCAAACTGCTCACGAGTTATTGCATCGTTCGGAGCAAAGATTTCATCAGAATGTCCGGTTACAACACCATTTTCTGTTGCCCACTGAACAGCATCTACATAGTACAAGCCTTCTTCAAGGTCTGTAAATGTTGTCTGCTTGCCTGAAGGCTTACCTTCTGCTCTCCAGAGCACCGTCACAAGCATTGCACGTGTTACATCCCAATCAGGAGCAAACTGTGTTTCTGCAACGCCTATCATCATCTTATTATTGAGGACATAGTCAACAGCCTTATGATACCACATTGTAGGATCAAGGTCGTAGAAGTTCAGACACGGACAATGATCTTCTTCAATTCCTCGACATTCATTAATATCTATCCACTTAGCATAAAGAGTAATCGGTCTTACAACAGGTGTTGTAATATCGAACTTATTTTTGTATGCAGAATCGGTGTACCAACCTGCGAATACATATCCGTCACGTGTAGGAACAGGAAGTTCAGCAATAGTTTCGCCTCGATTTACTTTTACACTGCCAACAAGCACGCCGCCATTTGTATTGAATTTAACAACATACGACGAACCGCCGCCACCGCCACCGGATGGTGATGAAGGTGTTGGATCAGGATATACAATTTCAGGCTGCTGCTCTGTGTAAGCAACGAGAACATATTCTGAGAACTTTCTTACCTTGATTGTTACTGTAGTAGCTGTAATGCTTGTAATTTTTTCACCAAAGAAGTTTTCTGTTTCTGTGATGATATCGTTTTCAGTATGCACACCCTTGTGCATTCTGTAAACACGGTAATCTGTCTGATTTCTCATAGATTCCGGAATCTGAATTTCGATTTCAAAGAATTCTTCTGTTTCTTCGATTATTTCTTTTTTCTGGTCATAAACGATAGTTTCGTCATTCTTATCAACAAATGTATTAACAGACTTAAGAACAATGTCAAGTACAACCTTTTCTTCTACTGTCTGTTCTTTGTTCTGAATTTTCTGTTCAAGGGTGTTTGAAAGACCTGTTTCGTCAATAGTCATTTCAGATTCGACTTTAAGTTTCTGGTCATTGGATTCCGCTTCTTTGTGGTCACGTTCCGTCAGGGCATCTTCACGTTCGCCCTTAACCTTAACATTCGACTCATCTTTTGTCTTACCCTTAGCCTTGTCTGTATTTGACTTAACCTTTATAATTTCTCCACAGTGAGTACATTCTCTTACGATTTCACCCGGCACAGATGAAATATTTCCACCAAAGTGGTGGTCAAGCTTACCGGCTACAACCTCTGTTATCTCCTCGCCTGAAGGTGTACTCCACTTTTTGCCGCAAACGGCACAGTATTTATGCGCCTTTATACCTTCCAAACGGCAGGTTGGAGCTTTTGCAGGAACATCAACAAGCACGTGACCTGCAGCAATAGTTCTGTACTTATCCTCTCCCGTATAAGTGTCATTACAGCAGGTATAAACCTTTTCTTCCAATCCATCTTCTGTACATGTTTTTGCTCTTACAAGCTTATATACAGTTTCGTTATGGATATGGTCTTTTTTAGCTATTGTGATGGTTTCGCTGTGTGACGGATCACGCATACAAACCTTTTCACCTGAACCTTCTGTTTGTTCAGTAGAATCTATGGTAACACGAACATTACCCCATATATGACCTAAAGGCTTTAATGTATAATCAGAAACACTCATTTCTGTTATCTTATCGTCTGCATAGTCTTTGTTACAAACCTTACAATGCCAATGCTTTACAACTCCTGAGGTTTCACAGCTTGCAGCTTTTGCAGGAATGTATTCCCATGTGTGTGATTTCAAAATACGATCCTGCTTCTTTATAGCAGTATTACACTTACCGCATCTTGTACCTTCTGTCCAGCCGTCTGCTTCACAGCTTGGCAACGATGCCGGAATCACGATGATATTATCAGTTCCATGATTGTCGATGTTAATAGGAGTTTCAGCACTCTGGATATATTCTCTGCCTTGAGCATCTCTGTATAACTTACCGCATGTGCTGCACTTATAATGCTTGCTGATACCGGTCTCGGTACAAGTTGCAGCTTTTTCTGCTACCTCTGTAAGACTATGTCCTGTGGCAGGAATTGCAATGGGATCGCCCACCGGCTGACCACATTCACAATACTCCTGCTTTGAACCCGGTGTATCACAAGTAGCCGGTGTAACCTTTGTCAAAGCATCGCTTGCAGAACAAACATGGCTTGGCGGAAGCGGAGGGATAGTCTGTGTCTGAGTTTCTCCACAGCCTCTTGTACAAGTTCTCTCAAGAAGACCTGGTGTGCTTTCCGTAGCCGCAGTCACTTCTACCCATTCACCGAAGCTATGACCAAGTGCCGCAACATCTACCTGCTCAACGCCGTAATCACAGCGTGTACAATGCTTACCTGCTGTTTTACCTGCCGTTGTACATGTAGCTGCAATAGCCGCATCATTTACTATGTTATGTCCTAACTTATCAATAATTTTTCCGCCTGTTTTGAAACCGCACCTTGAACAAAGTGACGCAGCCTCCAGCCCGTCCATAGTACAAGTTGCTGCTCTTCCTGCAACAGAAATTGTTGAATCATGACCAAGCGCATTGATTGCAAGAGCTTCATGAGTTGTAGGCTGTGTAGCATTCGCATCCGCGAAATCAATCTTACACAATGTACATACCCAATGCTGTTCAATACCCTTTTCGGTACATGTAGGCTCAACCTTGTTTACAATAACTGTTGCAAGCTCATTATTGATTTTGTGTGCAAGAGGAGCTATGGGCTTTTGCTCAAAAGTACCGTTAATACCACAGTCGTAGCCTGTATGCTCTCTTCCATGAATCGGGCAGTCATATCCCTTGTGAGTTTTACAGAACACACCTTCAGTGAGACCGCTGGTTGTACATGTTGCAGGAACTGCAGGAATAACCTCAAGCACGTGGTCAACTGCTATGGACGCAATGTGGAATGAGCCGCCGTTATACAAAATAACCTGACTTGCAGAATTAGCAAAAGAAATTGTCGTACTTCCTTCCATTGACACCTGAACCTTATGATAGCCGTCAGTATTGTACTTAATTGCGTTTTCAAGAGTGAACGCAATATCCGACAAATGAGAATCGTCACCATAAAGCTCAGAAACAGTAAGGTTGTCAGTATTTTTATATTTAATTGTCACTGCGCGAGTGTCAGCATCAAGGTCCGAAAAAGTTCTGGAGCCAACCTCTACAAATGTAGGATTGTTCATTGAACCTGCTGTCAGAAGTGCAGTTTCATCTCTTAAAGTTTCCTTAGGATATGATATGGTTACTGTAACATCAGTTGTTACAATACCCGCCTCAAAATCACTCAATGCTTCGGGATCTGCAAGAATAAGTGCAACAAAAGTCTTATCAAACATATCTCTGACTCTTGTCATATCAAGCTCTGCAAGGTAATCAACACCCACTGCATTAACTACATCTTTTGATGTGAGCAAACCAAGACCGCTGGTGCTGTAAAACTCATCACCTGTCTTCTTGGCAGAAACCTTTACAGGAAGTGTTCCCAAATCAAAAGGATTATCAATTCCATATGTAGTGAGCATATCGCTCATAGTTGCCGCTGATGCTGTTGTGAACAACGATACAGTCATTACCAATGCCAGCACAGCACTAATAAATTTCTTCATTCTTACCACTCCTTATATTTGCAACTAATCAATTAAACATACTTACTAAAATTATACATTGGATTCAGTAAAAAGTCAATATATTTTTTAAACAAACTTGAGTATAAATTTAGGTTAAATTGTCGAATGGTTATAAGTTTTACACTGACAAATATAACATAATACTCTTTCGAATTTTGGCATAATTGTATATTGAAAAAATGAGGGTATCATGTTATTATTTTTGTATCTATTCAAAAAAGGAGACTTATTTATGAACAAAAAGACAAAACACATTTTCAGTTGTTTCGTCCTGACACTTGTTATGGCTATATATGCAATGCCTTTTGTTGCATACGCTACAGGTGCAGAAGCAACGGCTGAAACAGCTCAGGCAGTTGAAACTATCGAAGCTCCTCAGGAAGCTCCTGATGCAGAAGCTGCTGTTGCAGAAGAAATCACAGAAGAAGCTGCAGAAGCAGAAGAGCCGCAGCAGAGCAAATATTATGCTACTTGGCTTTCTCTCTTACCTCCTATTATTGCAATAGCCCTTGCTCTTATAACAAAAGAAGTGTATTCTTCATTGTTTATAGGTATTATTGCAGGAGCATTCATAAGTGCTGACTTCAACCTTGTCAACACACTCACAGCAATTTTTGAAAAAATGACTGAAAAAATCGGCGATTCATGGAATGTTGGCATTCTCATATTCCTTGTTATACTCGGCATCATGGTTTCAATCATGAACAAAGCCGGCGGCTCAGCTGCATACGGTCAATGGGCAAGCCGCAAGATTAAGTCAAAGGCAGGCGCAATGCTTTCAACCGTTGCACTTGGTGTTTTGATTTTCGTTGATGACTATTTTAACTGTCTTACAGTAGGCGGTGTTATGCGCCCTGTAACTGACAAGTTCAAGATTTCACGTGCGAAACTTGCTTACATAATTGATGCTACTGCTGCTCCCATTTGTATCATCGCTCCCATATCATCATGGGCTGCCGCTGTTACATCATCAACAGAGGGTACTGCAATCGACGGCTTCAAAATGTTTATTCAGGCTATTCCGTATAACTTCTACGCTTTGCTTACATTGTTCATGCTCGTAATGCTTGCTGTTATGAAATTTGATTTCGGTTCAATGAAAAAGCAGGAAGCTTTGGCTGAGAGCGGAGATTTGTTCGGCGGCTACGGCAAAGTAACAGATACAACCGAAGTCGTTTCTTCCAAAGGCAAGGTAATTGACCTTGTAATTCCCGTTATAGTTCTTATTGTAAGCTGTATCTTTGGAATGGTATATACAGGCGGTTTCTTCGACGGAGAATCATTTGCTGTTGCATTTGCAAACTGTGATGCATCTGTTGGTCTTGTGCTTGGCTCATTCGTTGCTCTTGTTATTACATTCTTGCTTTACATACCAAGAAAGGTTCTTTCATTCAAAGAGTTTACTGAAAGTATTCCCGAAGGCTTCAAGGCTATGATTGCTCCAATACTCATACTCGCATTTGCATGGACTCTCAGCGGTTTCTGCCGTGACAGTCTCGGAGCAGGCGAATTTGTATCAGGAATTGTTGAATCTCATGCTGCTGCAAGCGCACTTCTCCCTGCTGCTATGTTCCTCATTGCACTTGGACTTGCATTTGCTACCGGTACAAGCTGGGGCACATTCGGTATTCTTATACCAATCGTAATTGCTATATTCCCCGAAATGAGCGAAATCCTCGTTATAAGCATTTCGGCATGTCTTGCAGGCGCAGTATGCGGTGACCACATTTCACCGATTTCAGATACAACAATCATGGCATCTGCCGGAGCAGAATGTAATCACGTATCTCACGTTTCAACACAAATACCTTATGCACTTACTGTTGCAGCAGTATCTTTAATATGCTACGTAATAGCAGGATTCGTACAGAACGTATATATCGTACTTCCTATTGCTTTTGCTCTTATGTTTGTTACATTATTCATAATTAAAAAGATTTCAAAATAGTTCGTGTTTTTAAATGGTGTTGCCGTCGGCAACACCATTTTTTATGAAAAAAACTAAATACTTATATTTGATTTTTAAGAAAATATACAATATTAAATTTTAATATTGAAATCCACTACCGCATATGTTATAATTACATACATTCATTAATAAAAAAAGGAATATTATCATGGGATATAAAATCATCAGAAATCAAGAACTTAACAGTCAGGTTTTTCTTATGGAAATTGAGGCCCCTGCTGTTGCAAAAAAAGCAGAACCCGGTCAATTTATAATACTCAGAATTGACGAAACAGGAGAAAGGGTTCCATTTACTGTTGCAGATTTCAGCCGCGACAAAGGAACTGTTACTATAATAGTTCAGGCGGTAGGAAAAACTACACATGCGCTGAAAGAATATAAAGCAGGCATGGAAATACTTGATTTTGTAGGACCGCTTGGTATGCCTACGAATGTAGAAAACAAAAACAAAGTTGCAATTATAGGCGGAGGTCTTGGAACAGCCATTGCATATCCAATAGCTAAAAAACTTTATTCTTTGGGTGCAGAAGTTCATCTCATTGCAGGTTTCAGGAATGAAGATGCTATAATTTTAGAAAACGAGCTGAAACTTGTTTCAAACAAGCTGATTGTTACAACCGATGATGGTTCAAATGGTGTTAAGGGATTTGTAACTCAAAGATTGGAAGAACTTCTTGAAAGCGGTGAAACATACGATGAAGTAATTGCCATTGGCCCTCTTATGATGATGAGGGCTGTGTGTAATCTTACAAAAGAATACAACCTCCCCACTACCGTAAGCATGAACCCGATTATGATTGACGGAACCGGCATGTGCGGCGGTTGCAGAGTGATTGTAGGCGGAGAAACTAAATTCGCATGTGTTGACGGCCCTGACTTTGACGGTCACCGGATTGATTGGGATACAGCCATTAACCGTCAGAATATGTTCAAAGAACACGAAAGACATTCGTTTGGTCATGACGGATGCAGACTTGCAAACAGGTAAAGTTAAGGTAGGTTTATACATATGATTAACAATGATTTAAAAAAGACTCCAATGCCGGAGCAAGAGCCGTATGTGCGAAACAAAAACTTCTCCGAAGTCGCTCTTGGTTATACGGAGGAAATGGCAATAAACGAAGCACGCAGATGTCTTAACTGCAAAAATATGCCCTGCGTCAGCGGATGCCCTGTCGGAGTTAAAATCCCGGAGTTTATTGCATGTGTTGCAGAAGGAAACTTCAAAAAAGCTTACAGCATAATAAAGCAAACCAACTCACTTCCGGCTGTGTGTGGCAGAGTTTGCCCACAAGAAAGACAATGCGAATCAAAATGCGTTCGTTCGATAAAAGGCGAGAGTGTAGGAATAGGCAGATTGGAAAGATTTGTTGCTGATTGGTACATGAACAACTGTGCTGATGAAGTTACAGCCCATGCTCCAAACGGTAAAAAGGTTGCAGTAATAGGTTCCGGTCCGTCAGGACTTACCGCCGCAGGCGACCTTGCAAAAAAAGGTTATGATGTAACTGTTTTTGAAGCATTTCATACAGCCGGCGGAGTTTTGATGTATGGCATTCCGGAATTCAGACTCCCAAAGCAAATAGTACAAAAAGAAATAGAATCTTTAAAGAGTCAAGGTGTCAAAATTGTAACCAACACAGTCATAGGAAAAACCATTACAGTTGATGAGCTTTTAGAGGAATACAAATTTGATGCAATATACATAGGTTCAGGTGCAGGTCTTCCCGTATTTTTAGGAATAGAGGGCGAAAGCCTGAACGGTGTATATTCTGCTAATGAGTTCCTTACAAGAATTAATCTTATGAAGGGTTATAAATTCCCTGAATACGACACTCCCGTTTATGTAGGTAAAAACGTAGCAGTATTCGGAGGCGGTAATGTTGCAATGGATGCTGCAAGATGCGCGAAAAGATTAGGTGCCGAGAATGTTTATATTATTTACAGACGAGGCATGGAACAGCTTCCTGCACGTTCAGAAGAAGTGCATCATGCATTGGAAGAAGGTGTGGAATTTAAAATCCTTACAAACCCCACCGGATTTATAGGAGACGACAAAGGTTGGCTCAAAGCTGTTGAGGTTGTGAATATGGAGCTGGGAGAGCCTGATTCAAGCGGCAGACGTTCACCAATCACCATCCCCCATTCAGAGCATCAGATTGAAATTGACACGGCAATTATCGCAATCGGTCAGACACCAAACCCGCTTATTAAAAAAACAACCGACGGACTTGACACAAACAGCAAAGGATGCATTGTTGCAGATAATGAAACGGGTAAAACCAGCAAAAACAGAGTATATGCAGGCGGTGATGCCGTAACCGGTGCTGCAACTGTAATTCTTGCCATGGGTGCTGGAAAAAATGCAGCTGATGCAATAGATAATGAATTAAAAAGTAAGTGATATAATATGATATATAATAATATTCTCGAGGCTATGGGCAATACCCCCATAATAAAGCTTAACAACATTGTTCCTTCCGACTGTGCCGACATACTCGTAAAATTTGAAGGACTTAATGTAGGCGGTTCTATTAAAACAAGAACTGCCGCCAACATGATTAAGGATGCAGAAGAAAAGGGCATCATTAATAAAGATACTATCATTGTAGAGCCTACAAGCGGAAATCAAGGCATAGGACTTGCACTGGTCGGCGCCGTTAAAGGCTACAAAACCATTATAATAATGCCTGATTCCGTAAGCGAGGAAAGACGTAAGCTTGTACGCCATTACGGAGCTGAAGTAGTTCTTATACACGATTCGGGTAATATCGGTGCTTGTATAGAAGAATGTTTGCAGACCGCCTTGAAAATGCAGGCGGAAAACAAGAATGTATTTGTCCCCCAGCAGTTTGAAAACCCTGCAAATACTGAGATACAGCGAACACAAACCGCAACTGAAATTTTAAATCAAGTAAACGGTCAGATAGACGGTTTTTGTTCAGGTATCGGAACCGGCGGAACAATCACCGGCATAGGTGAAGTATTAAAAGATAAAAACCCACATATGCAAATATGGGCAGTTGAACCTGAGAATGCTGCCATTCTGTCAGGGGGTTCAATAGGAACTCATCTGCAAATGGGCATAGGCGACGGACTTATACCGGAAATACTTAACCAAAATATAATTGATGATATTTGTATTATAAAAGACGACGAGGCTATAAATACCTCAAAGCTTCTCGCATCAAAAGAAGGTATTATGTGCGGCATTTCAAGCGGAACAAACGTAGCAGCAGCTATTAAGCTTGCAAAAAAGCTTGGCAAAGGCAAGACTGTTGTTACAGTTCTTCCGGACACAGCTGAAAGATACTTTTCAACGCCGTTGTTTGATTAATTATTCAAGTTGTTGGTTTTGCACCAAACCAACAACTTGTTTTTTTATTTTTTTAAGATTTTAAATAAAATATAAAAAAAATATTGACATATTAAACTCCTTATGCTATAATTATCATCGTTGCAGATAATTATTGCGGAATAGTGTAAGGGTAGCACTAGTGACTCTGACTCACTCTGTTCGGGTTCGAATCCTGATTCCGCAGCCAGAAAAAGCACTTGTTATCAAGTGCTTTTTTCAACTAAATTTGTACAAAAAAGACTATTCTGCGGAATAGTCTTTTTTGAAAATTAATCTATTTAAATTAGGTGATATTTATGATAGGAGCAGGTACTTTAATAAACACAGTCGGCGTATTTTTTGGCGCTGTTATAGGCTTGTTTTTACGCAAGGGCATTAAACAACAGCTACAAAACAGCCTCATAAAAGCCTGCGGAGTTGCAAGCATGTTTATCGGCGTTTCGGGAACACTTAGCGGAATGTTGAAAATCGAGAACGGAGCATTGTCGGCGCAAGGTAGTATGCTTCTTATATTTTCTCTGGTAATCGGTTGTTTTATAGGTGAACTTATGAAAATAGAACAACGTATGGATTCATTGGGAGAGCGCATCAAAAAGCTTATTCACCACGAAAATGATACTACATTCTCTGAAGGATTTGTAGGAGCTTCATTAATTATGTGCGTAGGAGCTATGGCGATTGTAGGCTCAGTTCAGGACGGCATAAGCGGCGATGCTTCAATGCTTATCGCAAAAACCATTCTTGACTTTATAGTAGCAATCGTACTCGCTTCAACATATGGCGCAGGCGTTATATTTTCAGCAGTAACAATTTTTGTATATCAGGGACTTATAACACTTTTGGCTTACTTTGCCGGAAGCTTCATGAGCGACGCTTTAATCGGTAATCTTTCGTACATAGGTTCATCACTCATTTTCTGTGTAGGAGTCAATCTTGCTTTCGGAAAGAAATTTTCAATCGGCAATATGCTTCCTGCGCTATTAGTACCCGTTATTTATGCTCTTATATTTTAAATATAGCATGAAATTTAAGGAATTTTTTATTGAATACAAACAAAATTCAGAAAAATCTGATTTTTTTTCGCTCAAAACATATTCAAAAAACAGTTTATGTGGTAGAATATATTTGTACTTTAAACCAAAGGAGTGTTTATAAATGAAAAAGATTTATGAAGGAAAAACTAAAGACGTTTATTCATTGGACAACGGCAATGTAATGCTCAAGTTCAAAGACGACTGTACAGGCAAAGACGGTGTTTTTGATCCGGGCGAGAATTCTGTTGGTCTTACAATAGAAGGTATAGGAAAAGCTAACCTTGAAACATCAGTGCACTACTTTGAGCTTCTTAAAAAAGCCGGCATAAAGACTCACTATGTATCAGCTAACGTAGAAGATGCTACAATGGAAGTACTTCCCGGTAAGGTATTCGGTCATGGTCTCGAAGTTATCTGCCGTCTTGTTGCAACCGGAAGTTTCATCCGCAGATACGGCGAATATATAGAAGATGGTACAGTTCTTGAAGGCGGATATGTTGAATGTACATTCAAAAACGACGAAAAGGGCGATCCCCTTGTTACAGGCGAAGGTCTTGCAGCACTCGGCGTTATGACTCCTGCAATGTTTGAAAGCATGAAAGAACAGACTTTGAAGATTACAAAAATCGTAGCTGATGACCTTAAGTCTATCGGACTTGATTTGTGGGATATTAAATTTGAATTCGGTTATAACAACGATGAAGTTATTCTTATAGACGAAATTGCTTCAGGTAACATGCGTGTTTACAAAGACGGCAAAATCGTTGATCCCGTAGAGCTTACAAAGCTTATCCTCAACAGATAATATGTTATAAATGCTGCAGCCAAAAGCTGCAGCATATTAATTTTGAGAACATGAATGAAAAATATAATTTATTAACCGGAAACTTTATAAAGCAGATACGAAAAAGCAGTGGACTTACCCAGAAGCAAATGGCTGAAATTCTTTATGTTACCCCACAGACTATTTCTAATTGGGAGAACGGAAAAAGAAGCATAAGCTCCGAAGCCTGTGTTTCTTTTGTAAAAAAATTCAATATAAACCCACAGCAACGTGAACAGATGTTCAACAGCATCACTACAGAAAACAGCGTACAATTCTGCAACAAGTGCGGAAACCTTTTTGTTAAGCTCGGAAGTAACAATCCAATATGTTGCAATAATCAGACCAAACCGATTAACTCATGCACTAAGACGATTAATGACAGTACAATATTTATAAAAGACAATAAAATCCATGTATATTTAAATAATCACGGAAATATAAAATACATTGCTTACATAACAGCTACATGTGCTGATGTTGTTAAACTTGAGTCTTACGCCGAAAAATACGCCAGATTTTCATTACGTAGCGGCGGAGAACTGTTTGCTTTTATAGAAAACAAAGGACTATTTAAATTAAAAAATAATCTTATATAAAAAAGGTGTTGCATTTGCAACACCTTTTTTACCTAAACTCCTCCGGAAGCTGTTTCTCTCCTGTAAACAGCTCATATGCTTTGCTGAGCTGGTCATCATTTACTATTTCAATTTTTGAAAATTCCTTATCAATTCTCGACTGGGTTGTTATATCAAGCACACCGTACGGATACAAATCCTGATCATCCTGGAACAAAGAAATTGCATCTTTGAGCGTTTCGTCAAACACTTCGTTTACCGCGCCTTCGTAGTAACCAAGATAATATAGCTTTTCCTTTGCGGCATAAACATTTGTATCGGCACTTCCTATATGCCATTTGTTTTTAAACGTAAAAGGCGTATATTCCGACAAATTAATGGTTACTGCTTCATTTTTTACCTCAACGTCGGGCGTAAGTCCTACTCCGTTGATTTCTTTACCGTTTCGAGTTACATAATGTCCTACTGTTAATTTAAAAACTGAACCGTTTGAAAGAGGAAATGAGCTTTGGATTATTCCCTTACCAAAAGTATTAACACCGATTATTTTTCCAACTCCGGAATCCTGAACAGCGCTTGCAAAAATCTCTGCAGCACTTGCTGTATATTCATTTACCAACACGTTGAAATTATATTTACAGCTTTTAAGATTTGAATAATACGTCTGATTCATAAAAGGCTGACGGTAGATAGTATCAACTATTACTCCCTTAGGCACTACAAGAGATGCCATATCAATAGCGCACGAAAGGTATCCGCCGCCATTATTACGAAGGTCGAGGATGATATTCTTTATCCCATCCTTATCTGCATTTTCAAGTGCCGCTTTAAACTCCTGAGGAGTGTTGTCCGACATATCAATGACGCTGATATATGCTACTTTATCTGATATTTTAATGTAATTTACAGTATCTTCATTAACTTCACCGCGCACAACCTTATAAGTTATTTCGTTATTTCCACGAAGAACTGTTATTTCAACTTCCGTTCCAAGCTCACCTACAATGGCATTGCGGACATATGTAGTATTTTTGCCATACATATTTTCGCCGTTGACCTTGGATATTTTATCGCCAACTTCAATGCCTGCGGTTTCTGCACCGCTACCAGATGTAAAACCTGCAACCATTACATAGTTATCTATAAACTCAATTCTTACGCCTATACCGTAAAAGGTTCTGTTAAGGTCGTTGACAAATGATCTGTACTCTTCTGCCGTAAAAAACTCACAGTAAGGATCAAGGGCTGATAGCATACTTTTAAGAAGTCCTACAAGCTTTTCGTCATCATCCTTTAAATACTCTGATACAGCATTGTTCATAATCTGCTGGTCAGTCAGCGACTCGTCGATATAATATGTAGAAATATAGCCTGCAACCTGCTCAAACACATTATAACGGTCACTTGTTTCATTTTCTGCAAACGCTGAGCTTGTTCCTAATAAAAGAGAAAGCGCAGCAAAAAACGCAGTTATTTTTTTTATAGTCATATTATTTCCTTTCATCTTCGATGATTTGTAGTATTATTGCTACATTGTTATCAAATTCATTACCTGCTATGGACATATGATAGTCAAGAACAATTTTACCTCCCTGATTATCCACAGCGTTTATACATTTTTTTGTTTTAATCTCAACGGGCATAGAGCCGTAAGGGGTGTTGTACATACTTTTAAAACTGCTGCCCTGCCTGAATGACAGTCTTGAGCCGTATGCACCCTCACGCTTGATTTCAACCTCATCATGATCAAGCTTTAATCTGCACTTGGCAGTTTCTTCCCCATCTTCTGAGTATTCAGTATAAAACACATAGAAAACTCCTGATTTATAATACATAACACCATCATATGAAGCTTCTATAGTTGATTTCCCGTCTTTGTCCTTTTGTATCGTACATACATTTAGGGTAACATTTTTTCTTGAATTGTCCATATTATTTGAATCTTTCATCTGCAAGCTCAATAAGCTTATCGAGAAGCTCCTCGTAGCCAAGTCCGCAAGCGTCCCATAATTTTGGATACATACTTATATTTGTAAATCCGGGAAGGGTATTGATTTCGTTTAGTATAATTTTGCCGTCGCTGTTTCTTATGAAGAAGTCAACTCTTGAAAGACCGCATCCGTCCATAGCCCTGAAAGCTCTTACTGCATATTCACGAATCTGCTCTCTTGCTCCTGCATCAATATGTGCCGGAATATGAAGCTGTGTTGAATTATCGTTATACTTTGCATCAAAGTCATAAAACTCAACTGTAGGCACAATTTCGCCCACCTCTGCAGCTTTTGCATCAAAGTTACCTAAAACTGCGCACTCAACTTCTCTGCCGTCAATATTCTCTTCAACAAGCACCTTTCTGCCAAACTCCATTGCATATTCAATAGCTGACATAAGCTGAGCCTTGTCGGATGCTTTACCTACACCAACAGATGAACCGGTTGATGCCGGCTTTACAAAGCAGGGATAACCGATTTTTGATTCTATCTCCGTTACCTTTGCCTCGTAGTCATCACCTTTATTGACAGTTACCCACTCTGCCTGAGGAATACCTGCATCTGCAAAAACTATTTTTGACAAAGTTTTGTCCATAGAGTTTGCACTGCCTGCAACGCCTACGCCAACATACTTTATGCCGCTAAGCTCGAACAAGCCCTGAATTGTTCCGTCTTCACCGTATTCACCGTGAAGAACAGGAAAAATACAATCAAGCTTTATTGTCCTCACCTGTGCATTGTCAAAAACAATTATACCGCCGTCGGATGAGTCAGGGGATATAACAGCTTTAGTTAAATGCTCTGTGTCCTGCTCCCAGAAGCCGCCTTCTATTTTGTTATAGTCGCCGGTATAAAGAAACCATTTTCCGTCCTTTGTAATACCCAGCATATGTATATCATATTTATTCTTATCAAGGTTACGTATAACCGATGTAACGGATTTAAGTGATATATCATGCTCCGGAGATTGTCCTCCGAATACCACACACAAGCTTTTTTTCATATAGTCAGTTTTGCTCCCTTCAAAATACAGAATGTGAAAGAAACTCTCACTCTTTATATCATACTATTATTTGATGCAAATTGCAAGTGTTTAATATAAATTTAATAAATTATTCAATAAAAATACGCAAACCGTTCAATCAACGGTTTGCATATTTTCTAAGAATTAATAAGCTCATTAATGCCCGTAAGAATTATTGCTGCATTTTCATCAAATAAATCTTCTGCATTTTCTGCAGGCAAAGGATTTTTTCCCAATCCCATTTCAACCGTAAAGCCGGGTTTGCCAAACTCTTTTATAAACCAATCCTTACAGCCGCCATAGGATGCTGTTCCCGTAGGCGCTGTTGCTGTATAGCCTCCCGCAAATGCCATTTTTTTCGCTATTTCTTCTGACCGCTTCTGGACTGTACCGTCAAAGTCATAATATATCTCTTTGCCTTGTGAATGGAAGCAAATAAGCATGTCCGGATTGTTCTCTTCAAGAAATCTGCATATAGCGACGGTTTCCGGCTCGCTTTCGGGATACTTACCTCCGTAAAGAGTCGGTCCCGGATGGTCAACTGTATTATGCCACATGGCGTCATAATTGTGGTTAAGGTCAACACCTGATGCATTAGACTGCCATACCTTCCTGAAGCTATGTATTCCCACTCGGCTTATAAGCTGACGATGAACTTCGTTTGTTATATCGAGTCCGTTTACTGCAATATCTACACCGTCGGGATTAACCATGGGTATAATATAGACTGTAAGCTCTGTAAATATTTTTCTCGTATCATATCCACACAGCTGTGCACCCTCCATCAGCGAACGATTGAATCTTCCTGCAAACATCATAAGAAATCGCGAGGTTATGTATTCTAATCCATGATGCGCTCCGGTGATTACAAGCTTTTTACTTCCTCTGCCTGTTTTAAGACAGTATAAATCCCTGCCCATAATGGATTTTCCTATAGAAACAACCTCAGTAGCTATGGGGTTAAGGCTGTTGATTTCTTTTTTCAGCATTTCATAATCATACATTGTTTCAACTCCTTCCGGGCGTTATAACATATTATATGATCACATAATGATTATTATTACATAAGACTGCCTATATAATAAACTATGCCGCATATTACCGATGCCAGAGTACCGTACAGAATAACCGGACCTGCAATGGTGAAAATTTTCGCACCAACACCAAGCACATACCCTTCGGTTTTTGATTCAATGGCAGGAGAAACCACAGAGTTTGCAAATCCCGTAATGGGAACTACCGTTCCTGCACCTGCTCTTTTTGCAAGCTTTGGATAAATATCAAGACCGGTGAGCAACGCACCAAGAAAAATTAAGGTAACAGAGGTTGCGAGTGCAACATTTTTCTCACTCCATCCAAAGCTGTTATAAACATTGAATATTACCTGCCCCAAGGTGCATATTGCACCGCCGAACAAAAAGGCGTTTATACAATTTTTGAAAATGGGAGAGTTTTTTGTTTTCTTCTTTACATATTCTCCGTATTCTTTTTCGCTCATGTTCATTTTTATCAATTCCTTCATGTTTTTATAATTATTATTTCCTTTTGTCGGGACTATATACAAAAATATGAACATAATATAAATTTTCAGAAAAGTCCTTGAATTTTGACGAATTTGGATATATACTTATTATTAATAATATAATGGGGTGTACATTATGTTCGGATATGTCAATATACTAAAAGACGAACTGAAAGTTAAAGACTATATGCTGTTCAGGTCATACTACTGCGGGCTGTGCCACAGTCTGGGTAAAAGCTGTTCTCAAAGCTCAAGGCTGGGACTAAGCTATGATATGACATTTCTTGCAGTTCTTTTGAGTTCTCTTTCTCATAAAGTCCCCGAACTCAAAGAGCGTCCATGTATTGCACACCCTCTTACAAAGAGAAAATATATAGTAAATGATCCTGCTGTTGATTATGCAGCCAACGCCTCTTGCCTTTTATATTACAGCAAAATGAAGGATGACCTTCATGATGACCATTCTATAAAAGCGCTTATAGGACTTTTGGTTTATAAAAGCTCCTACAAAAAAGCTGCAAAAAAATATCCAGCTCTTGCAAACAGCATAAAGGAACATTTAAAACAGCTTTCAATGCTTGAAAAAGAAAAGGTAACTGACATTGACCTTACTGCTGACTGTTTTGCAAAGATAACTTCAGAACTATTTTCTCCTGACTTTATAGGAGAAAATAAGCGGCCTGCTGCATGGCTTGGGTATAATATAGGCAGATGGATATATGTTATAGATGCTTTTTGCGATTTGGAAGCAGATATGAAGAAAAAAAGATACAATCCGCTGATGCCGCAGGATAACGAGGATTTTGAAAAGTATAAAAAACAGCTTTCACAAAGGCTTAACGATTCTCTTACCTTCACGCTTGATAATGCGGTTTCGGGATTTAATCTTCTGAAAATATACAAAAACGAAGAAATCCTGAAAAACATTTTATATACAAGTCTTAAGACTAAGCAGGACCATATTCTCGGCACTGCCATAACATAATAATTAAGGATGTGTAAAATTTGAATCCATATGAAGTACTCGGCGTACCTGAAGGCGCTGATGAAGAAACAATCAAAAAGGCATACAAAGAGCTTGTAAAAAAGTATCATCCCGACAAGTACGTCAACAACCCACTTGCTGACCTTGCAGGAGAAAAGCTTAAGGAAATAAACAAAGCCTACGATATGCTAACAAACAAAGGCTCAGGAAGTTATAGAAATACCAATTACGGCGGTTATACAAACCAAAACGCCGGATGGAATGGCGGTTATAATACAACCGGCGCTCCGTCATTTCAGTCAGTACGTATGCTCATAAGAATGAGACAGTTTCCTGCTGCAATTTCTATGCTTAACCAGCTTCCGCGAAGTGCCGAATGGTACTATCTTACAGGTCTTTGCAACATCAATATGGGAATGTATGATTCAGGAATTCAGAACATCAGAACTGCAGTTCAAATGGAACCTAATAATGCAGAATACAGAGCAACACTTAATAATATCGAAAACAGAAACACATCATACCGTCAGTTTGACACAATGTCAGGCTGCGGCACAGATCCTTGCAGCTGTTGCACTAACCTGATGTGCGCAGATTGCTGCTGTGAATGTATGGGCGGCGATTTGATTTCATGCTGTTAAGAGGTGTATTGATATGCTGAAAACAAAGGAACTTACCATTGGTGCTATGGGGTGCTGCATATCGGTACTGTTACTTCTCATATGCTCTGTTATCCCTACGGGAAAGCTCAGTCTTGGATTTTTGGCATCGTTTGTACCATGCATATTGAATATTGAGTCAAAATCACCTAAAACCGCATTAATTTCAGGAGTTTCATCTGCTGTCATTGCAGCTTTGATGCTTCCGAAATCAGGCTTAGCAGGTGTGATAATCATATTTTACTGCATTTGTTTTTGTTATTATCCCTCTCTTAAATCAATCATTGAAAGAAAGAATAATCTTGTTTGGGAATGGATTTTGAAAGAGATATATTTTATTGCCATTTCAATAGTGATTAAGCTGGTAACAGAGAGTTTAGGACTTGATTTATATAATATATTCATTTCTGCGGTTATACTTACAGCATATGACGTGCTTTTATCGTATGTTATAAGCTATTATATACGACAAATTTCACCAAGAATTCAAAAATCAAAATGAAAGGATTTTTAAAATGTCTGATAAAACACAAGAAAATCACATAACTTCTATCGGCGGTCAAGCCGTAATGGAAGGTGTAATGATGAGAGGTCCGCACAAAACTGCGGTAGCTGTGAGAAAACCTGACGGCGAAATAATCTGCAAAATAGACGAAAACGGAACAAAGAAAAAGAACAAAATCTGCAAGCTGCCAATTATCCGAGGCTGTGTTAACTTCTTTGAAAGCATGGTAATAGGTATAAAGGCTCTTATGTTTTCTGCAGAGTTTATAGACCTTGAGGAAGAACAAGAGCCGAGTAAGTTTGAAAAGTGGCTTGAAGATAAGCTTGGAGATAAAATCAAAGATATAGTAATATATTTCTCACTTATTATATCAATATTTATGAGCGTCGGTCTTTTTATTCTTCTCCCAACTGTAATAACAAGAGGAATTGAAACGATACTTAAATCATTATCATTTGTAGGTACAAGAACATTTACAAGCCTTTGCGAAGGAATCATAAGAATGATTATTTTCATTTCTTATCTTGCTTTGGTTGCACAGATGAAGGATATTAAGAGAGTATTTGAATATCATGGGGCAGAGCATAAATCTATTGCGTGCTATGAAGCAGGCGAAGAACTTACGATTGAAAATGTAAAAAAACATTCAAGACTTCACCCAAGATGCGGAACAAGCTTTTTGCTTTTTGTTATGATTGTGAGCATTATAATATTCTCGCTACTTCCAAGAACGTCAATTATCCCAAGAATACTTATGAGATTGGCACTTCTGCCGGTGGTTGCAGGCATATCATATGAAATAATCAAGCTTGCAGGAAGAAGCAAAAACAAATGTGTTGCCTTTCTTACAAAACCGGGATTATGGCTTCAGAAGCTTACCACAAGAGAGCCTGACGAATCCCAGATTGAGGTTGCAATAGAATCAATAAATAGCGTAATTCCGGAGGATAAAAACGAAGATAAATGGTAATCCGGAAAATAAAAAAGGAAATCGAAAACATTTTGGGACTTCACGATGCACAGCTTCTTATAACGGCTGTACTTAACATTTCATATACTGATTACTTACTGAAAGATAGTTTGGAACTTCCGCAAAATGAGGCAGATAAGCTTATTAACATGGCGAACCGCATCAAAGGCGGCGAACCCCTTCAGTATGTGGTAGGAATGACAGAATTTATGTCCCTGAAATTCCATGTAACACCTGATGTGCTTATTCCGCGCCAGGACACCGAAATCCTTGTAGAAACGGCATGTGAATATATTAAAGATAAAAAACTGAACGTTCTTGATATAGGCACCGGTTCGGGCTGCGTTGCTATAAGCATCGCCCGCTACTGCAGTAAATGTGCAGTAACAACCGTTGATATAAGCAAGGCGGCACTTGAGGTGGCAAAAAGAAACGCCGAAGAAAACGGCGTGAATGTTGAATTTATCAACTGTGATATTTTAAAAGAGTACCCTGAGAGGAAGTTTGATATTATAGTTTCAAACCCTCCCTACATTCCTACAAAGGATATTTACGGTTTAGACACAACCGTAAAGGATTATGAACCGTTTACAGCGTTAGACGGTGGCGATGACGGTTTGGACTTTTACAGACGGATTATAAACATTGCGCCGCTTATTCTCAACAAAAACGGAGCTTTGATGTTTGAAGTAGGACATGACCAGGCAGATTCGGTAGCTTCTTTATGTCAGAAAGATTTTAAAAATATCAGAAAAATAAAAGACCTTTGCTCCATAGAGCGTGTGGTCACCGCAGAATACTGAAAAGTGGTGTTGCTAAAAGCAACACCACTTTTTACATATTAAGAAACTCACATAGTAGCTTTGTACAATTATCAAGGTCATTTTTATTAATCATTTCCGACGGGGAATGAATATAGCGGGTTGGAATTGAAATAGCACCTGTCATAATTCCTGAGCCGGTTGTATGAACAGCGCCTGCGTCAGTTCCGCCATGTGTCAGAACTTCAGTTTGGCATGGTATTTTGCTTTCATTAGCCAGCTTAAAAAGTGTATCCCGAACCACGCTGTGACAGATTACTGACCTGTCCATAACCTTAATTGCAGCGCCGCCACCAAGCTTAACTGCCATGACGTTCTTTGATGGAGTATCACCTACATCTGTCACATCAACCGACAATGCATAATCAGCATCTATTCCATATGCCGCAGTTTTTGCACCTCTAAGTCCTACTTCCTCCTGAACTGTAAACACGAAGTATATTTCGTTCTTTGGATTTTCAAGCTTTTTCATAGCTTCAATGGCAACATAGCAGCCGGCTCTGTTATCAAGGGCTTTAGAAATTACTATTTCGTCAGTTTCATAGAACGAACCACAAAATACTGCCATATCGCCGGGATTTATATTGCCTTTATTGCCCGTATCAATAAACATCTTATTTATTGCATACTTTTCCTCTGCATCATCTGTTCCGATTACGCCTATTGTTCCGTCACAGAAAACTACACGTCTTCCTACCAAGTCTTTAGTGCGAAGTCCGCCTACTGATGCAAATCTTAAAAAACCTTTATCGTCTTTATAAGTTATAACAACACCGATTTCGTCCATATGGGCGCATACGATAATTTTCTTGCCGCCTTTGCCTTTTCTTGCAATTACGTTTCCAAGTGCATCTATTCTGATATCGTCACAAAAATCTTTGATACTTGAAATTATTAATTCAGCTATTTTATTTTCTCTGCCGGAGGGGCCATAACATTCTGTTAGTTTTCTGAGCAATTCCATTTCATTATTCCTCCAATTTCTCTCAAATAAAGCTTCACAAAATCAGACATTGCATTAATATCGCCCATATCAGCAACGCCTGCCGGCGAATGTAAGTATCTGCACGGCACAGATACGCTTGCACACAATATGCCGCCTGCGGCAAGATGTATTCTGCCTGCATCATTCCCGCCTGCCGTTGTTTTCTTAAGTTGATACGGAATGTTATTTTCCTCTGCCAATTTAATAAGACTGTCAAGATACTGTCTGTTTGTTATGGTGCCTGAATCCATAAACGAAAATGCAATACCTCCACCGCAGACCGTTACTTCCTGACCGGGTTTTGTACCATGAACGTCCGAGCAGGTTGTTGCTTCAAGAACTAAAGAAACATCAGGTTTAATACGTTCTGCACACACAGCACTCCCCCGAAGTCCCACTTCTTCCTGAGTAGTGAAACAAAAATATGAATCATACTCACATTCACTCTTTAATGCATCTGCAACAACTGCACAGCCCGCGCGGTCGTCAATGGCTTTCGCCTTAATGCGTGATGTACCAATCTGTTCAAAAGTTGTATCGAATGTGGCATAGTCGCCAATGCTTACATACTCCTTTGCAGTTTCCTTTGAGTCTGCGCCAATATCAATATAAAGGTCTTTGATTTTAGGAACTGTTTCAAGCTCGCTTTTAGATAACAGATGTATTGCTTTAATACCTATTATGCCCTTTATTCCGTTTCTAAAAACTACTCTCTTGCCAAGCAATACTCTTGTATCAATACCGCCCACAGTCTTGAATTTCAGATAGCCTTTATCTGTTATTGCGGAAATTATAAATCCCACTTCGTCCATGTGAGCTGTTAGCATTATTTTTTTTGAGCTGTCTTTTCCCTTTTTGAATACGATAAGATTACCGATACTGTCTGTTATAATCTCGTCCGCATACGGCTTCGCAAATGATTTTAGAATTTCTCTTATTTCGCCCTCGTCACCGCTCACTCCGCTTGCGTTACATAGCTTTTCTATAAGCATAGCCATTCCTCCGTATTTTCATCAAGTCCCAATGCGAATGTCACTAACAAATCAGATGCTGCCTCCATATCAGAAAGCCTTGCAGTTTCAACCGGATTGTGCATATACTTAAGGGGTATGGACAAAAGCGCCGTTGCAACACCTGCACCGCATAACTGAATTGCCCATGCATTTGTACCGGTGTTTCCGCCCTCAACTTCAATCTCAAAGGGTATATCATTATCAGAGGCTATGTCGATAAGACGTCTGCCCAAGTTGGGATGAATATTGGGGCCTTTTGAAATAACAACTCCCGAGCCGCATTCAAAAGCATCCTCGCTATTGTCCGGAGTGATACCATGACACACGTCAATGCTTATACATATATCAGGATTTATAAGATTTGCAGCTGTTTTCGCGCCTCTTAGACCTACCTCCTCCTGAACCGTAGCAACAAAATACATATCGGCTTTGAGGTTTTCATTACGCAGTCTTCTAAGCACATCAATTACAATACCAACTCCGGCTCTGTCGTCAAGAGCTTTAAGACTTATGCTTCCGCTGCACATTTCCCCAACGGACTGTTCAAAGGTAATGGGAGTGCCGATTTTAACTAATTTGGAAACCTCATCATAAGTATATCCTGTATCAACAGCCATGTCCTCAATCTTCATAGGCTTCTTGCTCTCATCCGCTGTCTGCAAATGAGGTGGCTTTGCACCAATTACACCTTTTATATCCTTTGTGCCATGAACTATAACCTCTGATGATGGGAGAATTCTTTCATCTATTCCGCCCACGCTTACAAAGCTTATAAAACCCTTGTCATCAATATCAGATACCATAAGTCCGATTTCATCAATATGCCCCTCAATCATAACCTTTGGAGCATTTTCAAGACCGCACCTGATTACACCAACAACATTTCCAAGACAGTCTGTAAAACATTCCGGAGAGTATTGCTCCATTATTTTCTTTACTTCATCAGAGAAGCTGTATTCAAATCCTGAAACTCCCCGCATATTACTTAATTTATATACTAATTCCTTCAACGACGTTCTTCCTTTACTTTCAGGGCAAGATACATTCCGATATATTTTGCACCGATATTTCTTTTTTGCATTTCTCCACATACTGAAATGGCTTCTGCTGCGGCTATTATTCCGGTAGTTTGGGCGACACCTGAAATACTTCTGAGCTTTTCTGTATAGTCTGAGTTTACTACCATCGAAGTCATTCCCTCCTGAATAAACAGAATATCTCTTAAAAACAGCATCATCACATCAAGAATGTCAGTGAGCTGTTCCTTGCTTTGCTCAAAAAATTCCGATACATCAAACGCCTCACCATAGTCATTAGAAAGTATTCCCGATACTGCTTTGTAACATTCATCACGAAGTATGGAAAACTCCGAGCTGTTTAAAAGAGTGTCGAGCCTTCCGGGATTACCGTTTGCATAGCTTATATAAAAAGGAAATGAACTGCTCATTCCCGGATATGACTGTTCAAGATGCTTTTTCATTCTGGAAGCGGACACGCCCGGAAAATGAATTTGGGCACATCTGGAAATTACAGTCTGCAACAGCTTGCTCATATCTGAAGCAACTATTATAAATGCTGCGTAAAGCGGTGGCTCCTCAAGTGTTTTCAAAAAAGCATTCTGCGCTTCCTGAGTGAGCAAATCTCCCTCTATAATATATACTTTTTTTGTTGAGAAAAAAGGCTTTATTAAAGTGTCGGCATTAACTGCACGCATCACTTCAACGCCTATTGATTTTTTGTCTTTTTCAGGTACAACGTGTTTTATGTCCGGATGTGTTCCGCCTTTCGCCATAACACACGATTTGCAGTTTCCGCACGGACTGTTGGATGCCCCGCAGCATATACTTGCTGCAAGAAGCTCTGCCGCAATATGCTTACCCATACCTGCATCACCTTCAAAAATAAAAGAATGCGGGCTTTTGCCGTCACGGACTGCTTTTATAAGAGTATCCATAAGTTCTTCATGAAATACTTCATAGCCGTACATCAGATTTCTCCTTCTACCTTATTAACTATTGTATGCTTATAATATTTAAGAAGCTTTTTGTCTATAAAATAAACTACCAAAAACCACAATGCCATAGCTCCTATACCAAAAAGCGCACACACGCCCTCGCTAAATCCCATCATTGCTCCTATAAAATATGCAATAAGCAATACTATCAAGGGTGTGATATAAACAAGAAAGGCTGCGAAAAGAACCTTTGACGCAGCCATTTCAAAAATAACCGTATCACCTTTTTCTATGCCGTCAATACTGTGGGCAACTACGGTTGTATCTTTTAATGAACACTTTGCAGAACAAGAAGCACAGCTATCTCCGCACGCAGTTTGCCTTATTACAGAAATCACGGTCTGTTCCCCTGATACTGATAAAACTCTGCCTGTTTGTTTCAAGTGCGTTTCCTCCTTTTGTATGAGTCACAGCCGAAAAGCAATTCTTTTGCATGAGCCTTTGATGCTTCGGTCAGGTCCCCTCCTGAAAGTCTTGCAATTTCATTTATTCTGCCTGATTCGTCAAGCTCTGTTACAGACGTTTTTGCAGAAGTTTCCGATTCGCTTTTCAGGATGAGATAATGATGATCACACATTGACGCAAGCTGCGGTAAATGAGTTATACACAAAACTTGCTTATTATTTGATATTTCAAAAAGCTTTACTGCAATTTTTTTAGCTGCAAGACCTGAAACACCCGTATCAATTTCGTCAAAAATCATTGTATCAACGCTGTCGGAAAGTATGGACTTAAGAGCAAGCATACATCTTGAAAGCTCACCGCCTGATGCTATTTTGGTCAGCGGCTTCAAAGGCTCTCCGCCATTGGTCCTGATAAGGAATTGAACAGAATCCGCACCGTTTGACATTGGCTGTGTCTGTTCCACACTTACGGCAAATTCAGCATGCTCCATATTAAGCTCGTGAAGCGCCTCAGTAATTTTAATATTAAGCTCGACAGCCGCTTTTTTTCTTGTTTCGGTCAATTTTTCAGCCGCAGATAAAAGCTCAGATGAAAGCTGTTTTTCTTCCTCTGTGAGCTTTGCGATTGCTCCGTCTATATCCGAAATCATCTCAAGTTCTTTCTCTGCCTCGGCACAGTACTCGTGTATCTTGGTTATATTTGAGCCGTATTTTCTCTTAAGCTTGTTTATAAGGTCAAGCCTTCGCTCTGTATTTTCAAGCAAATCCTTATCATATTCAACCGTATCTGCAAAGCTTCGGACACAATGGGCGGTATCTTCAATAATATACTTAACTTCTTCAAGGGCTGAATATGCATCATTCAATGCATCTGCATATTCTGCCACAGACTGAAGCTGAGAAACAGCCGCAGATACAGCATCGTATGCACAGCCTGAACCATCTGAATTATACAGCGCGGCGTATGCATGATTTGCGCTTTGAGATATTTTTTCTGCATTTAATATACGTTCTCTTAAAGCTTCAAGCTCCTCATCTTCTCCCTCTTCAACAGCCGCAGCTGTTATTTCGTCTATCTGGAAACTTAAAAGGTCTGCTCGTTCTGCCTTTTCACGCTCGCCGGTAGTAAGGTCTGCGATTTTTTCGCGAAGGTCTTTAAGTTTATTAAAAATTTCCGAGTAGCTTTGTGCCACATCTCCGTTCTTTGCAAATTCGTCAAGAAACTCAACATGGCGCACAGGTGACAATAAGGATTGGTTATCGTGCTGACCATGAATATTAACCAGCATGGATGCTATTGTTTTCATTGATGATAATGGCACAACAACACCATTTATTCTTGCGCTGCTCTTGCCGTCTGCTGTAATATCTCTTGAAAGTATTACTGATTCATCTTCTATGTCCGCGCCCAATTCCTCACACATAGCCATTACCTCAGGCGTAGTGTCGAACACAGCCTGAACTCTTGCTTTGTCAGTATTATGGCGCACAAAATCACGGCTGGACCTTTCGCCTAAAATCATATTGATTGAATCAATTATAATTGACTTACCTGCGCCTGTTTCGCCGGTAAGAACGTTAAGACCGCTTCCGAATTGGATATGTACATCCTCAATAACGGCTACGTTTTTTATATACAACTCTCTGAGCATTATTATCTCTCCAAAATTACGGGTTTAAAGTGAAATATTTATTAAGCTTCTCTGTTATACGTTCAGCTGATTCAACAGACGCCACAGCTACAAAAATAGTGTCATCTCCTGCGATTGAGCCTGCAATTTCGTTATGCATTTCCTTGTCCACAGCCGCTGCCACAGCCGATGCCATGCCGGGATGAGTACGTATTATAATAAGATTTCCAGCTTCCGTAACAGATTCAACGTCTGCCGCATATTTTCTGAGCGGATTATCCCATCTTGCAGAAACGGCATAAATTGAACCCTGACTGTCAGGGACCTTTACTATACCAAGCTCTTTTATATCTCTTGAAACAGTTGCCTGAGTTACATAAATGCCACACTTTGAAAGCTCACTGACTAAAGTTTCATGAGTTCTTACTTTGTTTTCTTTTATGATGTTAAGTATCATTTCTTGTCTGGAATTTTTCATATTCAGGTACCACCTTCCGTATTAAAGAAGTTTTTCTATCAAAGTATCATAAAATGAGCGTCTTATTGTTTTTATAAGCTTTGCGGAGTATTGGGATTTTGTGATTATGATTTTATCTCCCGGCTCCACTTCACATACAACCTTTCCGTCAACTGATGCACTTGCTCTCTTGCACACACCGCAGCCGGATGTTATAACTATTGGTTTGTCATCAGGCAACACAGCCGGACGCGCTGTAAGCATATGCGGGCATATTGCCGTTGCAATAAAAAGCGACATAAGGGGATTTACTACCGGACCGCCCGCAGACAAGTTGTAACCCGTCGAGCCGGTTGGAGTTGATATTATAATACCGTCTGCAACGTATTGTATGATTTTTTCATCCCCTGAAAAAAGCTCAATTCCTATAAGATTTATTCCACGTGCTTTTTCCACCACAGCATCGTTTAATGCGTGAAACAACATTTTATCGCCATTTGTACGGATGATTTCCACGTCCATCATCATACGGGTTTCTATTGTATAATCACCGTCTAATAAACATTCTACTGCATCGGATAATGAGCAAAGCTCAACCTCGGACATAAATCCAATCCGTCCCATATTAACGCCGAGCATAGGCACTCCTGCTTTAGCACACGGAAGCGCCGCACCGATAACTGTTCCGTCACCGCCTACAATTATGGCAGCGTCAGCACCAACATTTACATCTTCGACAAATTCACAATCATTAATCTCGCCCCTGAATTGTTCAGGAAGCACAACTGTTGCTCTTTTGCATAACAAATCTACTATCTGTTTTGTTACAGACAGTTCCGGATCTTTGGTTGTATTCGGAATAACTGCAAGCCTTTGCATAATATTCCCCCCTCTGCATTAGTTAATGCATAATTATAAAGCATAAAAATACTTAGCGAACGATTTAGATGACACTGATTTTAAATGAATAATTAATAATGAATGATGAATAATTGCGGTTGAAAATCGCTTGGCGATTTTCTTTTAATTCAAATGCGTAGCATTTGTTCCTTAATTGTTCATTATTCATTTTTCACTATTCATTGAGTTTGCTTTGCAAACTCATTATACCATTAAATGTATAAAAAATCAAGATTTTTTTAGAAGCCGCCGCTTACTTTTATGACCTCGCCCGTTATAAAGCTTTCGCTATCTGCAAGAAAATACACCGTAGCTGCTACCTGCTCAGGTGTACCAATAGAAAAAAGCGGAGTTTCATTCTTTAATTCGTCCATGTCATCAGCTGATAAATGTCCGTTCATATCAGTATCAATAACACCTGGAGCAACACAATTCACACGTATTCCCGACGGCCCCATTTCGTCTGCTAAAGCTCTTGTAAATCCAATTACTGCGGCCTTTGAAGCTGCATAATGAACCTCACAGCTTCCGCCACCAAGCCCCCATACTGATGATATATTAACTATGCTACCGCTATGGCGATTTATCATTTTGGAAATGAACTGTTTTGTGGTAAGATACATTCCTTTGATATTTACATCAAACATTCTGTCCCATTGCTGTTCAGTTATGTCCACAAACAAAATCTGCTCTGCAATACCTGCATTATTTACTATGCAATCCAAAGCTACGCCGTATTGCTCAATGGTTGATCCAAGCTTTTCTACATCTTGTTTTTTGCTTACGTCACATTTAATCATAACAGCACCACACTCATCCGCAGTCTGCTTAGCGCATGCCTCATTTTTTACATAGGTAAAAAACACTCTCCAACCATTTTGAGAAAACAGCTTAACACAAGCTTTCCCAATACCACGGCTTCCGCCGGTAATAAGTACACTTTTCATAATAGTTCCTTTCATAACACAACAGACCGCCTCTGGCGGTCTGTAAATCACACACCGGATTTATTTCCTTCTGTAATTCCGGTCAGGACTGCGACGTCTGTTTTCTGTATCTTCAAACCTCGTGTTTACCGGTCTTCTTGTTCCGCTGCGCACTTGTTTTTTTGATTGTTTTGAATGAAGCCGTCTTAATCTCTTAAGTCTTTCCTGCTTACGAATGTTTATTCCTCTTATGATAAACAAAACAATTATTAAAATGGCAGGTATCAAGAAAAACGGACTTGTAAGAACCGCTACAATCAAGTGGAAAATAAACAACAGATTATTACGCTCCACATCATTTGTAGCAACCAAATCGCTGTATCCTATCATGGTGCCTTTGTAGTTATACGATACTTTACCTATTACATCACCTTTTTTGATAGGAGCTTTTACTACTTCGGGAATATCTACAATCTTTTCAACTGTTTCACTAATGTCAAGCTGGGAAGGCAAAAGTGCTGAAACATCTTCTGTTACGGTAAATGCCACACGTTCATCATCTTTTGCTTCATATACCTTAGAATCAGATACAACCTCACCTGCAACTGCTATGGTCTGATACTTATAGTTGTCGAAGCCGTATTTAAGCAGGTCTTTTGAGTTAGTATAACAAACCTCCTGATTCTTACACTTCATGACAACACACAAAAGTTCCGTACCGTTATATTCAGCGCTTGAAACAAGGCAGTAGCCTGCATTGCTTGTATGTCCCGTTTTGATACCGTTTACAACGCTGTAATAATACTTAGGCGTTCTTGCTGTTCCTATAAATAGATTTGTACTCGGAAGAACACGCTCTGTTGTGTATTTATTTGTGGGCGGAATGTTATAAACCTTTCTGCCTACTATTTCTCTGAATTTCTCATTCTGCATTGCATATCTTGCCATAATCGCAAGGTCTGCTGCAGATGTATAGTGGTTATCGTCATGTATTCCGTAGGTGTTTGTGAAATTAGTGTTGGTAGCTCCAAGCTCGTGTGCCTTCTGGTTCATAAGCTCGACAAAATGCTCACTTGTTCCTGAAATATGAGTTGCGATTACATTAGCCGCATCATTTGCAGAATATATCATCATGCCGTTTATAAGCTGTTCCATAGTAAGATTTTCGCCGATTAAGATACCCATATGAGAATCCTCGTTTGTAATAGGCGCCAGCGATGCAACATCAGCGGTTACAACGTCTGAAAGATTACCAAGCTCAAGGGCAAGAATACCTGTCATTATTTTAGTTGTAGATGCGGGATAAAGCTGTTCATCAGGATTTTTACTGTATATTACACGACCTGATTTCATGTCCATCAAAATAGCGGATTCTGCTTCAATAGACGGCGCTTCAAAGCTATCCTCCTCAACATAAACATCTGCATAAGAAATTGTATTGGTAAGCATTAAAGCAATGCAAAAAATCAATGATATAAACTTTTTCATTTCAGTCCTCCGTAGAATTTATCACATTTTATTATACAACAAAATCTTTCTTTTTTCAACAACTAATTGCAAATATTATAAATTTGGTTATACTGTACAATTCGATTATATCATAGATTATTTTACATAAAAAGTGTTCTCAATATATCTTTTCTATTACATTTTATGTTTATTATAAAACAATAGAGAGTGTTTAATTGAACTGCACCATTTTGTGCGGACAGCACAAAAAAGAGTGCCTATGGCATAAATATTAAGTTTAAGCAACATACTGACATCGTTTTTCAAACGGTGTCAGTTTTGTTTTTAATTGTATTCTTTCATAATTGTAAAAAC
>JBGVIT010000083.1:0-4013 GCA_045128915.1 Clostridia bacterium
ATCTCACCCTAATTTCAAGTTTTTTGTTGACAAATTCCATTATTTATTATATAATAACCAAGCTGTGTGAAAATCAAGTTAAAACAAACTTGATAAAACTAACTATCAAGGTGTGGCGCAGTTGGTAGCGCACTAATTCGGGGAGCACATAGCAGTTAAAACTCTCAAATTATACACCACCCCGAAAACCCTTTATTTATGCGGTTTTCAGCCAATCACGATTTTTTTAAAATCTTAAATTTTTGATTTTGACCACAGTTTGTCCCACAATTGAAAAACTTTTTAAAAATTTGGGCGCGAAAACAACTTAATATCGAGGTGTGGCGCAGTTGGTAGCGCACTAGTTTTGGGAGCACACAGCAGTTAAAACTCCTGAAATTTTGCACCACCCTGAAAACCCTTTATTTATGCGGTTTTCAGTCAATCACAATTTTTTCAAAATCTTAAATTTTTGATTTTGACCACAGTTTGTCCCACAATTGAAATTTTTTTCAGTTTTCAGACGCAAAAACAACTTAATAACGAGGTGTCGCCCAGTTGGTAGGGCGCTAGTTTTGGGAACTAGATGCCGCAGGTTCGAGTCCTGTCACCTCGACCAAAAAATCCAAGTCTTCGGACTTGGATTTTTTTATCCATTGCGAAAGCAATGGTATATCATCAACAATAGCAAAATTGCCATTGTTGTATCTCATCAGTCCGTCAGGACTGTATATCATCACGCTTTAGCGTGTATCAAAAACTTTCGCAATGATGATATACAAAACTTCGTTTTGATGATATGCAATTCCTTGCAGAATTGATGATATACAAGGCTTCGCCTTGATTTTAAAACCCATTGTTTATATATTTTCACATTTTCCTGTCGATTTTACTGATTCAAAATTATTAAACAAACAAATAACATCACTCCTTTCTTGTTTGTTGTTATCGTAAAACAGTGCATGTTTACTATTGGAAAATTTTATGGTATAATAATTAAATCATATCAAAACAAAACTATGTTGTAGGAGGCATTTATATAGGAATGTGTAATTTAACAATAACCAGAAAAAAGCAATTTGTTGCTTCGTTGGCTTCGTGTAATATTATTATCGATGGCATTGATTACGGCGTAATAAAAAACGGTTCCGTGTTGCAATGTTCATTAAACGATGGAAATCATGAAATAGCATTAAAATGGTGGCGAAAAAGAAAAAATTCTGTTTTCTTTTTTTATATTCCATACGATATGGACACTGTTCGTATAAATGTGAATTTTAGCAAATCAAAAGAAGAATTTACTTTGGTTTCAAACGATATAAAAATTGAGAATTGCTTATGCAATGTTAATGAGGATAATTACATAGTTGAACAAAATCCATTACATATGCAGATTTCACCGGAAGAAAAATTGCAACGACTAATAGTAGAAACTCCTCATATTTCACTTAATGAAGGCGAGGTATGTTATTATTGTAATACTGCAAGCGCTATTCATCAGAAGAATGTTGTTACGGGTCGGACAAGTGGAGGCGCAGGCGTTAGCTTTCGAGTCGCCAAGGGCGTTTCAATAAGGACTGGTGGAGGAAATTCTCAGGTTATTCGCGAAAACGTGAACGAGTATTTTGAGGGAACATTATATATTACCAATATTAGAATTATCCTACTTGCGCCGAAGTACGGATTTGATCTTTACATTTCTAAAATAACTCAACTTCTTTATAAGGATTTTGGTCTCGAAATTTTTTCCGGCTCAAAGTGTTATCAAGTACTGACAGCTGATCGTGATAATATTCAAGAGTTGGTAGAGCTCATGAATAGTCAGAGCGTTTTCAAAGACGAAAAATGGTTAAAAGAGCAACAAAAACATATAAATTCCACAAGTTATACAACTCTAAACATTAAACAGGAACTGAGCGATCTAAAATGGTTATTAGATGAGGGAATTATTACACAAGAAGAATTTAATGCAAAGAAAAAGCAGTTACTTAGATTGTAATAGTGCTATATGATTTAACAATCTTATACAAATATTTTCAATCTCTTTTTCTACAAAAAAACAAAGGAGACAACCAAAATGGGAATAATGGACATATTTCATGCTTCAAAAATCAAAAAAGAAAATGAAAGATTATTGGCAGAGTTAGAAGATGCAAAGAAGCTTCTTACACCCGAAATGTTAGATGCTTGTAACTTAGAAATCCACATTCGCAAGTTACAAAGTAAAGAAAATGCTATAAACCAAAGCATAAACAAGGCAAATACCGATCTTGACGAAATTAAAGCTAAAATTGATACCAAGCAGAAGATGCTTATTGATGTTGAAGAACAGCTCTTATATCAAGATTTCGCTTTATATAAGCCCAAATATGAAATGGTCAACTCCGAGGCATATAAGGAGAGATTGAACAAAATTAGAGAAACCCAAAAAGCGTTAATCAAAAACGGTCAAGCCGTCACCGGAAATATGAATTGGACGGTAAATGGAAGCAAATCCGAAGGCAAAAAAATGGTAAAAGATATGCAAAAACTGTTGCTTCGTGCCTTCAATAGCGAGTGTGACGAAGTTATTAGCCGTGTTACATACGCCAATATTGAGCTTTCCGAAAAAAGACTACATACTTCTTTTGAAGCCATTTCAAAACTCGGACGAATTATGAGTGTAGCAATCACTCATCAATACTTAAAAGCCAAAATTGAGGAACTATATCTTGCTTTTGAATACAAACAAAAGAAGCAGGAGGAAAAGGAAGAACAGAAAGAGCTTCGTGCCCAACTTCGTGAAGAAGCAAAACTTCAAAAAGAAATTGAGGAAGCTCGCAAAAAGATCCAAAAAGAACAAAAACACTATCAAAATGCTTTAGATTCTATAAATAAGCAATTACTTACTGCTACTGACGAGCAAAAAGCAGACTTGGAGAAGAAAAAGGCAGAGATCGAAGCACAACTCGAAGAAATTGACAAGAATATAAAGGATATTGATTATAGAGAGTCTAATGCAAAAGCAGGATACGTATATATTATTTCTAACATTGGTGCATTTGGAGAGAATATATATAAAATCGGCATGACAAGAAGACTAGATCCGCAGGAACGAATAGACGAATTGAGCGACGCTTCTGTTCCGTTCAACTTTGATATTCACGCTATGATTTTCTCGGATAATGCTCCTGCTTTGGAAAATGCTCTACACAAAGCATTTGAAAACAAAAAACTCAATATGGTTAATCAGCGCAGAGAGTTTTTCAATGTAACACTTGATGAAATAAAATCAGTGGTAATGAAAAATTTTGACAAATCAGTGGAGTTCATCGAAGTGCCTGAAGCAGAGCAGTATAGAACATCGTTGAAAATGAAAAGTTCAAACTAATTACCGTTCACAACAATTAATGCTTCTGCTTACTCATGGTAATCAGGGATATGTACTGTTTATGGCTGCGAAAAACCCAGTATTTATACTGGTTTGTGCTTGATTACTATAACGCTACTCCGACCAAAAATCCTCTGAGACCATTGGTTTCAGAGGATTTTTCTTTGTTTACTGCTGTCCAAATTTTGACCTCTGTGGTAAGCCAAAAAAGGAACGATACGAATCATTTTTCGTACCGTTCCTTACGTTGTTTACGCCGTCTGCATTGCTTTGAGTCGTTCCTTCTCAGCAGCAATCTCTGCTCGTTTCATGTCTATCATTTCTTCGAGCTTGACCTCACATTCTTCGTAGGTTTTTGCATACACATTACAGCTCTCACGTTTGCCATAGGCATTGGTAGGTGTGTATCGCCCTTCGTAGAGATGGTCATTGAGCTTGTATATTCCACCTGTTCCGCTTTTACGGATTTTTCCTTTGTAGACACTTTCATTGATGAACTTAAAAACATATTCGTCACTACAAAAGCGAAGGATTTTTTTGAAACTAAAAAGAATGAGTCGGGTACAACACCAAACTCATTCTCTAATAATTTAATATTTAATTTAGTCTAATTATTTGGGTACATATCATAAAAAGCTCTTCTGCTTTAATTATTCATCTTTTC
>JBGVIT010000084.1:0-6996 GCA_045128915.1 Clostridia bacterium
AGAGAAAAAGAAGTAAGACACGATGTTATGGCACATATCTATGCTTTCGGAAAAGCCGCACCTCTTGCTGAAGGAATTATCCATTTAGGTGCAACAAGCTGCTATGTAACCGATAATGCAGACCTTGTAATTTACCGAGACGCACTTTTATATATTAAAAATGAGCTTTTAAAGGTTATTGCAAACCTTGCAGATTTTGCTGATAAGTACAAAGCACTGTCGACACTTGGTTACACACACTATCAACCGGCACAGCTTGTAACTGTCGGCAAAAGAGCAACACTTTGGATGCAGGATTTTATTTCTGACCTTGATGAAATTGAATTTGCTATAGATAATATCAAATTTTTAGGCTGCCGCGGAACAACCGGAACAGAGGCAAGCTTTGTAGATTTGTTTGATGGTGATGCATCCAAAATTGATGAAATGAACAAACAAATTGCCGCTGAATTTGGATTCAGTGAATGTTTTGATGTATGCGGACAGACATATCCCCGTAAGGTTGACTCAAGAATATTAAATGCACTTTCAAGCATCGCACAAAGCTGCTGGAGAATGGCAAATGATATAAGACTTCTTCAGCATGACAGACAGCTTGAAGAGCCTTTTGAAAAAAATCAGGTTGGCTCTTCTGCAATGGCATATAAGCGCAATCCAATGAGAAGTGAAAGAATTTGCTCACTTGCAAGATATTTGATTGCAGATGCACAGAATGCACCTATGACAGCCTCGACTCAGTGGCTTGAGCGAACACTTGACGATTCGGCAAACAGACGAATTTCAATGCCGGAAGGCTTCCTTTGTGCAGATGCAATACTTCGTCTCGCTCAGAATGTTACAGACGGACTTTTAGTAAACGAAAAAATAGTTGAAAAAACAGTGAAAGAATATCTGCCGTTTATTGCGACTGAAAATCTTATGATGGAAGCAGTAAAAAAAGGCGGAGACAGACAAAAGCTTCATGAAATAATCCGTAAATGCTCAATGGAGGCTACAGCGAAAATGAAAAACGGAGAAGAATGTGATTTGCTTTCTCGTCTGGCTCAGGAAAAAGAGTTCGGTTTAACTGAAACTGAAATGAATGAACTTTTAACGCCGAGCTTGTATATAGGCAGATGTTCTGAGCAGGTTGAAGCTTTTATTGATAAAATAAAACCTTTGATTGCAGATGTGCCAAGAGAAACAGCAGAAATAAATCTTTAATATACGGAGGTGAGTACAGTGGAAAAAATACTTGTATTGGATTTTGGCGGTCAATATAATCAACTAATTGCAAGGCGAGTCAGAGAGCATAATGTTTATGCACAAATCAAGCCATATAATAAAATTTCTGTTGATGAAATCAAGGATGCAGGATATAAAGGCATTATTTTTACAGGCGGACCAAACAGTGTGTATGATGACTCGTCACCGCATTATGATGCTGAAATTTTGAATATTGGCATTCCTGTTTTAGGTATTTGCTACGGAGATCAGCTTATGGCATTTATGGCAAACGGAAAGGTTGCGAGTGCCGAAAATAGCAGTGAGTATGGAAAAACCACTGTGCAGACCTTTGATAGTGTATTGTTTAAAGATATCCCTGATGAATCTGTTTGCTGGATGAGCCATACAGACTTTATTACTGAAGCTCCAAATGGATTTAAAGTAATTGCGAAAACTTCAAAATGTCCTGTTGCGGCAATGTGTGATGAAGAAAGAAATCTGTATGGAGTACAGTTTCATCCCGAAGTTACACATACTGTTTACGGCAAACAAATGCTATATAACTTTCTTTTTGAAATCTGCAAATGCTCAGGCGACTGGAAAATGGAAAATTTCGTAGAAAATTCTATTGAAAAATATAAGACTGAACTTGCAGGGAAAAAAGTGCTTCTGGCACTATCTGGCGGTGTTGATTCCTCTGTTGCGGCAGTTCTTTTGCACAAGGCAATCGGTCAGAATTTAATCTGTGTATTTGTTGATCACGGACTTTTAAGAAAAGATGAAGGCGATTTTGTTGAAAAAACTTTCCGTGGTCAGTTTGGTATGAATTTGATAAGAGTTAATGCCCAAGACAGATTTTTAAACAAGCTTTCATGCGTTTGTGAACCTGAGCAAAAGCGAAAAATCATTGGAGAAGAATTTATAAGAGTATTTGAAGATGAAGCTAAAAAAATCGGAAAGGTAGATGTCTTGGTTCAGGGAACCATTTATCCCGATGTTATTGAAAGCGGCAAGGGCGATTCTGCTGTGATAAAGAGCCATCATAATGTAGGCGGAATTCCGGATGTAATCTCTTTTGAGGAAATTGTAGAGCCACTTCGAGATTTATTTAAGGATGAAGTCCGCAAGGCAGGAACGCAGCTCGGTATCCCATATGAACTTGTGTGGAGACAGCCGTTCCCAGGTCCGGGATTAGCGGTAAGAGTAATCGGTGAAATCACAAAAGATAAACTTGATATTTTGCGAGAAGCAGATGCAATTTTCAGAGAAGAGATTTCAAATGCACGCCTTGAAAAAGAGACAAATCAGTATTTCGCAGTGCTTACGGATTTAAGAAGTGTCGGTGTTATGGGAGATGCCAGAACCTATGGATATACGGTTGCACTCAGAGCGGTTACTACAGATGATTTTATGACGGCAGAATGGACACATCTTCCGTATGAGGTTTTAGAAAAAGCATCAAGCAGAATTACAAACGAAGTAAGTGGAATTTCAAGAGTAGTTTATGATATAACTTCTAAACCCCCGGCGACGGTGGAATGGGAATAAAGGAGGACAAAATATGTGTGGAATTGTTGGATATACCGGAACGCGGGATGCGGCACCGATTTTGCTGAACGGATTAAAAAAGCTTGAGTATCGTGGCTACGATTCGGCAGGAATTGCTGTTGTAAACGATAACAATATTTCGATAAGCAAAGTTACCGGAAGAATTTCAAATTTATGTGAGAAAACTAATGACGGACAGTTACTGCCCGGAAATTTGGGAATCGGACATACGCGCTGGGCAACACACGGAGCACCTACAGATACAAATGCACACCCTCATACAAGTAATGACGGAAAATTTGCAGTGGTGCATAATGGAATAATAGAGAATTATATGGAGCTTCGTGAGGAACTGATTGATAACGGATATCATTTTGAAAGTCAGACTGATACAGAGGTTGTTGTACATCTCATCGAAATGTACTATACCGGAGATTTTAAATTGGCTGTGATGAAAGCATCGGAGAGATTGCAAGGCTCATATGCTTTGGGCATTGTATGTGCGGATGAACCGGAAAGAATCTTTGCTGTGAGAGAGGCAAGTCCGTTAATCCTCGGTGTTGGAATCGGAAGTAATTATTTTGCATCTGATGTAACTGCACTGGTTGCATATACAAAAAATATTATCTATCTTGAAGACGGAGAATTTGCAGAAATAACAGCTGATAATATTCAAATATACGATTGTGCAGGAAAGCCAATAGAAAAGCGCACAAACAGAATCACATGGGATATTCAGGCTGCAGAGCGTGGCGGATATGAACACTTCATGCTCAAGGAAATAATGGAGCAGCCAAGGGCTATAGAAGCAGCAATGTCACCGAGATTACAAAACGGCGAGCTTCAGCTTGACGATTTGGAATTAACTGATGATTATTTAAAGAGTATTAACAAGATAGTAATCACTGCTTGCGGTTCGGCATATTATGCAGGCTGTTCGGGAAAAAACACAATAGAAAAACTATGTAAAATTCCGGTGCAGGTAGAGCTTGCGAGTGAATTAAGATACAACGAGCCTCTTATTGATGAACACACACTTCTCATTGTATTATCACAATCCGGTGAGACTGCTGACACGATAGCAGCTATGAAGGAATGTCAAAGTTTAGGTGCTAAAACTCTTGCTATTGTAAATGTTGTCGGAAGTACAATAGCAAAGCTGGCAGATTACACCCTCTATACATGGGCAGGTCCTGAGATTGCTGTTGCAACAACAAAGGGCTATACAACTCAACTTATTGTTATGTACTTGTTTGCAATATATGCTGCAAAGAAGCTTGAAAAAATTTCAGCATCCGAGTATAAAGAATTGATTGAGGAACTGAAATCGCTTCCAAAGCTAATCCAGCAGGTTTTGGATATGAATCCGTCAATACCTGAACTTGCAAAGAAATATCATAGTTCTGATTCGATGTTTTTTATCGGGCGCAACACGGATTATGCAGTAGCCTTAGAAGCAGCGCTGAAGATGAAAGAAATCTCATATATCCATGCAGAAAGTTATGCTGCAGGAGAATTGAAACACGGAACTATTGCATTGATAGAAGAACACTGCCCGGTAATTGCTCTTTGCTGTAACGAAAAAATGACAGAAAAGACAATGAATAATATTGTCGAAGTTAAAGCGAGAGGTGCGGAAGTTTTGGCTGTTACCTTTAAGGAAAACACAAAAATGGCATCTCTTGCGGATGATATGATTATGATACCAAAGGTTAATGTTTTACTAGGTGCACCGGTAGAAATTGTTCCGTTGCAACTATTGGCATATTATGTTGCTAAAGAAAACAACTGTGATATTGATAAACCTAAGAACCTTGCAAAGTCAGTAACAGTTGAGTAAATTTTGCTTGAAAAGGAGAGGATTACCTATGACAAAATATATATTTGTAACCGGAGGTGTTGTTTCGGGGCTTGGTAAAGGTATTACCGCTGCATCGCTCGGAAGACTTTTGAAAGCAAGAGGACTTAAGGTTGCGGCACAGAAGCTTGATCCGTATATAAATGTTGATCCCGGCACAATGAGTCCGTATCAGCATGGCGAAGTATATGTAACCGAAGATGGTGCAGAAACCGACCTTGACCTTGGACATTATGAAAGATTTATTGATGAAAACCTTAACAAATATTCCAATCTTACCACAGGAAAGGTTTACTGGAATGTACTCAATAAAGAACGCCGCGGCGAATACTTAGGCTCAACAGTTCAGGTAATCCCTCATATTACAAACGAAATTAAAGAATTTGTTTACAGTGTCGGTAAGAAGACAGATGCAGATGTGGTAATTACAGAAATCGGTGGAACTATCGGCGATATTGAATCGCAGCCGTTTCTTGAAGCAATCCGTCAGATTTCCATAGAGGTCGGCAGGGAAAACAGTCTGTTTATTCATGTTACATTAGTTCCTTTCCTCCGCGGTTCCAACGAACATAAATCCAAGCCGACACAGCATTCGGTAAAAGAACTGCAAGGAATGGGCATTAACCCCAATATTGTGGTTTTGCGCTGTGATGAACCTCTGGATGAATCCATTTTCAAGAAAATTTCACTATTTTGCAATGTAAAGCCTGATTGTGTTATCGAAAACATTACGCTTCCAAACCTTTATGAAGCACCTCTTATGCTTGAAAAATCAAACTTCTCAGCGGTTGTGTGCAGAGAACTTGGAATAGATGCTCCGAAACCCGACTTAACCGAGTGGAGTCAGATGGTCGAGCGTATAAAGACAAGAGAACACAATGTTAATATCGGTCTTGTAGGAAAATATGTCGGACTTCACGATGCTTATCTTTCTGTTGCAGAAGCCCTTCGTCATGCCGGATACTATCATAATGCGCATATTGATATAAAATGGATTGACTCGGAAGAAATTACAAATGACAATTACGAAGAAAAACTTTGCGGTCTTGACGGAATTTTAGTTCCGGGCGGATTTGGCAATCGTGGAATTGAAGGTATGATTCTTGCCGCAAAATATGCGAGAGAAAAGGAAATTCCGTATTTCGGAATTTGTCTCGGTATGCAGATTGCAGTTATTGAATATGCGAGAAATGTCTGCGGCATAACCGATGCAAACTCTGGTGAGTTTGATGAGCAGTGTAAGCATAAAGTAATAGATTTTATGCCCGGTCAAAGCGATGATATAGATAAGGGTGGCACATTGAGGTTGGGTGCATATCCCTGCAAAATTAAGCCTGATACAACAATGGAGCGTTGCTATGGTGAAACTTCGATTTCAGAAAGACACAGACATCGCTATGAATTTAATAATGAATACAGAGATATACTTGAAGGTAAAGGACTTACACTTAGCGGAACTTCACCTGACGGCAGACTTGTAGAAACAGTTGAAATTACAAAAAGACCATTCCATGTCGGCGTTCAGTATCATCCCGAATTTAAGAGCCGTCCCAATAAGGCACATCCTCTTTTCTGTGGCTTCATCGGAGCGGCATTTGAGAGGAGTGTGAAGTAATGTCTATACATGAAGAATGCGGAGTATTCGGCGTTTTTTCTTCTGCACAAACCAATGTTTCTGATCTTGTGTATTATGGGTTATATGCTCTGCAGCACAGAGGTCAGGAAGCATGCGGCATTGTAGTAAATGATGACGGATTATTTTATTCACATAAGGATATAGGACTAGTCGGTGAAGTGTTTGGCGGATCGAAACTTCGTGATTTTCCTAAGGGAAATATGGCGGTCGGTCATGTAAGATACGGAACAACAGGAGGTTCGAGCAGGAAAAACTGTCAGCCGATTGAGGTGAATCACCAGAAAGGAAAAATGGCGATTGCACACAATGGAAATCTGTCAAATGCTTATGAACTCAGAAACAAGCTTGAACTTACAGGTGCAATATTTCATACAACAAGCGATACTGAAACGATTGCATATATCATAACAAAGGAAAGGTTAAATGCACCATCAATTGAAGAAGCAGTAAGCCGAAGCATGAATATACTCTGCGGTGCATACTCACTTGTGGTTATGTCACCTGCAAAAATGATTGCCTGTCGTGATCCTTATGGCTTTAGACCGCTGTGCTACGGAAAAATAAGTGATGGTACTTATGTTATTGCTTCTGAAAGCTGTGCATTATCAGCTGTCGGTGCAGAATTTATCAGAGATTTGTTGCCCGGAGAAATTCTTGTGTTTTCAAAAAGCGGTATAGAGTCCCGAAAAGAGCATTGCAGTACAAAAACAAAGAAGACCTGTATTTTTGAATATATTTATTTTGCAAG
>JBGVIT010000085.1:0-35248 GCA_045128915.1 Clostridia bacterium
GAATTTATATCATATCGCAACGGAATGAAATGGAGTTATATCGCATTTTAACTAAGTGAAAATATATCGCACGAGCGTAAGCGAGTATATCGCTAAAAGCCAGGCATCTAAAATGTTCATCAATTCTATAATGATTTCATCGAAGATGAAATCAACTAAGTTTGCCTGACGGCAAGTGAAGTTATCTAAAGATAGTGAAGTTTACTTCGTAAGTGAAGTTCTGCCTTGCGGCAGAGTGGCAAATTTAACTTCGCTTTTGAGGAACAAAAACTTCACTGCGAAAGCAACTTCACCAAGACAAGTGGCATCTGAGTCGGTATAATAACATTAGTTAATTAATATACTAAAATCCTATATTATAGGCTAACAGGAGGTATATATGTCATATACATTCAAAGGTGGTCTTCATATACATGACCACAAATCCATTACCAATTCCAAACCAACGGTAAAACTGCCCGATTGTCCGGAGCATATTTTTCCATTACAGCAGCATATTGGGGCAGTTTTGAGACCGCTTGTAGCAGTAGGAGATACTGTAATGGTGGGGCAGAAGATAGCGGACAGCGATGCGTTTTTGTCTGTTCCCGTACATAGCTCAATTTCAGGAAAGGTAACGGCTATAAAGCATAGACTTCATCCGTCAGGGGACAAGATTGACGCAATTTACGTTGAGAACGATATGCAATATACTGTTCACGAAAGCGTTAAGCCTGTTGAGAATTATAATAATATGTCTAAAGACGAGCTATTGGCAGTAATTCGTGAAAAAGGTCTTGTGGGGATGGGCGGTGCAGGCTTTCCTACTTTTGTAAAGCTGAACCCAAAACAAAAAATCCAATACCTTATAATAAACGGTGCAGAGTGCGAACCATACATAACATCTGACCATAGACGTATGATAGAGAACACCGATGAGGTCATATACGGAATTAAAATTGCAATGAAGGTTCTGGGACTTGACAAAGCATATATCGGTGTGGAAGAAAATAAGCTTGATTGTGCAAAGGCTCTTGAGCAAAGTCTTGTCAATGATGGAAGCATTATAATAAAACGTCTTAAAACAAAATATCCTCAAGGTGCAGAAAAGCAGCTTATTAAGGCGGTTGCTAAAAGGATTGTTCCCTCAGGCAAGCTGCCTGCTGATGTAGGCTGTGTTGTAATGAACGTAGATACTGCGTATGACCTTTGGAACGCTTTTGAAAATGGAATGCCCGTTGTACGAAGAATAGTAACAGTCAGCGGTGACTGTGTAAAATCACCTGCAAATTTTGATGCACCCATAGGCGCGCCTATTGAATACTTTTTCCAGATGGCAGGCGGATTTGTAAAAGAGCCACGTAAGGTAATATGCGGCGGACCAATGATGGGCATTGCGCAATATAACCTTAAGCCCCCTGCTATAAAGACCACTTCTTCAATTCTTGCATTTAATAAAGTTGATGATATTTATTCTACCGAAACACCATGTATTAAGTGCGGTAAATGTGTCAACTACTGTCCAATGCATCTGATGCCGCTTAACATCAATCGCTTTTCTCTTGCAAAGAATTATGATATGGCTGAAAAGAATAATATTTTAGATTGTATCGAATGTGGACTTTGCTCATATATTTGCCCGTCAAAGCGTAATCTTCTTCATAATATACGCATAGGCAAGCAGGCAGTAGCATCTATCAGAAGAGCAAGAGATGCAAAATAAATTAATCGCAAAAATGAAAGGTAGGGAATAAACCGATATGGAAAAGCTTATCGTATCTTCATCCCCTCATATCCATACAAATGATAATGTTTCAGAAATAATGAGAGATGTTATTATTGCATTGCTTCCTGCATGTATTGCGGGCGTACTCTTTTTTGGATTCAGAAGTGCAGTTGTCCTTATAACAGCAGTAGCAGCTTGTATGGCATCAGAGTGGATTTTCCAGAAAATAACAAACAAACCAACAACTCTTACAGACCTTAGCGCGGCGGTAACCGGCTTGATTTTGGGCATGAATATGCCCGTTGGTATTCCGCTGTGGATGGTAGTAGTAGGAAGTGCGTTTGCTATAATTATTGTAAAGCAGCTTTACGGCGGTCTTGGAAAGAACTTTCTTAACCCTGCACTTGCCGGCAGATGTTTTATGGTTATTGCATGGGCAGGCGCTATGACTACATTTGTCACACCGATATTTTCACCACCTGACGCAGTATCATCTGCGACACCGCTTGCAGTATTAAAAAGCGGAGGTGAGGGCTACATACCTTCAATAGCAGCATCATTTCTCGGCATAAAGAGTGGATGTATAGGTGAAACATCAGGCTTATGTTTGCTAATCGGATTTATATATCTATTAATAAAACGAGTTGTATCATGCAGAATACCTTTAGCATATATTGTATCGTTTGTAGTACTTACATTGCTGTTTGGTAATAACGGCGACATGGGACTTTTGCATTATACTGCACTTCAGGTTCTCACAGGCGGACTTTTGTTCGGTGCTTTTTTCATGGCAACAGATTACGTTACCACACCAACTACTCCCAATGGTCAGATTTTGTTTGGTGTCGGCTGCGGCGTACTCACTTTCGTTATAAGAAAATTTGGTGGTTACCCCGAAGGTGTATCATTTGCAATCCTTCTCATGAACATTGTAACGCCTTTGATAGACAATGTGACAAAGCCTAAAGTGTTTGGTGTGAAGGGAGGCAGAGCAAAATGATTCAACCAAAAGAAATAATACGTGTAGGCATTATACTTTTTGTAATAACTGCTCTGTCAGCGTTGCTTCTGGCACTTGGGAATTACATAACATCTCCGCTTATAGCAGAGAATGGGAGAATCAAAACAGAAAAATCCATGCAGACTGTTTTTGCAGATGCGGCATCTTTTGAGAAAACAGATTATGCAGCAAAATCAGTAGTAGAAGCATATATTGCAAAAGACAGCGCCAACGAAACCATAGGCGCGTGTGTTATAACCGAGCAAAATGGTTATGGCGGCGCAGTAAAGGTGCTTACAGGTGTTGATAAGGACGGTAAAATCACCGGCGTAGAAATTCTTTCTCATTCAGAAACACCCGGACTTGGTGCAGAAGCTACAAAGCCGGAGTTTAAGGTTCAGTTTGAAGGTAAGACAAAAAACATCGGAGTTTCAAGAGGAAAAGCTTCGGGCAATGAAATTGATGCGTTGTCAGGAGCAACAATAACTTCAAAGGCAGTTACTAACGCTGTTAATCTTGCGGTTGACAGCGCAGAGCAGCTTTTGAGTCAGGTGCAGTAAAGGAGGGAAACAAATGAAAGGAATTGAAATAGTCAAAAACGGACTTATCAAGGAAAACCCAACATTTGTGCAGCTCCTTGGTATGTGTCCTACTCTTGCGGTAACAACTTCGCTCAAAAACGGACTTGGCATGGGACTTTCCGCAACAGCGGTGCTTGTTGCATCAAACGTGATAATATCATTGCTCCGTAAGTTTATACCGGATAAAATCAGAATAGCAGCATACATAGTAATCATTGCAACCGCCGTAACACTTATTGAAATGCTTCTTAACGCATATGTTCCTGACCTTGCAGAATCACTTGGCATATTTATTCCGCTTATAGTTGTAAACTGTATAATTCTTGCAAGAGCAGAATCTTTTGCTTCAAAAAATTCTGTGGGCAAATCTGCACTTGACGGAATAGGTATGGGACTTGGCTTTACAGTTGCACTTTGTATAATATCAGCAATAAGAGAATTCTTAGGCGCAGGCTCAATCTGGGGCGTTCAGCTTTATGGTGAGGTAATCAAGCCTGCTTCTATTATAACCCTTGCCCCCGGTGGATTTATTGTACTTGGTCTTATAATCGGTGCAATAAATGCAATTATAGGAAAGGTTGGTGGTAAGAATGATTAAAGAAATTATAACCATACTTATTGCCGCTTTACTTACCGAGAACTTTGTAATGGTTAAGTTTTACGGAATATGCCCGTTCCTCGGTGTTTCAAAAAAGGTTGAAACAGCATCAGGAATGGGTATGGCAGTTACCTTTGTAATGGCAGTAGCTTCAATGCTTACATGGGCTGTAAATCACTTTCTTCTTCAGCCGTTTAATCTTGAATATTTGCAGACCATAGCATTTATTCTCATAATTGCAGGTCTTGTTCAGTTCGTTGAAATGTTTGTTAAGAAAACCTTGCCTGCTCTTTATAATGCACTTGGTATTTATCTCCCGCTTATTACTACAAACTGTGCGGTGCTTGGTGTAACCTTGCTTAACGTTCAGAAAGAATACGGATTTTTGCTTTCATTTTTGAACGGAACATTTGCGGCTTTAGGTTTTACCCTTGCGATTATTCTTATGGCAGGAATTCGTGAACAGCTTGACGAAAGCGCAGTTTTAAAATCATTCAGAGGATTTCCCATCGCCCTTATAACAGCAGGTCTTATGGCTATTGCGTTCATGGGCTTTTCAGGATTTTCCATATAAGAAAGGGGGATATACTTTATGTCAGAAATCATAATACCCGTTCTTATTATCGGAGGATTGGGACTTTTGTTTGGTGCATTGCTTGCTTTTGCGTCAATGGTTTTTGCAGTAGAGCAAGATGACAGAATAGATAAAATTGTTGAAGTGCTTCCGGGTGCAAACTGCGGCGCGTGCGGATTTGCAGGCTGCTCAGCATATGCATCTGCTGTTGTAAATGATGGTGCAACAGTTTCAGGCTGCCCTGTTGGTAAGCAGGCTGTGGCGGAGAAAATTGCTGAAATCATGGGTGTCAATTCCGATTCTGTCAGCTTCAATGTGGCGTATGTAAGATGTAACGGAAGCTGTGATAATACAGAGCTTAAATATGATTATGTAGGTATTAAGGACTGTATAGCATTAGCTAAGCTTGCTGGCGGTCATAAGCATTGCCGTAACGCTTGTCTCGGACTTGGAACATGTGTTGATGTATGTGCATTTGATGCATTGTCTATTAAAGACGGCGTTGCAGTAGTTGATTCAGAAAAATGCTCCGGCTGTGGTGCGTGCAGAGACATTTGTCCGCATAATGTTATTGAACTTATCCCCAGCGATACCAAGATAATTGTAAGCTGTACAAACAATGAAAAAGCGCAGTCAGCCAACAGACATTGTAAAGCAAGCTGTATAGGCTGTAAGATGTGCGAAAAGGTTTGTGAGTTTGATGCAATACACGTTGAAAACAACTGTGCAAAAATTGATTATTCAAAGTGTACTGTTTGCGGAAAGTGTATAGAAAAATGTCCTAAAAAAGTAATAAAGGGAATGTTTAAAAAAGCACAGACCGTTCAGTAACGTTAAACTGTAATAAGAAAATTTATAACAAATTGAAAAAATCCGCAAAATTTGCGGATTTTTTCGTGTCTTTAGTTCTGTATGCTTATCTATTCCCATGAGTTGAAGCGGACTGTATAAACATCACTTTAATATTTTGTATAGCTTTTTATTGAATTATTGTACGGTAGTTTATAATATCTTTTATAGAAATTCTTATTACCGCTTTTTCTTGATGAATATTCCATTTCAGGATCGAATATATACCAAACTCCGTCATATTCTATTTCAGTCCAGCCATGCTTCACATTATTTTTGCCGGTTGTTCCGCTTTGACAAACGCTTTCAAATCCTGCACATCTTGTTAAGTACATAAATACAGATGCCCAGCTGTAACAGTTCCCCCAATGACTCTTCATCATGGGCAAAGCGTATGTAGTTTCCCAACCCGTTGCACCGGGCTGAAGAATTTGCCGTGCCTGATAATTAAAATTATCTCTTACATAAAAGTATATAGCCTCAAGATTAGCTTCTGATTTCACAACATTTGTGCATATTTTTGAAACAACATCAAATAAATATCCGTCAAGCTCTTTATTTCCGGTGGTATATCGACCTCTTTCATCAAAAGCAAATCCGTCGCGTGTACAGTTGACAGCAAATTGACCGGTGTCCTCTTCTACGTAATAGAGCCTATGATTAATCATGTAGTATCCCGATTCAAGTCCCGTCTTTTCCCATGAATAAGTCTGCCACTTTTCATAGCTGTCTTTGATATATGTATGCTCAATCGTTGCTTCTGTAATGTGGTAATATGCCCAATGTTCAGGCTCAACGTCTGTAAATATACGGATTCTGTCATTAGCTGAAATAAACTCTTTGTCTGCACTTCTGCTCAGTACACGGTTTAAAACAGCTGTAAGCTCTGCTCTTGTAAGCGGATTTTGCGGATAAAATTTGTTGTCATCATAGCCTTTTATCCAGCCATTTTCATAAGCATAGCACAAGGCTGGGTAATAGCGGCTCTCCTTTTCGACATCGTCAAAATTGCAATCAGCATTATGACTTTCAGGGAAAAATTTATATAAGGTTTCAATCAGTTCACAGCGACTTACGTAATCGCGTGCAAAGAATGTGGAATCAGAGTATTTACCTTCCATTATTCCGGCAGAGTACAGAGAATTTACCGCCTCAGAATACCATGCACCGTCACTTACATCGGTGCATTTTTTTGTTGTTTCAGGTTTTTCAGTCATCAGGTTATATATAATCTGTGCAGTCTCTCCGCGAGTAACATACCCCTCAGGCTCAAAGCTTCCGTTTCCATGACCGTCCATATACTTTATATGATTTACAGTATCAAGCTTGTACTCTTGTGCATGTGCGGGGCAATATAGAGCAAAGACCGAAATAATAACCAATATAATCTTACAAGCTATTTTCATATCTTTTAACATAACAGACTGTCTGACAGTATAAGAACAGAGCTTGTTTCTCCGTCCCAGGTAACTGATATTCCAAACGCTTCAATGACTGCGCGTATGGGAAGACAAGTTCTGCCATTGATAATTGTGGGTGCAACATCAAGCTCGGTATCAAATTCAAATACTTCATCTGTAACAGGATCTTTAACTGTATTTTTCATAATCTTGTTGTCGATTGCAAGCTTTACTGTTATGTATTCGTCGCTTACTGTTACCATGCTGTTTTCGCTGTCCCAGCCTACTTCTTTGCCTAAATTCTCCATAACGGCACGTATGGGAACTAATGTTCGACCATCTATAATCACGGGCGCCTGATCGGTGAACTCAACCTTGTTTCCGTTCACCAAAACGTTAACTTGTGAGTCCGCATAAGAAATGCTTGCTGACATAACAGCAAAAGTAATTAGTGTAATAAGTATTTTTTTCATATTCATTTTCATCTCCATTTATTGCGCCATGCTGCGCAGATAGTTCCTGAATTCTGTGCCTTCTATTGTGGTAGGATAGCTTTCAATAATCAAATCATCAAACTTTGTTTTTTCATAAAAGTCCCTGATTTTCAAGCTACCGTCCTTAAATCCACGTATGTCAATAACATATATCTCCTCATAGTTATTAACTGCCCAGGTTGCCAAAGCATTGCCAAAGGATTCCTTGATTATGGCAAGCTTTTTTCCGCCTGCAACATCCGACTTAATTAAAGTTAAGGGGTGGTCTCCGGAAATAAAGCAGCTGTAATTATTGTTTTTCAGGTTTATCAAAGATACCTTTCCGAGCATTTTTGTCATGTTGCTGTCAGAAAAAACTGTAACTGAGGTATTGTATATGGGCAAAAATCTTTCTATAATTTCGCTTGAGTTTAACCCTTCCGGCATTTCGCCCGTTGGCATTCTGGTTACATATGAGCCTTTAAAGCCTTCGCTTTCAACCCTCTGGAAGCTGTCAAGTGACGGAATATCTAACCCCTTTGCTTCACAATATACCTGCCACCCATAATATGCGCCTCTGTGAGTCCAATGGTGGTCTGTGAGGAAATATATTTTTTCATCTCCATGCATGAGAAGCTTATCAATAATTTTTATGGGTGTAATGTCAGATGATAGATTGTTATTGATTATATCCATGGCGCGTTTCTGACCGGTGTAGTATTTTATAGGTGCATAAATTTCAAAGGAGTCCGGCACAAGCATACTGTAAATATTCACTTCAGGTAATAGCTTTGCAACAGCGTTAACGGCATCTGCATAATCTTTTGCACTTCTGTCGTGAACAGTAACGGGTTTAAAAAGATAAGAATTATTCAGAACATAACAGTTTGAACATTCCTTAAACGATTGCTCCTGAATTCTGAATTTGCTTTCGGTAAATCCGTCAAGACGTGGTATATCTCCTGAAATCTCAATATCCTTTCCTGTTATATCCTCCAAAAGCTCGCAGGAGATATATTGAACTTCATCGGTAACCGGTGCAGAATGTTTGTATCCATACATTTTATAGCCTATTATATGTTCAAAGCTGTCTTCAAGAATAATTGATTGAATGTTGTCTTTCTTTACGGAAATTCCACCGTCAAGATATTTTGGGGTTATTTGATATCCTAAAGCTTCTAAAGCTTCGTTTGCGCTTATGTAAATTCTTTCCCCAAGCATATACGGCTTGTTCATAAATTCTATGTCAAGTCCATTGTATTTAAGACCGTCAGCGCTGATGCTGATAGTTTCTGCATATGCAGTTGTGGTGAGAAGCAGGAATACAAGAGCTGATATAAATTTGATTTTCTTCATGATTACTTAGCAGTATTAATTATAACAGTCTGCGTTTCCTCCTCCCATGTAACCTCTGCCATAAATGCCTCTGCAACTGCGCGCACAGGCATGCAGGTTCTTTCGTTTATAATAATCGGTGCAACATCAAGGGGGATTTCTATACTGCCGTCCGATGTGGTTTTAATCATTGTTTTATTGCCGATTATAAGGTTTACGGACGTGAAGCTGTCAGATATTCTGACCTGAGATAGCTCTGCCGACCATTCTACCGATTTACCCATAGCTTCAGCAACGCTTCTTATAGGCAGAAGTGTTCTTGAGTTTATAAGAACAGGCTGCTGGTCTTTGAAAAATATTGTATCACCATTTACTGTAACGTTTACTTTGATTTCTCTTCCGTTCATACCGTGACAGACAGTAATCAGCGATATTATAAAGCATAAAATTATGGCTGATATTTTCTTCATTTTAAATCCTTTCCTATTAATCAACATTGTTTAAAAGTATATCATAAACTGATATTAATGTCAATGAATTGACAAAAACTTTTGTGTGGTGTATAATGATTTCATCATAGATGAAATCGTTATTGTATTAAAATGGGAGGAATCCCGAAAAATGAAAATTATAAAAGTAGGGAATAGGTTTGAAGCGTCAGCTGTTTCGCTGGGATGCATGCGTATGGGCGCTCTTGATGAAAAAAAGATTGATTGTATTATAGATACAGCTGTGGAAAGCGGTATTAATTTTTTGACAATGCGGATATTTATGGTGGAGGAAACGCAGAAAAGGTTTTTGGTGAGTGCTTGAAACGCCATAACTGTATGAGAGAAAAAATAATGATTCAGACCAAATGTGCTATACATGACGGACAATTTGACTTTTCAAAGGAACACATTTTAAAATCTGTTGACAGTAGTCTTTTGCGGCTTGGAGTAGATTATATTGATGTTTTACTTCTTCATCGTCCTTAATGATAAATTCCCTGAGCTTAACAAAAAGCTTGCCGAAATTGGTGAAAAGTATGGACTTACCAAAACAGGTGTTGCGGCAGCCTGGATTCTTCGACATCCTGCAAATATGCAGTTGATTGCAGGTACAATGAATCCTTTGCATCTTAAGGAGATTTGTAAAGCTGCTGACGTTACACTTTCCCGTTCGGATTGGTATGAGATTTATCGTGCAGCAGGACATACGCTTCCCTGACATCTGGTTAATATAAGCTTGTGAATTTTATCATTGCAGAAAGGGCGAAAGTAAGTTGATAAATAAATTAAATATTGCAATTAAAAAAACAGTAATTTCTGCTGTGTTTTTATCTGTTGGTATTATACTGCCTTTTTTTACAGGACAAATCAAAGAAATAGGGGATACATTATTGCCGATGCATATTCCTGTTATGCTTTGCGGACTTATATGCGGCGCTAAATATGGCTTCATGGTTGGCATTATTCTACCTGTACTCAGAGCCGTGACCGTTGGAATGCCGCCGATTTATCCTAATGCCATATGGATGTCGGTTGAACTTGCGACCTATGGTTGTGTGATTGGTTTTATGTATTTTTCTCATAAAAGCCGACAGATTTGGTGGCTGTATTTTTGCCTTATTATATCCATGATTTGCGGACGAATATCATGGGGGATTACAAAGGCTGTTTTGCTTGGTGTTTCCGGCAAAACATTTACGATTCAGGCATTTATAGCGGGTGGAATAATAGATTGTTTTCCGGGAATTGTATTGCAGCTGGTTTTTATACCTGCCATAATTAAATTAAGAGACATTTTTGTGCTACATAATCAGATTCGAATGAAGGGTGAATAATATGTTTAGTGATAAAGTAAAGGGAAAACTCGGGTTCGGGTGTATGCGTCTGCCTATGATTGACAATGAGGTGGACAAGAATGAGTTCAATCGTATGATAGATGCGTTTATAAAATCCGGATTTAACTATTTTGATACTGCTCATGGTTATATTGACGGCAAGAGTGAAACTGCTATCCGTGACTGTATTTCGTCAAGATATAACAGAGAGGATTTTGTTCTTGCAAATAAAATATCGTATTGGTGTTTTGATAAGGAAGAAGATGTACTGCCTCTTTTTGAAAAGCAACTTGAACTGTGTGGGGTAGAGTACTTTGATTTCTATCTTTTCCACTGTATGAATCATGAGGGATACGAAAAGCATAAAAGATGCAATACCTTTGAAATAGTAAAAAAATTGAAAGAGCAGGGAAAAATAAAACATATTGGAATGTCATTTCATGATACGGCGGATTTTTTGGATTTGATACTGACTGAACAACCGTATATGGAAGCGGTACAATTACAGTTAAACTATCTTGATTATGATGATCCAACTGTTCAGAGTAAGGCGTGCTATGATGTTGCGGTAAAGCATGGTAAGAAGGTTATTGTAATGGAGCCTGTCAGAGGCGGAGCACTTGCCGACTTGCCGGAGGAAGCAAAAAAATCCCTTGCAAAGCTGGGAGATGCAAGTCAGGCATCTTATGCGCTTCGTTATGCAGCAAGCTACCCGGAAGTTTTTATGGTCTTGTCAGGTATGGGAAATATGGAAATGATGAATGACAACATAAAAACATTCGAAGATTTTGTCCCCATTGATAAAAAAGATATTAAAGTTTTTGACAACGTACGTGAAATAATAAGGCGCTTAAGGCAGCTTCCTTGTACAAAATGCAATTACTGTGCCGAAGTTTGTCCGTCAAACATTCCCATATCTGAACTGTTTTCTATCTATAACTGTATGTTAGGAGCAAAAATATCACGTGATGAAATAAAAGAACATCTTGCTCCATATACAGATAAGATAACGGCTTGTATCAAATGCGGAAAGTGTGAGAGCAACTGTCCTCAAAGCATAAAAATAAGAGAAGAACTTGAAAAAATTGCAGCTTTGGCATAACGGTTTTTTATTATCAAACAGTAAAATACCTTTCAAATATAACAGATGTTAATAAAAGGAGCTAATAAATTTAACCATGAAAGAAATTCTAAAAAGTGGCTTTAATGAGATGAATATACCATGGGATGATAAAAAAATAGATATGCTATGCACCTATGCAAAGCTTTTGGTGGAATGGAATGAAAAAATGAACCTGACCGCTATAACAGAGCCGGAGGAAATTGCCCGAAAGCATTTCCTTGACAGCGCATCTGCATTCTGTGCTGCTTCCATTGACGGTAAGGTAATTGATGTAGGAACCGGTGCAGGATTTCCGGGGCTTGTTCTTAAAATAATGAAGCCTGAGCTTAAGCTTACATTGCTGGACTCCCTGAATAAAAGACTTGTGTTCTTGGAAGAGGTTATTAATCAGCTGGGAATAGACGGCGTGGATTTGATTCATTCAAGAGCAGAAGAAGGAGCGCATCAAAAACCATTGAGAGAAAACTATGACGTAGCAGTATCAAGAGCCGTTGCAAGACTTCCGCTGTTGTCGGAATTGTGCATGGGGTATGTTAAGACGGGAGGATTGTTTCTTTCTTTAAAAGGCCCTGCTGCTGAAGAAGAGGTTGAAAGTGCCGCTCGGGCAGTTGCAATTCTGGGCGGCGAGGTTCAGAATGTGGCAGATGTACATCTTCCGGGAACAGACCTTAATCACAAAATCGTTGTTGTAAAAAAAGTACGACATACGCCGATGAAATTCCCCAGAAAACCTGCATTGATTTCAAAAAATCCAATAGAAACGTGTTATAATATACCGAAAAAACCCGCAAAGTGAAAATTGCGGGTTTTTTTGTCGGTTGAATTTTCTTGCCATTTTTTTATCATATGTTAAAATAATATTTGTAAGACGAACAAAATGTCCCGACCAATTCCCGTCGGGTAATACTTACCCCCATTTGTCTTACATCTTCCACCACCGAGGGCAACAAGCCTGCGGCAAAAGCGCCGCAGGTGCTATGCCCCGTTTGAATACAATACATAACGGGACACGAGAGGAGCATACGAGAAAATGAAGTATTACCGAAATGAAATATTTTACGCAGAAATATATGATATTCCCATCGACCTTATTACTCCTAATCCGAATAGCACAAGAAAGTATTTTGATACTCTCAGAATGAATGAGCTTATACGTACTGTTCAGATGTATGGAATTATTCAGCCTGTAACAGTCCGCAAATCAGGAGATGTATATGAGCTTATTTCAGGCGAGAGGCGAATACGTGCCGCGATGGCAGCAGGTCTTGACGCTGTACCTGCGGTTATAGTTGAGGCAGACGATGAAAAGTCTGCAATAATGACCTTACTTGAGAATTTACAAAGAGATGACCTGTGTTTTTTTGAGATAGCTGAAAGCTATAAAAATCTCATAAGAAATCAAGGACTCACCCAAGAGGAGCTGGCAAGAATAATCGGCATGAGCAGGTCAACGGTTTCAAATAAAATAAGACTTTTAAGACTTCCCTTGAGAGTCCGCAAACTTGTAAGAGACTATAACCTTAGTGAGCGTCATGCAAGAGCGTTGCTTGCGCTTGGTGATGAGGAAGTGCAGATGAGTGTTGTACGCAGAATACATAAGGAAAACCTGTCTGCATCAGACTCCGAAAAGCTAATAGAAGCAATGCTTATGAAGCACCCCGAAAAGCTTGGAGGGACAATCAAAGCATCAAAGCACAGCGATATGCGGGTGTTTTCAAATACCGTAAGCCGCGCAGTAGAATTGATGAAAGAAAGCGGCATTGACGCTTGTATGTCATCAGAAAATCATGAATGGGGTTCGAGATTTGTGATAGATTTGAAAAAGGATATTGAATAAAATCAATTCTTCCCTTGAACGCGGCGGCGTGTGCTGAACTCAAAAACGCCGCCGTATAATTCTGTATCAGACGCTCCGTAAAGTTCAAAAGCTTACGGAGTATTTTTTTATATAAACTTCAGAAAGGCGGATATTAATTATGATAATAGATTTATCAGGACAGCAGAAACTGTTAACTGTAAGGCTCGATGGCGAGCTTGACCATTTTACCACAGCACGTGTTCGTGAGGCGGTGGAGAGTGAGCTTGTAAGAACGGGCGCTGTAAATGTTGCTTTTGACTTTTCGGGAGTAACGTTTATGGATAGCTCCGGTATAGGAATGATACTTGGCAGGTACAAAACAGTAACAGCGCTTGGCGGCAGAATAATATTATTTGGCATGAACGGCGAAACTGAAAGAATTATGCGAATGTCAGGCGTTGACCGTATTGCAGAGATATACTAAAGGTGGTGAGGTAATATGTATAATAAGTTCAAAACAGAGTTTCCTGCCCTTGCATGCAATGAAAGCTTTGCGCGGATGATAGCCGCAGGCTTTGTAATGGCTTTGGATCCTACGTGTGAAGAGCTTTCGGAAATCAAAACTGCAATTTCAGAAGCTGTGACCAATTCCGTAATACACGGCTATGGCTGTGGCGAGGGTGTAGTTATTCTGGAAGGCGAGCTGAAAGGAAGCTGTGTAACTTTCAAAATAACTGATATGGGCAAGGGTATAGACAATATTGAGCAAGCAAGAAAACCGCTTTATACAGGCGCACCGGATATGGAGCGCAGCGGAATGGGATTTACAATTATGGAAGCATTTATGGATAATGTTGAGATACATAGCGAAAAGGGAAAAGGAACAGTCGTAATTCTGACAAAGAATTTTGCAGAGGGAGTGACTGAGAATGGAAGCTAACCAAACGCCGCCGTGTGTAACAGATGATAAGGCGGCGTTTGACAACGCAGTAGAAAGCAACATGGGATTGGTTTATACAGTAGCTAAAATGTTTTCAGGGAGAGACTGCGAATTTGAGGATCTGGTACAGATAGGCTCTATCGGACTTATAAAAGCTGTAAGGCGGTTTGACGAGTCCTTTGGTGTGTGCTTTTCCACATATGCAGTGCCAATGATTTCCGGTGAAATCAGGAGGTTTCTTCGTGATGACGGAATAATAAAAATAAGCAGAACAGTAAAGGAAAATGCAGCAAAAGGTAAAAAAGCCAGAGACGAAATAAAAAAAGAAACAGGCGAAGAACCGACAATTAATGAAATATCAATCAGGTGCGGAGTTTCATCAGAAGAATTGGTGTATGCCTTTGAAGCATGTTCAGGATGTGAGTCAGTTGATGCAGAGTATGAAAACGGAAGTCCGCGCATAAATAAAGGAATATCTTACGAAGAAGAAACAGTAGATAGAATATTCATATCGCAGGTGCTCGAAAGGCTTTCGCCTAAAGAGCGTCAAGTGATTACCATGCGTTATATGCTTGACCAGACTCAATCAAGCATTGCAAAGAAGCTTGGCATATCTCAGGTTCAGGTTTCACGAATTGAAAAGAAAGCCATTTTGTCAATGCGCAGTATGACTGAAAGCGCTGTAAGATAAAAATCTTACAGCGTTTTTATTTTAAGCTTGAAAAATCAAATATAAAAGTATATAATAAATAGTGAACGGATAGTGGATTGAACTTTTTATATATGCCATATAAAATAGTTTTGGAGGTGGCAGATATGGATTTAGCAAAAACAGGAAAACTTATTAGTGAACTTCGTCATGAAAACGGCTTTACACAACGCGATTTGGCAGAAAAACTTGGTATATGCCCAAAGACTGTATCAAAATGGGAAACGGGGCATGGGTTTCCTGACGTAACGCTTATTTCCAAACTTTCAAAAGTATTTCGTATTGATATATCAAAGCTTCTGGAGGGTGAAATGCCACTGATTAAACAGGAGGCTGGTAATGTGAAAAGAACAAAATTTTATGTTTGTGAAAAGTGCGGTAATCTTCTCACAAGTATGGGCGATGCTGAAATTATATGCTGCGGCAGAAAACTTTTATCGCTACAAGTAAAAGAAGCTGACGCTGCACATTCACTAAAGGTAGAAAAAATAGAAGACGATTATTATATCACGTTTCCTCATCCCATGACAAAGGAACATTATATTTCATTTGTGGCCTATGTCCGATTTGACAGAATCCTGACAGTTAAACTCTATCCGGAGCAGGACGGAGAACTCAGATTTCCTCAGATGCGCGGTGGCAAAATGTATTATTACTGCAATACTCATGGTTTATTTGAGCTTACAATATGAGGTGCATAACGATTTTATTTAAGCTCTGATTTTGCGAAAGGAGTTGTAAATTTGAAAATAATATTTTTATCTGTATTCGTTTGCACAATCTTGACAGCCTGCGGGGTAAATAAAAGTATGGGTATAATCGGCGGTGCAGACGGACCGACTGCTATATTAGTAAGTGAAAAAGGAGAAAAAGCGATGTATCAACAAATCACACCGGAAGAAGCGAAGAAAATAATGGACTCAAAAGAGGATTTTGTTATTCTCGATGTAAGAGAGGCGGACGAATTTGAAAGCGGACATATTTCAGGTGCAATTTTAATTCCATATACTGAAATTTTCCTGAAAGCAGAAGAAATGATTCCTGATAAAAATAAGCAGATTCTCGTTTATTGCCGTTCAGGAAGACGAAGCAAAATAGCGGCAGAAAGTCTTGCAAAGCTCGGCTATACCAATATAAAGGAATTCGGCGGCATCAATCAATGGCCCTATGATTTGGAAAAAGATATAATGGATTGACATGCACTTTTCTTGTTAAGACATACCAATTCATCATTATAAATCATATATACCCCTTATTTTGCATATTATGGAATAAAGCCAAAATAAGGGGTGTTTGAATGAAAGATTATATCGAGGAGCGAGCCGTTGCGTTTGCAAACTACATAATTGAAAACAACGCCACCGTACGAAAAACAGCTTCAGTTTTTCATATTTCAAAATCTACTGTACATAAAGATGTAAGCGAGCGATTGAATAAAATTAACAAATCGCTTGCCGGAAAGGTCAATGAGGTTTTGCTTGAAAATAAAGCTGAACGTCATATAAGAGGTGGAATGGCAACAAGGGAGAAGTACAGAAAGGCGGCGGAGGAAAAACGAAAGCAGCATACGGATGTATGGTCGGAATTATATGTAAAACCCATATAAAAAGGCTGTTGCACTAAGCGAAGTGCTTTGAATAACACTTCGCTGGTGCAACAGCCTTTTGCGGTAGGATTATTATGTAAAATAATCAGAAAAAAATATAAAGGCAAGGGCAAGCAATAACAGTCTGTCATCGCAGTTATCAAGAATAAGAATTAAAAATACTACCAGCAGAATAATATCATCATTCTCAAGCCCTGCAAAAATTCCTGATGTTTGTGACGGTTTTTTTTCAGGTGTTTTATGTTCCTCCTTGCATGGCGAAGGGGGAGGTGGAGGCGGTGGTTTTATAACCGGCATATCGTTATAGCTGTAAAATTTTCTGTACACAGATAATCACCTCAATTTAAAAATTCCGCCAAGCTTGGTTAGATTCAAAATACGTATTGCAGTATCAATAGAGCCTTGACGGGATGTTCGCATATACGGCTTAAGCGACATAAGAAGATTTGCTCTTGAATCGTTGGTGCTGTTAGTAATGTTCTCAACAATGCTTTTGATTTGCATAATTGAATCCGCTGTCATATCATTCATAACCGGTGCGGCGGGCAGATTTATTTGTGTGTCCTCATTTGTTTGTTCGGGTTGTGAATTACTCATTCCGGAAAGAGTTCCAAGAGCTGCTTTTATTTTGTCCTCAGCATTATCGCCTAAAAGGTTTTTAATAGTGTTCATTGCAGAGTTATCCATAAAAATCACCTCCACATTAAATGCTGCGTATCTTCCTTATAAGTTCATCTGCTGAAATTTTTGACAGCTCGGATGAATTTATAGATGACAGCTTTCTTTTTATTTCTCCTGAATCCAGCTTGCTGAACTCATTTATAAGCTTTTGCCGGTCTGCAGGAGTGAGTCTTGATAAAATAGAGCTTTCCTTTGTCATGCGGATAAGATTTTGCAAATCCTTCTGACTCATATTCGATAAAATACTGTTTAGCTTTGCGTTCATGTCATTATTCATAATAATATACCTCCATATATTTATCGTTCAATGAATTATATTCAGTCAAATATATATTATGCCGATGCTTTATTTTTTGCTACCGTCGCATAAATCCCATTCAAAAACAAATACTAAATCAAACGTATGATTTAGGAGTGATGTTAAGAATGGGTGGATTTTTAAAGAAAAAAAACAATCGTATTATAACAACTGATATAGACAGCTATGAAACGCTTATGAAAAACCTTGAAGCAACAAAATACGAAATTTCGGACTTGGATGCAACATTGGACTATGTAACTGATCCCATTTTGCTAAATCAGATTATATTTCAAAGAAAAGCTGCTGAAATGAGATACAGATATTGGTATAAGCTTGCAAGGGAAATGAATAGATCATCGGAGTGATGTAATAAATCGGTTGTTTTATGCTATTGTCACAAAATAAGCCGGTTTTTTTGTTACATTTCAAATATTGGTTGACTTTTTGCGAATTTGTGGTAAAATTATTGTGGGTGTAGTTTGCCTTGCGCTACCCTCTTTAATATCATGAATTGAAAGGGATAATCTATGAATAAAACCGACGCCACAATTTCTGCCGTAGAAAAAGATTCTCTTGCACATCTGGCAGGAATAGAAGCCGGAGATATATTGCTTTCGGTAAACGGTCATGAAATCCATGACATTCTTGAGTATAAATTTCTTATAGCCGAATATGAGGTCACTCTTGAAATTCAAAAACCAAACGGTGATATTGAACAGATAGTCCTTGAATGTGACTATGAGGATCCGGGCTTGATATTTGAAGAAGATTTACTTTCAAAGCCACAAAGCTGCCGCAATAAATGTATTTTTTGTTTTATTGACCAGCTTCCTGAGGGCATGCGAGAAACGGTGTATTTTAAAGATGATGATACAAGACTTTCGTTTTTGCAGGGAAACTATGTAACGCTTACAAATATGACCGATGAAGATATTGACAGGCTCATAGAGCTTCGTGTTTCTCCCATTAATATTTCGGTTCATACCACAAACCCGGAGCTTCGTGAATTCATGCTTTGTAACCGTTTTGCTGGCAGAATTTTTGAAATAATGAAAAAACTTGCAGATAACCATATATACATGAACTGTCAGATAGTTCTGTGTCCCGGAATAAATGACGGAGCAGAGCTTGAAAGAAGTCTTATGGATATGGCATCACTTGGTGGTCATGTGCAGAGTATATCGGTTGTTCCCGTAGGAATAACGGCATACAGAGACGGTTTGTATCCTTTAAAAACCTACGACAAAGAAAGTAGCCTTGAGGTGATAGCACAGGTTGAAAAGCTTCAGAAAAAGTTTTTGAAAGACCTCGGTACACGTCTTGTGTATTTGTCTGATGAATTTTACGTTATGGGCGATAAGAAAGTTCCGGAAGCTGATGCATATGAAGGCTTTCCGCAGCTTGAAAATGGGGTAGGTCTTATAGCGGGCATGGCGGAAGAAATAGATATAGCCATTGGCATGATACCTCGCAGAAAAAGAAATAGAACAGTAACCATTGCAACGGGAGAAATTGCATACGAGTTTATCAAAAGTGTATGCAGCAAAATTGAAAATGCGGCTCCCGGAGTTAAGATTAATTTAATAGCTGTAAAGAATAAATTTTTCGGTGGTAAGGTTTCAGTAACGGGGCTGGTTTGCGGCTGTGACCTGATAGATGCACTCAATAACGCAGAAAAAACAGATGAAGTGATGATTTCTTCATCAATGCTAAGAGCAGATGAAGATGTATTTCTTGATAATATAACCCTTGCAGATGTAGAAAAACGCACAGGCTTTAAGCCTATACCTACGGATAATGACGGATTTGTGTTTGTAGAACACATTCTGGGCGAGGAACTTGAATTTTAGAAAGAGGAAAACATATGAAACCAACAGTTGCAATAGTTGGAAGACCTAATGTAGGCAAATCCACATTGTTCAATAAAATTTCAGGTAAGAAGATAAGCATAGTAGAAGATACTCCGGGCGTAACCCGCGACCGAATTTACGCTGACGGAACATGGCTCGACAAGCATTTTACCATGATTGATACGGGCGGTATTGAGCCTGCAAGTAAGGACGAAATACTTGTTCAGATGCGGCGTCAGGCAAATCTTGCAATAGACATGGCAGACGTGGTTGTTCTTATGACAAACGTTAAAGATGGCGTTACTGCAAACGATAGAGACGTTGCATCAATGCTCCTTAAGGCGAAGAAGAAGATAGTTCTTGCCGTAAACAAGGTTGACACACCGGGTGAGCCACCTATGGAATTTTATGAATTCTACAATTTAGGGCTTGGCGATCCCATCGCCATATCATCCATTCACGGAATGGGCATAGGTGATTTGCTGGACGAGGTTTGCGCAAAGTTTCCGGAGAACGATGCAGACGAAGAGGATGAAAACGAAATCAAGGTTGCTGTAATCGGCAGACCGAATGCCGGTAAATCCTCTTTAATCAACAGAATACTCGGTGAGGAAAGAGTTATAGTGAGCAATGTGGCCGGTACAACTCGCGACGCCATTGACTCCCACTACGAAAAAGACGGCGATAAGTATTTGTTTATCGACACCGCCGGAATGAGAAAACGTAAAAAAATTGATGAATCCGTAGAGCGTTACAGCGTAGCTCGTTCATTGGGCGCAGTTGACCGCAGTGACGTGTGTGTTATAATGATAGATGCCGTTGAAGGAATTGCGGAGCAGGACACCAAAATCGCAGGCTATGCTCATGAACAAGGCAAAGCTTGTATATTCGCTATTAATAAGTGGGATGCTCTTGAGAAGAATACGAAAACCATGAACGAATTCAAGCTCCGTGTACGTGAAGAATTTGCATTTATGTCATATGCTTCAATAGTGTTCATTTCAGCAAAAACCGGTCAGCGCATAGACGAACTGCTGTCGGAAATCAAGAAAGTAACAGAGCAGTATAAGAGAAGAATAACAACAGGTATGCTCAATGACGTTCTTAACGAAGCCATTGCCAAGCAGCAACCGCCTTCAGATAAAGGTCGCAGACTAAAAATCTACTATGGTACTCAGGCAGGCGCTTGTCCGCCAACATTTGTACTGTTCACAAATTCAAGGGAGCTTTTCCATTACTCATATCTGAGATTTATTGAAAATCAGATACGTGATGCTTTTGGCTTCAGCGGTACTCCCATTAAGTTTATATTGCGTGAGAGAAACGATAAAGACAACTAAGAAAGGAGCAGGACAGGATGAATATTTTCCTTCTTGCATTAGCATGTATTATCCCATATTTGCTGGGTAGTGTTAATTTTTCAATACTGATTTCAAAGCTGTTTATGGGTGAGGATATAAGAAAATCCGGTTCAGGCAATGCCGGAGCTACGAATATGCTCAGAACCTACGGAAAAAAGTTTGCAGTACTTACCCTTGTCCTTGATATTCTAAAGGGTGTGCTGGGAGTTTTATTCGGTGTGTTGCTGTCATATCTTGCGGGTAAATACATCGTTCCTGCAGGTGAAACAGGAATAGCGGTAGCTCCTGAAACATATGGTATAATCAGCGCACAGCTTCCGTATTATAATCTTATTTCAGCCCTGTCCGTAGTCATTGGTCATAATTTCCCCGTATTCTTCGGCTTCAAAGGCGGTAAAGGTGTTGCAACAAGCTTAGGTGCGGTGCTTACACTTAATTGGCAGATTGGCTTGATTGTTGTTGTTTTTGCCCTTGCCATAATGATTATTACAAGATACGTTTCACTCGGTTCGGTAATGTCGGCTGTTATATATGTGGCAGTAAGCCTTTCGTATATGATTTTCACAGACAGCTTTTCAATTTGGAGATTAGTTTTTGATATAGCCTTGGCGGCACTTTTAATTGTCCGTCATTGGCAGAACATAAAAAGATTGCTCAGCGGAACAGAAAGTAAATTAGGTTCTAAAAAAGAGGAGTGACATCACAATGAAAATTGCAGTAATCGGCTCCGGCAGCTGGGGTACAGCGATGGCTGTGCTGCTTGCCAAAAAAGACTATAACATATATCTGTGGTCATGGCAGCAAGAGGAAACTGACAGACTGAATAAAGACAGAGAGAATAAAGAATTTCTTCCGGGTATAAACCTTCCCGAAAATATAACATGTTCTCATGACATGAAACAGTGTGTAGATGGTGCTGACCTTATAATAACAGCTGTGCCCAGCATAGCAACACGTACAACTGCAAAGCAGCTTGGCGAAGTTGTGAGCGAAGGTCAGAGAATGCTTAATATATCAAAGGGCATCGAGGACGGAACGCTTCTTCGTCTTTCAGAGGTTTATAAAGAAGAAGTTCCTCAGGCAATAGTATCCGTTATGAGCGGACCTTCTCATGCAGAAGAAGTAAGCAAAGGTTTGCCGACCACAAACGTAATAGCATCTGATGACATGCAAATATCCGAAAGCATTCAGGATATAATAATGAGTGAAGAGTTCAGGGTTTACACAAGTGATGATATTGCAGGAGTTGAGCTTGGCGGTGCGCTTAAGAATGTAATAGCACTTTGTGCAGGCATAAGCGATGGGCTTGGATATGGAGATAATACAAAGGCTGCGCTTATGACAAGAGGAATGGCTGAGATTAAACGTTTAGGAATAGCACTTGGAGCAAAGGCAGAAACTTTTTCAGGTCTTTCCGGAATGGGCGATTTAATAGTAACCTGCACAAGTATGCATTCAAGAAACAGACGCGCAGGTATTCTTATCGGCAAAGGAAAATCCCTTGACGAAACTCTGAAAGAAGTTCATATGGTGGTTGAAGGCGTAAATACAGCCAGAGCTGCATTTGAACTTGCAAAGAAAATGAATGTAACCATGCCCATAGTGGAAGAGGCATGTAATATATTATATAATAACAAATCACCCCGCGAAGCTGTTTATTCATTAATGACGCGGGATAAAAAGGCAGAATAGAGGAGGATTAGTATATGGGTATAGAATTTAGAAATGAATTTGGCAACATCAGTATTTCATCACGACTTATTTCGGAAATTGCTGCAAATGTTGCCGAGAGCTGCTATGGAGTAGTGGGCATGGCATCAAGGAGTACAACAGACGGATTGGTCAGACTGTTAAAGGGCGACAATAAAGGCAGAGGGATTAAAGTAACAGCAAAGGACAACAAGGCAGAGGTAGAGCTTCATATAGTAGTGGAATTCGGAATAAATATTAATTCTATCTGCAAAAGTATTGCAAACCGTGTAAGATATACGCTGGAAACAGTAGCCGGAGTTCCGGTAAGCTGTGTTAATATTCGTGTCGAAGGAATCAGAGTATCTGAATAGACGGAGGGTGAGTAAAATTAACAGAATCGACGGTAAATTGCTTTCAGAAATGATGATTTCCGGAGCTAATAATTTATATAATCACAAAAGTGAAGTTGACGAGTTGAACGTTTTCCCGGTACCTGACGGTGATACGGGAACAAATATGAGCCTTACAGCTATGGCAATGGCAGAAGAGCTTATGAAGCAGGATATAAAGGAAGTCACAAAGGTTGCAGATAAAATGTCTTTTGCAACACTTCGTGGTGCCAGAGGTAACTCAGGCGTAATTTTGTCCCAGATTTTCAGAGGCTTTTCAAAGTCATTAAAGGGCAAGGACGAATGTACAACTGCAGAATTTGCTCAGGCGCTTCATGACGGAGCGCAGGCTGCGTACAAGGCTGTAATGAAGCCAACAGAGGGAACAATTCTGACAGTTGCAAGAGTGTCTGCAGAGGGTGCAGTTGAAGCTGCAAAATCATGTGACGATTTAAATGCGGTTATGGAGCATAGCACCGAAAAAGGTGCAGAGGCGCTTGCGCAGACTCCGGAGCTTTTACCGCAGCTTAAAGCCGCAGGTGTTGTTGATGCCGGTGGCAGAGGTTGGCTGTATGTTCTGGAAGGTGCATTTTCATATCTTACCACCGGTGAGATTATTGCCACAACATCCGTTCCCGTACCCCGAAAGGTTAAGGTGGCGGCTCAGGAAAGTATAAGCGCAGAGGAAATAAAGCATAAGTACTGCACAGAATTTATTATTAAACGATACAGTTCAGACAGCGACATTGATTCATTCAGAGAAACTATTGCTCCTGATAACGACTGTATGCTCGTAATTGATGATGAAGAAATTGTGAAGGTACATATCCATACCAATAACCCCGGATTTGTACTGACCAATGCAGTATCTCTTGGCGAGCTTATCGACATAAAGATTGATAATATGAAGTATCAGCACAATACTATCATGGAAAACTCCATGAAAGCAGAAATCAAAAAAGCTGAACCTCAGAAGCCTCAGGAAGAATATGGTTTTATAGCAGTAAGTGCAGGTAAAGGTCTTTCACAGATTCTTACGGACCTTGGTGTAACAAAGATTATCGAAGGCGGTCAGACCATGAACCCCAGCACCGATGATATACTAAAAGCTGTAAACAAAGTAAATGCAAAGAATATCTTTGTATTCCCAAATAACAAAAATATAATCATGGCTGCAAGTCAGGCGGCAGAGCTTGCAGAAACAAATGTTGTTGTAATTCCCACAACATCAATCCCGCAATGTGTCACAGCTATGATGTCATTCAACAGTAAAAAGGACTGCGCAGCAAATGAAAAAGCTTTGAATAAGGCTATGCGAGAGGTAAAATCGGCTCAGGTAACCTTTGCTGTAAGAGATACGGAATACGAAGGTCATAAAATCAAAAAAGGTGATATTCTCGGCATTATAGAAGGTAAAATAACAGCTATCGGAAAATCACCCGAAACAGTTACGGAGAAGCTTATAGAGAGAATGACGGACGAAGATAGCGAATTCATAACTGTATATGCAGGAAAATCAGCAAAGAAGCAATCAAGTGAAGATATGGTTTCAAAGCTTGAAGATATATACGATGAATGTGAAGTTTCTTTGAAGAAAGGCGGTCAGCCGTTATACTATTATATAATATCGGTTGAATAATAGATATGGACAGAGATATTCAGTTTTTGAAAGGTGTAGGAAGTGCAAGAGCCAAGGCGTTTTCCAGACTTGGTATAAATACTGTTGGTGATTTGCTGTACTTTTTTCCCAGAACCTATGAGGATCGCTCTGTGCAAAAAAATATTGAAGATTGTATTTCAGGAGAAACGGTGTGCCTCAGCATTACCGTTTCTTCTGCTGTTCACGAAACAAGATTTCGCAGGAATATGTCGGTATATTCAGTACTGATTACAGACGAAACCGGCAGCATGGAAGCTGTATGGTATAATAACAGATATATAAAAAATACAATAAAACCGGGACTTAAGCTTGTCATGTACGGCAAGGTAGGAAACAAGGGCAAGAAACTCCGTCTTGAAAATCCATTGTTTGAAAAAGCAGGTGAAGGAAAGTACACCGGTAAAATAGTGCCTTTATATCCCTTGACGGGCGGACTTGTCCAAAAAAACATTCAGAGTATAATGTCATCGGCTCTTGAATATGCTGATGATTTGGAGGAATACTTGCCAAGCGAAGTGCTTGACGAGTATAAGCTTGAGGATATCCGCTTCAGCATGAAGAATATCCATTTCCCTGAAACTTTAAATCACTACCAAAAAGCAAGAGAACGCTTTGTATTTGAAGAATTGCTTACATTACAGCTTGCTCTGTTTTCTCAAAAAGGTCAGCTTAATAAAAATGAGGGCTATGTGTTCAGCGATATTTCAGGCGGTGATGTCCTCAAAAAGAATATTCCCTACAAGCTAACCGGCGCTCAGAAACGAGCCATGACGGAGATTATAGAGGATTTAAAATCAGGCAAACAAATGAACAGATTAATTCAGGGTGACGTTGGTTCGGGAAAAACCATTGTCGCCGCTATGACAATATATCTTGCATGGAAAAACGGATTTCAAAGTGTGCTTATGGCGCCTACGGAAATTCTTGCAAATCAGCATTATGAAAGCCTTAAACAAACCTTTAAAGGTCTTGGAATTAATGTTGTATTATTAACGGGCGGTATTTCTGCTCAGGACAAGAAAATGGTATATGACAGTATTGAGTCAGGTCTTGCAGATGTTATAGTTGGAACTCATGCAGTAATTGAGCAAAAGGCTGTATATAAACGTCTTGGTCTGGTAATAGCTGACGAACAGCACCGATTTGGAGTTGAGCAAAGAGCGAAGCTCTGTGCAAAGGGAATGAACCCTCATATGCTGATTATGTCAGCAACCCCAATCCCAAGAACGCTTGCACTAATCCTCTACGGCGACCTTGAAATATCAATCATTGATGAACTTCCGCCCGGCAGAAAACCCGTAAAGACATATGCGGTGGCAGAAAATATGCGAAGGCGTGTATATGATTTTATAAAGAATAACTCAGCAGAAGGCAAGCAAGCCTATGTTGTATGTCCGTTGATAGAAGAAACACAAACAGCTGATTTAAAAAATGCGGAAGACCTTGCGGCTAAATTAAAAGAAACATACCCTACAATACCTATAGGAATTATACATGGCAGAATGAAACCTAAGGAAAAGGACGAAGTGATGCAAGATTTTTCGAGTGGTAAAATCAAAGTTCTTGTATCTACAACCGTCATCGAGGTTGGAGTAAATGTGCCTAATGCAAATGTTATGATAATAGAAAACGCTGAACGCTTTGGTCTTTCTCAGCTACATCAGCTAAGAGGCAGAGTAGGACGAGGAAACGATCAGGCATATTGTATTTTGTTTGCACACGGTACGGGAGAGATTACAAAAAAGCGAATGGAAACGATGTGTTCGTCAACTGATGGATTTTATATATCTGAGCAGGATTTGAAGCTTCGCGGACCGGGTGACTTTTTCGGAACACGTCAGCATGGACTGCCTGAAATGCGAATTGCCAATCTGTTCCAGGACAGAGACTTGTTAAAGCTTGCTCAGGATGCAGCCAAAAAAATCAGCAGTCAATCCAAGCTCAGCACTCCTGATTATCAGGGGTTGAAAAAAAGATGTGATGCGCTTATTGAAAAGGCACAAATACTCAATTAGCATTTATTTCATAGGATAAAAATGCTTTTTCAGGTTAAGTTATTTGTGGGGATAACCACAATAATTTAATCGGAGGAACATACTATGTCTAAGAGCAGAGAAGCAAAAGCCGCAAATGAAAGATTTAAAATAGAAGCGGCAAACGAGCTTGGACTCAACCTCAATAAGCAGTCCATGAAAGACCTTTCTCCCCAGCAGACCGGAAGTATTGGCGGAAGAATGGTAAAGAAGATGATTGAGGAATATGAGAAAAACCTCAAAAAGTAAAAGTGATGGGGTTGTTTATAAAGTCAGATTGCAATCCCATGTGGATGGTTAAAAATGGTGCAGGATGGATGAAACGAAGTATTGTGCGGTTTAAGCCGCACAATACCATACCCACGAAGTCGTATGCGTGTACGTTGAGCTGTGATTCAGCGGTCTGTATATTTTTAAACATTCCCGCATGTAAAGGTTATTTGCTTATGTATTATACATATATTTTACGGTGTAGAGATGAAAGCTTTTATTGTGGCTATACCAACGATTTAGAAAAAAGAGTCAGAACACACAACAGCGGAAAAGGCGCAAAATGCACTCGTTCAAGACTACCTGTGGAGCTTGTGTATTGGGAAACCTTTGACACCAAATCAGCTGCAATGCGCAGAGAGTATGAGATTAAACAAATGTCTCATGCACACAAGCAGCAGCTTGTTGATATTTTTAAAAAGAATTTATAAATATTTTTTCCATTTATTGACTTGCGCCTGTGCTTGTGCTATAATTGACACATGCAGAATTTTATAATGAATTCTTATTTGATGAAATCATAAGCTAATTTTGCATTAAGTCAAGTGAAGTGCAAGATGAACTTTATGGGCTGTGCCATAAACTATTCAAGGAGAATCAGTATGCAAAAGGTAGAAAAAAACAATTTTATCAGCATCTACGGCATCGCTGCAATGATTGCGTATCTGGTTTTGAATCAGGGCGGCTATTTTGCAGGTGCAGTTGTATCAGCCGGACTGATTGTGGCACTGCTGATGTTGAAAGTCAGGGTGCGTTTTAAACCCGTTGAATTAGTTTTTCTTGGGTTTTCTATGTGGTATTTATTCTGCTCTGTTCGAACGGGGTTTAATGTTCGTTATATCTCAAAAGGTATATTGCCGCTTTCGTGCCTGATGTTCAAAACTTTGCTTCCGGATAATCCTGAAGAATCAGCCGGTCTGTGTGAAAAGGTTTTGAAAATCTCATTTTACATAACTGTGTTATCTATAATAATAGGACTGTATTCGTGTTTTAAAGCTGTGAGCCTGAGGCGTTTGATTTTTCCGTTCAGGTATGCTAATACAAGCGGAATTTTCTTCGGTGTTATGTTCATTCTTGCAAGATATGGTGGCTTTGAATGGGCAAAAAAACGTCAGTGGGTATTTTTCGCAGCCCTTGCCATGACACAGTCAGTGGGTGCCATAGGTCTTACTGTTATGGCAGAAATAATCCTCGGCAGAAATCTTAAGAAAACACTTATTTTGTTGGGTTGTATAGCTGTTGGCGGTATATTGCTCAAAGGCAGGGTATATCAGAGTATAGGAACGTTTATTGAGCGCTTTCTTCAGATGCGCGACGGCTTTGTGTGTATGCTTGATAATCCGTTGTTCGGCATAGGAGCAGGAAGATGGGCGCTTGCCAAGAATTTATACCAGAGCGGCTTTTATGACGCTAAAGAAATTCATGGCAGTCTTGCGCAGATAGGTGCAGATTCCGGAATTATCGGTCTTATGCTTTTTGTAGTGGCTATGGTTTGGTCGCTTGTGGGCATAAAATTCAAAAATAAAGCATACCTTGCAGGAATTATTATGATACTGCTTCATAGCTTTATGGATTTTTCGTTCACATTTGCGGCTATGGGATATCTGATTATGATACTGTATTCCTGCGGTGAAATAAATAGTCATAAGGTTTTTACTGTTAAAAAAGTATATAAGCAGCTATGGGTGTGTGCTATGGCTATAATGTTTGTTATCTTGTCTGTTGGTATGTATCAGATAAAGAAGCTTGACGGAATTAATGTTGCAAAAAATTATCCCAAATACATAAAATACTATGACTCCAATGTTTTGTCCCAAAAAGATAATAAAACTACGGAGAACTATGCAAAGGCGCTGTATGCTACGGGCAATAAGGGAAAGTGCCTTGAAGTAATCGAAAACATTGACGTTTTGTCTGCAGATATGATAATACTTAAAAAAGGCTGTACCGGTGAATGGAGGGAGGTACTTACATATTTGGAGGCTCAGCCGTATAATACTGCTGTGTACAAAACGGTATGTTATAACAGCAACGATGAAGCGTTGCAAAAAGAAGCTGAAGAAATGCTTGATAAATCAATAGATTCAATGTCATTTTTAGGCAAAATATTATTTAATTTCAAAGGAGAAGAAATACTATGAAAAAGATTAAGAAAATTATATCAATCATGATTATGGCGGCTATGCTCAGCGCTCTTCCCGGCGTTGGAATGTTCGGTGGCATGGTAGCATGGGCTTTTGAAGCAACAGCTGTTGAAGAAGTAGTTTATGAAACAGTAGAAGAAGTAGTTTACGAAACAGTAGAAGAAGTAGTTTATGAAACAGAAGATGAAATAATCATCTATGAAACAGTAGAAGAAGTAGTTTACGAAACAGTAGAAGAAGTAGTTTACGAAACTGTTGAAGACGAGGTTTATGAAACAGTTGAAGGTCATGTATATTACACAGGTCTTTCATCAGACGTATTTGCTCTTGTAATCGAAGAAAAGACAGCAAGTGTATTCGGAGAAATCAAGGCTAACGACGTTGAGCCTATCATCAGAAACGACAGAACAATGCTTCCTGCACGTTTTGTAGCTGAAAATCTTGGCGCTGAAGTTTCATGGGACGGAGAAAACAGAGTTGTAACAGTTAAGAATGACGAAGTTGAAATCAAGCTTACTATCGACTCAGCAGTAGCAACAGTAAACGGTGTTGAAGAAACACTTGACAGCCCTGCATTCATCGAAAACGACAGAACTTACACTCCTGTAAGATTCATCGCTGAAAAGCTCGGCGCAGTAGTTGATTGGGACGGCAGCTTGAAGATGGTTGTAATTTCAAAGGCGGCAACTGAAGAAGTAGTTGAAGAAGTAGTTGAAGAAATAATTGAAGAAACTGTTGAAATTACAGTTGAAGAAACAGTTGAAGAAACAGTTGAAATTACTGAAGAAGTAACTGAATAATTTAAATTATCAAAAAAAGACGACATTCGTCGTCTTTTTTTATGTGGTATCATTTATAGCTCACTAAGGAACTTGAATACAATATCCATATGTCCTATTAAGCCTTCGTGCCCAAAATCAGGATATATAACAACATCCTTCTTTGACGTGATTTTGTTGAATGTTGCAAACTGTGTAGATGGCGGGCAGGTGGTGTCCATAAGTCCTGTAAACATCAATACTTCAGCCTTAATTCTTTTGGCGATGTTTTGAATGTCAACATAACCGAGAGTTTCAAATATCTCATCCTCACGCTCATGTCTTGGATCGAAATACCTGAAATAATATCTCAGTCCCTCATATGCGCCTTTGTCAAGGTCCATGTTCCAGACGCGCTTGTAATCGCTCATGTATGGATATACGGGTGCGCATTTTTTGATTTGAGGAACAAGTGCTGCGCAGGCAAGACTAAGTCCGCCCCCTTGAGAACCGCCTTGAGAGCCTACTCGGTTTTCGTCAACGTAGTCAAGCCCCATAACTATTCTGGCAAGCATAGCAGTATCAAGGAAAATGTGCTTAAGTTCAAGCTCGTCTTTTCCTGCATCAATTCCTCTTACAAAAGGTGTAGAATATGTAGAGCCTTTGCTCGGACCAGGATCTGATGATTTTCCGCCTTGCCCTCTTGTGTCCATAGCGGCAATAACAAATCCTGCAGAAGCAAAATTTATTATCTCGTACCACGAACTGATACAGCCGGAAAGGCCGTGAAACATAAGTATTGCAGGTGCCTTGCCGTTTATGTGAGCAGGCTTTGCAAAACGTGCGTGAATTCTCGCATTCTTTGTAGATGTAAAATACAAGTCGTAGAATTCAATATCCTTATGGGGATAATCTACTTTAATGAATTCGGCATTAGGATCAATAGAATTCATTTCAGCAATGGCATTGTCCCAATATTCATCAATGTCTGCGGGGCAGGGAGAACAACCTTGATATTTTTTCAGCTGTTCCAAGGGCATATCAACGATAGGCATAAAAGTCACTCCAAACTATTGGTTTTTGTGTATTCTACCACATATAAAAGATGATGTCAATATATTGATAAAAATTAAATTTTAAATTATTATGACGATTGTGTTATGATGGTAATATATGAAATGTTGTTGAAAGAAACGAGTGGTGGTTGAGGTGGGTATCTGGAAAAGCATAAACATAGAGACGTTTTGATTTTAGCTGATTTTGCACATTTGTGCAAAGCGAAATTATTGCTTCGCAATAGCTAAATTGTTTCTTGCGAAACAGCTAAATTAAATTCGTCATAAGTGTGCGAAGCACATTAAGCTCGCCGTCTGGCGAATTTAGCTAAAAAAGCGTACTGAAAATTCAGCACGCTTTTTTCTGGGAAAGCAGAACCATAGAGATATTTTAAAAATTCTTTGGCGATATACTCGCTCACGCTCGTTCGATATATTTGCTTCGCAAATTCGATATAACTCCACTTCGTTTCGTTGCGATATAATATAAATTCCTTTTCTCGTTGCCGTAAGGCAACATATCGCATCCGTCAGGATATATCGCACCAAAGGTATATCGAAAATTCCGACAGGAATTTATATCGCTGAAAAAAAGACAGATTTCTGTCGAAATCTGTCTTTTTTTCTGGTGCCGATGGTGGGGGTCGAACCCACACGGTATCGCTACCACGGGATTTTGAGTCCCGCGCGTCTGCCAATTCCACCACATCGGCGATATTCATAACGGATACATTATATATCATTTGAATAATTTTGTCAATACTTTTTATAAAAAATGTTCCGCTGAAAAATGTTGACTAAAAGTATTTACAATTTGTGCAATATATGCTACAATATAAAAAACTTTTCGGGAGATGATTTATATGGATAATAAGTATATAGGCCATCATCTGCAGATGTATGGTGTTGAAGAAATGCGCCTTGAAGGCGGCAAAGGCGGCGGAATGAAGCTGTATAATGTGCGTAACTGTAAAGGGCTTGAATTTTATATATGTCCCGACCGCTGCGCTGATATCCCCAGACTTTCATTTAAGGGCGATAACATGAATTTCTTCTCGGCTTGCGGCTATGTTGCTCCTCAGTATTATGAAAAGGCAGGAACGGGATTTTTGAAGTCTTTTAATGCAGGATTCCTTACAACCTGCGGTCTGACATCTACCGGCGCACCCTGCGTAGATGACGGTGAATCAACGCCCATGCATGGCGTCATTGGTAACACCCCTTGCGACAATATAGCTCATTGGATAGAAAACGACGAAATACATATAAAAGCCATAGTTCGTGAAGCGTCATTGTTTTCACATCAGCTCGTTCTTGAAAGAGAGTATATTATACCTCTTAATGAGAACATAATCTATCTTAATGATACAATCCGAAATATCGGTTCAACTACTGCACCGGTACAAATTCTTTATCATTGCAACTTTGGATATCCGCTTCTTTCTGAAAATGCAAAGCTCACTATACCTGCTGTAAACTCTGTTCCGAGAGATGCAAGGGCTGAGGAAGGCTTTGATTGTTGGGATAAGATGGAAAAGCCGCAGAGGGGATATGAAGAAATGTGTTTCTTCCATACAATGAAGGGCGAAACAGAAGTTTCTTTATTTAATGAAGATATAGGCAAAGGATTGAAGATATGCTACGATGCAGACGTACTTCCTTGCTTTACTCAGTGGAAGATGATGGGTGAGTATGATTATGCCCTTGGTCTTGAACCGGGCAACTGTCTGCCCACCGGAAGAGACGATATGCGTGCTAAAGGCATGCTCGAATTTCTTGAACCGGGTGAGACTCGCAAACAAAGCCTCAAATTCGTATTTATAGAGGAATAATACGAAAAAAATATAATTCATGTCCATATATTGAATTTTTTCAAAAGACATATATGGAATTTTGCAAGCAAACAAGGAAAACACCACAATATCATGTATTGTGGTGTTTTTTTCTATCTAAAAAAATGCACATTTACATAAGAAAATGTCAATTTTTTCGCCCAAAAAACAGTTAAAAATCCAAGAATTACTTGTAATACACTTGTAATCTGACGATTGACTGTTTTTGTGGTGATATGCTAAGATAAAGTAGTAAAAGTAGCGTGCAAAGGAAGGACAAATGACTATGAAAAACATTTTAGCAAAAGCAACATCAGCGATGCTTACCATAACAATAACACTCGGTTCGTGTATCTTTCCGGGTTTAGCTGATAATTCATCTGCCACACCCACAGTTTCAGATTACGAAACACAGTTGCTTCTGAAGCTTGGCATCATTGATGAAGACTCTCTTCAGAATATAACAGCCGATATAACACGCGGTGAGTTCTCCGAAATGCTTACAGGCCTTATGGGACTTGCAGGCGGCGGCAACGCCATAGAAGAACTTTACAATCTTGGAATTGTAAACGGCTACGGCTCAGGCAGCCTTAAGGAAACACAGACCATAACAACCTATGAAGCAGTAAAAATGATCATCTGCGCTTTAGGATACAAACCTCTTGCAGAGCATGAGGGCGGCTATCCTTTGGGGTATGTAAAGGTAGCATACGAATGTGACCTCCTGAAAGGTGCTGTGTCAAATGTAGCTCTTACAACAGAAAATGCCTTGAGATTGATTATAGATGCAGGTAATACCGAAATGGCAGCCATCTCAAATGCTGCAATCTTTGGGGAAGCAGACCTTGGCGGAGATACTATGTTCTATACATATTTTGACGTAGTACGCTATACGGGAATTCTTACAGCCAACGGCTACACAACTCTTGACGGAAATGCATGTGTAAGCGACGAGGTGATAATAGCAGGTCATAATCTGGAAAAAGGCGAAACTTCAGCCGATGACCTTATAGGCTATCACGTAGAAGCTTACGCTTATGATAGGGATATGGTAGATGAGTTGATTGTTGCAGCTCCGAGAACAGGCTATAACGAAGAAGTGTTTATGCCTGCAGGTACTAATCCCGAAATAACCGGTAACCTCCAGAAGTTTCAGGTAAAAGGTGCTTTGCCGGACGGAACATCAAAGCGAGTAACTGTTTCAGGATACTATGTACTGTATAACGGAATGTTGTATGACAGCATGACATTAGATATGCTCCGTACAATTTCGGCAGATATAACATACATTGATAACGACAAAGACGGTCTTTCGGAAATAATCAGAATAGACGAGTATTCTACATATATTATCGAAAGCATTGATTACAAGAACAGAACAATTTACGGAAAATATGACGGTGACCTTAAGCTCGGCACTTCAGAGCATTATGATAAATCTCTTAATCTTGATGCAGACGAATACAACGTATTTGTTTACAAGTCAGAGAACAGACCGGGAACTTTTGATGACCTTGCAGAAGGTGCTGCAATTTCAGTATTGAAAAGCGCAGACAATTCCTTTGTAAAGGTATATATGCTTACTGAGTCTGTAACCGGAACAATCACAGGACTTTCAACAAACGGCGCTCACAGAGTGGTTACAATAGACGGTAATACCTACGCTATAACAGCCGAATACGAAAATCTCCTTGTGGCAGATAAGGTAGAGCCTCAGGTGGGAGTTAAGGTAAGAGCAATCTTAGACCTTAAAAATAACATAGTTGACCTTTCTCTTGCAGAGGACGTATGGAACTATGGATATATTATGAGAATGATATATGATACTGATTCGGAAGCCTTTCAGTCAGTAAGAATTTTCAGTCAGAACGGCAAGGTTTCAGAGCTTGTGTTCGGTGAAAGACTTGCAGTTGACGGAAGAAGTGTAAAAAATGATGCAGCGGAGTTTGTTTCAGCAGGTATTGCACAAAACAGTATATCAGGACCTAAGGAAAAAAGACAGCTTGTAAGATTTAAATCAAACGATACAACGCTTACTGCTCTTGATACAGCTAACTATTTTCCGGCAACAGAGGATATTGACTCTCTCCGTGAGGGCTCAATGGGCGTAACGGGCGTATTTAATTCCGGTGGAATTTGTATGTATCAGGGTAATGATGTGGTATTAGCCGGAACAGATAAAACTGTCTGCTTCACTATTCCTTCAACTGAAGCATACAAAAACGATGAAGCGTACTACGGCGTGGGAATGTTGCTGGGTACAATGGGTAACGGAAATACATATTCAGGCGTAGATTCATATAACTTAAACGAAGCAGGAGCAGCAAAGGTTGTAGTAAGAAATATGGATAACACAGCCAATGTTGACCATTCAGGCCATTATATCTTCGTTAAGGAAGTAAAAACAGTAGTTGATGCATCAGGCTCAACAGTTAAGAACATAACCGGTGTCCGTTTGTTCGACGGTGCAGCGTATGTAAGAAACACAACCTTGGAAAATCCTGCAGGTGATGCAGCACATACAAACCTTGCAGATGTAAAATTTGGAGATACCTTCCGCTATAAAGATAAAAACGTTGACGGTGTAGGAACGACTCTCTGGGCTGCTAAAAAAGGAACAGCATATGACGGAGAAATGGGAACAGATGTTCTCAGATGGAGTCAGTCAGAAGTTTCAGGAAGCCTTACAAGCGGAACATATGCAGA
>JBGVIT010000086.1:0-47906 GCA_045128915.1 Clostridia bacterium
TCAATGACATAAAAACACGAAAAAATCCGCAAGTTTGCGGATTTTCTCAATGATTTATAAGTTTTCTGAATTTTTGGAATGCTTATAATAACAGTTTCACGTCATTGATCGGTTTGTGCATTTTTAAACATCCCCTTTTTTATTAACCTTGTGATTAAGAAAGCTTAGCGAGCTTAAGAGCAAGCTGTGACTTCTTTCTTGCAGCTTTGTTCTTGTGGAGAAGACCTCTTGTTGAACACTGGTCGATCTTCTTAACTGCCTCGTTAAACAATGGCTTTGCTTCTTCAGCATTTCCTGCTTCAACAGCTGCTTCAAACTTCTTTATAGCAGTCTTTAAAGCTGTCTTGTGCTGCATGTTGATAAGAGTTTTCTTCTCGATAACCTTAACACGCTTTTTTGCTGACTTGATGTTTGGCATTGAATCCACCTCCGAATAATAAAATTATAATACCGTAAAATTATATCACAGTTTTTTTGAAAATGCAAGAACTTCTTATTGTTTATTAAATTTTTTCGTGTTTTACCATATTATTTAATTTTTCAAAGGGGTTTTTAGTATATTTTTTCTAATTGTTAATTCATAATAGCTGTGAAACTACAAAAAGCAGTACAAGTCCTGCCATATTATAAACAGTAAATACTTTCATATAATCAAGCACACGACTGTTACGGCTGTTTGCATAAATCTTGAGTGAAATCAGGCTTGCAAGGGATGCAACAGGTGTACCAAGACCGCCGATGCTAACGCCTATTAAAAGCTCCCTCCAGCTTTTAGTAAACGGAGCAAGCAAAACTGCCGCAGGCACATTGCTTATTACCTGGCTGGAAAGTGCTGAACACAAAACAGCATTTTTCGAAAGCACCATTTCAAGAAAGCTGCTGACTTTTTCAATACGTCCCAAGTTTCCTGAAAAAACAAAAAAGCAGACAAAAGTAAGAAGCAGACAGTAATCATTTTTCTTAATTAATTCTCTGTCCCAAATAAGCATTACTGCAAGCACCGCAAAAGCCGTTATAATAAAATTCACTACTCTCACAACAGTCAAAAGACAAAGAGCAAACAAGAATAAATATATTATAAGCCGCTTTTTATCCGGAGCCGTTGATTTCTCACTTGTATAATCTATTAACTTTCTCTTCCCCGTCAGCGAGCATATAATAATTCCTATAAGAGAAATTGCGGCATATGGCCAAACACAGCTGAAAAACTCACCCATTCCCAAATTATAATAGGAGAATAAAAACAAGTTCTGGGGATTTCCTACGGGCATCGCCATGCTTCCGAGATTTGCCGCAACAGTCTGCAAAACAACGGTTTTTATAATCATGCCCTGCTGATTGGCACTCCCCAGAGCCGCTATGGCAAAGGGCACACACATAATCAGCGCCACATCATTGGTTACAAACATTGAAAGAAAAAAAGACAATAATGTAAGTATAAGACAAAGTCCTGACGCTGTTTTTGTCCTCTTCAGCATTGCTTGGGAAAGGTATTCAAAGCAGCCGCTTTTCTGGAGTCCTGCCACTACGGACATAAGGCTGAATAAAAGTGCAAGAACTCTGAAATCTATGTATGAAATATATTCTCTGTCAGGCATAATAAAAAAGCACGAAATCACCGCTGCCGCAAATGATATAACCAGCACCGGCTCTTTTTTTATAAAACTTCTCATGTTAAAGCTCTCCTTTGTTACCTTAGAAATTATACCTTTTTTAATTGGATTTGTCAATATATCTTGCATTGACATTGGAAATCAAATGTAGTATTATATTATAGAAGGAGGCGGAAAAATGTTTGATATTAATGAAGAAATCAAAAATCTCCCCACAAATCCCGGCGTTTATCTCATGCATGATAAAAACGGCAGGATTATTTACGTGGGTAAAGCAAAAAATCTCAAAAACAGAGTAACACAGTATTTCCGTTCTTCCTCATCTCATACTCCAAAGGTGAAAGCTATGGTTTCACATATTTCATATTTTGAGTATATAATTACCGATTCCGAGCTTGAGGCGCTTGTGCTTGAATGTAATCTCATCAAAAAGCACCGCCCTAAATACAATATACTTTTGAAGGACGATAAACATTATCCGTTTCTTAAGGTCAGTATGCAGGAGGATTATCCACGAATATCGGTGGCAAGAAAGGTACAAAACGACGGAGCAAGATATTTCGGTCCGTACATGGGCATAAACACCATAAACAACACCCTTGAAATAATAGGCAAAATATTCAATCCTCCCACCTGCCGCAAAAAATTCCCGGACGATATAGGCAAAGGCAGGCCATGCCTTAACTATCATATTAAAAACTGTTTCGCACCATGTACGGGAAATGTCAGCCGCGAGGAATACAGAAGTGTATTTGAACAAATCTGCAAATTTCTCGACGGCAGCCATGAGGAGCTTAAAACCGCTCTTGAAAAGGAAATGCAGGAGGCTTCAAAAAATCTTGAATTTGAAAAAGCCGCCATGCTCCGTGATAAGCTCAAATCTATACAGAAGCTTGACGAAAAGCAAAAGATTTTCAATGCAGACAAGGGCGATGACAAGGATATAGCCGCAGTTGCCGCAGAAGGTGATATGGCATTTGTGGAGATATTTTTTGTGCGCAGCGGACGCGTAACGGGAAGAGAGGCCTACGAAATAAAAGACGTGGGCGGACTTTCTGAAGCTGAAATATTAGGAGATTTTATAAAGCAGTTTTATACTGACCGAAGCTTTATTCCACCTGAACTGATTACAGAGTACCCCATCGAAGACGCTCCGCTTCTCGAATCGCTTCTTCGCCAAAAGCGCAGCGGACGTTTTTCCATAACCGTTCCCGTAAGAGGCGAAAAGGTTAAGCTGATTGAGCTTGTGAAAAAAAATGCACAACTTGAAATAGATAATTATAAGATTCGCAAAATCAGGGAAAATAAAAATAATATACCCGACCTGCTCCGGAAAAGTCTTTCTCTTGAAAAGCTGCCCGTAAGAGTGGAATGTTATGACATCTCCAACATATCGGGTGCAGAAAGCGTAGGAGTTATGGTGGTATTCAAAAACGGCAAGAAATCGCCGTCACTTTACCGCAATTTCAGGATAAAAACAGTTGAGGGTGCAGATGACTACGCATCTACCTCAGAAATTATATACAGACGAATACGCCGCGCCTATGAGGAGCAGGAAAAGATAGAGTCAGGCGAGCTTTTGCCTGAAAATGCAAAGTTCCTGCCTCTCCCCGATGTAATATTTGCTGACGGCGGCAAGGGACACATGAAAGTAATTAAGCAAACCCTTGAAAGCATGGACGCTGAAATTCCCGTTTTCGGACTTGTTAAGGACAGCCACCACCGCACAAGAGGAGTAATAGGCGATGAAGGAGAAATAATTCTTTCACCTACAAGCCCCGTATTTAATTTCCTCACGTCTGTTCAGGACGAGGTTCACAGAGCGGCTGTTACCTATTTCCGAAAGCTCCACACCCAAAAAAGCTTTCAATCACAGCTTGACAATATTCCGGGTGTGGGTAAAGCCCGACGAAACGCCCTGCTTGAAGCCTTTGGCAGTATAAGCAAGATAAAATCTGCAACCTTTGAGGAGCTTGCAGAAGTAACAGACAAAAGAACAGCAGAAAATATTATAGCATATTTTAAAGAAGGAATATGATTTGAAAGTATTGGTCGTGCTTCTGAGTCTTTTACTCACTTTTGGCTGCTCACAAAAAACAACAAAAACCTTAACCCATGAACCAATTAATACGCTTCGCATGAGCTTCAGCGGCAAAGCTGAATTTAATCCTTATTTTCAGGATTCACCCGGCTCAAAAATTCCTCTGAGCTTTATTTACGAGCCGCTGTACCGCATCACCCAAGAGGGAACTACGGCCATGCTTGCAAAAAGCCTGAAAGCAGAAAACAACAGACTTTCTGTAAAGCTTCGGGAAGATGTATTGTTCCATGACGGCTCTCCTTTTTTAGCAAAGGACGCCGCATATTCTGCAAACCTTGCAGCATGGACCAAAATAGCTCCGTCAATTATCAGCGCAGAAGCCATAGGACAGCATGAACTGATTATATACTTAAAAAGCTCTGCTAAAAACCCTGAAAAGCTTCTTACCTTTCCCATAGTAAAGGAAAACAGTTCATTGGGTACGGGACCGTATTGCTTTTTTGAGAAATCAGCCTTTGACACCTACAAATTCAAAAGGTTTTCATCCTATTATGCACAGATGCCTGATTTTGATGAAATACAAATTATAATCACAAAAGAAAAAGCAAATGAATTAACCTTATACAAATCAGGCGAAACTGATATATTATATTTGACAAACGAGGATAAAGAACGCCACAATCCAAGAGAAAATCATGAGGCTTTGGATTTACCTACTAATCATATGTTATTAATAGGCTTTAACTGCATAAGCCTGCCGCCTTGTGTCAGAAGAAGCATATATCTTATGTATGACCGACAAAATTCGATAGAAAATTCATTCGGAGATTCGGCTCATATTACACCCGTTTATGAACAACCTGACACCTTTTCCGCCCTTGAAGAATTAAGATGCGGCGGCTTTGAAAACTTTTGCAGTATAGGCGTGGTGGTACAAAACGAAGAAAGATTTATAAAACTCGGTGAGGATTTTAAAAGGCAGCTTGATGAATTTGGATTTACCTGCAACGTTACTTATTCAAATGACGCTGTGGGCGATTTTAAAAAAGGCTTATTCGATATGATTATATGCCCCTATAACGAAAATCCGTCACATCTTCTGTGGTATGAAAAAAACCTTGTAATCACAGATAAAAACAAACTTGAAACCAATAATATTCTAAGACGTGATATGCCTTTTATTTTTGCCGCATATCTTCCGGACACAGTTTACGGCGCACCGAATATACTAAGGAGGATTTTATGAAAAAGACATTTATTACAACACTTCCCGACAAGGTAGGGGCATTCCTTAAAGCAGGTCAATGCTTCGCAGGCCTTGGAATAAATATAACAAGAACAAGCTATAACAAGGCAGTTGACGTTCATACTCTTTTCATTGAAGCGGAAGGTCAGGAAGCTGACCTTAAAGAAGCTGAAGAAATGCTTAAAAATTCAGGCTTTCTTCCCGAAGAAAAAACAGAGCCTGTTTTAACTGTCCTTGAGTTCAGACTTCAGGACAAGCCAGGGCAGGTAGTTACGGTTCTTGAGCTTATAAAAGCTTACGGGTTTAATATCTCATACATCAATTCAAGAGAAAACGGAACAGACTTTCAGCCGTTTAAAATTGGATTTATTGCAGGGGATATGGGAAAACTTGAGGAGTTTATAAAAGAAGCGGAAAAAATCTGTCCCGTTAAGAATATTGAGTATGACAAAACGGAAATCAATTACGATAATACTATTTTCTATAACTCCTTTGCAGAAGGTCTTGCAAATCTTGCAGGACTTCCCCCTGAAGTAAAGAGAAAGCTTTCCATATATGCAAATATGGCAATGCAAATGCTTGACGACAGAGGCGAAAGTGCTTTTACTACCTTTGACTGCATTAAAAGCTTTGCAGAGCATATTGTAAAGTACAAAGGGGAGGATTTTGTACCTCGTATTACATGGCATACCTTAAGCAAAAAAACTGACCTGATTATTATTGAGCCGCCTTGCGGAAGCAATACCATGATACTCCGAAGCGGCGGACAGTATTTGTATATTGATACGGGATATGCATGCTACCGAAAGGAAATGGAGCAGCTTTTCAGCCGTATTTTCCATGACTATCACACAGCACCCAGAGCATTACTACTGACTCATTCCGACGTTGACCACTGTGGTCTTATAGACTTGTTTGAAACTGTATATGTAAGCGAAGAAACATATAAAAGCTTTGATGAGGAAGTTAATGGAAATGACGGACTAAGAGAGAAAAACCGCGCTCACAAGCCCTATTCCCGAATTTGTAAACTCCTTACGGGATACCTGCCGTGCAGTCCTGATAAAATGAGAATTATAAGCCAAAAGAAAACCGATGCAATTATTGAACAAACGGGAGATTTGCAGTTTGGTGATATGAGTTTTACTGTTTATGAGGGTGCAGGCGGTCATGTTCCGGGTGAGCTTATTATTGCTGATTGGGATAAAAAAATATGCTTTACGGGAGATATTTTCATAAACATGAAAGATATGATACCTCAGCAGAAACAGTATAACGCCTATGCCCCTGTGCTTATGACAAACGTTGACATCAATCCGGCTCTTGCAGCAGAGGAGAGAAAGGAAATAAGGAAAATGTTTGCAGGATTCAGGATTATAGGCTCTCACGGCGCGCCGTATCAGGCTTAGAAATGACATATTCAACTAAAATCTATGCGTGTTTTGGTGGATTTTTATGAACAAAAAGTAAATTTTGAAAAAGTAGTGGTAAAATAAGTTATTTTATGATACAATATATACAATGCGAAGAATGCGGTCTTGTACCTTTTTTCGCTTCTTATGACTAATTATGAGGAGAACTGAAAATGAGTTTGTTCGATAAATTGTTCGGAACATATTCCGAAAGAGAACTCAAAAGAATATATCCCATTGCTGACAACGTAATGGCACTTGAGGAAGAGTATGCCGCTCTTTCCGACAGCGAGCTTAAAGCAAAGACAGAGGAGTTCAAAAAGAGAATTGCAGATGGCGAAGACCTTGACAGTATTTTGCCCGAAGCTTTTGCAACTGTGAGAGAAGCGTCATGGCGTGTTCTCGGTATGAAGCATTTCCGCGTACAGATTATAGGCGGTATTATTCTTCACCAGGGACGTATTGCAGAAATGAAAACAGGTGAGGGTAAAACTCTTGTTTCCACACTTCCTGCATACCTTAACGCATTATCAGGAAACGGTGTACATATTGTCACCGTTAATGATTACCTTGCAAAGCGTGACAGCGAATGGATGGGTAAGGTTTATAAATTCCTTGGTCTTACGGTCGGTCTTATCGTGCATGGTCTTACCAACGACGAAAGACGCGAGGCTTATAACGCTGACATCACCTACGGAACAAATAATGAGCTTGGCTTTGACTATCTCCGTGATAACATGGTTGTCCATAAGGAAGAGATGGTTCAAAGAGGCCATAACTATGCAGTAGTAGATGAAGTTGACTCCATTCTTATAGACGAAGCAAGAACTCCGCTTATTATATCAGGTATGGGACAGGATGCAAACGAGCTTTATTCTGTTGCAGATATGTTTGTTAAGCGCCTTAAAAAGCTTGTTGTAACAGAGCAGAACGACAAAGAGCTTGACGAGGACATTGATGCTGACTATATTGTAGATGAAAAGGCAAGAACCGCAACACTTACTGCAAAGGGTGTCAAAAAAGCAGAGCAGGCATTCGGAGTTGATAACCTTTCCGATCCTGACAACATGAAGCTTCAGCACCATATTAATCAGGCACTTCAGGCAAACGGCTGTATGCACAGAGATAAGCAGTACGTTGTAGTTGACGGTCAGGTGCAGATAGTTGATGAATTCACCGGTCGTATTATGCCCGGCCGCCGCTATTCCGACGGACTTCATCAGGCAATAGAAGCAAAGGAAAAGGTTAAGGTGGAAAACGAGAGCAGAACTCTTGCCACAATCACTTTCCAGAACTATTTCAGACTTTATAACAAGCTTTCAGGTATGACAGGTACAGCACTTACCGAGGAAGAAGAATTTCAGGAAATTTACAGACTTGACTGCGTAGAAGTTCCTACAAACAAGCCCGTAGCACGAAAGGATTCTGACGACAGCGTTTATAAAACAGAAGCAGGTAAGTACAAAGCTGTAATCAACCAGATTAAAGAATGTAATGCAAAAGGTCAGCCGGTGCTTGTTGGTACTGTTAACGTAGAAAAATCAGAACAGCTTTCAAAGCTTCTTAAGCGTGAAGGCATACCCCATGAAGTGCTTAATGCAAAGTTCCATGCAAAAGAAGCGGAAATAGTTGCTCAGGCAGGTAAAAAAGGCGCAGTTACCATCGCTACCAACATGGCAGGTCGTGGTACTGATATTATGCTGGGCGGTAACGCAGAGTATATGGCAAAGCATGAGCTTTTGAAGCAGGGAATGTCAGAGGAGCTTATAAACGAAGCAACAGGCTTTGGTGAAACAGATAATCCGGAAATTCTTGAAGCACGTAAAAAGTACAGAGAATATTATGATAAGTTCAAGGCTGAAATCGAGCCTGAACAAGAAGAAGTTAAAAATGCAGGCGGTTTGTTCATAATCGGTACGGAGCGCCACGAATCACGACGTATTGATAACCAGCTCCGAGGCCGTGCAGGACGTCAGGGAGATCCCGGCGCATCAAAGTTCTTCCTTTCTCTCGATGACGACCTTATGCGTATTTTCGGCTCGGAAAGAGTTAAGGCAATGGTTGACAGAATGGGACTTGCAGAGGATGAACCTATTGAAGCAAAGATGCTTTCAGGTGCAATAGAGAATGCGCAGAAAAATCTGGAAAGCCGAAACTTTGACTCCAGAAAGCACGTTCTCCAATACGACCAGGTAATGAACACCCAGCGTCAGATTATTTACAAGCAGCGACAGATGGTTCTTGACGGCGAGGATATTCACAGCATTATCGTGGACATGATGGAAGCGGTTATAGACAGCGCTCTTGACGATTATATAGGAATTTCAGAAGTACCTGAGCATTGGAATCTCAGAGCTATTACGGAATTTGCAAACTCGACTTTAGCGGCTGAGGGAAGCTTCAGCGTTTCAGACAGCGAGCTTGACAGTATAACAAAGGCAGATATTAAAGAACGCCTGCTCAATATTGCAGATGCTTCCATGAAGAAGCAGCAGGAAATATTCGGCGAGAATATGCCTGAGCTTGAACGTATGATTATGCTTCGTGTAGTTGATAATCTCTGGATGGACCATCTTGACGAAATGGAGCATGTTAAGAGAGAAATCGGACTTCGTGCATTTGGTCAGCACGATCCCGTTGTTGAATACAGAAACGTAGGCAGCGAGCTTTATGACGGCATGATTGAATCAATCAAGCGGGATACTGTAAGATATATTCTCACAGCAGTTCCAAAAATCAAAATCCAGCGTGAGCAGGTAGCAAAGCCTCTTGATACAGGCGGTGACGGAAGTCTAAAAAAACAGCCGGCACGTGCTAAAAAAGATGTAGGACGAAACGATCCTTGTCCTTGCGGCAGCGGTAAGAAATACAAGCATTGCTGCGGCAGATAATGAAACTTAAACTTTTTCAAAGGAAGTGATATAATGTTAGAGTACGATGAATACAAAGTACAGCTAAACGGCCTTGCCGAAAACATTAAAGAACTGAGGGATTCACTTTGACATCGCAGGAGCGGTCAGTGAAATAGAAAAACTTGAAGCACAAAGTGCCGAGCCGGGATTCTGGGACGACATGGAAGCAAGTCAGAAAATTCTCCAGAAAACAAAACAGCTCAAAGACAAGGTTCAGCGCTTTGAAGAGCTTAGCTCATCAAGAGAGGATACTCTTTTGCTCATCGAGATGGCAAACGAAGAAAATGACGAATCAATGCTTCCTGAAATAAAGGAATCAGTTGAAAATATCCTTAAAACTCTTGAGGAAATGACTCTTGAAACACTTCTGTCAGGAAACTATGACAGATGCAACGCCATTATGGATTTCCACGCAGGTGCGGGCGGTACAGAGGCTCAGGATTGGTGCGAAATGCTTATGCGTATGTATCAGATGTGGGCGCAGAAAAACGGCTACACCTTTGAAATAATTGACTCTCTGCCCGGCGATGATGCAGGTATGAAGAGTGCAACTGTAATGATTTCAGGCATCAACGCCTATGGCTATCTTAAATCGGAAAAGGGCGTACACAGATTGGTACGTATTTCGCCCTTTGATGCATCAGGCAGACGTCATACGTCGTTCTCATCTATTGAGGTTATGCCTGAAATAGACGACGAAATCGAAATCAATATCAAACCTGACGACCTGCGAGTTGATACTTATCATGCCAGCGGTGCAGGCGGTCAGCACGTTAACAAAACGGCATCTGCAGTCAGAATTACACACTTGCCTACGGGCGTAGTGGTAGCATGCCAGACACAGCGTTCACAGCATCAGAACAGAGATTATGCTATGAAGATGCTTAAGGCTAAGCTGGTAGAAATTGCTGAACAGCAGCAAAAGGAAAAGATTGAGGATATTAAGGGAGTACAGAAGGAAATTGCCTGGGGCAGTCAGATTCGCTCCTATGTATTCCATCCATACAATCTTGTAAAGGACCACAGAACAAGCTTTGAAATGGGTAATATAGGTGCAGTTATGGACGGAGACCTGAACGGATTTATCAATGCATACCTTAAGGCAGCGAGTCTTGGCACTTTAGAAACAAAATAAAAAATGCGGCTGATGCCTTTAGCACAGACTGTTCAAAGACTCTTAAAAGGCATTATATTTTATGTTCCGCAGTTTTCGGAAAGTTTAATGTAGAAATTCGGGCAAATGCTCGGATTTCTCTCATTTTTATGTATAGGAGGAATAATCATGTCAGTTTTCGGAAAAGCCAATATTCTCGTTCCCCTCAACGCTGACCTTAATAAGTGGAGTGTTGTGGCTTGTGACCAATACACATCTCAGGCAGATTATTGGGAAGAGCTTAAAGAAAATGTGGGTGATAACCCGTCAGCTCTTAATATAATATATCCCGAAATCTACCTTAACGAGCCTGATAAGGATGAAAGAATAAAAAAAATCCATGCATGTATGGAAAGCTACATAAACAACGGAATTTTTAAGGAGTTTGAAAACAGCTTTGTTTATGTAGAAAGAACACAGCGTGACGGACGCACAAGAAAGGGACTTATAGGAACTGTTGACCTTGAAGAATATGATTTTTCCAAGGGCAGTACCTCATTGATTCGTGCTACCGAAGGCACAGTAATTGAAAGAATTCCGCCCAGAGTAAGTATTCGTCTTGATGCTCCCCTTGAGATGCCGCATATTCTCATGCTCATTGATGACAGAGAAGAATCTGTTATTGAGCCTATGGCAGAAAACAAGGATAAATTTGTCAAGATATATGACTTTGACCTGCAAATGAATTCAGGACACATGACGGGCTACATTCCAACAGCCGAAGCAGCTGATAAGGCAATGGCGGCAATAGAAGCACTTGGGGATAAGGAACACTTTTCAAAGAAATATAATGTAACAGCTCCCGTACTTCAGTTTGCAGTAGGCGACGGAAACCATTCTCTTGCAACTGCAAAAACCTGCTGGGAAACCATAAAGAAAGGCCTTACAGCTGAACAGATAACAACTCATCCGGCACGTTTTGCCCTTGTTGAGCTTATGAACGTTCACGATGCAACTCTGGAATTTGAACCAATCCACAGAGTAGTTTTTGATGTACAGCCCGAAAAGCTTATAAAGGCTATGCTTGAATATTATAAAGAAGCGTCCTTTGAAAATAACGGCGGACAGAAAATCACATATTGCTATAAAGATAAGGAAGGGGAAATATATGTAAATAACGCCCCATCAAAACTTGCGGTCGGAACTCTCCAGCAGTTTCTGGACAGCTATACAAAGGAAAACGGCGGTGAAACAGATTACATTCACGGCGCATGTGTAACAAAGGAGCTTGCAAGTGCCGATAATACCATAGGCTTTATACTTCCGTCAATGCAAAAGAACGAGCTTTTTGAAACTGTTATCCATGACGGTGCGCTCCCAAGAAAGACTTTTTCTATGGGCGAAGCACACGACAAGAAATTCTATATGGAATGTAAAAAAATCAAATAAAGGAGATTAACCATGATTATTGCAGTAACTCACATGAACGGTCAGGTGTTCCAGCACTTCGGTCATACAGAAGAATTTAAATTATATACAGTTGAAGATAAGAAAATCATATCTTCAGAAATAGTCAGCACAAACGGCAGCGGTCACGGCGCACTCAGCGCATTTCTTAAAAACCTTAAAACAGACGTCCTCATCTGCGGCGGTATTGGCGGCGGTGCGCAAATAGCACTTCTTGCAGAGGGCATAGAATTTTTCGGCGGCGTTCAGGGCGATGCAGATAAAGCAGTAGAGGATTTTCTTCTCGGTACGCTGAACTATAATCCCGATGCAAAATGTGACCATCACGACCACGCTCACGGCGAAGGTCATACATGTGGCGAACACGGCTGCGGTGGCCATAGCTGTCATTAATCTGTATTATAAAGGTGATATAATTTGGTTACGTATTGCGGTGCATCAGCAACAATGTTCTTTTTGGGAACGATGCTTTCTTTAAGATTCGACTTCTCATTTATACATTTTTTAATTCTCTTTACAGGTCTTGTTTTGATGCCCTTGTCTTTCTGCTACGTAACACGTTTAGCTAAAAATAAGCAGGTATGGATTTTATTTTTCATACCTGCATTTCTTTTTGCCGGAATTTTAAGCTGCGAGCTTCATACTGATGAAAAGCTTCGGCCGCTGTATCCGTTTTCGGAGCAGGAAGTAGAAATATACGGCGCTGTTTCAGGTGTACCCGTTGTATATGATAATACAAAACAGTTTTTTGTAGAAGTCAGCCGCATTAAAACCGATGACGGTGTTTTTCATGTTAAGGAGAAAATTAAGGTCAGCACCGAGCTGTGTCCTATAAATGCCGGCGACAGCATACAGGCATATGGAAAGCTTAAGGTTATTGACTATCCCAAAAACTCTACATCATTTAATTCCAAAAGATATAATATGCGGCGCGGTATCTTTTTCTCTCTATACGCAGAAGATATAAACCAAAGCCCGGAGGCTTTTCCAATATCACTCAAAAGCCGTATTACTATATTTATAAATTCTACACTTAACAGTTATATAAATCAGTTTCCCGTAAAAACAACGGCTTTTATTAAAGCCATTATTCTGAATAACAAGTCGGAAATCCCCGACGAAATAACAGAATCAATGGTAAGGACAGGTCTATATCGTTATATTTACTGCCCTTATATTCATATCTCGCTGATTGTTCTTATTTTATCCTATATTGTAAAAACACATAGACGCAGGTGGCTTACATACGCTTTGATATTCAGTCTTTACCTGATAATGAACTTTTCCGTCGCAGCAGCATGGAAAATTTGTCTTTACTATATAATATCTCATATTATGATGCGGCTTTTCGGCATAAAGGACTTTAAAACAACTATATATCTTACGGTAATTACAGCAGGATTTATAAATCCTCTGGTCCTGACAGAGCCTGCATTTATGATTTCCTTGCTTTGTACTGCTCTCATACGCGTTTTTCATTATCCCGTTGCAGATTTTCTCCGCAAAAAATTAAGAAACAAATTTGTGGAAAGCTTTTTATCAACATTTCTTATCATTTCAATAGGTATTTATCCCTTCTGCAGTTTTCTCGGGTTTAATATGACTCCCTGGTCATTTGTTTTAAGCCTTGTAATGACTCCTCTTATTATCCTGACATATTTTATTTTCTATATGGGCTTTACAATATTTTTAATAAGCGGTCATGCTGTAACTCTTGGAATACCGTACATAGTCAAGGTTATTATTTTTATAGTGGAAAATGCAGAAAAGCTGCCTTTTGCCTCGATTAATACCAAAAATCCGGGACTTTTGTATCTGGCAGCATTTTATAGTGTTCTGTACTGTCTTTATCATGTAGTTCACTTCCGTCGGCATAAGTATGCGGAAATACTTAGTTTATTACTATGTTTTATCTTTACAGTCACATATACTTTTTCTGCCGGTAATATGGAAATGACTTTTCTAAGCGTTGGAAATGCTGATTGCTGTGTTATTGAGCTGCCTTTTAATAAAACTGTCATGATAGACGGCGGTGGTGCGCCGCCCTATTCAGATTATGATATAGGTTCTGCGGAGGTTATTCCGTATCTTCGTGCAAAAGGCGTAAATAAGGTAGATACCATTATTGTATCACATTATGACAAAGACCACACCGACGGCATAATTACTGTTATCAAGACCATGGCTGTAGGTGAAATATTTATGCCGGACTACTTGCCAAAGAATGACTATCGTGATATAATAATCAGTGAAGCTGAAAATAATAATATAAAAATTAACCTGATTTCATCTCCCGCTGTCTTTGACCTTGGCTCAGGACTTGGCTGCGAGTTTTTGCTGTCGCAGAATACGGACAATGAAAATGATAATTCCCTTGTAGCAAGACTTACCTACGGTAAGACAAGGATTCTTTTCCCCGGCGATATTACAATTTTTGCAGAGGATAAGCTTCAGGATATACAATCGGATATTGTGAAAGCTCCGCATCATGGCTCGCTTTCTTCGAGCAGCGAAAGCTTTATCTCAAAAACCGATGCAGACTATTGTATATTCTCCGTAGGCAAGAACAATACCTATGGTCATCCAAATTCCAAAGTGGTTGAAAGATATAAGCGGTCAGGAAGTAAAATTTTCAGAACTGACCTGATGGGAGATATTCATTTTATAATAGGGAAAAACAGTATCAAAAGAGTCTATACATATAGGGAGTGATTTAAATTGGCTGCAAAAAAAACGGAATCAAAACAGCAAATGGCTGACCTCAAGGCTCAGCTAAGCGAAAAAAAGCTGCAGAAGCTATACCTTTTTTTTGGCGAAGAAACATTTCTTATTGACCTTAATATAAGCAGGATTTGTGAGCTTGTACCCCACATGGATTTCCCTGAATTCAATCGCATAATGATTACCTCAGACACTCCCTTGGCTGAGGTTTCGGACTCTCTTGAGTCATTTCCCATGATGGCAGAAAAAAAGCTTGTTATAATTAATGATTCGGGCGCGTTCAAGGCAAAGGCTGCCGCAGACTTGAAGGAATTTTATACAAGAAGAATTGAAAATATTGCAGAGGATACTGTTGTAATTTTCAGAGAATCCGAAGTGGATAAAAGAAGCACAGTTTATAAAGCAGCAGTCAAGCATGGTTGGGTAGGAGAGTTTACGCATCTTGATGATACGGACCTTATTACATGGGTTATGCGGGAAGCGAAAAATCTCGGCTCGAAAATATCAAAGGACAACGCTCAGCTTTTAATCAGTATATCCGACCGCTCCTTGCTTACTCTAAAAAACGAGCTTGAAAAGCTGTGCGCGTATTCAAAGGACGAGATAACAGCACCTACTATTGAAAGACTTGCATCAAGGTCTCTTGAAGCAAAGGTATTTGACCTTTGTGATTATATGATACAAAGCAATACAGGTATGGCGCTTTGTGTACTTGAAGAACTTAAGACCAACAAGGAATCGCCTTTTGGTATTTTGTATATGATTTTTTCCACATACTCCAAAATGCTCAAATGCAAAGTTATAACAGAGCGGCACGAGCCTTATGAAGCATATCCGAGCCTGCTTGGAGTGCCAAAATTCTCAGTTAAAAAATATACAGACGGAGCAAAAAAGTTTTCAAAATCGGAGCTTAGCCGTATCCTCATGCTTGCAATAGAGCTTGACCTTTCGGTGAAGCGCGGTGAAATACCACAATGGCAGGCTGTTGAAAAGCTTGTAGTTGAAGGCTCAGAAAGGAGAAAAAATGGGAAAGTTTGACGGAATTTTAATTGCAAGTGATTTTGACGGAACTGTTGCTGTTGATGGAATAGTATCCCCTGAAAACCGTCGTGCCATAGACTATTTTATGGAAAACGGCGGCATGTTTACTCTTGCAACGGGACGTGCTCCTGCGTTCATCGGAAATATTGGTATCAATATGAATTTGCCGCTTATCTGCATAAACGGAACTGTAATTTATGACAGAGATAATAATAAATATCTCCGCAATTATACCTTTGACCGTAAATATATAACTATCGCAAAAGAAGTTGTTTCAATGGAAGAAGTTTTGCGAGTAAGCGTTTTTTCTCTTAACGAATTCCCATATACACCCCCAAAGCCTGAAGATTTTGACTATTTTGATAAACCTATTAATAAAATAGTGTTTGTTTTCAAGGATGAAGAGTCATGCCTGAGAGCAAAAGCATATCTTAAGGAAAAATACTCCCATTTATTCTGTTTTGAAAGAAGCTGGAACACGGGACTTGAAATGCGGTCTGTTGATTCGGGAAAGGGTAAATGCCTTAAATATCTTAAAGAGCTTTGCGGCGCATCTGTTGCCATTGGCGTAGGTGACTATGAAAATGATACTTCACTTATTGAAAGTGCAGATATAAGCTACTGTCCCGAAAGCAGCCATCCCGACATTTTGAAGCTTGCAGACAGAGTGACCGTTTCATGCAAAGACCACGCTGTTGCAAAGATAATTTATGAGCTTGAAGAGAAGATAGAGAAAGGAATTGATATATATGCTGGCTGAAATTCATACAGTTGGACTTTCAGGCATAGACGGTTTTACGGTAAATGTTCAGGCTGATATTTCCAACGGCATGCCGTCAATGGAAGTTATTGGGCTGCCTGACACATCTGTTAAAGAATCGAAGGAACGTGCAAAAACCGCGATTAAAAACTCAGGCTGTAAGTTTCCGTCAAAGCATATTACTATCAATCTTGCCCCTGCATCAACTAAGAAAGAGGGAGCAGGCTATGACTTTCCCATTAGCGTTGCAATTCTTGCGGCATCAGAACAGATAGATATTTCAGGAACAGAGGACTCAGTATTTATCGGCGAGGTGTCTCTTGACGGAAAAATAACTGCTGTTCCCGGTGTACTGCCAATGGTGATATACGCCTATAAATCAGGCTTTAAAAAGATGTTCGTTCCCGTCGGTAATGCTGATGAAGCAGCTGTGGTTGAAGGTGCAGAGGTTTATGCAGTTGACAGCCTTGAATCGCTTATAAAGCATTTCAAGGGCGAGAAATATATAGAGCCGCATAATGTGGATATAAAAAATTTCTTTGAAGCGGATACTGACAGTATGTTTGATTTTGCTGATGTAAAAGGTCAGGAAAATGTGAAGCGGGCTTTGGAGATAGCCGCTGCAGGAAATCATAATATTCTTCTTATAGGAAGTCCCGGTACGGGAAAAACAATGCTTGCCCAGCGAATGAGCGGAATTTTACCCGACATGACATTTGATGAGGCTCTTGAAGTTACGAAAATTCATTCCATTGCAGGAACTCTGCCATCAGGCACACCGCTTATTAAAACAAGGCCGTTTAGAAATCCACACCATACCATCTCGTCTATGGGTTTATCGGGTGGCGGCGCTGTTCCAAGACCGGGCGAGCTGTCTTTGGCACACAACGGCATTTTATTTTTAGACGAGCTTCCTGAATTCAGGCGGGATGTGCTTGAAGTTTTAAGACAGCCTCTTGAAGATAGAAAAGTTACAATTTCAAGAGTAAATGCAACCCTTACATATCCATGTAATATTATGCTTGTAGCGTCAATGAATCCATGCAAGTGCGGATATTACGGCGATCCAAACCGTGAATGTACCTGCACACCGACGCAGGTGGCACAATACAGAAGTCGAATATCGGGACCGCTACTTGACAGAATTGATATTCAGGTAGAGGTTTCACCCGTTGATTATTCGCATCTGTCCGACAGCCGCAGAGGCGAAAAAAGCTCCGAAATCAAAAAAAGAGTTGACCGCACACGAAAGCTTCAGCTTGAGCGCTATAAAGACCATGCAGGAATTTTCTCAAACTCTCAGCTGACAGCCGGTATGATACAGACATATTGTAAGCTTGACGATGAAGCTGACGCAGTTTTGAAAAATGCTTTCGACAAGCTTGGATTCACAGCAAGAGCACATTCAAGGATACTAAAGGTTGCACGAACCATAGCAGACCTTGAGGGAAGCGAAACCATAAAAAAAGAACACGTGGCAGAGGCTATACAATATAGAAGCTTAGACCGTAAATATTTCAGTTGATATAAGGGACTGCTTATAAAGTCAGCCCACAATCCTAAGGGGATGGTTAAAAATAGTGCAGAACGGATGAAACGAAGTATTGTGCGGTCCAAACCGCACAATACCTTGCCCGAAGGCGTACGTGGGTACGTCGAGTGGTGAGTTGAATTCGTATGTTCAATGACATAAAGACACGAAAAAATCCGCATTTTGCGGATTTTCTCAATAATTTATAAGTTTTCTGATGCTTCGGAATGCTTATATTAGCAATTTAATGTCATTGAACGGTCTGTGCATTTTTAAACATTCCCTTTTAAATTCCTTTAAAATTAAACTCCGGTATAAAGCTTTCGCTTACCGTTCCTTCTTCCTGAACATAGGCTTCTTCAACTCCTGTATCAAGAGCAAAGTTTATTACTTCGTTATACTCATGAGATGTAACTCGTCGGTTTATTTCAGGGTACTTTTCCATATTAATGGGTGTATATTGATTCATTATGCTGAGGACTACCTTATTACCATATGTGTTATGCACATATTCGATTATTTTCTTGGCATCTTCAGTATATTCCGGAAGCACCATATGACGCACTATTACGCCCTTTTGCATTATGCCACGACTGTCATATTCAGGCTCGCCTGCTACATTTACCATTTCTTCCAATGCGGATTTTGCCCATTTTGGATAATCTGCGCACGCAGAATACCGCAGCGCTGCTGCACAGTCCCAATACTTAAAATCAGTCAGGAAAATATCTACATAACCCTTTAGCATTTTTACTGTTTGGGGAGTAAGATATCCGCTTGTGTTTAGAATTATGGGTATGGTTAGTCCATTTTTCCTTGCAACAGTTATAGCTTCCATTATGGGAATTATGAAATGGTCGGCAGTTACAAGATTTATATTATTTGCTTTTTTGTCCTGAAGCTCAATAAAAATCTCTGCGAGTCTATAGGGTGTTATTTCCTTATTTATTTCCCCTGAGGAGATTTTTCTGTTCTGGCAGTAAACACATTTAAGGCTGCAGCCCGAAAAAAACACAGTTCCCGAACCCTCATCACCGCTGATGCATGGTTCTTCCCACATATGCAAATCTGCTCTTGCGGCAGTAATCATATGGCCCTGACCGCAATATCCCGTTTTTTCAGACCGCTCAACATTACATTTTCTTGGACATAAATTACATTTCATCTTTTTGCCTCTGGATTATTCCTAAAAACATTATGGACACAATAGAAATTACTGCCCATGAAATATACATGGGAACATAGCCTGATGCTTTTATCACTATTCCGTAAATAAATCCGCTTAAACCTGCGCCCATGTATGTTGCAAGGTCCATAATTCCGCTGACTGATGCAACGTTGCCTGTTTTAACAAAGCGAATAGGATAGATTGAAAGAATTGAAGTATTGATTACGGAAACTGCCGCATAAATCATGCTGAGGCATACTGCCGCAAGTACAGGTGATACGCCCTTAAGACAAAGGGGAACTGCAAAAACTGCGCAGGAAATAAATGCAAATACTGAAACCTTATGCTCATTGTTTTTGCACACCTTATAAAAAAAGGGATAAATCATTCTGCCCACAAATCCCACAGCAGGTATGAATAAGACAAAATATGCGGATTTTTCCAAATCTATGCCGAATGTATCAACAAAATATACTGCCATGAATAAGCTTATATTATCTTTCATTACTCCATGAAGCATGGCAGGAGAGAACATTGTTCTTATGGATTTGTTTTCCAAAAGCTTTCCTATGGAAATATGTTTTTTTCCCTCTGCACGTACCGGCTTGATTTTGGAGCTTGACAGAATTATAAATGTGCTCATAATAAGTGTTATTGCGCCGGGTATTATAAATGCAAAGCTTACGCCTATTTTTGTGATAATATATGTATTTAAAATTATACCGATTATGTTACCCGTTGCAACAGACGTTACCATATATGATGTTTTCTTCTTAGCCGTTTCCTCATCGTAAAGCGTTGAAACTATGCAAAGCACCGAGCTCCAGAGCATTGACTGAGCGAATGCATTAACGGCCCAGAAAAGTATAATGCCCCATACGGGTGGCAAAAAGCTTATGGCGATGTTGCTTATACCTGCAAGAATAAGACCTGATGAAATCATCACATATGGCGGAACCCTATCAGATAACGCTCCGTTTATGAATCTGCCTATGGCAAAGATTACGGAAAATGCACTTCCCATAAATCCAACCTGCGCCACATTGAGAACATTTGAAGCAATAAGCTCCGGTGATGCTATGGAAAGATTAAGTCTTGCTACATAAATGGATGTGTATGCTATATAGCATATTAAAAATATTATAGATTTGTTTTTCATAGTTTTTCCTTTACGTATTCTTATTTAACAACTATCTAACTCCCCCTTTCCGAGGGAAAAAGACGCAAAACCCTCTATGATGATAAAGGGCCTAACGCCTGCAAATTTGATAAAACTCAACGTGGATGCCTAATTCAGATAGCATTATATCATTTATGACTTATATTGTCAATGATTATATTTGATAAATAAAACAGGCAACCCTCTTTTCTGATGGGATGGTTAAAAATACGAAGTATTGTGCGGTTTAAGCCGCACAATACCCTGCCCGAGGGCGTAGTGGTAAGCCCTATTCATATGTTCAATCACATAAAAACACGAAAAAATCCGCAATTTTTTGCGGATTTTCTCAATTTTTATAAGTTTATAAAAACTTTAGGATGCTAAAATTTAGTTTTACGTCATTGAACGGTCTGTGCATTTTTAAACATCCGCTTTTATTTAGAATTTAGGTCTTGCTATATACTTTGTATGGAGAAGCTCGTGTGCTTTATGTGAGCCCGGCTTTTCAAAGAAGTCGCTGTAAAGGAGCTTGATGTCAGGATTTTCATGGCTCTTTCTGAGCGGTGAGTTTGCATCCTCTGTGTAAAGAGCTTTTGCTCTTTGTGCTTTAACATCAATATCCATGTATTCCTTAGCTGAGCAGATAGGCTGTCCGCCACCTGTTACACAGCCACCGGGGCATGCCATGATTTCGATGAACTCATATGATTTCTCGCCTGATCTGATGCTCTCTAAAAGCTTTCTTGCATTGCCAAGACCGTGAGCAACAGCAATTCTGATGTCTTTGCCTGCAATGTTAAGAGTTGCTTCCTTGATGCCTTCTGTTCCACGAACCATTTCGTAGTCAATCTTGTCGATTGTCTTGCCCTCAAGAATTTCTGCAACTGTACGAAGTGCTGCTTCCATAACACCGCCGGTAGCACCGAAGATTACGCCGGCACCGGTAGCTTCTTCAAAGGGAGCATCAAACTTCTCGTCAGGAAGCTCTGCAAACTTAATACCTGACTGCTTAATCATTCTTGCAAGCTCTCTTGTTGAAATAACAATATCAACGTCACGGAGATTATCAAATTCCATTTCTTGTCTTGATGATTCAAATTTCTTAGCTACGCAAGGCATAACTGAAACTACAACCATCTTCTCAGGATCTATATCATGCTTCTTAGCATAGTATGTCTTGAGAACTGCACCAAACATCTGATGAGGTGACTTACAGCTTGAAAGGTTATCAAGGAAATCGGGGAAGTTATGCTCACAGAATTTAACCCAACCGGGGCTACATGATGTAATAAGCGGAAGCTTGCCGCCGTTTTGAATTCTTTCAAGAAGCTCTGTTCCTTCTTCCATGATTGTAAGGTCTGCACCGGTATCTGTATCAAATACCTTATCAAAACCTATTCTTCTGAGTGCAGCAGCCATTTTACCTGTTACAGGTGTGCCCATTTCAAAGCCGAACTCTTCACCGAGAGCTGCACGTACTGCAGGAGCAGTCTGTACTATTACATACTTGTCGGGATCTGCAATAGCTTCAAATACCTCTTGAGTATTATCCTTTTCCTTAAGTGCACCAACGGGGCAGGCTGCAATACACTGACCGCAGTTTACACAGTTTGTTTCTGCAAGAGGCAGGTTGAATGCGCTTGCGATAGTTGTCTTGAAGCCACGCTCTGTTGCGTCAATAGCTCCAACTGTCTGTACGTCCTTACATACGTTTACACAACGACGGCAAAGTACGCACTTATTGTTATCTCTTACGATTGAGGGTGAAAGATCATCTATTGCATAGTTGTTCATTTCGCCTTCGTATCTGATAGAGTCAACACCAAGCTCTTCTGAAAGAGTCTGGAGTTCACAGTTCTGATTTCTTATACATGTAAGACATTTTCTGTCGTGGTTTGAAAGTATAAGCTCAAGAGTTGACTTTCTTGCTTCCTTTACCTTTGGTGAGTGAGTAAGAACCTCAATACCCTCAGATACAGGATATACACAAGCAGCCTGGAGAGCTCTTGCGCCTACGATTTCAACAACGCACATTCTGCATGAGCCTGTTACTGATGAATCCTTAAGATAACAAAGAGTAGGAATATCAATGCCAACCTCACGAGCAGCTTCAAGAATTGTATAGCCGGCAGGAACGCTTACTTCCTGACCGTTAATTTTTAAATTTACCATATCCATTATGCTCTGTTCATCCTTTCAACTTATTTCTTTTCGATAGCGCCGAACTTACATGAGCTCATACATACGCCACACTTGATACACTTGTCTTGGTCAATAACGAAAGGCTCTTTAACCTTACCTGAGATAGCGCCAACAGGACACTGTCTTGAACAGAGGCTACATCCCTTACACTTATCAGCAATAATAGTGTACTTAGCAAGAGCTTTACATACGCCTGCAGGACAAACCTTATCCTTAACGTGTGCAATATACTCATCTCTGAAGTATTGGAGTGTTGAAAGAACGGGGTTAGGAGCTGTCTGACCGAGACCGCATACTGAAGATGCTTTGATGTTGTAGCAAAGCTCTTCAAGCTTGTCTATGTCTTCCATTGTTCCCTTACCGTCTGTAATCTTTGTAAGGATTTCAAGAAGTCTCTTTGTTCCTATTCTACAAGGAGCACACTTACCGCATGATTCATCAACTGTAAACTCAAGGAAGAATTTAGCGATGTCAACCATACAGTTGTCCTCGTCCATTACGATAAGACCGCCTGAACCCATCATTGAACCGATTGCCATAAGTGAATCGTAGTCAATAGGTGTATCCATAAGTGATGCGGGAATACATCCGCCTGAAGGACCACCTGTCTGAGCTGCTTTGAACTTCTTACCGTTAGGAATACCGCCGCCGATTTCTTCTACTATTTCACGGAGTGTTGTTCCCATCGGAACTTCAACAAGACCTGTATTATTTATTTTACCGCCGAGAGCAAATACCTTTGTACCCTTACTCTTTTCAGTACCGATAGTCTGGAACCAATCAGCTCCCTTGAGTATAATCTGTGGAATATTTGCATAGGTTTCAACGTTGTTAAGGAGTGTGGGCTTGCCCCAAAGACCTTTAACAGCGGGGAACGGAGGACGGGGTTTCGGCTCACCGCGATATCCTTCGATTGAGTGGATAAGGGCTGTTTCTTCACCACAAACGAACGCACCTGCACCAAGTCTGAGTTCGAGGTTGAAGCAGAAGTCTGTTCCGAAGATATTATCGCCCAAAAGTCCGTATTCTTTAGCCTGAGCTATTGCAATTTCAAGTCTTTGAACAGCAATAGGATATTCAGCTCTTATGTAGATGTAGCCCTGGTCTGCGCCTACTGCATAAGCTGCGATTGCCATTGCTTCAATAACTGCATGAGGATCGCCTTCAAGGATTGAACGGTCCATGAATGCACCCGGATCGCCTTCGTCAGCGTTACAAGCAACATATTTCTTTTCACCCGGTGCGTTATATGTGAACTTCCATTTTGTGCCGGTGGGGAATCCGCCGCCGCCACGTCCGCGAAGTCCTGATTTTGAAATTTCTTCGATTACTTCTTCTCTTGTCATTTCTGTAAGAGCTTTACCAAGAGCTTTGTAACCGTCTGTTCCGATATATTCGTCAATGTTTTCAGGATCGATAACGCCGCAGTTTCTAAGAGCAAGACGCATCTGCTTCTTGTAGAAATCAACTTCGTTAAGTGATTTGATTGTATCATCTGCCTGAACTGTTTCCTGATAAAGCAAACGCTTTACAATACGTCCCTTAAGAAGATGTTCTTCAACTATTTCCTTTACATCTCCCTCTTCTACTCTTGAGTAGAATGCACCCTCAGGATAAACAACCATGATGGGACCAAGTGCACAAAGACCGAAGCAGCCTGTTTTAATTACCTTGATTTCTTTGTCAAGACCGTTTGCTTTAAGCTGGTTTTCAAGCTCTGCTACAATAGCTTCACTTCCGGATGATGTACAACCGGTACCTGCACAGCATAAAACGTGACCTCTTACCATATCCATGTTTTATATCATTCCTTTCAAAATACTGTATGACAATTACTGAGCATTACCGATTGTATAATCAGCAATAACATTTCCGTTTACTATATGCTCTGCAACAACCTGCTTTGCCTTATCAGGAGTCATTTTAACGTAAGTTACCTTTTCCTTACCAGGCTCCATGATTTCAACGATAGGCTCAAGTCTGCAAACACCTATACATCCGGTCTGAACAACTGTTACATTCTGAAGATTTCTCTTTGCGATTTCTTCAACAAATGCAGTCATAACCGGTCTTGCTCCTGCTGCAATACCGCAGGTAGCCATTCCTACAACTATTCTTGTGCCTTCGTTATCGCGGCGCATGCCAACTCCGGCAATATTTTTTTGTCTGATTGCTTCCAAATCTGCTAAGCTTTTCATGATGATATACCTCCTGTTTTATTTAATGGGAATACAGCTCTTCTTCGCCCTGGCGAAGATATTCTATAAGCCATTGCATAACACCTGCATCATTAAGACTTACATCACCGAGTATTTCTTTCATTTCGCGGGTGTCCAACGTGAATTGCTTTTTATCAACATTATGAATATATAAAAAATCCGTATCAAGATATGAGGTAATTACAGTAAACATTGTATCTACTATATTACCAAGGGGCTGTCTGTCAATATGTGAATAGGAAAAGGTTGCTTTGATAACAGTGCCTTTACCTACCTGTGATTTTATATCAATTCCGCCGCCGGCATTTTCCGCAGCCATTTTAAGAAGCGGAATACCGAGTCCGACCTTTCTCGTAGTACGTTTTGTAGTAAAGGGGCTTACGACATTTCTGACAAATTCCTCGTCCATACCCTTGCCGTTGTCCTTTATATAAAACTCAAACAAATCTTCTTCTTTTTTTTCTGTTATGCACAGTTCAACCAGAGAAGAACCTGCTGTTACGGAATTTTGAAGAATATCGAGAATATGAAGTGATATTTCTTTCACAAACAATCACCATCTTTGTCAATTTTTTATCATTCCAAGTTAAAAAAATTAATCCATGTCCTGATATTTCTTTATTATATCCTCAACGTCATCAACTACAAGACGTCCATAAACATCTTCGTTAACAGTTATAACCGGTGCAAGTCCGCAAGCTCCGATACAACGTGTAGCTTCGATTGAAAATTTACCGTCGGGAGTACATTCATCAACATCAATACCAAGAATACTCTTGATTTTTTCAAGTATATCTCCTGAACCTTTAACATAACAAGCTGTTCCGAGACATACACCAATTTTGTACTTACCCTTTGGATTAAGAGAGAACTGTGCGTAGAAGGTTACGATTCCGTAAACTTCAGCCAGAGGCACATCAAGGCCCTCCGCAATCATTGTCTGAACTTCGATTGGCAGGTAGCCGTAAATCTCCTGAGCTTTGTGAAGAACGGGTATTGTAGCACCTTCCTGTCCTTTATGGGCAGCAATTACTTCAAGCAGCTCTTTTTCCTGCTCCTTTGTACCGTTGAAAGGTACAGTTTTCTTTTCTTCCATCAATAGACCTCCATTTCCTAAAGCTAACAACTGATATGAAAAATATTTTCTTATCAATCTCCACCTTACATTATACCATTAAACTATATAAAAAGCAACAAACTTTTTCAAAAAATAAATTTACTCCCTTTTGCACAAAAAATCAAGTGCTGATTTGACATTTTTTTCTTTTATTTCGATGTAAAATTCCCTTTCCATGATATTTTCAAGGTAATGTGCATCAGAATTTGATAAAATAGTGTATTTTGAGTAATCTTTTTCAAGAAAATTTCTTTTCATGGGAGTTATTTCGACACATGGTGAATTCAAATCCTCAGGCAAAAAACCTAAATTTGACAAAACGCTGTAACTCGACCTGTCAATATGTGCAGGAACAGCAACTCCGCCTACACTTTTTACAAGGTCAAAAACAGAGTAAATGTCAAGATTAGTTGCGGTAACAAGAAGATTTTCTTCTTCACCTGTTATCTCGTCATTTTCGTCCATAAAATATTGATTTCCGTAAATTTCGGGATTGTTTTTTATTTTCGGCATATTCGCCTTAACAATCTTTTCAGCTTCCTTTGCACTTTCAATGTCGGGAAAGTATGAAACTACATGAATTTCTTCCGATGTTTCAATTTCCATACCGGGAATTATTAAAATATTATCACCTGCAACCTTTATTGCAGCTTCTATGTTGCCGCAGCTGTTATGGTCGGTTATGGCTATAATATCAAGACCTTTTATAATAGACATATTTACAATATTATTTACAGTCATGTCATTATCGCCGCAGGGGGAGAGAGCTGAATGAATATGTAAATCATAATACAATTTCAACTTATATCACTCACTCCTTGAAAGCATATGTATAATTCCTGCTATTTCAAAAGCTGACATGGGAGAAGTAATAATTGTTATTTCTTCTTCCTTAGCCTTTAACAGTGCATCAGCGTCGGGAGAAAAACCGTCGCATATTACAATACAGCCTGCATCTGTCAAAGATGCTACCGCTACTATGTTTATATTTGACTGAATGGTTATCCATATATTATCTGCCTGAACCTTGCTCATACAAAGGCTTAACAAATCCCCTATATAACAGCCTGAAACGTTTTTTTCCTTATCTCCCGAAAGGATATTTCCTGATATTCTCTCCGCTAATTCCAAAGCAGTCATAATATTTTACCTCGTTATTCCTTTTTCTTCATCTCATACTTACCGTCAAGCTCAAGCATTTCCTTTGCAAGATCATTAATCTTATCCTTAAGCTTGAAAATACAGTCGTATTCATTAGCAAAGCCTCTCACAATATCTTCTGCAAGGTCATGACAACCGGGTGAGCCGCATGAGCCACAGTCAAATTTTGGAAGAGTTTCGTATATTTCCTCTATCTTTATAGCTTTTTCCATTGCTTTTGTCAAATCCTCGTCAAGATTCATTACAGGTCTGTAAATAAGAGGTTTATCCCATAAAACGCTTTCATCTGCGCTCACATTGTTGTTTTCCTTCATATTTGCACAAATCCGTTCAAGTCTTGACTTTGCAACAAAGCTGTTTTCAACATTCAAAGGACCGCCTACACAGCCGCCGGTACATGCAAGAGCTTCAACATATTCAATGTCACGAAGCTTATTATCTTCAACTGCTTCAAGAACGTCTATTACATTATGTATTCCGTCAACGCAGATATGCTTTTTCGCACCGGTTGCATTGGCTTCTCCGCCTGAAACTGCCCACATTATTCCTTTTTTTCCGCTTTTACTTAAGTTTTCAATTTCGTCTTTGTCAAGCTTATTTATAACGTGCGCCATTTTTACATAAAGGTCGTTTACGGATATTACTCCGCTAACCTTTGATTTATTTACAGATACAGGATTTTTTACCGCCGTTGCTTTCGCGGCGCAGGGAGAAATGAAAAATACTCCTATCTCATCCTCTGAAAGTCCCGTCTTTAATACTGCTTCTTTTTTTGCATCCTCTGCAGAAACCTCCATAGGTGACCTGAGTGGCACAATATTACTTATGAGGTTTGGAAATCTGAGTGAAATGAGCCTTACAACTGCAGGACATGCAGAAGAAATGGTAGGCTTCAAAAGCTCGCCTGACTCCAAAAGCTCCTTTGTTTTCTCAGTTACCTTTTCAGCTCCTGATGCTACTTCATAAACATCGTCAAAGCCTGCTTTTTTAATTGCAGTTAATATTAAATTTACATTATCTGCAATGGAAAACTGTGAAAAAAATGCCGGTGCAATAAGTGCTATATTATATTTATATTTTTTAAGCTCGTCAAAGCTGTCCGTTACAGCTTTTTTCGCTCTGTAAGGACAAACTCTTATACACTCTCCGCAGTCTATACATCTCTCTTTTAAAATTTTTGCTTTGCCGTTTTGTATTCTTATAGCCTTTGTAGGACAGTGTTTAAGACAATTTGTACATCCCTTACATGAATTTTGCTCAAGTGTTACTGAATGCCAATAATTATCCATAAAACAAACCAGCTTTCATTAATTATTTACATTTACAATAATCTCTAAAGTTGTTCCTTTTCCTATTTCGGTTGTTATATTAAGTTCATCTGAATATTTTTTTATATTTGGCAATCCCATTCCTGCACCAAAACCAAGCTCTCTTACAGTATTGGTAGCTGTTGAGTATCCCTCCTGCATAGCTTTTTCTATATCAGGAATACCCGGCCCGTTGTCACAGAGAGTTATTTTGATTTTTTCAGGTGAAATTTCAGCGTCTATATATCCGCCGTTTGCATGGATTACCATATTAATTTCAGCTTCATACATAGCTATTGCTACTTTTCTTATTATATCAGGATTAAAACCAAGCTGTCTTAATATTTTTTTTACTTTGCTGGAGTTTTCACCTGCAATACTGAAATTATCGCCGTTTACTTCATAATGATATGAAAGAGTATCCAAAGCAAATCCTCCTTATTCTTTACCTATTCCTGCTTCATAAAGCTTTCCTGATGCAATGTAAAGAGGATAATCTGTTGTCATAATAACAATATCTTTCATTTTTGCCATTCCCACAATAGAGTCATCAGGCTTTTTACCTCTTACAAATATAACTGTTTCAATATCCATCATTTCCGCAGTTCTGATTACCTGAGGATTCATAAGTCCCGTAAGAAGAATAGCTCTATCCTTCACAAAAGCAAGAACATCGCTCATAAGGTCACATCCGCAAGCAGATACAACTTCCTTATCAAGAAATTCTTCGCCGGTGAGGACCTCCGCTTCCAATATTTTTTTAACTTCTGAAAGCTTCATTTTATTCATCCTTTCTCATTAACATAAAAATTAAATTTTTTTTCATAACCCACACTCGTTTTATTTCCGTGTCCGGGATATACAGTAATGTCATCATCAAGAGAATAGATTTTTTCTTTTATGGATTTTATAAGTGTTTCACCGTTGCCGGTAGGTAAATCCCATCTTCCCACATTCTGAAAAAATAAAGTATCACCTGTGAATAAATTATCTTCAATCATATAACAAACACTGCATGAAGTATGACCGGGTGTTTTTATAACTTTTATTTTATTGCCTGAAAAATCAAATTCATCACCGTCATTAAATATTATATGAGTGTTTTCTATTATTTCAGGTTTTCCAAGTCCCATCTGAGTAAGACTTATATTTACATTTTTTATATTTTCCGCACATTCCTCTGTGCAGCATATCTTTGCATCAAAACAAGATATAAGCTTATTTACTGAGCCTATATGGTCGTAGTGGCAATGAGTGAGAAAAATATATTTTATTTTTATATCGTAAATATTGCTTAATATTTTTTCATAGCTGACACCGGGATCAATAACAATCGCCTCATGGTTTTCTATGATAAAATACGTGTTTTCATCGGTATATAAATCATTTAAAACTTTTATTTCCATATTTTAATTATAAAGACGTACGGGAAGTATCATAAACACATAATTACTCTTATTTTCATCAAGACTTCTCATAAAGCAGCCGCTTGTTGCTGTTGAAAATTCAATCATTATATCTTCTTCATCACAAGCAGATATTGCTTCAATAAGAAATCTGCAGTTAAAGCCTATCAAAAGCTCACCGCCGTCAATCTTTGCGCTTACAACATCGTTTACTTTACCCTTTGGAGTCATACATGATATTTCAATTTTGTCAAAGCCTACTGATAAACGAACCGGCATTCTCTTATCGGGAGTTGATTCATCGTCATTAATGATAAGAATTGCTCTTTCAAGTGCTTCTTTAAATTCCTGAGCATTTACCTTTGCCATAATTGTATTGTTTGCTGCAATAATAGGCTCATATTTTAGAAAATCACCTTCTAAAACTCTTGTATAAACCTGATATTCACCAAAATCAAATAGTACATGGCGTTCAGCTACAACAATTTTAATCTGCTTATCTGACTCGTTAAGTATTTTAAGAAGCTCTCTTAAGGTTGAACCGGGGATAATGAAACGAACATTATCAAAGCTTTCATTTATTTCTTCTTTTACAACGCCGAGTCTGTGTCCGTCACTTGCAACAACTGTCAATTTATTGCCTTTTATTTCAAAAAGAGCACCGGTTAAAGTAGGTCTTTTACCTTCATTTACAGCAACAAAGGAAATAAGCTTCTTTAAAATATTTTTTAAAGTTTGTTCCGGAAGATTGAAAATAAATTTTTCATCTATTACCGGAGGTGACGGATATTCATTAGTTATAAGTCCCTGAATATTGAATTCACTTATTCCGCCTTTTATTTTTGTAACGCTGTTTTCCTCGTTTACTTTAACTGAAATATTACCGTCCGGAAGCTTTCTTATAATATCACCGAACATACGTGAAGCAAGTGCTATACTTCCGCCTTCTTTAATATCAAGGTCTGCTGTATATTCAATACATATTTCACCATCATTACCGGTAAAAATAGCTCCGCCTCTTGCATCACATTCAATTTTTATACATTCCATAACAGGAACTGTATTTTTTGGTGTAATAGCTCTTTGTACAATGTTAAGAATTTCAATCATTTTACTTTTTGTACATGAAAATTCCATTTTATATTTATCCTTTCTTTATACTACTGTTATATTAATTCTGTCTTTCTTTCTTATGAAAGAGAAAGATAGAAAGAAAGGTTATATATAGTAGTAGTAGTTATAGAGTCGTGGTTTGTGTGGAAAAGGGTAATATGTTGTACCAATACTCAATTTTTTATTCACCGTATATTATGTACAAGCTGTGCATTTGCTGTTTATAATATGTGGATTATTTAAAGTGGAAAAAGTTATACATATTTATCCTCTTTTTATACTTATATTTCCACACCTTATCTACTGATTTTTAATATCCCTTATAATTGTTTCTATATCGGAAGAAAGTATTGCATCTGTTTTGATAAGGTCCTTTATTTTTTCTACATTATGCATTACTGTTGTTCTGTCGCGGTTACCGAAATTACGTGCTATTGCGCCATAATTAAGCTCTGTTAAAACGTTGCATATATACATAGCAACCTGACGGGGAAGGGTAAGATTTTTAGTTTTGCTTTTACCCGTTATTTCTTCTTTTGTGATTTCATAATACAGGCATACCTTATCAATTATTTTCTCAACACTTATTTTGCTGTTTGGAACTGATTTAAGGCAGGTTTCTGCAAATTCCAAATCAATTTTTCTGTCTTTAATCTGTGATAATGAAATAACTGTTAAAAGTGCGCCTTCAAGCTCTCTTACATTTGACTGAACGCAGGATGCTATGTATTCGATAGCTTCTTCTTCTATATATATACCTCTTGATTCAGCTTTATTTTTAAGAATTGCCATTCTTGTTTCAAGAGACGGTGCTGTAATGTCTATTACAAGATTACTTTTAATTCTTGTTCTCAGTCTTTCTTCAAGAGTTACAAGCTTGTCGGGGTGACGGTCACCGGTAAATACCATTTGCTTATTCATTGAATGAAGCTCGTTAAAGGTATGGAACAACTCTTCCTGAGTAGATTCCTTATTTTCAAGGAACTGAATATCATCAAGAAGAAGTACATCGGTGTTTCTGTATATATCTCTGAAATTTTTAGGTGTTTTATTTCTTACGTTATCAATAAAATCACTCATAAATTTTTCACTTGTAACGTAAAGAATTTTTTTGTTTGGAAAATTCTTTTTTATACTGTTACCGATAGCATGCATAAGGTGGGTTTTACCAAGTCCTGAAGCACCGTACAGATAGAGTGGGTTATAGACATATCCCGGATTTTCTGCAGCTCTTATAGCTGCTGCGGTTGCATACTCATTTGAAGAGCCTATAATAAAGTTTTCAAAAGTATATTTAGGATTAATATCGTAAGGATTCTGAATTTGGTAATTTGTTTCTTCTTTAATATCATTATTTTTTTGCTTTTCACTAAGTTCTTCTCTTAGTTCATAAGGGTTCTGGCTTATTATGACATTAAGAGAAACATCGCCTCTTAAAATATTTGAAAGAACACTTTCTATCTGTGTTTTATATCTGTTTTCTATCATAGTCTTATTGATAGTCATAGAAACAGAGATTGTAAAAACATGGCCGTCAAAAGATACTGCTACTGATTCTTTGAGATATAAATTAAATGCGACCTGAGATGTTACTGTTCTTTTGAGGTTATTAAGCGCGCTTTCCCATAAAAGATCAATATCCATTATTAATCCTCCTTTCGTTAGTTAAAATATTTATTTGTATATCAAAAAATGATGATAATACTCCAACTCTAATAGTAACAGATTTCGTTAAAATAATCAAGGGGTTTTTGAAAAATTGTAATTTTAAATAAAAAAACCGCTTAAAAGCGGTTTTTTAATCTATTATCAGTTTTCTTGCTTCTTAGCAAAACATTCGCTGCAATATACGGGTTTATCGTTCCTGGGCTGGAAAGGAACCTTATCTACCTTGCCGCATTCTGCACAAACGATTTCGTACATTTCCTTTGACTGTCTTATACTGTTTTTGCGTGCAATACGGCATTCCTTACATCTTGTAGGTTCATTTTCAAAACCCTTTTCAGCGTAGAATTCCTGTTCTCCTGCTGTGAAAACGAATTCAGCTCCGCAATCCTTACACACTAATGTTTTGTCTTCGTACATTGATTTTACCTCACTTTAAAAATAATCTTCGCCCGGGCCGGTCTTGCACCGACAACATATTTAACCGCTTTACTTCTTAAGCTACACAGGCATACAGTACTTGATTATAATATCATAAAACGTAGTTGATGTCAATATAAAATAGGAAAAAATAAACAAAAATAGTTTTTTTATTTTTTATGATTGGTTTAAATTAAACAAAAACTTACGTTATTTTTGTGCGGACAGCACAACAGCCATCCGCACAATTCTTTTTTATTTTAACTGAAGTCTTATTCTGTCTGCAACCATTGCAATAAATTCAGAATTGGTTGGTTTTCCTTTATAGGTCTGAATGGTATAGCCGAAAATATCATTCATTGTTTCCTGATGTCCTCTGTTCCATGCAACTTCTATGGAGTGTCTTATAGCTCTTTCTACTCTGCTTGAGGTTGTGTGATACTTTTTAGCAATTTCAGGATAAAGACGTTTTGTGATGTAGTTTAGCATATCCATATTTTCAACTACCATCATAATAGCAGTTCTTATATAATGATAACCTTTTATATGAGCAGGTACGCCAAGGTCATGAATAATATCTGTTACAACTGCTTCCAGATCATATTCTTTCTTAGCCTCGGCTTCTTTTTCGACAGATATGGGAGATGTAAGTGCTTTTATAACGTCAGATACAGCCTGAGGAGTCTGGGGTTTCAAGAGAAAATGCTTTGCTCCCATATTTATAACTGTTTCTACTGTTTTATCTTCGCATGAAAGAGAAAGACATATAACAGTTGTTTTGTTAAAGTCAATATGTAGATTATTAAGTCTTCTTAAAAATCCAACTCCGTCAAGTCTCGGCATTATAATATCGAGAATAACAACATCCGGTTTAACTGCCTGCATCAATGTCCATGCTTCTTCACCGTCGTATGCTTTATATATTTTATCCGTATAGTTTTCCTTTCCCAAAAAATCTGCCAGCTTGTCTGTAAAAGATTTGTTATCGTCTGCAATAAGAATGTTTAATTTTTCGTTCATTTTATTATATCCTTTCTTTTTTTAATATTTTTTATTTAAAATATCATAAAACTACATTATACCAAATCCTCTCATTTCCAATAATTACCATTTATTATATATATTACCATTATTTTACATTTATGTCAATTATATGGTAAAATATTTATGAGGAATTGTTATTAATATGTAGTTAAACGGTGCTTTAAAAAAATTATTTGTTTATAATAATGTTTTTTTAAAATTTTGTCATTTTTTAAGAAGGGATATATTGTAGAAATATGTATAAAAAAAGGAGCTGTTTAAAAATAGTGCAGAACGGATAAAACGAGGTATTAAACGGTCTGTGTATTTTTAAACATTCCCTTTTTGATATTAGTATCCAAATTCCTTAGAGAGAGAATCATCATTATCAATCCATTCCTGAACTTCAACGACTCTGTAATCTGTATCTGTATCTCTTATGTAAACTCTTTTGATACCTGAATTGATAATCTGTCTTTTACACATAGCACAGCTTGAGCTGTTTGCAACTATTTCCTTTGTGCCGGCTTCTAATCCTACGATAAATATTTCAGCATCTATCATATCACGTCTTGATGCTGAAATGATTGCATTTGCTTCTGCGTGAACGCTTCTGCACATTTCATATCTTTCGCCTCTTGGAATATTCATTTCCTGCCTTATACAGAAGTTAAGGTCCATACAATTTTTTCTGCCTCTGGGAGCGCCGGTATAGCCGGTTGAAATTATTTCATCGTTTTTTACTATTATAGCGCCGTAGTTTCTTCTGAGGCAAGTACCTCTTTCTGCAACTGTCTGGGCAATGTCAAGGTAGTAATTGATTTTATCTTTTCTTTCCATATTTATATCTCCTTTTATATTAGTGCTTTATAATAGTCAAGACTTGATATTTTTTTGTCGATACAGTCAAGGGTGTATTTCTCCATTACGGGACCTAAAAAGTCTGTGGCTGATTTATCAATATTATAAGAAAGCATTTTTTTAAGGTCGCACAGGACAATGAGAAAATACGCCTTATAATTTTCCTCGCCCATAAAAATATCGTTTTTTCCTGCACATTCCTTACAGCTTACACCGCCGGTACGTGTGTTGAAAAATGCAAGATTATCTTCGCAGCCGCAGCCTATACATGCGGCAGGAGAAGGAATCATTCCTGAAAAATACATAAGCTTTGTTTCAAACATAAGCTTTATAAGAGCGTTTGAAGCGTCCTTATAAGCGCAGGCATAAAGACAGTTAAGAAACAATCTTAAAATATTGGTATCGGGATTATGAAGGTCGAGAGAATAGTAAATCAGGTCTGCAAAGTATGTACAAAGTGCAAGCTTTACAATATCCTCCTGAACCGGCCAGAAATTATCCTTTGGTGAAACGCTTTTTATATTCCATACATCGCCGTTATCAAAAAATTCAAAATCGCAGTATGACAAAAACTGAGTTGATGCGCCCGTTTTGCTTTTGGTTTTTTCTGCACCGTGTGCTACTGCTTTTATAATCCCGTATTTTTCAGTAAAAATCCAGAGCATTCTGTGGCCTTCGCCGAAATCCGACTGTTTTATAATAACGCCGGCTGTTTTTTCACTCATAAATTACCTCAATAAATTCTCAGTATTCCAGCCATCAATACTACTTTTTTCAATGGCTGTGAAAAGTCTTTTTCTAAGTCCCGGATAGTTTTCCTTTTCAAGTCTTGCAATAAGGTCCTTCATGTACTGCCGTTTTGTTACGCCGTTGGCGGGACATGGATTGTGAACAACGGGAAGATTATGATTTTTAACAGCACCTCTTACATCTCTTTCACGAACATAAATCATGGGACGTATCTGGTAAATATCCATACGGTCAAGATGAGTAACGGGAGAGAAGCAGTTAATTCTTCCCTCATAAAAAAGGCTTAGCATAAATGTTTCTAATACATCGTCGTTGTGATGACCGAGAGCTACAACCTTTGCACCGTTTTCCTTTGCTGCTTCGTTTAAAAGGTGACGTCGCATTTTTGCGCATAATGAGCAGGGGTTTGTTTCCTGCCTTATATCAAAAATAATTTCTTTAATATCTGTTTTCTTTATTATATATTCTATACCCAATTCATCGCACATTTTGCGAACAGGCTCATAATCTGCACCGAAGCCCATGTCAAGACTTACACCAAGAACCTGAAATTTTTTCGGATAGTATTTTGATAAATCATAAAGACAGCGAAGAAGAACAAGGCTGTCCTTGCCGCCGGAAACGCCAACAACAACCTTATCTCCTTCTTGTATCATATCATAATTTTCAACTGCGCGTCTTATAAGACTTGTAATTCTTTTCAAAGCTTTTCCCCTTGTATAACCATGTTTAATTCATTCTACCATAACAAATATCAAAAGTCAATAACAAGTTAGGTAAGCCCAAGCAGCACAGTCGCCATAAAGAAAATCATTGCAAGGCTCAGAATTAAAGTACCTACAGCGCCCGTCATATTTTTCTTTTCTTTAATGTTCCATGCTCCGTAAGAGGATAGCCTTATAACTGAAAATAATATTATAATAGCAGCAATTTCTTTCATTTATATATCCTTTCATTGAGTGCGTAGAGTAAATCCGGTTCGTCTTACATTAAGGTCAACATCAATATCAAATTTCATATATTTGTATTTTTCATCCCAGCCGAATTTTTCAAATGATGCTTGTGAGGGAAATTTGGATTTTGCATAAAAACCGAAGCCTACTACGTCTGAGTCAAACTCCTGCTGGGTTTTTCGTATAAACTCTGCTACCTGATGTTTTATGGCTTTTTCTGAAACATCGGTAAAATAATCTATATCCTGCTCAGCTAAATAATCATCGGGCAGAGAAACAAAATCTGCAGAAAATGAAAGGCTTATTTTTGATAAATGTTTATCCTTGTTGTATGATATTTTTGTAAGGTCGTCAATTCCCAGAAGAACTGTAACGGGAGAGGTCGATTTTTCGGTTTTGAAAGAAATATAATTATTGCCTGTATTTGAAGTAAGATAATTATAAATCTGAGTTTCAATCATGCCTATTGTACCGACCATTTTATCCCCCTTGAAAACAGCGCCGCCGGTTACTTCGCCTTTTGAATCGCTGAACACTTCAATTTCCCCTGCCTCATAATCACGCAGACTAAATTGGTATGTGTCCTGATTTAAAGGTGCTTCATTAATAAGAGGATTTGGAGAGGATGACTGTGATGAGCCTTCCTGCTTTGACGAATCCTCCTGACCGCCGCTGATTTGCTCCTCTGTTCCCTCAGGAACACCCGTAAGGGGTATAACGGAATTTCGTTCAGGAAGATGCATATTAAAGTATAAATCCTGACTGAAGCTTTGAGGTATTGAGCGAAATTCGTTTTTGCCAAAAATCAGCTGATAATATTTAGCCGGATTTATGTCAACCACCGGACTTGCTTTTTTAAGATAGTCCGAAGCTTCACCTTTGCAAACTGCAGTATAAACATTAGGTCTTATTTCCTTACTGCGTGATATGGTTTCAATAAAATTATGAATACCCTTTTCAGCAACGGTCTGGGAGAATAAAAACAGCCTCAGGTGTGACATATCAAGACTTTTACTCAGGATATGGTTGCCAAGCCCTATTGCAGCATATATGTTGGGAGCTTCAACTGTTATATTACCAAGAATATCGCTGCCGCTGCCACCGTTTTCACCGCCGCTTATATTATGAGGCTTTGCAAATTGGATTGTTATATTAAAGTTGTTGTTTTGCCCCTGATCAATTCCGATAGCGGTGGCGTATGCAAGGTCGTTTGGTTCGCTGCTGTCATAGCATGAGCAAAGAAGAAAACAAGCCAAAATCAAAAGAGTCTTTTTCATTTTTCACCTCTCCTTATTAAAGAAACAACTGCGGGAATTAATACGCAGGACACACCAAGAGCTGTTGCATAGACTGTATAATTTTTGTTCAGCTGTGTAAAAGACGGAGTATTATATATAATAGAAGAAACTATTATAATAAACGGTGTTGCCAAAGGCTTAAGGTAAGGAAGATTAAAGGTTTTCTGCCATACGTACGATAATGTATAAAGATATATTGAATAGTAGAGAAGAATAGAAATTGACCATACAAATTCAAAAAATGCTTCAAATCTTCCGAAAAAATCACCTATCTGAATAAGACGTACCATCTGGTATAGTGGAAGTACGTAGTTTGAAGAAACGCTATACGGAAAAATAAGGCAATATACAGCAGTTGTAACTGTCATGATTATACCCATAATTATTATTGATTTGTAGCCTGCTTTAATTTTTCCTTTGCCGTTTTCATTCTTTGTATTGAGAATATAGAGTAAAATAATATCGCTGAAGCCGTAAAGGGTTGTAAGACCTTTTACGGTAATGTTTTTAATACCGTTGCCCAGAACGGGAGTTAGATTTCCTATTTTCATATGAGGAATAAGAAATAAAAAGCATAAAACCATAACAACAGCGGCAATGGGCTGAAAAAGTGAAGATATTCTGCCTAAAGGCTCTATACCGATAAAAGCACCAAGTACGGCAACAACAGCAATAAAGCCTATAATTATCTCAATAGGTGTGTTCTGGAGAAGAACAATTTTAACAGTTTCAGGATATATTTTTGCAACCGATGTCATGGAAAGCAATAAAACTAAAGAAACGGCAATACCTGTACCTATGCGTAAGGCAGGACTTTTAATATCAAGCAATGGCTTTTCAAAATCATAGATTTTTGTTATAAGAAAAAAGAGCAAAAGCATAACAGCCGTTAAATATACAGATAAAAGCCATGCGGCATTACCTGCAATGAGTATCATGTTTCTCGGAATGGTGAGAAGAAGTTTTACGTACATTACGTTTATGAGTATTGCCGTAAGGTCCTTGTGCGACAGTCTTTCCACTATTTATCCCTCCCAGACAGCCAGCTGCGGCTTATTTTAGCTTCTTTTTTGTTGTTTTTTGTATGGAGATAATCAGGTCTGAATTCCTCGCTCCATATGGACGGTGAAAAGATAGAAGAGAAAACCTTTACTCCGCCGTTTCCGGGCAAAGGAGAAAGGAATTTAATGCCGAAATTAGTAAGAGATGCAAGATAAACAGCATAAAGGAATACTCCTGCACTAATGCCGAAAAAGCCAAGAGATGCTCCAAGAACAATAAAAATAAGTCTTAATATTCTGTATGACCAACCGAGAGAATAATCGCTTGTGGCAAATGAGCCTATGCCCGTTATGGCAATTATTATTATCATAATCGGACTGACTATTTTTGCACTAACTGCTGCCTGACCGAGAATAAGACCGCCAACAATACCAAGAGTTGAGCCTAAAGCACCGGGCATACGAAGACCTGCCTCTCGTATCATCTCAAAAGAAAAATCCATCAAAATAAGCTCAAGAACGCTTGGAAAGGGAACATTTTCTCTTGATGCGCTGATAGAATACAATAGATAAGTCGGAATCATTTCCTGATGAAACAGAGTAAGTGCCAAATAAACTCCCGGAAGCAAAACTGAAAGAGCCATACCGAGAAGTCTTATGGTTCTTGCGGCATTTACAAAGACGGAATTCATGTACGAATCGGAAGCTGCATGAGTAAGCTCATATGCGTTGGTAGGACAAATTAAGGCTGTTGGACTTCCGTTTAAAAGCACCGCCACTCTCCCGTCAGCAAGATAGCGTGCAGTTCTGTCCGGTCTTTCTGTGGTCAAAAGCTGATTTGTTATGGAGAATTTATTATCTCTTATAAAATTACCAAGCTCCTCAACTGAAAAAATATAATCAACGTCTATGCCTTTAATACGTCTTTCCACTTCATTTACCAGACTGTCGTTGGCAATGTCGTCTATATACATAATAACCCCTCGGGTTTTGCTTTCCTTGCCCACCTTAATTGCTTTGCATATAACCTTTTCGGTTTTGAGAATTTTACGTATAAGAGCGCTGTTGTTGCGTAGCATTTCATTAAATGCTTCCTGCGGTCCGTATATTGTCTGCTCATTTTCCGGCTTATCAATGCCTCGGTGTCCCCATGAGCGAACATCCATTGTAAAGCCTTTATTTACTCCGTCAACAAATACAGCACAGCCACCGAAATTTACTTCGTCTATAACCTGATTAATATCATCAGTTGCTACCGCCTGACAGTGAGAAACAAATTTTTCAATTATTTCATCTTGTTTTATGGAGATAGTACCTTCCTGAAGAAAAGGTATAAACTGCATAGTTTCTATAATATTAGAGCTTACAAAAGCGGAGTTTACCATTCCTTCAATAAAAACAGCAAAAGCCTTTTTCCCGCCCTTAAGCTCAAAGCTTCTGTAAATCACATCATTATTTTCAGGAATACGAAATCTTTTCTTTATATATTCCTCGTTTGTTTTCAGATTTTTAGAAATTTTAAAAGCTTCAGGCTCGGTTGAATTTTTGTTTTCAGCCTGCTGAAGAATAAAGGACTGATTTTCCTGCGGCTCATAGAACTTAAACGGATTTTTCAATTCTAACCCACCTTATAATTATTGTTTTGGGTTAGTATGGCACAAATCAGTATATTTTATACAATATATGGTGTGTTTCACGTGAAACAATCAAATTTAATAACAAATTTCGTTGAAAACATATTTACAAATTAAAAGAAACGTGGTATTATATATACATGATGTTTCACGTGAAACAATTCGGAGGTGAATATGGGAAAGGTAATTGCCGTAATTAATCAAAAGGGCGGTGTGGGCAAAACAACAACTGCTGTTAATCTTGCCGCTTGCCTTGGTTTTAAGGATAAAAAAACTTTGCTTATTGACAGCGATGCTCAGGGAAATGCCACAAGCGGTCTTGGTATAGAGAGAAGCCAATACTCTTTGTCGGTTTATGATTGTATGACAGACTCGGACAACGCAAAAAAAGCTATTATAAAAACAAAATTTAAAAATCTTGATATACTTCCTTCAAGTCCTCACTTGTCAGGCGCAGAAATAGAGCTTGCATATGAGGATAACAGAGAGTTCTTTATTAAGCAAATTGTTGATAAAATAAAAGATGACTATGATTATATATTAATTGATTCTCCGCCGGCACTTGGACTTTTGACCATAAATATTCTCACAGCAGCAGATTCTGTACTTGTTCCGTTGCAATGCGAATATTATGCTCTGGAAGGTCTTAGTCAGCTGACAGCATCTATAAAGCTTATAAGAAAAAAGCTCAATCCCGACCTTGAAATAGAAGGAATACTTGCTACTATGTTTGACGGAAGAACAAATCTTTCAATTCAGGTACTCGATGAGCTGAAGGGTTATTTCGGTCAAAAGGTTTATAAAACCGTAATACCGAGAAATGTCCGTCTTTCTGAAGCACCAAGCTACGGAGAACCAATTATAAAATATGATATAACATCAAAGGGTGCAGAGGCTTATCTTGCCCTTGCAAGAGAAGTTATAGCACAAAACAAATAGAAAAGAGGTTGAATAAATGAAAAAAGGCTTAGGACGCGGAATGAATTCGCTGTTTCCTGAGGAGGAAATAATTAAAGAAACTCCGTCTGTTCAATCTGATATGAACCTGAAGCTGACGCAGATAGAGCCTAACAGACGTCAGCCACGTAAGGATTTCGATAAAGAAAAGATTGATGCTTTGGCAGAATCTATTGCAGAGCATGGATTGATTCAGCCTATTGTGGTAATGGAATCAAAGCCGGGACGGTATATCATTGTTGCAGGTGAGAGAAGATGGCGTGCTGCAAAGCAGGCAGGACTAAAGGAAGTTCCGGTGGTGGTCAGAGAATATACCCCCGAAGAAGCGGCGGAGATTGCTCTTATTGAAAACCTTCAAAGAGAAGACTTGAATCCCGTAGAAGAAGCGCTGGGGTATAAATCCTTGATTGAAGAATATAATATGACTCAGGAAGAAGTAAGCCGCAAAATCGGAAAAAGCCGAAGTGCAGTTGCAAACACCATAAGACTTTTGGCTCTTGAGGATAAATTCCTTGATTATCTCAAATACGGAGAGATTTCAGGCGGCCATGCAAGAGCGCTTCTTTCTCTTAATGATAAGAAATCAAGAGAAGAGCTGGTTGAGCGTATAATAAGTGAGGATTTGAACGTAAGACAAACGGAAAATCTTGTGCGCATTATGTTAAGACATAAGGACAAGCCAAAGAAAGAAACAAATACTCAGTATGATATAGAAATGACTGCGCTGGGAGAAAAGCTTTCATCAAAGTTCGGAACAAAGGTAAGCTTTAAAAAGGGCGCGAGAAAAAGCAAAATCGAAATAGAGTATTATAATGACAGCGACCTCGACAGAATAATACAACTTTTGAATATATGAGAAAGGAAGGTGCATTATAATGAATGAGAAAAAGAATAATAATTCATTGTTTTTATATACGGCGCTTATTTTTCTTGTTGCACTGTTGATGATAGTTATTTCCTTTTTCGGACAGAGTCATCTTGAGGGAATTAAGGCAACAGAGCAAAAGGCAAAGACAATAACAGAAAGAGCGTCAATGCTAAGCGATGAAAATCTTCATTTAACAGAGCAGGTTTCAAGCCTTAATGAAACAATAGAAGAAAAAGACGGTATGCTTCAAAAACAGCAGGAAACCATAGATTTACAAGCCATTGAAAATACAAATCTTAACAGTCTTGTAACAGCATACAAAAAATTAGCTGAAAGAAAAAGAACTGAAGCAAAGGAAATAATAGAAACTGTTAATCCCGATGCTTTAAGTGAAGATGCAAAGTATCTTTATGAATATGTAAAAAGGCAAACTAAATAAAACGGAAGGAAGAATTTAAAATGTTAGATATTAAAGTACTAAGAACAGAACCGGAAAAAATTAAGGAAGCACTCAGAAAGAGAAACAACGATTTAGACATTACGCCAGCCATAGAGCTCGATAAGAAAAGACGTGATATGCTGACAGAGGTTGAGCAGAAAAAGGCAAAGCAGAACGAAATAACAAAGAAAATCCCTGCAATGAAGAAAGCAGGAGAAAACACAGATGCAATATTTGCTGAAATGAAAGAGCTTAGTAATGAAATCAAGGAAGCGGACGAAAAGGTACGTGAAATTGATGAAGAGCTTAGAAACTTCATGCTCAGAATTCCTAATATGCCCAACCCCAACGTTCCGGAGGGTAAGGACGATACAGAAAATAAAGAGCTTAGAAAGAACGGAACTCCAAGAGAATTTGATTTTGAAGCAAAAGCACATTGGGATATTGGTGCGGACCTTGACATTCTTGATTTTGAAAGGGGCGCAAAAATATCAGGTGCAAGATTTACAGTTTATAAGGGCTTGGGTGCAAGACTTGAAAGAAGCGTAATTCAGTACTTCCTCAACACCCATACAGAAGAAAGCGGATACACCGAAATCTTCCCGCCGTACATGGTAAACAGAGCTTCAATGACCGGAACAGGACAGCTTCCCAAATTTGAAGAGGATGCATTTAAAGTAACAAATAACGGCTATTTCCTTATTCCTACTGCTGAAGTACCCGTAACAAATCTTCACAGAGACGAAATTCTTGACGGAAATCAGCTTCCTATTAAATACTGTGCATATTCAGCTTGCTTCAGAGCAGAGGCAGGTTCAGCGGGCAGAGATACAAGAGGTCTTATAAGACAGCATCAGTTCAACAAGGTAGAGCTTGTTAAGTTCGCAGATCCCGAAAAGAGCTACGAAGAGCTTGAAAGCCTTACAAACGATGCAGAAAAGCTTCTTCAGGGACTTGGTATTCCCTATCGTGTAGTATGTCTTTCTACCGGTGATTTAGGCTTCTCATCAGCAATGACATACGACATAGAAGTATGGATGCCTTCATACGGAAGATACGTAGAAATTTCATCATGCTCAAACTTTGAAGATTATCAGGCACGCCGTGCAAATATTAAGTTCAAGAAAGATCCTAAGGACAAGGCTCAGTTTGTTCATACTCTCAACGGTTCAGGTCTTGCAGTAGGTAGAACAGTTGCAGCAATCCTCGAAAACTATCAGAATGCAGACGGAACAGTAACAGTACCGGAAGTATTAAGAGGTTATATGGGAACAGATATAATCAAATAAATTCATGAAAAAAGTATTTTGCCTTATAAATTTTATAAGGCAAAATACTTATTTAACATATGCAGAAATTGATGTAAAAAATTGTAAAAACGTAGTTTTAAGCGTTAAAAATCTGTAAATATTATGTAAACTAAAATGAGTTTTACACATAGTGTTAATAATTGGAAATTAATTTATCCACATAAAAAGTAGGACAAACATTGGATTTTCGAAAAGTTATCAACAGTATCCACAAAGTTATTCACATTTTATATACTTTACCATATTTATAAAATGCAAATAATCGTGGATAACTCCAAGTTTACATAAAATATTTTTGTATAAAACAATATTTAAACCAATTTTTAAGTGGATTTTCGTGGATAACTCGTTGATAGCGTGAAAAAATCAGGTTTTAAGCCAAAAAAATAACGCTTATTTTCCAAAAAGTTATCCACACCTGTGTATAACTACCATAATAACAAGAATTATGTAAATTAAAAGGATGAAAAAAATTGCTAACTCCCAGACTAAAGCTGATTTTTGAAAAAATTGTCGGAAAAACTGTTGCAGATATAGGAACAGACCATGCATATATACCCATTGAGCTTATGAAAAGCGGAAGATGTGAAAAGGTAATAGCTTCCGACATAAGAAAGGGACCTTGTGAAATTGCAAAAAATCATATTAAAAATGAAGGATTAAATATCGAAGTGCGACTTGGCAGCGGTCTTTCGGTGCTTGAGCCTTACGAAGCAGATGATATTATAATTGCAGGCATGGGCGGAAAGCTTATATGCAACATATTGGACGAGAATTTTGAAACTGCAAAAAACTCACGTCTTATACTTCAGCCCATGAACGGACAGTACGAGCTTAGAAAATACTTATCTGAAAAGGGAATAGAGGTAGAGGGCGAAGATATTGCCGTTGAAGGCTTTAAGGTGTATAATGTTATTGTATGCTCTCATTCAGGTGAGCCGTTAAGATACAACTGCGAAATGGATTTTCATATTCCTTCATGCCTTAAAGAACATAAATATTATGATAAACTAAAGGCTAAAAAAATTCGTGAATTTTCAAAAATTATTGCAGGGTATGAGAAATCAAAGGATATTAAGGATAAGGAAAGATTGGAGCAATATAAGGAGCTTCTTTTGAAATTGGAACAGTAATTAATTGTAAAGGTGCTATATATGAAATTAAAGAAATTTATAATAACTGCAGCTATTGCGCTTTTTGGTGTATGGACGGGTGTATTTGCAGAGGAGGCAATCCCCGAAGTTAAGAATATAGTAGCAACGGGCGTTGGCGAGACAAACATTTCCGTAAGAGTTCTTGAAAGCGGCGGAGAGGTTTATGTGAGCGCTGACGATGTATTAAAAGGAAGCGGATACGAGCTTGGATGGGAAAGCTATCACAGCGCAGTAATAGTATATAATCCTCAGCTTAAATGTAATATGTACATTTATCTTAAGGAAAACAAAATTTACGATGGCAGAGATTTTATATATTATGATAAACCCATAGTTATCAATGGCAATTTGGCATACATAACAGAAAAAATGCTTGCGGACCTTACCAAAGACGGATTTATATATGAAATAAAGGCGCCGGTAGTAGAGGATATTACAGATAAATTCAGACGTCAGGGTGACGTAAAGGTTTATAACGGAATGTATCTTCTGGGCGGCTGGTTTGCATTTGAAAAGGTGGCGCTTACAGATGAAATGGTTCTTGACTATGCAAATGCAGTAAATACAGTTGCATCGTCGCTTCCTGAAAATGTGCAGGTTTATAATATGACTATCCCCAATTCATGTGAATATTACGCACCGAAGATGTATTCAACCAACCTTAAAGCTCAGTATGAAAAGCTTTACTCAGCACTTGATGAAAGGGTAAAGGCAGTAGATATATACCAAACGCTTTTTGACAAGGCAGATGAATTTATCTTCTTTAACACCGACCATCATTGGACTCAAAGAGGTGCATATTTCGCATATAAAAAATTTGCAGAGCTTGCCGGAGTTGAAATCCCCGTTTCACATATGGACAGTTGTCAGAAGCTTCATTCCTATAATGTAGTAGGCTCCTTTGCCGGAATTATGAAAGGAACAGAAGGCGAGACGCAGCTGAACAGCGCAGGTGAAGTGCTTGAAAGATTTGTTCCACCATATGATATAACAAAGCTTGTTTATTCGGACTGCCTGATGGAAAAGTGCATGGGGCAAGGGCCGATGATAAATAAATATTTAAGAGCCTACGGTACCTTTATGGGCGGAGATGTCCCCGTAGCACAGCTTCACAACAAAAATTTGAGTAACGGCAAGGTGCTTTGTATTATAAAAGACTCCTACGCCAATGCATTTGCAACATGGGCAATTTGTGATTATGAATATGTTTATCTTGTGGATATACGCTGCTTCAACGGCGCAAACGGAATGGAAGAGCCGTTTTCTATAAAAACCTTTCAGGAAAAAACGGGATTTCAGGATCTCTTGATAATGCATTATCCAAACACCATATATGATTATGTGTTGCGAGATTATATAAGAAAGCTTGCGTAAAAGGGGATTGTATGCTGACTTTATAAACAGCCCATTTTTATTTAAATCAGAAAAAAGTTATCAAAATATGAAAGTTTTTGCTCATTTGAGCAAAAACTATTGACATGGAAAAAATTTTGTGCTAATATGATTTTGAGAAATGAGGTGTAGTTATGATTCAAAGAAAGGAATATTTAGAAAACTTAATAGCATTGAAAGATAAGCAGGTTATAAAGGTTATAACGGGTGTAAGAAGATGCGGTAAATCTACTTTATTTGAGTTATATATAGATTATTTAAGGCGAGCAGGAATAGAAGATTGCCAGATTATATTCATTAATCTTGAAGACATTGAAAATTCGCATTTACTTGAATTTAAATCATTGTACAACTATATAACCTCAAAGCTTGTTTCAGATAAAAAAAATTATATTTTTATTGACGAAGTTCAAAAATGCAATGGGTTTGAAAAGGCGGTTGACAGTCTTTTTATAAAGAAAAACTGTGATGTTTATATTACCGGCTCAAATGCTTATTTACTGTCTGGTGAGCTTGCAACTTTGCTTTCAGGAAGATATGTTCAGATTAATATGCTTCCATTTTCTTTCAAGGAATATTACGAGGCGACAAAAGAAAGCGGTAAAAGCAAAAGAGAAATTTTTGGGGAGTTTTTAAGATATGGCTCATTTCCTTATGTTGCTTATCTTGAAAATAACGAAAAGGTTATTAGTCAGTATATTGAGGGCATATACAACACCATTCTTTTAAAGGACGTAGCAACCAGAGAAAAAATTAATGATATATCTATTTTAGAAAACATTCTTAAAACCATTGCTTCAAGCATAGGAAGCCCTATTTCATCAAAGAAAATAAGTGATACTCTCATATCAAGCGGAAGAAAAATATCACCTAATACGGTTGAGGTGTATTTAAGGGCATTAACAGACAGCTATATCCTTTATAATGTGGCAAGATATGACATAAAAGGCAGGCAGTTTCTAAAGACTTTAGGTAAGTATTATTTTGTAGATAGCGGAATCCGAAATCATATTATAAATCAATCTGCAAAAGATTTGGGACATATTCTTGAAAATGTGGTTTATCTGGAGCTGTTGAGAAGAAAAAATAGAGTAAATATAGGGAAGCTGGCAGAAAAAGAAGTTGATTTTGTTGCTACCAATATGAATGAAGTTGAATATTATCAGGTTTCTGCAAGTGTTCTTGATGAAAGGACTTTGGAGCGGGAATTAGCTCCATTGCAGGAAATAAAAGATAATTATTCCAAAACTTTATTAACTCTTGACGATATAGGTAATGGAGCAAATTATGAGGGAATAAAACAGAAAAATGTAATTGATTGGTTGCTGGAGCTATAAATTTATGAAACAAAAAAGGGGATGTTTAAAAATGCACAAACCGATCAATGACGTGAAACTGTTATTATAAGCATTCCAAAAATTCAGAAAACTTATAAATCATTGAGAAAATCCGCAAACTTGCGGATTTTTTCGTGTTTTTATGTCATTGA
>JBGVIT010000087.1:0-3135 GCA_045128915.1 Clostridia bacterium
ATGCTCATAATAATCAGAAAAAATATCTTGTAATACATTGCTCATGTAATCATTTTACACTAAAAAGAAGCAAAGAAAAACCTACCCCTCAAAGATTGAGGGGCAGGGGAGTTGAGAGTGTGTTTTACACACTATTTTTATTGGTTTTTCACAAAAACATATTTACATAATAGATATATCGTGTTATTTTCGAAATGGTGGACTAGATATAGTGCCGAAAGGCTTTACAATAGATAAATTTTTTAGGAGGATACAAAAGTGAAGAAGAGAAAAATATTAACTATGTTTCTTGCAACAGTGCTGATGATAGCGGGGGTGCCATGGACGTCCCTTACTGCGAGCGCACATACAACTTTGAATCCAACAAATAAAGTGGCAGATGCAAGTACGCTTGATGGATGGGAAACATATTTTGGAGAGAATGCAAAGATTGATGACAATACCACTGGTTATACCACAGAGTATGCAGGTGGTGTATGGACTGATAAATCAGTTTTTGCAGAAGGAACAACCATTGATGGGCAAACAATTGGATTGACAGATAATGAAAATTTTTTAGTTACTTTATCCACCATGTCATCGACAAAACAAATTAAAGGATATTCCTATCTTCCGACGGATACAGTATTTGTATTAGATACATCCGGAAGTATGACAGATGACGATATTAAAGCAATGGTAGAAGCAACGAATGCGGCTATTACGAAATTGTATGAAACAAATAATTATAATCGTGTCGGAATTGCAGTTTATAACCTGAATTCCTATACATTAATGCCGATTGACCGTTACATAGCTTCAGCAGATAGTGAAAATCCATATATTATATATAGCAAATCTGAAGATGTGCGTTCTATTAGTGTTACAAATGGTGTGAAGAGAAGTAACGGTGTAGCATATTCAAACAAAGTAGATGGCAGAAGCGGAACTTATACGCAGGGCGGTATGCAGGAAGGTCTGAGCTTGTTTCTGGATGTTACAGACACATCGATAGAAACAGGTAATATTCAGGGCGGAACAAAACGTATTCCTGTTATGGTGCTTATGACGGATGGTGACCCTACAAGTGGTGCTTCAAACTATCTGCTGCCGTTGGAAAATGGAAAAACACCGAATAGCTATCGAGATATCGGTAGAGATAATTATGCATCAACAACAAACGAGTTGGTATTCCTTACTCAGTTAACAGCAGCCAATATACATAATCAGATGGAAGCACATTATGGAAGAGACTGCTTGTTTTATACATTAGGGCTTGGTGTATCAGGTGGATACGCAGTGCAGATGCTTGAGCCAGCTACAAAAGGTACAGATTCTGCGGAAAAAATTGATGAACTCTGGCGAAAATACAGTACTACAGCTCAGGGAAGAGAGGTTTGCAAGTATAGTGGTACTTATAACCGCCAAACATTAACGGTATCTATCAAAAGAGTAGCAGATGCGACTCAAGGTGGAAAGCTTGTAGAAAATCGCTATTATACGGATAAATATTTTTCTGCAAGCAATACAGATGGATTAATTACAGCATTTGAAGATATTGTGCAGGAAATCATTCTTCAGTCAAAATACTATCCAACGCTTGTAACTACAGGGAAGCAGGATCTGGACGGCTATGTAACGATCGTAGATGAGCTGGGGGAAAAGATGGAAGTAAAGGACGTTAAAGGTCTGCTTTACGGAAATACGATGTTTACAGGAGAGGCACTTCTGCAGGCAATGGCTAATGGCGAATATGGAAACAGAAATCAGTGGACCGAATATGGTTGGGAACTGGTAGAATCTATTCGAGAACGCCTTGAAGTAGCTGCTACAGGAGATAATACAGTTGGCGGTAATGATAACACAGGATATGGAAATCCAATTACAGTAACTAATGATGTTGTAATTGAACTTCTTAAAGAAGCATGGGCAGACGGGCAAATTAGTTATACTGGTTCAGCGAATAATATTACTTCTTTCAGCAATTATATTAGTTATTATGTAAATGCTAAGGGTCAGTACTTAGGTTTCCATGATAAGGATCATACAGAGCAAAGTTATCCGACTGGAACAAGATATATTGGAAAAAGCTATCTGTTTCAGGGAAAGATTTCTGATACTTCTACAGGAAGTCTTTCTGGCGGAGAAATGATGCATGTTGTTTTGCAGGTTTATGAAGATGTGACTAATGGAAATCAGACAGTTACATGGAGAGTTCCAGCATCGATGGTACCTTTGGCAATCTATGAAATCGGTGTAAATGGAACAGAGCTTACAGCAACAAATTTGACTAGTTTAAGCTATACTGCGGATACTCCGCTTCGTGCAATTTATGAAGTAGGACTTACAGAAGAACTGACACCATTAAATATTAAAGAAGTAATGGAAGCAGGACATCACCACGATGCGCCAAATGGTGGATATTATTTCTATTCTAACCGTTGGGGAGAATTAGAAGGTGATGATACAATTATAGAACTTGATCCAAGAAATCACAAAGCAACAGTAGCACATTATGAACCATCTGCGGAAAATGAAAGATACTATTTCGTAGAAGATTCGATTATCTATCAAAAGCAGGCAGACGGAAGTTATGTTGCTTATGAAGGAAATAACCGCCCAAGTGGAAATGGGTTTTACCATGCAATCAAAGTGGTAACAAAAACATCTGCGGGAAGTCCGGTGCTTACAGAAAAGTGGTTGGAAATTTCTGCTGATGTATTGAGCGATACAGAGGCAACGCAGAAAGTGGCCGATAATTCTAACAACTGGTATGTAAAGAAAGGTACGATTTATAAACATACTGGTCGTGACCAGGTGAAAAAAGAGGATACTGAAATTACCAATACCTTGGAGTATGTGGACTATCCGGTGATTGAATATCCGGCTGATAATGTACCTGATTATGACATATATATGTTCCTTGGAAATAACGGACGTTTTGAGGTGAAGCCGGCACAGGGATTAAAACTGACAAAACTTGTGGAAAATGTTGTTCCTGGTACAAATGCAGATAACTTGATTAGAAACCAATCGAAGTTGGTGTAAACGATAAAGCAGCTTACAACATTTAATAAACTGCCCTATCGTTTACATCAATTTCGATTTTTCTATAGTGAACAAAGTCGCGTCACCGGAGCCGGTATGTATGGATTT
>JBGVIT010000088.1:0-2666 GCA_045128915.1 Clostridia bacterium
ATAATCTCGTTAATAATGCTTTAAGTGAACTGATAGAGGATAAAACTGTTGAAAAACTTGGAGAGAAATATAATCTTAGTAAAGCTGCCGACGCAGATGAATTTGATTATGAATATACAGTAATGCCTGTTCCTGCAGAACTGCCAAATGCCGGTAATGGTACATTAGGTGAGAATGCAATGTCAGACGGTACACCTCTTGCACCGCCAAGTGATTGGGCAGTTAGTGATGTGAAAAAGGCGGAAGCATTAAACATTACAGAAAAAGGGAAAGTCTATCGATACAGTATGTCAATCACCCGTGAAGAATTTTGCGAACTTATATATAACTATTGCTATAATGTAATTAAAGAGGTTGACACAGTTACAGGAGAAAACAAGTTTACTGATACCACAAATTCAAAAATCATCAGATTAAATGCAATGGGAATTATTAACGGAAAAACTGAAACAGAATTTGCACCTAATGATTTGCTTACCCGTGAAGAAGCTGCCGTTATTCTTAACAGAATGGTAAATAAAACAATTCCTGTACCCGTTACGGAAATGTATTTTAACTTTGATGATGAATCAAGTATCTCTGGTTGGGCTTCCGATTCCATTCAAGTAATGTGCAATATGGGAGTAATGAACGGAGTTGGAAATAATAAATTTGCTCCAAAGGAAACATATACAACTGAACAAGCTATTGCAACAATTGTTAGAGTATATGCGGCTCAATCATCAAATTCGGCTATTATTGGCGGTGCAGATGCTCCCACAGAGATTGTTGTAACAGATACCATTGACGTTAATGATTTCTATGTAGATGAAGCAATTAAGCTCATTACCGAATCCGGAAAGCTCGCCGGTGATAAGGATTTTATCAGCTTATATACAACCAATGATGAAATGACAGAAAAGGTTTTAGCTCTCGGCACCGTTGACTTCAACAAACCGAAAGACATATACTACCTTTCTGCTGACCGTGAACAGATAATAGCAAATCTTGAAGCTTTAGCTAAAACTGAAGGTGTTGATTTTAGCGAAATGGACGATGTTTGGGTTGAACATATTTTGAAGAAATTTAATTTCTCAACTCTTGCAAGCCTTATAAACTCATCCTACGGAGCTGAAAACCTTGCAGCACTTACAATACTCACAAACAGCAGAGGATATATAATGCCTAAAGATTTCAAAAACAACTTTGCTTTGTTTGTTCAGTATGAAGGCGATTATTCAGCGATTGTTTCCTTCTCAAAATTTGGTGACGGAGTTATTAGTGCAAATATGTCCTTTGTTAAAAATGGTGACAAGGACAACGTGTTCACTCGCTTATATGAAATCACATCTGCTGTTGGAGAAGAAGGCATTGTTGCTGCAAAGGTAAAATAAATCTTTTATAAACCTTACTTAAGGAGGTGCGGATATGAAAAAAGTTATATCCTTTATTTTAGTATTATGTATGGTTTTATCACTTTCCGGCAGCGTTCTTGCTGAGGATGCCGGTAGCGGAGCCGGATATCCGTATAGTAGCGGAAAGTGGTTTACAACCGTAAAAATACCTTTCCCCGATACGATTGAGGACAGAAATTCATGGCTTACACGTGCAAGATATAAGGACAGCGGAGAGGTTATTCCACTTTCAATGTCATATAACGGCAGTGTGTATGCAACAGTTCCGATAGAAAATGCAGATAGGGAAATAGAAGCCTTTGTTCCGGAAGAAATTCAATTTGCGGATAATGATGATTCTGATTCGAATTTTCACGATTTCAGAATGTTATCAAGAGTTGGAGTTATAAAGGGCAACGAAAAAGGCGAAGCAAACATCTATGATAACGTAACCCGTGCAGAAGCGGTTGCAATGGTTTTGAGATTTTTAGGACTTAATAAAGTCGCAATACAGGGAACAGTAAGAGTATTTGATGATGTAACAAGTGACAAGTGGTATTATCGTGAAGTTCTTTCTGCATATAATTATGGTCTTATTAAGGGTGATTCTGAAAAAACATTTTCACCTGAAAGAGATGTAACAAGAGAAGAAATTACAGTTATGGTAGCGAGAGCATTAGAATATGCAAATTTAAGATGTTCAAAGTCTTCCGTTACAAACTATGCCGATGAAGACAAGATTTCAGATTGGGCAAAAGATGCGTATGAATTCATTGGGCAAAATATTGTGTCGGATTATGATAACACCGATCCTGACAATCCTGTAAGAATTCTTAATCCGCAAAAAGCAGCTACAAGAGCAGATGTGGCATATATCCTTAACAACGCGCAAGATGACTGTCAGCTTTATGCATCAGAGCTTGCAGAAATGTTTGGTTTTGATAAGGAAATGCCTGTAATTGATGGCTCAACTTCTACATATCCGTTCACACAGGCGGTATATGGTGCATTGTTCTGTAATGGCGAAACGCATCCTCGATATCCGCAGAAACACTCGAAGAGTCATGCATCCTATCAGCGTCTTATAAACGGAGAAGTTGATATGCTTTTTGCTTCAGTATATCCTGCAAGTGATATTCTGAAAATGGCAGAGGAGAAGGGAGTAGAGCTTGAGCTTATCCCGATTGCATATGATGCAATGATATTCTTCACAAATAAAGATAACCCGGCAACAGGACTTACAAAAGAACAAATCAGCAATATCTATGTAAACAATGCTTATGATAACTGGTC
>JBGVIT010000089.1:0-23830 GCA_045128915.1 Clostridia bacterium
GTTGACCCGATGATGAGAGATACGGAGAAAGAGTTGGAGAAAAAGAGAAAGAAAAAGGGCGGGTCAAATGGAGAGAAAAACGGAGAGAATGAGGATAAAAAAATTTGTCCCGTTGACGCTAAAAAGGTTTGTCCTGTAACATAGTGTTTTCCCAAAAATATATTTTTGGGGTCTGCAATTTTTGGGAAAAGTTTTCTTAAAAGTCTCAAAACCCCAGTGTTTTAGCGTGTTCGCAACAATTTTTTAACAAAAATATTTTCCCCAAAAATATAAAAAATTCCCCCGAAAATTTTTGGGGAAATTTTTTGGGGAACTTTTTGGGAAAACGAAAGGAGTCTAAAAAAATGAGAGCAACATCTTATAAAGGTCGGTGCACTAAAAAGCGTCTTAACAAATCCGAGGCAACTGTAAAGCTATATGATGATGTTCAACTCGCCTACGCTTCAGTTCTTGAAGCAAATGAGGACATTAAAGAAATACGGTGCAATGTCCTTATTGACCCTGTGGACGGAAGTGATTTCACTTCTGATTTTGTTTGCGTTAAAACCAATGGTGATATTATGGTCCGTGAATGTGTGTACCGCAAAAAATTATCACTTCCTCGAACTGCAAAACTTTTGGATGCTTCAAGAACCTACTGGGCAAACCATGGTGTTTTGGATTGGGGCCTTGTTATCGAAACAGAGGTGCAGTGATGGAAAAGAATGATATTGTCGCCTACGGCTCCTCTCTGTACAGGGTGTTGAACATTGTGGATGGCACTATGTTTGTAATGGATTGTCTTAACCCTAAAATGCCTTTCTGGATAAGCGGTGTGGAAGCCGATTGCCAAAATGTTACCGAGCAAGAACTTTATGAGCGCACTGGCAAAGCTATTGTTTCTCTTGATGATTTGGATGCAGTTAGGCGGCGTGTTGCCTTGAACCGTTACACCATTATTGCAGGTGTGTTGCCTTTTCTTACCGATGTTAACTTACGTGGCGAGATAATAAAGCGATTGTCTAATGAACATAATTTGAGCGCCCAGACAATACGTAACTATTTATATGAATACCTAATTTATCAGAACACCGCCGTTCTTGCACCGAAGCCCAAGGACAAAGACAAGAAATTGACACCCGATCAGAAAAATATACGTTGGGCCCTCAACAAGTTTTTTTACACCAAAAATAACAATAGTTTAAATACTGCATATACCCTTATGCTCAAACACAAATATTGCGATGAGAATGGTGTTTTGCTGGATAAGTTTCCGAGCTTTGCCCAGTTCAGGTATTTCTATCGGCAGCATCGTAATATGCAGACCTTTTACATATCACGAGATGGCAAAAAGAATTATGAGAGAAATAACCGACCGTTGCTTGGTGATGGGGTTCAAGCCTTTGCACCTAACATTGGCGTAGGTTTACTCGATGCGACTATTTGCGATTTGTATTTGGTAGATGAAGGAGGAAACCTTGTTGGCCGTCCGATATTAACCGCCTGTGTGGATGCTTACTCGGGTATGTGTTGTGGCTATAATTTATCTTGGGAAGGCGGAATTTTTTCTTTACGTGGATTGATGCTAAATATAATTGCTGACAAAGTTGAGCACTGTAAAAAGTTTGGTATTTCCATCAATGAATCTGATTGGAACTGTAATAAACTTCTCGGCACGCTGGTTACTGACCGTGGTAGCGAATATATTTCCGAGAACTTTGAACAAATTGCAGAGCTTGGGATTTCTCTATTAAATCTTGAAGCCTTTAGGCCCGATCGCAAGGGAAAGATCGAAAAGTTCTTCGACCTTGTTCAAAGTTCTTATAAGAAGCATCTTAAATCTAAAGGAGTTATCCTGCCCGACTTTGGTGAGCGTGGTGGAAGAGATTATCGTAAGGATGCCTGTCTAACTCTCAAAGAGTTTGAAACCATCGTTTTGCACTGCATCATTTATTACAATACCAAATTACTTTTAGAGAACTTCCCGTTTACTGAAGATATGCTTAAAGCACAGGTCAAACCGTTTGTAAATTGCATTTGGAACTATCAACTTGAAAGCCTTGGCAGTAATCTAATATCTGTTACGGCAGAAAACCTTATCCTCACCCTTCTCCCAAGAACAAATGCTACGTTTAGCCGTAAGGGATTAAAAGCAAATGGACTTCGTTATAAGTGCGAAGGATTTACTGAAAGATTTTTATCTGGCGGCACTGCGGTTGTAGCATATAATCCCGAAGATTGCGGCACGGTATGGCTCTATGAAAAAGGAACCTATACTCCCTTTGAGCTAATAGAAAGTCGATTCGCAGGAAAAAGCATTGATGCTGTTCAGCAGATGAAGGATATGCAGCGTGAGATAACAAAGGCTGCATCTATAGATGTTTTACAGGCACAAATTGACCTTGCCGACCATATCCAAACAATCGCAAGATCAAAAACTCATTTCGAGGATACCAAAATCAAAGATATTCGGAAGACACGAAAACGTGAACAGCAACGAACTCATAGAAACTACATTGATGAGGTGAAAACGGATGAAAATTGAAGATTTAATAAGCAAATTACCGCCTATGAAAACAGGAGCCGAACTAACTAAGGCATTAGAGGATATCCCGCCATATTCCGAAGACGTGCGCAATGCCGATACAACCACACGTCTCATGGCATTATCAGAACTTTATAACATTTATATTCCGTCTTCGATGTCTCACGAGATTTATAGCAAACTATATTTGGCTATGATAAGGTCTTTACAAAAGAAATGCTCTCAAAAAGCTATATTGCAACGATATGAAAACAACGCTGGTATTATTGGTCAGGAGTACCGTGGCATTATTGGAGGTGCAGATAGTTTTACTATAATCGGTGAATCTGGTATTGGAAAATCTTCTGCAATCAGTCGCGCTGTTTCACTTATGACAGATAATATAATCATTTCCACAGAGAACCCGCATTCGAAAATAATTCCTGCCCTCACAGTGCAATGTCCCTTCGATAGCTCGGTTAAAGGACTATTATTAGAAATACTGCGAAAGATAGATGAGGCTATTGGTAGCACATACTATTCCAATGTGATAAAATCTAGAACCGCGACAGTTGATGCACTTATCTCTATGACTTCCACCCACTGCAGCAATCATGTTTCTTTGGTCCTTATCGACGAGGTGCAACATTTAGCTAATAGCAAAAATGGAAAGAATCTCGTAGGCTCTTTAACCCAACTTATCAATAGTAGTGGTATATCTATATGTATGGTTGGAACACCTGAATGCGTACCTTTCTTTCAACAAGCAATGCAACTTGCACGTCGTTCAGTAGGACTTACTTACTCTAAGATGTCGTTTGATGAAAAATTTGAAGAAACCTGTCGAATTTTGTTTGGATATCAGTATGTAAAAAATAAAGCCGAGCTTACGCCGACCTTATTGCATTGGTTATATGAGCACTCTGCGGGAAACATCTCGATTCTTGTATCCCTCTTACACGATGCACAGGAAATAGCAATACTTAACGGTACCGAAACACTGAATATTGCATCGTTTACGGAAGCATACAACCAACGATTATCTTTCCTTCACGACTTTATTGAGCCGAGTATAACAAAACGAAAACAGACGTCAAAAGTTAAAAAGCAAAGTATTACAAGCTCACTTCCTTCTGTTGAACAGATACCGTCGCAACAAGGCATTTTTGAGACAATGCAAACTGCAAAATCTGAGGGCAAGAGCATTGTAAAAGCACTAAAAGAATTCTTATGCATTGAGGAGATACCAATATGATATCCTATCTTCCCGAACTCTATCCTGATGAGCTTGTTTATAGTTGGTTTTGTAGGCTTTATATTCACGGAGGATATCTGACCCATAAAGCAGCTCTTGCAGACCTTTTTGAAAAGCGTTCTTGCAATCCGAGCAAGGAATTTATCGGATATTTGAATGCAGACGCAAAAAAGATTATTTCAAGTGTAATTCCAATCAACAACCTTGTTGCTGAGCACACAATGTTTCCACAATATGCACGTTTCTTTCCATCTGATGAAAAACTTGCCGCCTTGCGTCTTCTTGGTGAAGGATCCACAGATCCTCATCATTTACTTACGATTTTAGTTCGAAATCCAAGTAGTGAATGGATGCGGTACTGCCCGTTATGTGTAAATGCAGATAGAGAAAAATATGGTGAGACGTATTGGCACCGTTCTCACCAAATCAGGAACGTCAATATATGTCCAAAGCACAAATGCCATCTTATAAACTCGTCTGTTTCTATAAGAAATGAATCTGCATTCTCGTTTTATCCTGCACAAACGACCGTAAGGGATGCTGATGTTATATATTCGCAAAACGAGTTGGAGCATCGCTTTACAGATTATTGTGCCGAGCTTGTTGCTACACCAATTTCTTTTCAAAAAACTCCACCGATCAGCAGTATTCTCTACAAGGCAATGAAAGACACTCCTTATATGAAGTCAACTGGTAAGAGCAGGTATACCAAACGTTTTTACGAAGATATAACCGATTTTTATAGCTGTATCAATCTTCAAAATCAAATAACTTTTACTCAGATACAAAGGGCGCTGCTCGGGAGCCTTACTGAATTCACCACTATAACTCAAATAGTATTTTTTCTTGGGATTACGGTTGATGAACTTATAAACCCTGATATAACCGAAGCTGAAATAATCGAAGAGCAAGAATCTCACTATATGCGAGGTGCATCCCCCGTAGACTGGGAACAGTTAGACAATGAAACTGTGCCGATTCTCGAAAAACTTGCTTATGATATATATAATGGTGTGAATGGCAGACCTGACCGTGTATCCGAGAAAATGGTGTGCCGAGAATTAGGATTATTAGGGCATCAAATTGAAAACCTACCTAAAAGTTCAGAGATATTAAAACGCTATGCAGAACCATATGGTTCTGCTTGGGCTCGAAGGATTATTTGGGCATACGATAAACTGCTCACAGAATGCCGAGATAAGCCGTTTCATTGGAGCGACATTAGGAGATTATCTGGTGTTAAAAAGTCGAATTTGGATAAAATAAAGCCGTTTTTTCCGAAGTTTACGACCCCAGAAAAAACGGCAGCGATTATCGAGTTAATAAACGGCAAATAAGTCAATATAAAGCGTTAATTTTTACCACAGTAAGCTTCTATTTCCGCTTCTATTGAAGGATTGTAATCCATATGCTTTTCATAATAATATCTCATATGCTCTCTAGATTGTCTTTCTACTAAGTCCACTAGTGTAGGTTCAAAACAATCTGCTGGTAGATAACACTTTTTGATTCCTGACATATATAGCTTTATACCATACCGTTTATGGTATAGCCACAAATTTATAACCTCTTCACCACCAGAAATTGTTTCTTGCGCTTCCACAAAGAAGTTATCGGTTAATTGATAGGTTGTGATTTTTGTTTCTACTTTTTTAATTGACATTTTAATGGTCCTTTCTCTGTTTAAAATAATTATTTTTCAAGCTGTTCGTGCTTGATTAAAGTTGCGATAGCTAATACGGCTGTGTAAATGTCTTTTGCACAGCTAAAACATACTGGTGCGCCACTTGGCATTTGAAGTTCAATATCTGTATGTTCTTTTCCGCATAATGCACATTTTTTTGCTTTCACGAAAAATCATCCTTTCTCTAATTTTTTGTGGATTTTTTAGTTCCACCCTTAAGATAGAAGATTTTCTATGAAAAAAACCAAAATTTTTAAAATTTTTTCAATTTTTTTATTTTTTTAATTTTTTTGCAAAAAATGTTCTCAAAAACCTCTTCTATATTAAATATGTCATCTGACAAAAAATCAATGAAAAGGATTTGAGAGCATGGAAAAACAAAATAAAACCTTACCGCCTATATCGGTAACCTTAAAAAACAGAGCTGACTGGCTCTGGGAGTGGGTCAAGCTTCGAGGTTACAATTTCGATAGCAATGATCGCCGCAACACTTTTTTGTATATATACTTTATGACGTGGATGCAGGCTTACAGTAACTACAATTTTGCCTATGCCATGACACATAGGCGCAATCATCAACTTGATAAACCATTAAAACCAACCGACCTTGATAAAAAAATACGAGTATGGAATTTACCAAAGTATAATCGTAAGTTCACAAATGAAACCCTTATCCGATTGCTTAAAATCACATCTGATGAAGTGATTACGCTTAAAATCGGATACAATAAAAAACTTAAAGAAGAACGTGCGCAACGAACGGTTTTAAGAAATGAGAGAAACCGCGAAATATCGCTCTTACGTGCAAAGGGTTTGACGCAAAAAGAAATTGCTGAAAAATTAGATATTAGCCTTTCCACTGTAAAAAGAATCTTGCGCGAAGCAAGAATTTTTTTAGAGGGGTCAGAATTTACTATAAACAGGAGCGAAAAGTTAAAAAGTGCAATAACTGAGTTTATATCCTCTGAAGCCGAAAGACTTTATACCTTATACAAGCGGGAAAGTAAAAATGCACCTGATGATGAATACGACTTGGCTCTTGCAAAACTTAAAAACTCACACAAGAATATTTTTATTCAAGGTAATGCAGGTACAGGAAAGAGTCATTTAATCAACCAATATTTAGATAACTTATCGACCGAAGAGCGTAAAAAAGTGTTGCTTTTAGCTCCTACTGGCAAAGCTGCCGATGTAATCGGCGGTACAACAATCCATAAAGCATTTGAACTGCCAAGTTGCGTGCAAATGCTCGATGAAGAAATTGTTGATGTTCCAAAACCCTTACATAATATTAAAACCGTAATCATTGATGAGATATCAATGGTGCGTATTGATGTTTTTGAAATGATAATGCAAATATTAGACTTTACCGCAACCAAAGGCCAAAATATTCGGCTAATTGTTGTAGGTGATTTTGGTCAGTTAGCACCTGTGTGCACGTCTTCCGATAAAGCTATTCTTAAAACGTTATATCCTGATATTAAAGGTTATTATGCTTTTAACTCTGCGAAATGGCATAAGGCCGATTTTGAAAAAATTGTCTTACATAAGATTTTCCGTCAAAAAGATGCAGAACTAATTGAACGTTTGAACGGTATTAAGTACGGTAGATATTCAGACCTTGAATGGTTCAAATATAATGCATCACCCTTTATGTCGAATAAGCCAGTTTATATATGTAGCCGACGTAAAACGGTTGATGAATTTAATCAATCAGCCATCGAAGAATACAGCAAAGAAAATCCAACAACCATATACCAGGCTAAATATGTGGGTCCTTTACCCGCAGAGTTGCCTTGCTCTAAAACTCTCACCCTTGGAGTTGGTGTAAGAGTAATGACAATTTGCAATGAAAAGCATTATAAAAATGGTATGCTCGGCACTGTAAAAATCCTTGCCAATGATAAAGTTGTTGTAAAATTTGACAATGGCAAAACTGTAACAATTAAAAGAAAGACGTTTGAACTCGAAAACGGTACTTCGTATATTCAGCTTCCTTTGATTTTAGCTTATGCAATAACAGTGCACCGAGCTCAAGGCAGCACCTTTGAACACGTTGCCATTATGTGCGACGGATGTTTCGAAGCTGGGCAACTTTATTGTTTGCTAAGCCGTTGCCCGAGTCTTGATCATATGACGTTCATTGGAGAATTAAAGCCAAGTGATCTTAAAATTGATATTGAAGCTTTGAAAGTGACGTTATTGAAGACAAGATAAGCAGCAGCGCTCGATATGAGCGCTGCTTCTTCATTTGAAATTATTTTTTTGAAGGTCTTGGAACTATCTTTGCAGGCTTTGCAAATTCATAAAAATGTTCAGCTATCCATTTTAAAGGATTTTCTGTATTCTCAGGAACATTAATTGTGCTCTCCTCATGGGGTGTGAAGTCGTAAATTGTGATATCGTTTGCTTCTGCAAAATCGTGGATTTCATCAAGAGTTTTACAATCTGCAAGTATTTTTGCCATTTCCTCGTAAAGACCGTCTTCCTTAAATTTAATTCGTCTAAATGAAGCGACATAGGTATTATTACATTTAGAGCAACATCTACCGTCTTTACTCCAAAGATCAAGGCATTCTGGACGAACTGGGTAAGGGTTATGAGTCCCGTATAACTCGTGAAATGGTTCTCCGCAAATACAACATTTCATTCCTTTTAATTTTTCTAGATCTTTCTTGTATAATTCCAAAAGTTCTTCGTCAGAAATTTTTTTAATTTTTTTGGTGTCTATTTTCATCTTTTATTCTCCTTTTCATTATTTGAAAATATTATAGATTTTCCAATAGAAAAAATGCTATTTTTTGTTGTTTAATCCGCGTGGTCAATCGCCCAAGAAGCATCAATTACAACAGGTTTATAATTATTGAGCCAATGTGAATACCTTGATTTGAATTCCTCATACTCTTCGAATGGAATATAAAAAACTTTTGATTTTTTCTCTCCCGCGGCTCTAATAGCAATGCGTTTATCGTTAATAGAACCACAAATAACGCTTTTAATCTTACCACATTCAGAAGCACGATTTTCTCTTATATCAAGCTTTATAAATTCAATTACTCTATCATCCAATCCATTGGTAAGAATGGTGTGTTTTTCTTTGAATTCCATAAAAGTGGCTACTAAACGTGTGAATCTGAATTTTTGATCGTAAACGGTAGATCTGTTTGAAAGCAATGTTGTTTCAAACTCGTTTAAATACTCTGGATTCATTGTACAAAGAATATCAACGGAATTTTCTTCATCAATGTATTCAAAAAAATATTCAAAGATATACTTTTCTTTACAGTTATTGCATTTGAATTCAAACAGTTTTCTATCAAGTAATTTTTTTACAATTCTGGTATCTTTAGCGTCAATATGAAGAGTAACCGTAGGTTTATTTTCCGCCCCACAATGAGGACATTCTATGGGTTCATCGAACTTTTTCTTTAAGGTTTTTGAGTTATTTTCCATAGTATTTCACCAAAACCCTAATTATTTCTTTTTAGCAAAATCAGAGCTTACATATTCATCACGAAGCCAATAGCTGATAGAATTAAACGGAACTTTCAATGTTTTTAAAACACAGAGAAGTTCAAATGCGCCTCGTGAAGCTGCTCCGCGACAGAGGAAAGCCCATTTGCCTTTCTGCAACTCAACTTTTACTTTTCCTTCTTTTAACTTGAAGGTGCGATCCCACCATTCATCATAACTAAGCTTTGATTTTGAAACTGCATATAATTCTTGGGGTCGATTATCGCTAGACTCCTTATAATAGTGCAGCATAAATGATTCCTGTTCGAAAGAAGTAACTCTATCAACATCGATAAGCATCGGCGCAAAATATTCAATTGCGTCATTATTTCTGATTTCATCAGTACACTGCTCACACAATGCTAGCATCTCTTTTTCGGTGTAATCGTTTTTCAAAGTAACAACATAGTCTAATCTCATAATTAAATCTCCTTTATAATTTTTGTTATCACTTATTTAGTTACCAAGTATTTGTTATTAAGTGCCTGTATCATATGTAATGCCGCTTCCTTTTGGTCTGCGGTCAATGAAACCCAGTTTTCAAACAATACTTTGAGTTCAGGTGTGAGCTCTACCATTTCACCTTCAGCGAAAAACTGTGATAAAGTAATACCAAAAGCATCGCAAATGGTTTCTAACGTAGTAATAGATGGCACTGTATTCCGCCTGAAAATATTAGCCAACGTAGACTCTGATAATCCACATTCTTTCGACAACCTATATTCCGTCCATTCGCGCTCTTTCATCAATTTGCGCAACCTATCATGCGTATTCAATTTACCACATCCTTCCTGTAATTATTTTACCTTTTAGTTGAAAGGTTGTGTACGCAATAGATGTAAGGAAAATACTGTTATATATAATTGCAAAAAAGCGACCACAAGCAGTGGTCGCTTTTTTATACTTTTAATTATTTAATTAGACCTTTAATAAGATCAGAAATGGTATCTAACTGTTTATCATCCAACTTTTTTAAATCTTTAATTATAGCATTTACTTTTTCGGGATTTATGCTTTCTGTTTCAAAGAACTCACTTGGAGTTACATTTAGATATTCACAAATATAAAAGAAACCAGTTATTGAAGGCTTTGATTTCCCGTTTTCAATATTGTGGATGTATCCCGCATTCTGCCCCATTGAAAGAGACATATCTCTTGCGGATACACCTTTCTTTTCTCTTAATCTTGCTAATCGTAGAGCAAAATCACTGTATTCCATAATATCACCGCCTTTGTATTATATTTTAACCTATACAAAGGCATTATCCGTTATCGGTAAAGCGATGTTTACCTTGTAATATTGCTTTATAGATGATATAATTAATAAAAATATTATTTACTAACCAATATAGGTGAGTAAGTACTGTTAATGGGACAGACTGTTCATTATTATGTTATGTGGAGGTGTAATAAATGAAAATCGCAGTTTGCATTGAAAAATCGGGCGGAATGTTATTTAACAACCGACGAGTCAGCAGAGATAGTGTGGCTCAGCAAAAATTATTGGAATTAGTTGGCGAAGCATCTATTTGTACCAATGAGTATTCTGCAAAATTATTTGAGGATTCATCAAAATTGAAAATCAGCAACGATTTTTTGTCTGTTGCTGCTGATGAAGATATTTGTTTTATTGAAAATGTAGATATTCCTATAGATGATGTTTCGGAAGTCTACTTATTCCAATGGAACAGAGATTATCCCGCAGATGTTTATTTCGACTATAACCTCAAAGAATTAGGATTTAAAAAGGTTGGTTCCGAAGAATTTGAAGGTTCATCACACAAGAAAATTACATTAGAAATTTATAGGAGAGTTTAACATGAAAAAATCATCAAATGTCATTCGATGGATAGGCGTAGCCATCTTTGCAATGATGTCGGTATATGCCTTATCTGAAGGCGGATTCATAGGAGCATTATTGTTCTTACTCGGTGGAGCTGCTATTGCTCCGTTAAACATAATATCCAAGTTGCGCAGCAAATTAAAACTCAACAAAGCATTAACTATAGTTTTGGCAGTCGTGTTATTGTTTGCTGGATCGTTAGCGACACCTACATCCGAAGTACCAGTGGATAGTAATAATTCTTCGCAAATAACCGAAACCGTTTCGGACGATACCTCCTCTACAACAAATGATTCATCGGATAAAACTTCTATATCCGACAAAGAACAAGGCAGTTCCGAAACATCAAGCGAAGATAAAACTAGTTCTACAAACTCTTCCACTACAAGCAGCCAAACCCAAAAACCTACAAATAGCGTTGGCACGGGTTCGGCAACGGCTGTAAAGCTTTCTTCCATTCCTGCTTATTCTGGGAAAGCATCAGTTGTAATAAATAATAACGTTCCTAATTTTTCTGCTTCTGAACTCACAACAAAAGGATATGAAAAATACAGTAGCTTAGATAGTCTTGGCAGAACACAAGTAGCAGTTGCTTCGGTTGGAAAAGATACTATGCCAGCCGCAAACGAATCACGTGGTGATATTAGCAGCATCAAGCCTACTGGATGGAATCAAGCAAAATATGATTGTGTATCTGGTGGTTGGCTATACAATCGTTGTCATTTGATTGGATGGCAGTTAAGCGCCGAAAACGCTAACAAAGGCAATTTGATAACTGGAACTAAATATCTAAACATTAGCGGTATGCTGCCATTTGAAAATATGGTGGCCGACTACATAAAAGAAACTGGAAACCATGTTGCTTACCGTATCACACCTATATATGATGGAAATAATCTTCTTGCCTCTGGTGTACAAATGGAGGCTTATTCGGTTGAAGATAATGGTGAAGGCATCTGCTTTAACGTGTACTGTTATAATGTGCAACCGCAAATTACTATTAACTACGCCACAGGAGCAAGTACTGGTCCAAGCAGCAACCAGTCTTCTACGACTACAAGTTCAACAACAAAACCCACTACCACTCCTGAGCCAGAAACGAATTCCGATAATAACACTGGCGGTTCTTCTATGGTATGGATTCCAAGCTCAGGATCAAAATACCATAGCCGCTCTGGGTGTAGCGGTATGAAAAATCCTTCGCAAGTAAGCAAGTCCGAAGCAGAAAGCCGAGGATATAGCCCTTGCTCTAAATGTTGGTAAAAACTTAATGCAAGAAATGAAGCGCGGCATTGCCGCGCTTCTTGACTTTACAACTCATTTGTAATGAAAATACCGTCATAAACTGTTGCAAAGTTCGACCTAATATGATATAATTAATTAATCTATATACAATGGGATAATTGTAATATTTTAATGATGATTATAGAGGGGGTTGCGTTATGGAAACTGAAAAATTAACAGCTTTGGTTCTTGCTGCACAAAACGGCGAAGATAACGCTGCCACAGAACTTTATAACGCATACCAAAAAGACCTCTATTACCATATATATAAAACAGTTAACGATCCTCACTTGGCGGAGGATTTGTTGCAGGATGCATTTATCGAAATACTCGGAACAATTCAAAATCTCAAAGAGCCCGCTGCCTTTCTTTCTTGGAGCAAGCAAATTGCCTACCATAAGTGTACCGCTTATTTTAAGCGGCGTAGGGATATACTTGCTGACGAAAATGAGGACGGGCTTTCTATATTTGATACGATTGAAGAAGACAATGCCGAGTTCATTCCTGATGAAGCTCTGGACAAAGCAGATTTGAAGCAAACAATCCACGCGATGATTGACGAGCTCCCCGAGGAACAACGTTCGGCTGTCCTGCTTCGGTATTTTGATGAAATATCGGTTAAAGAGATTGCTGAGATACAAGGTGTAACAGAAGGAACTGTCAAAAGCCGACTGAATTACGGCAGAAAAGCTATTAAGGATGCTGTCGAAGGTTACGAAAAGAAACATGGTGTCAAGCTTCGCTGTGTTGGTGTTATTCCTCTCCTGTTGTGGCTGTTCCGAGAGATTTCCGTATCAAACGGTATTTCTCTTACATCTACCACTGCTTCGGCTACTTATGCAGCAGCAAATGCCGCAACGCCCGTTGTAGCAGAAGGCGTAAAAGCAGGTGCAAAAACCGCAGGAAAATTTGCGGCAAAAAAACTTATCGCAGGTATAACGGCTGCAACCGTAGTTGCGGGTGGAGTTGGCGCAGCAGTTTTACTTAAGCCTGACCCCGACCCAATGATTTGGAGTGGTTATGGGGTTGTAGGTTATACTCAAACAAGAAGATTTGAGTTAACTGTAGACGAGATGAACGATAAGAGCATAAGTGGACATCTTGAAGTTTCGCATTTATACAAAACAGTCCACGATACCGAATTCACAGGAAAAGGCACCATTAAAGATGGTGATGTAATATATGAAATCGTCTTTGAGGAACCTGCAGTTTTCGGAATAATCCCTGCGATTGAATATGAAACAATGGAACTGGAATACGACAAGGACGACGATCAGTTCTCGTTTGACGGAACTTATGATGTCGATATGGAACGTCAGGACAAAGACGAGCCAAAAGTTCTGGCTAAGAATAAAAGTTGGTCTGGTCTTGGCGATGACGGTTGTTACAATGTTCTGAAAAATAAAAACCACCTCTTTGAATTAAACGTCTCTAAAATGACCGAAGCAGACATTAGTGGAACCTTAACGGTTTCATATAACGGCGAAACGGATCATCATTCCAAATTCACTGGTCGCGGTCATGAAGATGAAGGTATTGTGTATTATGAGGTTCTGCTTGAAACACCGCGAACTGAAACAAACATTATAACATCAATAACAATTGATCGTTTTTGGTTGGAATATAATACCGAAACAGGTATCTTTGAAATTCCTCCAAGCGAGATATATTCTGTTAAGATGGAGAAAAAATAAAAATTTTTAATTTTTTCAAAAAAAATAAAACCTAATCCGTTTTCAATCCCCCATATAAGTAGAAAGGGGGAAAAAGAGCGTGACACGACACGCAAATTTATACTTCCTGTTTCTCGAAGATAGAGAAGCAAATCCCATCCGAGCCGATAAAAACGAAAGTATTCGGCAAAACATAGAAAACTTTTACAAAGCACTAACCTCTCAGCAAAAACGTAAAAATGCTGAAAACAAAAATAATTAGAAAAGGAAATTAATTAAAATGAAAAAAGGATTATCAATTTTATTGGTTTTATGCGCTTTAATGTGCACACTCTTAACAGGCTGCGGCAATTCCTCTGTAAATCTTGCCGATTATGTCACAGTTACCGATAACGGTTACGACGGATACGGTGAGATTTCAGTTAAGCTTGATTATGAAAAATTAATCAAAGATTATGAAGATAAGCTAACCGACAAAAATCTTGACACCGACATATTTGGTGATAAAACCCCCGAGTTGGCTGCAGCATATGTGTTTGAGTTCCTCAAGCCATATGAACCTTCTTTTGAAGCATCTGAAAACCTAAAAAACAACGACAAAATAACTTTAACTTGGAAAATTAATGAGGATGCAGTTGAAAAACTCAAACAAGTTCTTGATATAAATATTAAATGTGATAATTTCTCGCACACAATTAAGGATCTTAAGGCGCTAAAAGAGGTTGATCCATTCGCTAATATTGACTATGACTATTCTGGTTTTAGTGGTAATGGTGAGATTAAAACTGCTACCGCTATTGTTAAAACCGAGAATGGACAAATACTCGAATGGAGTTTGGATTTTGACAAATCTAAAAACGGCACTTTCGCTAACGGTAATACCGTCACCTTCTCTTTAAACGACTCATATAGTGATGAAGATTGTGCAAAAGAGTATGGCATCAAATTAACACGCAAATCGGCAGATATCAAACTTGATGTTTTGAGATATTTTCCGACTGATAATGCAAGAGAAATTTTCGATTGCTTGACCGAAGAGGATAAGCAGAATGTCATTGAGGCTGTAAAAGATAAGTATAAAAAATATGCAGGTAATATCGAGGTCGAATATGTTGGAGCCGTGTTCTATTACACCGATCCTATTGATTTTACTGATAAAAACTACGATGAAAACAACCGACTTGCTCTTATCTTCCACGTAACAAACGGAATCGAACCAGACGGCTGGTATACTTATATGTCTCCTGTTTCTCCTGATACATCGGTTTACATTTATCCCGAAAAGACTGAAGATGGTAAATTAGTTAAGAAAACTTCATTTGGCTCTCCGATGAGACAAATCCACTTCCCTAAAGCAAGTGGTAATTATAGCTCTGATTATAAGAGTGGTTCTAAGCCCAACGGCCCCGCAACATATTTCACTTACAACAATTTGTACTACGAAGGTCATCAGACAATCAAAGAATGCATTGAATCCTTCACTTATTACAACGTTACTAATGTAACCAAGCTATTCTCAGGTCAAAAGGTTGAGATGCCTTACAACCACGTAGTTGCAACAGATAATTTGAAACAGTATATAAAAGAATATTAAACATTCACTTTGAGAGGTATTTGAGATGAAAAAAATTATAAGTATTTTAATTGCATTAGTTCTTGCTCTTTCCCTAACAGCCTGCGGTGGCTCTGGCGGTGGTGAAGGAACTACAAATAATCCTTTGAAGAAATCCACACTTAGTAAGTATGTAAACGAAGATGCCTTAAGCAACACCGATAATATTACAATTTCTATCGGCAAAACCGAAAAAGAAAATGAAGAATACATCCTCAATATCAACGCTCCCGATTTGTTAAAGGACTTAAAAGCAATTGAAGATAATTATGGCGGTAGTGCTAGTAGATTAGCTAATGATATTATTAATCTTCGCCTTTTCCGAAATTCTGATGCACGTTTCAGCGATGCATACTTTTCGTTTAATGGTTATGGTGAATTTATTATTACTAGCAGAAATGCTTCAACCAATACTATCCAAGGTGAAACCATTCTTGAAGACGGTTGTTTGTCACTTGTCAAAAATGGCGACAACTATGAAATGTGGTTAAAAGATAACGAACAAGCAATTTTAATCAAAGTGGATGGTAAGTTGGGTGAAGAAAAGAAAATTTATTATATTCAAGGCGAAGAAGAGCACAAAGCACTCTTCAACATGATTAAAGAACATTTTACTTTTGCAAAAATCAGCACAAAAAAAATCGAGAAAAATGGGATAAACTTCACTGCATACGACCCAAAGACAATTGCTGTTTTAGGCGAATCCGCAAATACTACAAACTGGGTTTTTGCGTGTGACGTGTTGTATAAAGAAATAGAAAAAATGGGCGTTTCACTTATTACTTCTCACTGCTTATTTTCAGACGGAAGCCGAATATCAGCACTTTGCCCTTTAGGAGAAAAAACTACCGAAACCGAAGAGTCCAAATCTATTGAAATTACATTTTCTTCTATTTACGATGAAACATTCGCCACAGCTAACGTAGAAAATGAATTTGCAATTGGTAACATTCAGTTTAGAGAAGATACCGAAGGCCCCAGTCGAAGTAATGGAATTGGATTTATCATTAAAAACAGCTCTGGCAGCGAATATGTTTGTGATGTATATCCTCGTGGAAGCATCGATGGAACTAAACTTGATTTAAATACAGCCAAGGAATATCTTGAGAAGATAATCATTGCAAAGTAAAGGAGCATCAAAATGAAACAGGTTAAAAGCAAAAAAGATATATACTGCGTGAATTGTGGTGTAAGAACAGGACTTTTAACCCGTGCAAGATTTGTGGACGGTAAATGTTTGTGTCTTAAATGCCAATGTGTCCTCCCTGCGTTTTTAAATGAGAATATCAGTAAGCTTTCATCGCAGGAATATAATGGATTATTTGAATATATGAATTCCACTTCCAAGGAACTGGCTAAAGTGTTTAAAAAGACACATAAGTTTTCGCACTTGCAGCTTGACACGGTCAACAAAATCCTCAGATATAAATACAAGCAAACAACACCTATCTATATAAATATCGATGATATATCGTATTTCGATTTAAGAGTCAAGGAAGGTAAAGTTGAAGGCATTGGTGATATTCAAATTGTAATGGAGTGCAATAATCCTAAATTTTCAATTGATGAGACTCTTGCAGAAAATGAAATTACAAGCCAATGCTATGATTTTATGGACGCCTATTATTCAATGAAGGTTAGCGCTGAAACTAACAAACAAAACGAAGGATACAATCAAGGATATCAAAACACCTACGAACAAAATGAGATTCCGAAAAAGACTTCCTCTGCGAGCGAGCAACTTCAAAAAGCTCTTGCCTTATTTATGTTCGATAGCTTGAATGATGTTACTGCCGAAAGCTTAAAAGCTCAAAGAAACAGACTGATTAAAAGTTTTCATCCCGATACAAGTTCGGAAGATGATAATAAATACGCACAAAAAATCAACGAAGCATATATGATTTTGCTCGATTATGTAGATTAAGGAGGTATAACAATGTTCTTTTTTGACTTAACTATGTTAGGCTTTTTGTTTGCCGTTGTAGTTGTTGCAGCAATTGCAATTGCAATCTGCCTTCTTGCTATGAAATTATGGTTTTTTATTACAACCCTTTCTGTTATTTGCTCACGTTTGGCGATGTCGTTACTTATTGCAACAGGTTCATCTCTTTTCGCATTTAAATTAGAGGTTTTTGACAGCGGATTTTTAAACTTTATATTGCGTACAGCAATTGTCTATGGCATTATCTACATCGTCTCATTCTTGCCAAGAGTAAGTGCTGCAATTGGAACAGCTTGTACTGCTATTATTGCGATGCTTGCTAGTATGATGACTGTAGGACTTGGTTTTACCATTTACGATGCGATTGCCAAATCGGATACAAAGTTTAGCAACTCTCCTTGGTTCTACATCATCATGGGCGTGATTGTTATTTTTGCAACTGGATACAATTGGTTGCAAGATATTGATCGACTTAAAGAACTCCCTCACGGACCTGCTTTCCTTCAAAGCAAATGGGGCATCAGAGTTGGCAGAGTAGTCGCATCTTTGATTTATGGTTTTGCTCTTTATATGATTTTAGGCTTGACCTTCAATAAAATTGTACCTGCTACATTGTTAATACAGTATCTCCTTTACTTTGGATCCGTTGCCGTAGCTTACGTTGCAGATCTGTTCTTGTTTGACCGTGCAGCATAAGATTTTAGGAACTAACCCTGTTGAGAAAAACTCAGCAGGGTTTAATTTTTTTGTTTCATTATCACTATATGTCCTATATTAACACTGGATAGTGGAGTACACATCCTTTCATTTCTCCTTTGGCTCACCGTTCAATAAGGGCGGTGGGTTCATACATACGGAAAGAAAGGATTTGATGAAATGAAATATGGTTATATCCGTGTGTCCAGTAAAAGCCAAAAGGACAATTATTCTATTCAAGAACAAAGAGAACTTGTTTTGGCAGCAGGAGCAGACGAGGTTATTGAGGAGGTCTATACAGGAGGAAAGGTTTATGACCGTCCAAAGTTTGATGCACTAATAAAACGATTACAGTCTGGCGATACTCTTATAGTTTGTAAACTTGACCGATTTGCCCGAACCGTTGTAGAGGGTGCAATGCTTGCTCAGGAGCTATATGATAAAAACATAAGTCTTAATATCTTGAATATGGGTATCATAGAGCATACACCTGTGGGCACCCTGCTCTTGAACGTAATGTTAGCCTTTGCACAGTTTGAAAAAGAAATGATAAACAGCAGATGCCAAGCAGGTCGAGAATATGCCCGAGCACACGACCCTAATTATAAAGAAGGTCGTCCTAAAAAGTATCATCGGGACCAAATCAATCTCGCACTGGAACTGCTGAGTCAAGGTAAGACCTATAAGCAGGTTGAGTCGATGACAGGTATCAGTAAAAGTACGATTATTCGTGCAAAAAGGCGCATCACTTTTGACACCGACTAATGACACCGCATAAAGCCTTATTTTATGGGGCTTAAAAAATAGTGTCAAAACTTTTAATATTTGACACTGCACACAAAAATCCCTCCGCCTATCTCGGCAGAGGGATTCTTTATGTCAATTCAGTTTTCTAACAGCTCAATAGCTTTAAGATATTTTTCTCTTCGCCTTAAAGCCTTCGCATCAACCGCATCCAAGCGTGACAAGTCGGAGTTATGATTTAGGTCTGCAAGTTTTACTGCTTTTGCAATAGGATTGTCTTTAATGGCTCGAACATAATCCATATATTCAGTATTGTCATCGTGAGTCATCAAGGCAATAGCATCGGTTACTGCTTTGCTAAATCCCATAGCAATCAAATCTTCAAGAGTGTAATCCGTATCTTCAACTACGTCGTGTAGTAGAGCCACTATGGTCGTTTCCTCGGTTTCCATCTGTTCTGCTAAATGAAACGGATGGAACACATACGGCAGACCACTTTTATCGGTTTGGTTTTTATGAGCCTCAAAGCATAACTTCAATGCTTTCTTGGTATTATCTGTATAAATCAATTTAAATCATCCTCCTATATCAGCGTAGGTTGCTACTTCTAGGCGAGTTTCTTTATCAAAAATATGATAAATTATTTCGCAACAGTGTCGACCCAATCTGTATACCTCAATTGAAATATCGTATTTTTCTATTTCTTTAAAAATAGATGGGGTGAGCTCAAGCTTTTTGTTTTTTGGGGAATTATAGTGGAACCCTTCGGTAAACATGTTTTCTAACAAAGTATCTTTCATCTTAACGACAGGTTTGTCAGGCTCCCACATATATGCATGCATCAAAAGAAAGAATTTCACTTGATAGACGATACTATCAATTCTATGCAAATATGCCAGTGTATCAACATAGAGTCGTTGTGGAATAGTACATTTTTCAAAAATCATTCTTGCGAGGTCCAATAACTCTTCGTCGTTTGCATATTGAAGAGGTTCTAAGCAAGTCCATTCGCTAGGATCATAGTCTTCTCTAGCGTCGAGATCTAACCCTTTTTCTAATATCTTTTCAATTAAAGGTTTTGCTTCGGATACCGAAAGTTCTTTTTTGGTAACAGCTTTTAAAATGCTATATGTCAAATTGGCTATATCTATTTTTGTGGTATATAACGCTATTTTATTTTCATATTCAGCAATATTCATCCTCTCACCTCACACATTCATTATAGCACAATCCTTATTGAATAAAAAGAAAAATTGTACAAAAATTTGCGAAGTGTAATAAGATATACACTTCGTTATTTTTATTTTGGAGAATAAAACAGTTTCATCGAGTGATTCGTTTGGATTATCAAAGCATCAACCGAAGTGTTGACAGCGAAAGAATGAGAAAAAGAGAAGACCTTTAACCGAAGTCAAAGGTCTTACAAAAGAGATGTGTTTAAAAAATGAAAGAATTTTTTATCCTCCACATCCTCCAATAAAATTATAACACATCCACTATTATTGAACTACTCAATTTTAGTAATGTTTATACCGTTCAAAACTGCGGCATTTTACCCGCGACTGTGGAGTGTCGATGACCCACGTTTGTGGCACTAACGACAAAATTCGATAATGTTCCTTATACGTGGAACTCTCCCTACCCACATTCGTGGCACCCTCAGTTTGATTGCGGATTTTTCTTTCTTTTTTCAGTTTATTCTCCTATTTTATTTGTGGCTATATTTAGCAACGAAAAGGAGAATGAAAAATGAAAAAAACAAACATAAAAAACAAAACAGCTAAAGTGAAAGTAAAAATTTTTGGTCAAGAAATTGAGCAGTTTGGTATCACATCAGATGACTATAAGGTCACCTCGGATAAAATTGCAGATTACATTAACACCCAAATAGGTGACGAAGAAGTTGGCATTGTCGCCAAGGAAATTACGGATTGTTTAGGTAGACAAGCAGTGGGCATACTCATCGAAGACTTTGGAGATAAGGGTGAATTCCTAAGAGACATTTTAGAAATTGCCATTATCACAGCCGAAACCCCCGAACTCGAGGAAAATGCTAAACGTCTTAAAAGATGTGTATTACCACTTCTTGGCCGAGTATACTTTCCAGAGACCAATCGATTATCACCCAAAGAGCAGCGTAAGTATTGTGGCTTTACCACTTGCATGAGCGTTCTTGAAGTGTTAATCTCACAATCGATGATTGATGACGGAATTATGACTTTTTCGGCAGAAATCTAACATTTTAAAAGGGCCTTTATAGGCTCTTTTTTTATTTGCACCTTTTTTATACTAAATTCTATATTATTAACACCAAAGCAAAGGAGCATAGCTTTAACGGCACTCCTTTGCTTTTTTATATATAGATATAAAATTTAAGGAGAAACGTACAATGAAAAATTCAAAAAATGCAAAAGTAAACAAGGTCGTTATAGACATCAAAATCAATGGAAGAAAGTATGATCAGTACAAGGTACATACTGATGATTTCCGAATCAAGCCGATTGCAGTTGCTTCCTGTATCAATCACCCCAACAGCTGCTCAGATGAGCTTACGAGAGATTTAGTAACACACTTAACTAAAAACCTTTCATTTAAGATTGCTCATGAATTGCTCTGGCAAAAGGGCAAAATGAAGCAAATCCTCTCAGATGCTTTCGAAATTGCACCCACAGTCGAAACTGAGGAAGAAATTATCAGTATGCAGTTTCAACTCCTTCCTTTGATTGAAAGAATTTATAACCCTCTAACCAATGCATTATCTAAAACAGACTTGAAACATTTCAAACCCTATAAAACTATGGACGACGTCCTTTCAGTTTTATTCGGCGCAAGCTTTCTCGACAATGGCATCATGACTTTTGATGCCAGAGTCGAGCGTTAGAAAGAAGAGCCTTTCGAGGCTCTTTTTTTCGTTGTTTGTTCTACATTAGCAACAAAGAAAGGAGAATAAACATGAAAGTTTTTAACCACAGCGATGCTATCTCAGTAAGCGTTACAATCAATGACATTCAAGTTAACGAATTTAACACTAAGGTTAACGAAGCAATTATAAGTCCCAGTGCGGTGATAGGTTGTTTTAACCATATCCCCAGTTGCTGCGACCCGATGACAGAAGAACTGGTTGGTAATATGAAGAAAGTTCTTGCTCTCGCAACAGTTAAGGAACTTCTTCATCAAGGAAGAATGGAAGATATCTTAAATGATGCACAAGAGTTGGCAGTAACGGTAGAAATAGAAAATGAACTTGAAAAATTAAAAGACTTATTGCCAATGGTTGAACGCACAAAGGATCCTTCTACTGATGAAATTGAAGAAGCTTTGGCTGAAAAATACAAACCTTGCAAGACCTACACAGACCTGCTTAGCAATATTTTTGCTAGTAATTTTGTGGAGTACGGTGTACTAAAATTCAGCGCAAGGAAAGGCCACTAAAGAGCGCTCAGGCGCTCTTTTTCTTATGCCGTTTCAGGTGTAGCTCATCTATCTTACTATAAAGAGAAAGGAGCAAGATAAAATGAAAAAATCAACCGATTCATCGAGCAATTCAACCTATTCTTCTAGCTACCGTGAGGAATGGGAGAAACGAAGAAAGCTTGAGAAAGAAAAAGAAATTGAAGAACAAAAAAGGATTTTAAGAGAGATGGAAGAGGAGAAAAAAGGAAAAATAACCAAATTCCTTAAAGAGTATCCACCGTCTCGCATCGAGGCAGAGCTGAACGAATATATTATTGATCAGCCGAACCTTACCAAAGCAGTTTCGGATTTCCTATACTATCAGGCTTTGCGATATAAATTCCCAGAGTTGGGTTCACGTCCTCTGCTTATATGCGGACCTTCGGGTTCTGGGAAGACGGAAGTTTGGAGAGTTGCGAAAAAATTATATTCAGAGATTTTCAAAATCACATTTATTAACGCTGCCAACATCACCTCTGATGGATGGAGTGGCACCAATAAGTTGGCCAACTATTTAACATGTAGTGCCAGTCATTCGATTCTTGTTTTTGATGAGTTCGACAAATGCGCATCCCCTCGGTATTCAATCGGTGGCGTTAATACTTCTGCAGATATGCAGGCGGAATTTTTGAAGGTCATTGAAGATAACGAGTATATTGTCAAAGGCAAAAGTGACGTTGAATATATCATCAAAAATTTAGGTGTAGTTTTTATCGGTGCATTTGAAGGCATACGAGAAGAAAAAACACAGACAGTAGGCCAAGCAATCGGTTTTGGTTCACAACCACCTGAACAGCCGAAATATCAAGGCATCAATCGAACTGACTTAGTGGAATTCGGCGTCCTACCAGAGCTTCTTGGTAGAATTGCAGTTGTTGTAAACACCCGTCCCATCAGTGAAGAGCAGTGCTTAAAAATTGTTCGAAACAGTAAATCCCGCCTCACCGTCATATCAGACCTCTTGGCAGAGAACGGTATCGATGCTTGGAAAGGTTTATCGGATGAGGTTATTATCAATATGATTAAAAAAACCGATATTGGAAAGTTCGGTTTCAGAAGTGTGCTATCAAAGATAGAAACCATCATGCTGCAAAACATTCACGAATGCGGCCTCGTTCCTCCTCCCACTGATGAGAACGAAATCGTTGACGAACTAGATAACGAAATCCCGAGGATATAATTAAAGAGACTGGTGGTCCCAGTCTCTTTTTGCATACAAAATGATATTTGTTCTGTTCGACAAATTGGAATTTGTTGTTCTCTATATAACAATTTTATTTTCTTTCTAATGTATGCCAAACATCTATTTCATCTTTAGAAGGTGCTTCCCACATGGACAATAATTTTCCCATAAGACCTTCATCCAGATAATAATCTGAACCACCTTCGTCATTTAATACCCTACAGTTTCGTTCTTCAATATTTTTATTCCATGTTTGGTCATTAACATCAATGTAATGCCATTCACACTGAACGTTCTGAGAGCGACAAAACTCGGTTAAGCTTCTTCTGTTTTCTAAGCTCCAAAACCCCCAATCTAAAATCACAGTACAACCTATATTTACCAATTCCACCGATTTTTTCTTAAAATAGTTCCAAATTCTTAACGCCATTTCGTCGTGTTTCTC
>JBGVIT010000090.1:0-21138 GCA_045128915.1 Clostridia bacterium
TAACGTTTTTCGGGTGATTTCGGCTCTTTTGGATGCTTTTTAGTCCGAAAAACCGTGCTCTCCGCCCCGCCCAATGCTCTTACCTCCATGTGCTCCAAACGTGGAAGTGGTCAAATATGTGGTCAAAAAATCCGCCCCAAAATTCGATGTGGTTACCATCGAAAGGCGGATTTTTTTTGCATATACATCGGTTTGCGACCTTGCCACCGCCATAACCGAAAATAAGTGGTCAGTTTATGTGGTCAAAATAAAGCTCCCAATTATCGCAAAAATGATGAGCGGTAGCTTTGTTTTGTTATGACTTTTCGATTAGTCTATATGTATCATCTTGGTATGATGGTTCCATTATCGTGTATGGAACATTAAGTTTTTTGGCAATTTCCATGAGCTCATTCTTGTAAACACAGAGGTATCCAATTATAATTTTTGAAACTCTTATTCCAAGAACATCGGCATCCTCATTGATTCCACTTTTTCCCTCAAAAAGGCCATAATTAACCAGGCGAACTTCTTTTTCTCTTATCCATTCGCTACTTTTTATTGATTGTAAATAAAGAATATAACTAATAAATTCTTCGGGAGTGCATTTTTTCAGAGCACTTTCAAAATCCAATCTATTTTTGAAAAAAGCACGATACTGTTTTCTGTCAATTAAAATACCATCGTTTATCGGACGTTTTTTTACATATGTAACTGGATACAAGTAGTCCGGTTCAATAACGTTGTATTCTATACAATAGCCACGGCAGCCATTTGCATAATATCCCCACATTAATGTGTCTGAGTATTCTTTTGAAAATGAGCATTGCATATATTTTTGGCGAACATTGATAAGAAAAACTTTGAGATCTTCCCAGGTTTTTATGTTATATTTTTTCTTCAATTCTTCGGGAAACGAAGAATTGTCCGTATCATCGGGAAAACAAAACAATTGTCCCTCGAATGGATCATTTAGATAATCGCAACTTGAAAACCATACTTGGTTGTTTCTGAGAGAATTAAGCTTGTCTTGATTTAGTTTTTCTGATTTGTTTGTGGATAAAGAACAAAACTTATATACTTTTTGGGGTATATTTACTTTGCTTGTTTTCATAGCTTCGTAGCTAAGAGGCTTTCCTTCACCGTGTTTTTTGCTAAAATGTCGTACAATGAAATATATAAACACGAAAAATGGAACGGGAAAATAGAGTAAGCCTACTATAAAATCAGCCACAGTATATGTCCAGGAAAGATTCCCGGTTTCGTCCCTGAATGCCCAGAAAAATATAAATGCGAAAGGGGCATATATCATTGAGAACAATATAAATTTAGTTGTACTCTTCAATTCTCTTAATTTAGATAACAATATTTTTATAAGTGACGCCTCCTTCTATTAGAAAAACGAATCAAATTTTGACATGCAGTAAACAAAGAATACGACTGACCATCAACTTGATGAAAGAGAGAATATTCAAACTTTGTTAGATGAAACAATTGAATTCTATTCTGCGAACACTTTTATAGGTATTATACCACAATGCGTTGCAAATGTCAATTAAGCTATATAGTCAAGGACAGTGCAAATTATATGTTCAAATTACGTGGTCGAAATCAGTGAACCACTCCTTGTTCCTTCCTCCGCAGGGATTGTATTGTAACTCTTCTTCCGCAATTTGTCAAGAGCTTTCGCAGATAAATTTTTGCACCGCAGTAAGCAAAGCTAAAGTCGATATCCAAACGGACAAATATATTAGCACGTTTGAAGGTAATGGTAATAATAGCTATAACAGGCTTCAACAAATTACAAGTTCGTTTAATTTTTTCGCAAATCCCCTTGCTTTTTGTCGAGCAAAGTGATATAATGATAGATATATAAAAATACTAATTTTTATGAGGTGGAATATGGCTGCAAGCTATAAAAAGCTATTCAAAATGTTAATCGACCGCGAGATGAAAAGCAAAGACCTTGCCGCAAAAGCAGGTGTAAGCCCCGCAACTCTCGCTAAGATGAAAAAAGACGGTGCAACGGTATCAAGCGATGTACTGGTGAAAATCTGTACGGCGCTTAATTGTACGGTTGATGAAATAATGGATATTATCCCCGCAAATGATAACTGAGGTGAATTAACATGAATAAATTAAAGGTTGTAGATTTGTTTTCGGGTGCGGGAGGATTGTCACGTGGCTTTTTAGACGCTGGATATGATGTGGTATTGGGAGTAGATTTCGATGATGCAGCATTAAGAACTTTCAAAGCCAATCATGGAACTGCTGAAGCTATGAAGCTTGATTTGTTTAATCATGATAACATAAATGTAATTGTGAATTATTTGCATGAAAAAAATATTTCTCTTGATGTTCTTGTTGGTGGCCCCCCTTGTCAAGGTTTTTCTATTGCAGGTCCTCGTGATATGAACGATAAGAGGAATTCTCTCTATCTTGCAATGGTAAAGCTTGCGCAAATTCTTCAGCCTAAGGCGGTGGTTTTGGAGAATGTGCCTGGAATGATACAAACAAATGATGGCATAGGCGCCAAACGTATTAAAGAAGATTTTAAGGCTTTAGGATATCGTATGAATGCGCAGATTTTGTACGCTCCTGAGTATGGTATTCCTCAAATTCGCAAAAGAGTGTTTTTTGTGGGATTGCTTGAATCTGAGAACGATTTTGAATTTCCTAAACCTAAAGTTAAGCCAAGTGAATATGTTACTTGTGAGCAAGCAATTGGTGATTTGCCAGCACTTGAGGGGATATATGGAGAAGAGATTCAAGACTATGAATGTCCACCGCTAACTCCTTATCAAGAACGCATGAGACACAACTCAACGAAAATACATAATCACATCGGTAGTATTCATGAGGAAAAGACTGTGGCTTTGTTAAAACTTATTCCTGAAGGAAAAAATTATAAAGCACTTCCTCCTGAATTGAGTGCAAGGTTTAAATATCACGAAGCTTTAACTAGATACCATAGTCAAAAGCCTTCCCTAACAATAAATACTGGTCACAGATCCCATTTTCACTATAAATGGAATCGAATTCCAACAGTACGTGAAAGCGCACGATTGCAGAGCTTTCCTGATGATTTTATTTTTTATGGTAGCAAAGCAGAACAATATCGTCAAGTTGGCAATGCAGTACCGCCAATGCTTGGATATGTAGTAGCACAACAATTAATTCCTTACTTGGAGAAAGAAACAAATGAAGAAAATTAAAATGGTAGATCTCTTTGCGGGATGCGGAGGGTTAACAGAAGGTTTCTTGCAAACGGGGCACTATGATGAAATTGCAGCAGTTGAATGGTTGCAGCCTCAGGTAGATACTTTAAAAAACAGGCTCCTCACTCATTGGGAGATCGATCATGCGAATGAAAGTGTTATGCGCTTTGATATTCAGCGTGAATCAGAACTATTCAATGGATGGAATGATTCAGAGTATGGCGTAAGCAAGGGATTAGATCATTTTGTTAATGAAGCGGGAGGAATTGATATTATCATTGGAGGTCCTCCTTGTCAGGCTTATTCTATTGCTGGGCGTGTACGCGACGAAAATGGAATGAAAAATGATTATCGCAATTATTTGTTTGAGCATTATCTAAATGTTGTTAATCGATATCGCCCTCAAATATTTGTATTTGAGAATGTTCCTGGAATTTTAAGTGCTATGCCTAACGGAACACCAATTACAGAGCTTATAAAAGACGGCTTTGATGGAATTGGCTATGAGATTGTTGATGATTTGCGTAGAGCAGTAGTAAACGCAAGTGATTACAGCGTTCCTCAAAATCGCAATCGTGTCGTCATTGTAGGTGTCAGAAAGGATGCAAGTTCAAATGTGCAAGCATTGTTGAATAAGTTCTACACTGAATTGTTACCAAAATATAGAGGTGAAAAGAAGATAACCGTAGAAGATGCTATTGGAGACTTGCCGCCCTGTGAGCCGTATTTTGACAGCGAACATCATAGCAAGCGAGTTTCCCATTCTACACCTATTTCTAAAATTTCTTGGCATGTTCCTCGCTATAGCAATCTGCGAGATATGGACACATTTAGATTACTGGCAGAGGATGTTGCTTCTGGAAAATTTGAATATGATAGCAAAAAAATAAGCGAACTTTATGAGCAAAAAATTGGCTCAAAATCACCAATTCACAGGTATCACGTACTTGATCCTAAAGAACCAAGTACTACTATTATCGCTCACTTATACAAGGATGGTAATAGATTTATTCACTACGATCCCAAGCAGCAACGAACTATAACGGTTCGAGAAGCTGCGCGATTGCAGTCTTTTCCGGATGATTTTGAATTTGTTGCCAGTCGTGGAGGAGCATATCAAATGATTGGCAATGCGGTTCCACCCATGTTGGCGAAAGCAGTTGCTAATGCTATTTTTGAATTGATAGGAGAATTATAATATGTATCATTACCTATTTACAAATGATTTAAGAATCTCAAGCTTGCAGTCAGCATTAACAAAGGCCGGGGATTGTTTTGTTACAAATACAGTTCCGTCTGCTAGCGAGGATAAAAGTGAAAATAACAACATGAAAACTCTCGGGTTCTATTTCAATTTAACGACAACCAGTAATTGTGCGAAAGAATGTCAAAAAGGAAATGTTAGAAAAGTGGTATTAAATTTCATCAAGAAATTCCAATTTCCTAATCCTCGCACGCAGGAATCCTTGGTTGATGCTTTCACTGATGGTATTACCATTGCACCAATGAGATTGGTTTTGCAAGTTCTGTATAATATGCATATCTTATATCCTGGTGCAGCGCATTTAACACGAGATGAAATATTGAACTTCTTTTTCTATAATAGCACCGTAGCAAAGAATAAGAATCCTAATATTGTAGAGTTGGTACAGCAAATTATTGAGTATAGAAAAACAAGTACTTTTCCGTCAACGGTAGAAAGAGATCCTGAGAAACGTAATTGGAAACACGAAGATCGTCAAATTCGAGAGATGGTTAAGCTTCTCCTTTATTCGGGATGTATTTCGGAAAATGAGCGTCAAGAATTGTACATAAAACATGATGATTTGACTGTTGATAACAAAGCTGCTTTGTTCGATATTTTGACATATACTCGTTTTTGGATGCCAGATTCCAAGCAGAATTATAATGTCAATCGATCCTCATATGAGAATTACATGGATGTTGAGAGTTTGACTGATGATGCTAATGATGATTCGTGTGACGATGTATTGGCACACAATATTTACGGCATTCATATCAAACTTCAAAATGATGCATTGTCTGACTCAAAACCTCATATTTGCATTGGTTGGTCAGATATGGGCGATTTGTCCAATATCACAACTAAAGAAGATTTGAGCGCGAGATATGAAGCTGCTTATCCTAACGAAAAGGTAAGAAAAAAGGCTCAGGATTTGGGGCAGATTTGGCGTTTTGTTAAGGAAATGCAAATTGGTGACTACGTCGTATTTTCTAATAGAGATACTTGTCATATTGGTCGTATTGTTTCGGACTATTACTTTGATAACGCCGAAAATGCTAACCAAGATCCTGATTATGTTAATATTCGAGACGTTGAGTGGCTCAGGAAAGATATTCGCAAAAGTGATTTGTCAGAAGCATTTCAAAATTCTTTAGGTGCAGCAATGTCTGTTTGGACACTAAACGATTACAAGTCTGCGGTATGTGATTTGTTAAACGATACCTACAAAAAAGACGAGACTATGATTGAGAATGACGATGACATAGAAGTTGAATCAGAAGAAATTAAACCCAATTACAGTATTGAAGAATTGGCAATCATCTTATCCGATATGTATGATGCAGCTGAAAATAAGACCACAGCAATCCATATGTTTGGGCTTAAGTATGCAGAGATCATTATAAAAAATGAATATCCTGCTACTCATATTGTTAAGGCTTCTAGATTACAAGATTCATATCACGTAGAGGTTAATAAGGGCATTAGCATATATAAGGCTATTAAGGAAAACGAATATGGCGTATGGTTTGCAAACCACGCCAAGGTTCCTGACGCAAATGAGACAAAGGTTTTAGGCGGATACAACAAGATATATTACGGTGCTCCAGGTTGTGGTAAGAGCTTTATAGTAAACAAAAAGCTTGACGATGCAAATGTTCCGGATGCAAACAGAATTCGTGTGACATTCCATCCTGAATACGCAAATTGTGATTTTGTTGGGCAAATTCTTCCTACGATTGAAAAGAAATTTGATGCAGCTACAGGTGAAGAAAAAGAGGTTGTCAAGTACATATTCAATCCTGGGCCATTTACACTTGCGCTGGAAAGAGCACATAATACTAACGATATGGTTTATCTCGTTATTGAGGAGATCAATCGTGGTAATGCTGCGGCTATATTTGGGGATTTATTCCAGTTGTTAGACCGCGAGAAAGACATGACTAAGCCTAATTGGGGTGAAAGTGAATATCCTATTTGTAACGTAAATATTCAAAAATATTTAGGCATGGGTGAAGGTGAATCTACGATTATCCCTTCTAATCTAACCATATTAGCTACAATGAACACAAGCGATCAAAGTGTGTTCACCTTGGACACAGCCTTTAAGCGTAGATGGTCATTTGAGCAGATTAGTAATAATATTGAAAAGGACAGTAAGCACGAATATAAAGACTGGTATGTTCCTGGCACAAATGTTACTCTTGAGAAATTCTTGACGGTTATTAATGCTGAAATTTTGAAGCACAAAATAACTAGTGAAGATAAGCGTATGGGGAAATATTTCATATCTAAGGATTGTTTGACAGAAACGCCATGCGATATCCAAGATGTTAAAATGGAAGCAGAAATGTTTGCTTATAAGGTTTTAGAGTATATTTGGAACGATGTGTGTAAAATTGGAAAAGACGAATGGTTCGATACAGTTTCGATTACAACATTAGAAGATTTAATCGACGCCTTTGTCGAGCCTGGTTCGGATGCTACCCCTCTGTCGGTATTCAAATCCATAACATTTTAACGGTAAGGTGTAATGAAGATAACCAATTTGGAAAAAATAGCTGCAACAGGAGAATTGAATAATCAATTTGTTGGGGTTAAAATTTCAAACAATAAAATTGAATTTCACTATCCTGAAACATATCAGCTCTCCAATAATGACGACGAATTACGTCGAGACATATTGTCAGTTTTACGAACGATATCGTTGGCGAAGACGTTAACAAGTAATTTGTCGTCATATAATTCAAAATTTAATAACAATGATGTTTTCCCGATTGGAGCCTATCTTTGGATTATTAACGACTATCTAACGTATGGCAAGTATGAGAATCGCGAGAAAACATATCAACACGGAGCGCGCGGGAAGATTGACTGGAGAAGAACATTGCGTACAAACCCAGCAATCTCGGGCGGAAGTATAATCTATACAGATATTGTTTCTGAAAAGAAGAGCCAAGTTGATAATCTACTTACTGAAATATATTTTTTCTGTGCTAAGAGATCTTGTGATGCTTTAGGGTGGTTATATGGGGTTGCGTTCGAAGAGAACGGTGTTGATTATGAGAAGAAATTCAACAAAAAACTATATTTGGCGACTATCAACACAGAGCTTTCGCATACTTTCGATGACATTAAGAAGACACGTCTACAACATATGAAGAATGTTATAACTGGGTTGGATGATGATATTCTTCAGACAAGAGAAATAGTATATGGAGTAGATTCCTACGACTATGTATATGAAAGAATGGTAGACTCAATGTTTTCCAACATCGACAACATAAAAGAGTTTTATCCTACTGCGGAGTGGGATCTTGTTGTTGAAGATAAACCTAAAGAGTCGTCTAAGCTTCGACCAGACACGGTTTTGGAACAGAAGTTGGAAGATGGCAAAAAGAATCTGTATATTCTTGATGCAAAATACTACAGGTATGGAACAACATTTCTTACCAAACATATTCCAGAGACCACAAGTATTCAAAAGCAAATCACTTATGGTGAATACGTAAAAATGATGAAACCTGGTGTATACGAGGAAATTTACAGTGCTTTTGTTATGCCTTACTCTAAGAAGACAAATATTCATAATGACAGATTTAATAAGGATATTGAATTTATAGGTGTAGCTCGTGCAAAGTGGATTGATGCCAGTGGAGAGACGAGTCGTAACATTGCTGGAATATTACTAGATACCAATTTCCTAATTAACAATTGGGTAAGGAAAAATCCAGACAATATCAATGAAATAATAGAAATTATCGAGGATAACATTCAGGGGGTATTACGTGATTAAAATAGAAAAAATCGTAGAAGTTTGGGAGTCCCTTGGACAAGACGCATCTATAACAGATTTGGTTGATGCTATTTCTCGAAAATATCATATAGTGAATGATGTTCCCCTGTTTTATGCAATCAAAAACATTATGAATGCAAATCAACAGTTGTTCATCCGCGGTGTTCAATATCAGCCCGCAATTATCGAGAATGAGTTGAGCAAAATTGTTACATATGAAAAGTTTGAAATTGCATATTCTAGATTTTTGGAGCAAGCTGATAAGAATGCTAGAACTCAAAAGTCCGAAGGGTCCAAGACACCGTATGGATTCGTTTTTGAAACCAAACAGAATTTTATCTGTGGTGGAGCATTTTCGCAGCACTTCGGTCAGGGTGCAGCCTCAAAAACCCCATATATAAGTTGGCATGTTGTTTCTATCTATTATGTTGTCGATAGCAAAAAAATTGTTATTGGAATAGAAGAATCACGGTATCCGCATTTGCAAAACATGCAATCTATTAGAACCGAGGCGATAGGAAAAAAAGATAGGTATGTGGCAGTGTTTTATGAGTGTGCAAAAGATAGTATTGATTACAAGGAGCTTTATAATAAGTTTATGGATGTTTCTCAACAGGTTATTGAGCTGGATTTGAAATAACACGTGACTGAATTTTTTAATTGATTTGCAAGGTGGAAAAAACAAATCATGAGAGTGTGTAGTCTGTTTAGTGGTATAGGCGGTATTGATCTCGGCTTTATGCAAGCCGGATTCGATATCGTATGGGCAAACGAGTTTGATCGTGATGCAGCCAAAACATATAGACATAACTTCGGTGGAGAGCACTTGTTTGAATGCGATATTAAAAGTGTTAAGAGCGAGGATATCCCTGATTTCGATGTGCTTGTTGCAGGATTTCCATGTCAGCCTTTCTCAATAGCCGGCAAGCAAAAAGGATTTGAGGATCCAAGAGGAAACTTGTTTTTTGAGATTGCAAGAATCGTAAAGGATAAACGTCCTCCAATTATCTTTCTTGAGAATGTTGCCAATCTATTAGAGCATGATGATGGAAAAACTTTTTTGACCATATATAACGCACTCGTGCCGTATGGTTATACCTTTAAATACCGTGTTATGGATGCGATAGAGTATGGCAATGTACCGCAGCATCGTACACGTATATTCATTGTAGCATTTCTTGACAACGACAAGTGCGAACAATTTGAGTTCCCGGATAAGCTCAAATTAACTGTAAAATTAAACGATATCCTTGTACGCAACGCAAAACATGACTCAAGCTATTACTATACTGATAGCAGCGTTTATTATGAGGATTTAGAAAGAATTGTAACTGATAAGTCAGCCTTATACAAGATTTACGATTCAGGCGTGTCTGGCAAGGCTCATTATGTTTGTCCGACACTAACCGCAAATATGGGAACTTTTCCCGATAGAGTACCGATCATTAAAGATGACTATGGTATAAGAAAAATCACGCCATACGAATGCCTTGCTTTGCAAGGATTTCCAAAAGAATATCGCTTCCCTAAAATTCCTATGGCAAGTGCATATAAACAGTGTGGAAATAGCGTGGTTGTGCCGGTTATAAGAAGAATTGCAGAGAAAATAAAAGAGGTTATGTAAAATGGTTGAGGTCGTGGCAGCTCTTATATGGAAAGAAAGCAAATTTATGATCTGCCAACGCCCGGCACATAAAGCAAGAGGTCTCCTTTGGGAGTTCGTTGGCGGTAAGGTTGAGCCAGGCGAGACAAAAGAACAGGCGCTCATACGTGAGTGTCAAGAAGAAATTGCTGTCACACTTTCCGTTGGAGATGTGTTTATGGATGTAGTACACGAATATCCCGACTTGACAGTGCATCTGACACTATTTAACGCCGCTATATCTGAGGGTGAACCGCAGAGGTTAGAACACAACGATATTCAATGGATCACGCCGAGTGAGATGTCGAATTATCAATTCTGCCCAGCGGATGAAGCAATATTAAAGAAATTACAAAACAAACGATAATTTGGAAAGGAAACTTAAATATGTCAAATATTATTGCTGTTGTATGGGATTTTGATAAAACTTTGATTGGCAGTTATATGCAAGAGCCTATTTTTAATAAGTTTGGGGTTGATGGTGATGCTTTTTGGAAAGAAGTTAATGCACTTCCAGAAAAATATCAAAAAGAACAAGGGGTTCGCGTAAATAGAGATACAATATACCTGAACCACTTTATCAATTCCGTAAAAAAGGGTGTATTTCCTGGATTGAATAACGCAATGCTTAGGGAGCTTGGGAAAGAACTTGTTTTCTACAATGGTTTACCTGAATTAATGGATATAACAAAAAAAATGATTGCTCAGAACACTAAATATACAGAGTATGATATTAAGGTTGAACACTATATTGTTAGTACAGGATTTACAGAGATGATAAAAGGATCTTCTGTTAATCCGTACGTGTCTGGCATTTGGGGATGTGAATTAATAGAGGCTCCCGATGATAACGGAAATATGGTAATCAGCGAAATTGGTTATACCATCGACAATACAACCAAAACCCGTGCATTATTTGAAATAAATAAGGGCGTAGGCCAGGATGAATATGAAAATGTAAATGTAAATACCAAGATACCGGAAAATTTACGAAGAGTTAGATTTGAGAATATGATTTATATAGCAGACGGTCCTAGTGACGTACCTGCATTTTCTACTCTTAATAAGAGCGGAGGGTATACTTTTGCTATATATCCGCATAACGATCAGAGAGCATTTGAGCAAGTAGAACAATTGCGTAAAGACGGAAGAGTAAACATGTATGCAGAGGCGAATTATTCAGAAGGAACAACTGCATTCATGTGGATTACATCTAAAATAAAGGAATGTGCTGAAAGAATCAGAAACCAAGAAAGAGAAAAACTTCAAAATTCTATTTCAGATGTTCCTAAACACTTAACGTAAAAGGGAGTACTATAGTTATGGTTGAAAAACTTAAGTGGATTTCATTTGGAAGTATTGATATTCACGAACCATTTTTTGATTCGTTGAAAGCTGATTATCCTGGTTTCGAAAAATGGTATGAATCAAAAAAAGAAAAGAATGCATTAACGTTTTTCGACGAAACAGGTCTTCATGCATTTATGTATTTAAAACGTGAAGAGGAAGAAATAGTATTAACTGACAAGGTTTTGCCCAATGTACCGAGAGTAAAAATTGGAACATTAAAGCTTGATGATACCATAAAGAGAAAACGTTTGGGTGAAGGCTTTATAGGAGTGGCTTTATGGAATTGGCAAAAGTTACGAAGAGATGAGATATATGTTACAGTTTTTCCGAAACAAAAAACGTTAATATCGTTGTTTGAAAAATTCGGATTTAGAAATGTGGGAAGTAAAGCTAACGGAGAATATGTATTACTTAGATCAAGAAAATCGATGGATTATTCAACACCATATACCTCTTTTCCTTTTATAAGTCCGAAAACAGCCAAAGGCGGTATTATTCCGATAAATGATGGATTTCATGATAGGTTATTTCCGTATTCAGATACTTCATACAGATTGAGAGAAATAGAAGAAAGTACGGCAGGGAATGGTGTAACAAAAGTATACATAGGAACTCCGTATACGGCCACCCATTATCGTGTAGGGGATTTAGTCGGTATTTACCGTATATATACAGGTACAGGACCCAAGGGAAACAAATCTGCTGTAACATCATACTGCACGATTACAAAAACTAAAATCGTAAAAGAAAATGGATGTTCCATACTTTCTTTACAACAATATTTGGATGAGGCAGGAAATAAAACAGTTTTCTCGGAAAATGAGTTGAAGGAAATATATAATTGCAGTAAAAATGTTGTTATGATTGAATTGCTTTATAATGGATTTTTCGAAAAGGGCAATAATGTTACTTATTGGCAATTGAAAAATAAAGGGTTATTTGAAGCACATCCATATAATATTGATTATACGCTTGATGAAATTAAAGATATATTAAAGTTAGGTAAAGCAGATGTCGAAAATATTATTATCGATTAAACCGGAATATGCCCATAAAATACTTGACGGGACAAAAAAATATGAATTTAGAAAGCAATTGCCAAAGAAAAAAATTGATAAAATAATAATTTATTCAACAGCCCCCGAAGGAATTGTTATTGGCGAAGTACAGGTTGATGATACACTTATAGGGTCCCCTAGCACTGTTTGGGAGAAAAGCAAAAGCAATGCGGGGATAAGTCGAGAAAAATATCGAAAGTATTTTAAGGGAAGCAAAGTCGCGGTAGCTTTTTGCTTAAGCAATCCTATCAAATATCAAAACGAGATTCTTCTGTCTGATATTGGGGTTAACTTTTCTCCACAATCATTTATTTATTTAGGCTGAAGAATAAAATACAAGTATAATTTTCTAAGACTTAAAAGGTATGGCTAGAATGAATATAAACGACTATTCAAGTAACGTTTGGGATCGTTGGGGTAACACCGATGCCTATCGCGAGCACGAGCAGAAAACAAAGGACTATACAAAAGAAAAATGGTCAGAGGCGAACGACGGCTTAATGGCGATCTTCTCGGAATTTGCCGCTTGCCGTGCGGAGTCCAAACGCCCCTCCTCCGCTGAGGCTCAGGCGCTTGTTGCCAAGCTTCAAGCGCACATCACCGCGAATTACTACACCTGCACCGACGAGATCCTCTTGGGGCTTGGTAAGATGTACGTTTGCGACGAGCGATTTAAGTGCAACATTGACAAGTACGGCGAAGGCACTGCCGAGTTTGCGGCTTCGGCTATTGAAATTTTTTGCAAAGGATTGAACAAATAATGAAACCATCCATTTTGGTTACAGGTGCATACGGCGGTATGGGAAAAGCTACGGCAAAGGCGTTGAAAGAGCGCGGATTCCGTGTTTTTGCGCTGGACAAGACCGTAGGCGATGGAGAAGAAAATATCATTCCCATTAAAGCCGACATCACCGACGAAAACAGCATAAAAAGTGCATTCGAGCTCGTCAGCAGAATGACCGACGGGCTTTTTGCCATAGTCCATTTTGCGGGCGTTTATATGCTCGATTCTTTGGTTGAAATGGACAGTGAGGCTTTTGAGGGCATCTTCAAAATCAACCTTGGCGGGGTTTATCTTATAAACAAGACCTTTGTTCCGCTATTAAAAAACGGCTCTCGAATCGTGATTACCACAAGTGAGCTTGCGCCTCTTGACCCGCTTCCTTTCACAGGCGTTTACGCCGTAAGCAAGGGTGCGCTTGACAAATACGCATATTCGCTTTGCATGGAGCTTCAGCTAAAAGGCGTCAAGGTCAGCGTACTCCGTGCGGGTGCGGTCAGCACCGATATGCTGGGCGTTTCAACCGATGCGCTTGACCGTTTTTGTCAGACAACAACGCTCTACACCTGCAACGCAAAGCGATTCAGGCGAATTGTCGACAGCGTTGAGGCAAGGAGCATAGCTCCCTCTCGCATTGCGGAAAAAGTGGCACGCATATTGACTAAACGCAATCCGCGATTCGCGTACAGCATTAACCGCAATTCGCTGTTGCTTATGTTAAACGCGCTTCCGAAAAGACTGCAACTTTGGATTATAAAGCAGGTGTTAAAGAACAAAGACGAGAAACGAAAATTTGACGGAGAATGTGAATGAAAATCTACGATATTTCCCAAGAGGTTTTCAGCTGTCAAGTTTATCCCGATGACCCGATGCCGAAGCAAAATCAGCTTAAGTCAATGGAAAAAGGCGAGCTTTATAATCTGACGGAGTTTAGCATGTGCGCTCACAACGGCACGCATATAGATGCACCGCGCCATTTCATCAAAGACGGCAAGGCGGTTGACGAGTTAGACTTGGGGGCATTTGTCGGCAAGGCATACGTTGCAGAACACAGCGGAATTGTCATCAAAGAAGATACCATGGAAATAATAAAAAAGGCGCAAAGGCTTGATCCCGAATCGGCAAAAAGAATCCTGATAAAGGGCGACATGGAGGTGTCCTTGGAGGCGGCAAAGGCGTTTGCCTCGTCTGGACTGTTGCTTTTGGGCAACGAATCGCAGACAATCGGACCGCAAAACGCACCGATGGCAGTACATCTTGCGCTTCTGTCCTCGGGCGTTGTTTTGCTTGAGGGGATTCGTTTGGCGGAGGTTTCGGAGGGCGTTTATCTTTTGAATGCCGCCCCGCTCAATCTTGCAGGCACAGACGGCTCGCCATGCCGAGCGATACTGATAGAAGATAACGATAGATAAATTTGTAGGTGTGATATGATAAAAGAACTAATGCACGACCCGATATTCCTTGCGGGAAAGTCGGAGGTCGCAACGAAAGAGGATTTGCAAGTCGCACAAGACTTGCTTGATACGCTGATGGCGCACAAAGAAGAATGCGTCGGCATGGCAGCGAATATGATTGGTGTGCGCAAACGCATAATTGCCTTTCTTGATGAAAGCGGACGAGCTCCTACGTACACGGTGATGCTCAACCCCGAGATCATCAAGAAGGACGGCGCGTATGACACCGAGGAAGGTTGTCTGTCACTCCTTGGAGGTCCGAGACCTTGTAAACGCTATAAATCGATTAAGGTGCAGTATCAGACCACTGAAATGCAAACACGCACAAAAAACTTCACCGGCTGGACGGCACAGATCATTCAGCATGAAGTGGACCACTGTAATGGAATTTTGATATGATGGGCAGAGGGGAGAATTTATGGCTATTTCATCAGAAAAAGATATAATTGCACGATTGATTAATAATGATTCGTTATTCAATAAAATGTTCGTGTTTCATCAAGATTTTGATATACTCCCTGATGATAAGAAACACTATGGTGCAAGTATTGCTTATCAAGATATGTCTGAACTGAAAGATGATTTTTTAAACGAGTTATACGACACAATTGTAGACTGGGTGTATGGTTCTGAAAAATATAATGAACTAAAAGAAACTGTCCTAAAAAAGGGGAAATCTGAATCATCTGCTAATTCTGAAATTCAGAGAAAAGCTCGCGAAAAATTTAGAAAAAGCGAAAATGGAGAAGAATTACTGATTCAAGGACAGCTAGGTGAACTGCTTTTGTTCCACTTCATTCAAAGATTTTTCCGTGCAGCTCCACTACTCAGAAAAATGAAAATCACGACTTCCAAGAAACACGAGCGTTTCGGCGCAGATGCAATTCATTTTAAGTTCGAAGATCATAAACCTATTGTCGTTTTGGGAGAAGCAAAAACATACACATCCAAATACCGTTTTACACAAGCATTTGAGGATGCGTTAGAAAGCATCCTCACAACATATACTTCACACAGAGCGGAACTTAATTTATATGTTCACGAAGATTTTTTAGATTCTGAAATGAACAAAATAGCAGAATCTTATTTAAATAATACTTTGAGTGGCGTGCAGGTGCAACTTGTGAGTATTGTGGTTTATAATGAGACTAAGCCATTAAACCAAACCACGGAAGAAGATATCAAAAAACAGATTCAAACTATTATTGAAGAACGCTACAAAGATTTTGAAAACTCTAAGATTGATATCAAAAAGTATCCCATTTTAAAAAGAATAACTTACATTGTTCTGCCCATTTGGGAGTTGGATCAAGTTGCCAAGGATTTTCAGAACAAATTATAAATGAAAGGATAGCCTAAATATGGAGGAAATAAAAGCATCGGTTCTTAAAGAATGGTTGGAAATTGATTTTTATAGAACGGCAAATAAAATCGGTTTTAGTGATAGCACAAAATATGTTTCTGAAGAACTCGTAGTTCAATCAATTAGATGCTTGGATTATGAAACCTCCGTTGTAGAGCATCCGTCTGTAAATTATGTAATTACAATAATTGCTTTGATGTGGGAACACACGGACAAGCAAGCGTATGATTTAAGAAAGATTATTGTAAAGTTTTTGTCAAGGATTGGATATCCCACATCTGCTATAATAGCTGATAAAGAATTCGATCAAGAGAATTGCGTGTTTTCGTCGTTAGAGAGCCCTTTAGAGCACATATATGCAACCTTGAATCAGGAAAACAATTCTGTCGATGTTTGCGGTCATAAATATCTTTTGACGAAATTCCAAATGGATATTTGGAACAGTATGGATAAAGAAAAATTGATTGGAATATCCGCACCTACATCTGCTGGCAAATCATTTGTCATACTTTTAAAATTACTTGCTAAGCTTTGCAAAGAGAGGTTTGATATAGTTTATATTGTACCGACCCTTAGTTTGCTGAATCAAGTCGCTGAGGATTTTAACAAAAATATAAACCTATTAGATATTCCTAATTGCTTAGTTTCTAGTTCGTTTGTTGAAAAAGATAATGAAACTCAAAACAACATTTATGTTTTAACGCAAGAAAAAGCCATTGCTGCGTTTAGCGATAAAAGAAATGTTTTTTTACGTCCAATGGTATTAGTGGCAGATGAAATACAAAACATTGAGCGGATAAAAGAAGACGCCGATGAGAGAGCCAAAGTGCTGTTTGACACATTAAACGAATTTAGATATAAAGAGAATGTCAATCAAATAATTATTTCTGGACCGCGTATTGATGATATTGAACGTACTGGAAAAAACTTGTTTGGATTGAGAACAAAAGATATAACAACATTCGATAGCCCCGTTCTAAATTTAACGTATAGTGTATATCGATATGGAGGCAAATATTATTTGAAACAATATTGCACATTAACAAAATATCCTATTGTTAAGCAAATAGATAATTCAAACGCGATTCAGGGATATGGAAAAACAAGTTATGATGAAGCGTATTTAAATTATTTAAACGGTTTTGTTCAACATTTTGAAGGCCAACAGAATATCATTTTTTCTCCCACGGCACCCACTGCAAGAAAAATTGCATGTTCGTTGCAAGGGAATGAGAGAGGAGATCATGATATCCAAGAATTAGTAGAGTATTATAAGTGTTCTATTCATCCACAATATTCAATGTGCAAGACCTTGGTGAGAGGCATTGCTTATCATCACGGAAAACTCCCAGACCATGTGAGGCGAACGATAGAAAAGGCTATACATAATAAATCTGTAAGTAGCATCGTGTGCACAACAACATTACTACAAGGGGTCAATTTACCTACACAGAATATTATTATTAGAAATCCTCACTTGTTTATTAGGCAAAATGCAAACTCGGCTAAACTTTCAAATTATGAGATGGCAAATCTTCGCGGAAGAGCGGGTAGATTATTAAAAGACTTTGTTGGTCGAACATTTGTGTTAGACGAAACTTCATTTGCCGAAACAGATGGATATGATCAAATAACCATTTTTGAAGATGCAACAAAAGAATTGCCTGATGGGTACGGTGAGCGATTCGAAAAGCACCAAGAAGATATAGAAAGCGTGGTTTCGACGACTAAACCCGTCGACAATAATATGTCGCAATATGGTGATCTTGTGGCATACATTAGGCAATCTGTTTTAAGATATGGTAGCGAAGCCAAACAAAAGATGCAAAACGTTGGTGTTAAACTAACTAAAGAACAGGTTGCTGCAATTATATTGAAGTTAGATGAGTTGTCTGTTCCCAAAGATATTTGTTATAAAAATAGATACTGGGATCCGTTTATATTGGACGTTATTTATACCAAATATCCAGAAGGTGTCCCTGCCCACCCACTTGAGCGCGGAGCTAAAGCAAAACTTGATAGAATGCTCAAATTCTTAAGAGATACCCCCGAAACCAAAATGATGTACGAAAAGCACATACCGCGCGAGTATAGAGAGAACATTGGTAGAGGTATTTTGAAAGATTTGTGTATGACTTGGGCAAAAGAAACGTCTTTGTCAGATATTTTATCAAATATTAATGGCTCAGAGGATGAAATAGCAGATAAGATTGAAGATGTAATTGAAGTTTTGCAAAATACAGTTTCTTATAGAGTTCCACTATTATTGAAACCCATTTTTGATATAAAAAATCCGGAAAGTGTTTTTTTGCCGTGTATGCAATCAGGCGCATATAACAAAGTCACAAAACTTTTAATCGAAATAGGTGTTCCTCGCGAATGCGCCATTTATTTGAATAACAGCTTGTTTTGTTCATATGACTCAAACAATAAAGCTGATGAAGAAATAGAGTCCGACATTAGAAAAATATTAAAAAATAACATTACAATGTTACCATATTGGATTAGTGTTCAATTGGAGTTTTTGGGTTAAAGATTAACTATCTGGACTTATCACATTTTCTGGGTATATTGTGTGTTACCACACAGGGCGGTAATACGCATAGATTATAATTAAAAAACGAATGTCAAAAAAATTTGATAAATATGGTAGCGGCTAAGGTAATGCTGATACTTTTGCAAGCATTATTTCGTTTTATTCATATTTGAGGTAAACCACTATGAAAACGACAGATACAGGATACATCAACAAAAACAATCAAAAGAACCTTGGCTACAGAGGTGTATCAGAAACACATTACAATCAAAAGTTTTTTGAAATGGAATGTCTCGACTGTGGACACAAATACATGGCAAATGGTTGTGATATATGGCTTCGGAAGTGTCCCAAGTGTGGCATAACAGAAAGGAATCGAAGCAATACTTCTTCTGCTGTAAAAAGAAGTTCGCGTGTTATATCTGACAAATTACGCTATACAGTTTTGAAGCGTGACAACTTCAAGTGTTGTGCTTGCGGAGCATCTCCTGCCAAGGATCCTTCGGTAGAATTACATATTGATCACATCGTGCCCTGGTCAAAAGGCGGAGAAACAACGCTCGAAAATCTACAGACTTTATGCTCCAAATGTAATATCGGCAAAAGCGATTCCTAAAAAAGGAAATGTTACTTAATTGATAACAAATCGCCATATGGCTGGACATTGCCGAAAGGTTGTGGTATTGTGTGTGCTACCAAATAAAGGAGGTACACAGAATGACAAACAAACACAGGCAATTATGCGTAAGGGCAAAGGCGGTTAAGTGTTGCGGAGGGCGGTTATGAAGATACTTGACGATCTTTGGTACGGAAACGTTTCTCCGTTTGAGCAATGCTCTCAGGACAACAAACGGCTCAAAGAGTTGCTTTCGCTGATGGCGCGGAATCGCGGAGAGTTAGGTGAAACGCTGACGGAAAAGCAGAAAGAAGCTCTTGAAAAGTTTGAGGACTGCATGAACGAGATGCACAGCGTGACCGAGCGTGATGCCTTTTCGTACGGCTTTCGCCTCGGTGTGCGGTTAATGGCTGAAGCCTTTCTTCTGCCGATCTGTGAAGAAAATTAGAGCCCCCAAAAAGGGGGTCGTGAAACACGACCCCCTTTTCAAATTCTTGTTACAACGACAGTTTTCAGATGTTATGGAGACCCCGTCGCGTTTCACGGAGGGGTCTCATCGACTGAAAATCGGTATAGAGAAAACCGAAAATAAAATACACCGCAGTAAACAAAGAATACGCTGTTGGAAACAAAACAAAAAAGGAGGAGCTACAATGAAAAAGGATAAAAAAGTAACGTTGACAGGATTACCTCCTGCTCAGTCACTAAAAGAACAGTACCAAAAACATGACTTTACCCTGAGTCCCTTTCCTAATTCTAAATGGGCAAAAGACAAGAGCACGTCTGCGATTTATGAAAATGTAAAAAAGCTCAGCAGTATAATCTTTAGGGAAACATGGCAGGAAAGCTTAAAAGAATCCGGAATGAAATCATCTCCTATAAATTTTTCAGAAGATGACCCATTGACTCTTCTTAGCAATCAAAATCAGAAATACGTTGTTGACAGGGCGGCTGACCTCATAGCAAATCCGAATGAAGAACAATTGGAAAGCACAATAAATCTTTTTTTGGAGGGATGCGAGGAATTTCTTTGCAGTCGTTACCGTCAGTATGCAGAAGAACACAACATAGATATCAACGATATTGATAACGTTGATGACGAGGAGTTACTCCCCATTGTCTGGGAGGCGGTTCAGGAATACTTATCCCAAATTTACAATTACCTCAAGGAATTGCAAAGCGTTCCCGAAATCATTGAAATACTTAAATCAAACCGTACAGAAGAAGACTTCAATGAATTTGTGTATGAAAATCATGACAAGATTGATTTCGAGCGCAAGTGGACACACTCACGTACAAAAGCCGGTCCCGCCATAAGTTTGGAAGATTTGGGCGCAGGCGTGGACGGAGATAACGATGAGTCAAAGCAGGAGGAAATCGAGCGTAAAATATGGGAGGCGGCAGGAGAAAGAGACGAGGATAAAGAGCATCTTGACTATCGCCTTTTGAAAGAAGCTTTGATAAAGTGTGCCAGCGACGAAAAAGACATTCAAATCATAGAAATGAGAGAAAATAGGCTAACAGATGAAGAAATTGCAAAACGGCTTGGATTTGCTAACCACAGCACGGTAGCAAAGCGCATTGCAAAGCTCAAGGAAAGGTATTACCAAAAATATAAAAAAGGTTGAAAATAATAAAAAAACATCGAGATGAAAAATTTTTCGGTGTTTTTTTATTTTTTAGGAACATTTTGCGCTTCTTGTGTCGGGTAATATATGAAGCCCCGAAAAACAGGAAGCAATTTCTTTTTGCAATTTTTTAAAATCACATATGGAGGTGAGACAAAATGATTACTCAATTTCGCTCAAATTAACAAACAGAAAGGAGAAGCAATGACAAAAACAAAACAACCAATTACACAAAAATATTTCCCAATGCCCAATTCGATATTTCGTCTTGGGCTTGAATCGGGAGAAATCCTTGTCTACGCGTACTTAATGTACTGCGAGGACAGGAAAACTTTTCAATGCCATCCAAGCTATTCCACTATCGGTGAGGCGGTTGGCATGAGCAAGAGCACGGTGAGAAAGCACGTGGACGGACTGCGCAGAAAAGGCATGATCACCACGGAATACACTACCGTGAAAACCAAAGACGGACGG
>JBGVIT010000091.1:0-4936 GCA_045128915.1 Clostridia bacterium
ATAAGCCCTCGGCGTTTGAGAGCGGCGTTTGAGAGCGAAATACACCCTTCGCACAAATCTTCGATTTGTACTCTGGGTATTTCGCCCTTGCAGGGAGCAAATTTACGCAAGCGTAAATTCCAAATGCTGTCGCATTTGAAAGTATGCCGGATACGGCATAGTGTTCGTAACCGGATAGCCTAAGCTATCCACTCACTTATATAATCCTTCCACCTCTTTCCCTAAGTAACATTTACGAGAGGAGGAAGCACTATCGAACGAAATTCATTTATTCAGATAAGCAAGCTCCACAATGTCCGTGGCAGGATTACTTATATATCCAGTCACGCCAAGCAGGAAAACCTGTATGCGGTCTATGAAACCACAGACCGCCATTACTGGACGGAGCTTGCCAGATTTAATCAGCAGGAATTTCTAAAAAGCGGTACAGAGGGGAAATGTATCGAAGCAAGGGAACTGATTATAGCCCTGCCGGAATCCTTTCCCGACCTCTATGATCCCGACAGGCTGTTACAGATGTTTACCAACCGCTTTAAAGAAAAATATGGTGTGGAATGTGTATCAGCCCTGCACCATAACAAACGCAAGACCAACTATCATATCCATCTTATCTTTTCCGAAAGGGAGCTGTTACCGGAGCCCATAGAAAAGATTGCAACACGCACTATGTTCTACAACGAACAGAAAAAGCATGTACGCAACAAGAAAGAGATACTGGACGATAGTGGAAATGTCCGCAAGGGCTGTAAGATAATCAAAAAAGGCGAAGTTTATGAGAGAACCTTATTTACCGCCAAGAACAAGCTGTTCAAGCAGGAGCATTATCTGGACGAAGCAAAACGCTTCTATACCGACCTTATCAATCTTCTGATAGAGGACGATAAGAATAAACTCCATGTATTTGATAAAAACGGATTATACCTTGCCACCAAGAAAATCGGTAAGAATAATCCCAAAGCAGAACAGATAAAGGCAGATAATGAGGTGCGTATGCAATGGAATCACGAAGTAGATCGAGCCTTAGTCAGCCAAGTGCCGGAGGATGAGATACGGCAGATAAAAAAGGATTTTATCACAGACCGTATCCGTAGCTCCATCAAAGCATGGGGCAACTGTCCGGAACTGCTTGCCAATATCATACGAGGGGCAACCAACCGACTGGCACTTCTGATTCACGATATACTTACCGCCGCAAGGGAACTGAAAAACAAGCTGTTCTACGAAGCTCTTGAAAAAGAATATGGTAGCAAGGCTGTTACAAAAGCAGAGGACAAAGCAAGTGTTGTTACCGCTCCGGCTGCGGAAGAATTGACCGAGCCTGAGCCACCAGTGACCACAATTACCGAAACTGTACTTGAAACAGAGGCTACAGAACCGCCCAAGCCACAGATACCTCCAAGACCGGTTATGCCACCGAAAGCAGCCGCCTTCCCAATGCTTCAAAAAATCAAGATTACGCTTGATAAGCAAAATCATCTTATCTTTGAAGCAGAGCGTGAACGAAGTCAACTGGAGATTGAATTAAGCGATTTAAAGGGACTTGCAAGGCTTACCAAGAAAAAGGAGCTTGAAAGCAGAATTGCCACCAAAAACGAGGAAATCCGAACCCTCAAAGCCGGATTGTCCGGTATCGTCAGACAGCATGGATTTGCAACGGTACAGGATTTCTACACCGCATTCTATACCGCACAGCGTGCCATCGACGCATATCTGAAAGAATGTGCCAAGCGGGAAGAAGCCTACGGAGAGAAAGCAACTCCAAAAGCCGAGACTATGCACAACAAGATAAAGCGGTATCAGGAAAAGGCTGACAGGCTAAACGCCAACCAACCTTACCGAAGCAGAGATAAAGGGGCGAGATAATCGCCCCTTAACCACAAAATAGCCCTATCCATACACACAATGGATAAGGCTATTTTTAAATACATACTGTGCGTAGAACTGAAATTTTATCGTGTCAGCATATCAACTGCTTCATCCAATGTAGACACAAAAAACACATCTTTGCCCTTATTTGATTCATAAATAAAATCTTTCAATGGTTTGCTTGTATACCCGGAATAGTCTCCGTAGATAGCAATTTTTATATGATAGTTGATAAATTTTTGTAAAATTTCTCCCGCCATACCGCTACTTAAAATAAAAAATTCATCAGATATATTTCTTTTGTCCATAATAATTTTATTTGTGCCAGTCTCATATTTTACGGTCATGGCCAAATCAAGAGCCGATTGTGTATCTACAATGACCTTTTCATCACTTGACACAAGAGCAATATCAACATTTTTTTCTTTTAGCAATTCAATCTTCATACATATATTCCTTTCATTTATCCGTTTGCTCTAGAATAATAGAAATAGCATCAAGTACGTTTCGTACAAACACAAGGTCTCCCCAAAGTGTTATCCTAACTTTGTTTTCATATTCTAAGTATTGAAAGTGCATAGTAGAGTTCCTACATTCGCTTGATTTGCTGTTCAGTATAGCAATAACCATTTTTTCAAGTTTAGCTGCTTCCTCAAAATCCTGTACTACAATGTCTGCCACAGTGGATACTTTACTTGGGTTATACCGTAGTATGTCTGAAATATCTTCTGAACTTCCGGCGAATTTTTTTAAATCATGTTCTGATACACACCATCGTTTCCCCACTTTTTTTGCAATTATTTTTCCTTCACGAATATATCTTTGTATTGTTTTTGGATGCAATGTTAATAATTCAGCAATTTGATCCACTGTATAATACTTTTCCATTCTCTATTATTCCTTATATTTATAATTTAAGGTAATTATAAGGAATCGCATCTGTTTTGTCAATATAAAAATAACCAGAAATCCATTTGCGAATTTCTGGTTATCTATAATCTCATATACAAAAGCGGATATGGCATTCCTTGCTCATCGGTATCCGTTCTTTTATAAGTTCTGAATCCCATATGCTCATAAAAACCTATCGCCTGCGAATTCTGCTCATTCACCGTTACTTCGTTTATCGAAAAGTTTTCAATGCCGTATTGCACCAAATGCTTTCCGATTCCTTTCCCTCTCTCAATCGGGTCAACAAAAAGCATTTCCAGTTTTTCTTTTTCTGTACCCATAAAAGCAACAGGGACGTTTTTTTCATTTACCGTAACAACAAGCTGCTCGATTTCACCGATTGCCTGTGGAACATACTTTTTAATTTCCTGTATATCCTCATTTCTCAAACCTGAATCCGTGAAATTCAGTTTTTTTATAAGCAGGAATTTCATTCCAAACGAAAATTTCTGAAAGAAACTCGTTTTTTTGGGAGTTATATTCCTGCAAACTACTGAATTTGTTTTCTATATAACTTTTGAACCTAAAAAAGAGGTCACAAAATAAAGCTATGTATATTATAGCTGCCTTTTATACTAGAGCAAAGCGCTTATAAATATCCATAAAAGCCTGACGCCATATATTACTCCGACCTAATGCTAGGACTACACGCCGCCCATGTGTTGTTACATGTCCGGCTATCTGAATCAGATTACTTATAACGGTTCTGATTCTGCGACGTTTAATAGGGTGTTTGCTTTTGGAGCTCGTTTACTTTTAAGTAATTCCTGCCCTATGAGTCTTAGGATGTTGTATGCCAGCACAGTTAATTCAAGTACCAATTCATTTGTATCGAACTTTCCGGATGGTAGTCTCTCAACATCCATATCTGTCTTAATTTCACTGTGATACTGCTCGCATTCACCGTGGGCATGATATCCCTTTATGATATCGTCATCATTCCAGCCAAGGTTTGTCCAGATGGTATTGCATTCAATATCCGGTACCATTAAAAACTGACCATACCTGTCGGTTGTACGTTCGATTACTTCATACACGATTCTCATAGTAATAGTTTTAGTATTACCTTCAGAATCTTTGTATTCGACATCCTTCCAGGATGAACCAATATATACTGTTTTTCCATCACGGGGATGACGGATATCTTTACAGCACGCCTTTACTTTATCAAGCCAGTCCTGTTTAGTTTCTCCACGGCGAAGGTTTCTTTTTACAATAAACCATGAACCATCTTCGATGAGAATACCAAGATTTTCAGCAGCATCATTTCCGGAATCCATACGAATAAGTAGCTGTTTTTCAGTAAGCCTGTGGCTGTATTTTAAAGTCTGACGCAGAAATTCCGGAGTATTACACTGGCAGTGTTGGCTTCCTTCGCGAAGTTCCGTATTCACAAGAAAACCTTCGGTTCCGATGTATGCCATCATTGGAGCGTATCCAACAAAACCTTTATAAGTATATGAAACACCTTCTTTGTGGGTTTTTGAATTATCCATAGGTGTGACATCAAGGTCAACAGGAACCATACCGGCTTCAAGGCATGTTGGCTTAACGTTATAAGTACCCAACATTTCAACATTGGCATTCAGTATTTCTTCTCTTAGAGAAGTACCTATATCATCCATCCTCTGGCGCAAAGTTTCAGCTGATGGAATTGTTCTTGTAATCCCGAGTGCAAGCTTATAATAATCAGGGTCAGCTGACATTTCACGAATATCTTCATAGGAGGTTTTTCCCTGACAAAGCAAACCGATGTAGGAAAGAAGAATATCACCATTTTTAATTTGGTTCTGTGAGCGTTTACCATCAATCTTCATGTTGTTACACTTTTTTATAAAATCGCTTTTGCCAAGCATCTGACCAACAAGTGACAGACCACTTGGTGTAATCAGACGTTCATCAGAAAATTCAATAATAAGCTTTTGCATTGTCATTCACCTCGTATAGTTAATACCTATATTTTACTATATGAGGCGTATGAAATACATAAAAAAAGAGAGGTATTCATATTTTTTTCACCCATTGGGTGAAAATGAAATCAACTAATTAAAGCTCATTTTATCCTTAATTTTCAAGAGTTCTTATGAAGTAAGAATAAATGAGTTTCACGGATTCAGGT
>JBGVIT010000092.1:0-3706 GCA_045128915.1 Clostridia bacterium
ATTCTAGGCAATAAAAAAGCCTATCATCGGGGATAGATTCTGCTTTTTTTATTGCCAGCTTATCTTAAACGCATTGAGGCTGTCATAGTTTCGGTTCCTCCTAAACTCTTATTTGTATCAGCATATATTTTAACACAATAAGTTGTTTTAAGCAACGTTTAAAATTGAAAAAAGCCACGGACAGCGATAGCAAAATACGCAATACCGTCACTGGTCTCGATGAACAGTGCAAGCACTGCCATTGACGGTATTTCTTTATTTTGCTTATGAGCAGACAAGGGCAGTAAGCCAAAAGCTGGCTTACCGCCCCAATCACTCATTCTGTTATGCGTAGATAATCTCGCTGTAAATGATTTCTCTAACTCTGAACTGAATTTCATTAATTTTCTGCACCCACAGCATAGAATTATCTGCTTTCAGTTGCTCGGTCACATTTTCCTGCTCTGCAATTTGCTTTGTCAGCAGGAGCAAACGCTCCTGTGCCTGTCTGTCAATATCTGCAAGGTAGGAGTTTAGTGTACCCTCAATCAGCATTGTGGTATAGAGGAACTGCTTATGCTCCTTTAGATACTGCTTGTGGCGCTGTCCCCACAAACTGATAGGCTGTGTTTTTTCTTCGGAAAGTATCAGACAAGGGATATAATAATCTCCCTGCAATTCATACCATAAGCCGATGCTTTCATCAAAAATGTACTTGTCCATACAATAAATCCTCCAGTATAATATATTCGCACATACGTCACAGTTCTCCGATTGCCACATTCTGTTATATCTTGTTATCAGATTTTCTTGCCCTTATCAGCTTCCAAGGGAAGAATAAACATAAGTGAAATCGTATAATAAGTTAAGGTGAGCATTTTGCGATAAACCCTTTATTTTCAAGGCATTTGGAGGATTTTATTAAAACCCTGTGAGGGTTAATAACCACTTATAAAATTGTAATTTTCAAATCCATGTTTGTCGGACTATTAAAAACCAAACTGCAAGGCGCTCCTATCGGGAGTATCGGCATCTTCATTTTCCGTCAGCAGGAGAAAACTGTATGACCAAGAAAATTTCGTCATTTCGTAACCTCAAGGTGGCTGCATTACTTTGCGCCGCTAAAGCGGCTATCCCCTGTGGAATTGCCGCAAGCAAGTTAGAATATAGACTATAAAGAATCCTCCGGATGATCTCAACCATACGGAGGATTAACTGTTTTATGGACACATGCCATTCCCTGCGGCTTTTTGTTTTATCACAGCGGATTGTAAGCATTCATACTGCTGGTGTGAGTTCCTTTTAAGGAGGAAATGAACTATGATGAAGCGAATCCATCAAAACCGGTCTTCACAGGGACTTTTGGGCGGGCAAATTGAAACGGAAAAAAGTATTTTAACGGAAATCGACGGCGGCTACCGATTGGTAGACAAATAACCCAATACGAAACGCCCTGGAAGTTCCAGGGCGCTTCCGTTTACAAGTATCGTTTTTTCTTGAAGTAGTAAATACATCCTCCCACAATTAATGCACTCAGCACAACCACCGCCGGATAACCATAGACCCAATGAAGTTCCGGCATATTGTCAAAATTCATTCCATACCATCCTGCAATCAGAGACAACGGCATAAAAATTGTGGTAACAATTGTCAAAAGCTTCATAATCCGGTTCTGCCCAAGATCCATCTGGGCCTGATACTCGCTGCTGACCTGACTGGCATATTCTCGCAGCATCTGGGTTTCCTCTTGTAAGCGATTCAACCTGCGAAGAATATACTGCAGCCTGCCGGAACTGCATTCATCCAACAAATCGGTAGAATTTTCCTGTAAAGTTTCCACCATATCATTCATCTGAGCGTAGTAACGGTTATGTTGATTCAGTTCCTTCCGGAGCCGGCTCATTTGCCTGATAAACTTGTCTGTCTGGTTATCCAATACCATCTGTTCAAGTCCGGAAATGCGTTCTTCCATGTTCTGAATATGGAAGAGGTCATCCATAATCAGAGCCAGAAAAAAATCCATCAGTAAATCATATGCCCCATCCGCATGATGCGGGCGCATATTCCTGACCCGTTCCATACATTTGGCGGCTTCTCCGTCCGCATCAACAAAAAGAAGGTTGTTGTTCCACCATGTGAAAACGATTCTCTTTTCCTGCTGATGTGGTCTTGCCGGCTCGTGAATCTCGCCGAGGATTCGGTTTTGCTCAACCATCAGCCGACAGCCCTTAATATTTCCTGCGCAGAGCATAGACTCCGGCGGAATCAGCATAGCTGGCAGCTTATGGTCCTTGATTTCTTCCGGATTTAGAATGACTGCGATTTTCTCCCAAATCTCAACATCTTCTGGCCGGATTGGTTTTAGCGTCTCTGCTATGTGATAGTACATGATGTATTCCTCCTCATATCTCAACCCCACCGTAAAATCGCATGTTCCACCAATAAGTTATATGGTTGGACTGTGCGGTTTCACGGTGTCCTGCTTTTCTGAACGAAACCCGTTTTTCGAACATTTTTTTCGAAAAACGTTTTTTTCTTTTCGGAAAGCCTGGCAATGCTTGGGTTTTCCGATTTTGTATTTTGGAGAAGATATTCCAAAAGTCCAGAAATTCAAAAGTATTATTTTTACTCCATGTCGCTATTTGGACACATGTTTTCGATAAAATTGAATCGTGCTCGGTCTCAAAGGCCTGTGGTATCTGGTATTTCAGGGTTTGATGAGGGCGAACCTCATTGTAAAACTGAATATACTGTTTTACGCTTTCGCGGAAACCTTCTTTGCGACTGCGTTGTCATGAGGCCTGCCGGTAGCTGAAAATGATTGCTTGATACCATTTGATTGGAGCAATTTTCTAAATGCACCCGATGTGTACTGCTTTCATAACATGACAGAACTAAAGCCTTCTACAGCTTCGAACGCATCTTGCTCTTGCGTAAAATAAAGTATAGCATACAAGTGTGAAGTTTTCTACCATTCATACAAGAAACGCCCGAACATTTTCGTCCGGGAGTTCTCGGTATCAATCATAAATCAGTTCAAACTTCACTATTTCTTCTGCCTGTGCCTTGCAAGCGTTCATCTGCTGTACCCATTCCATTTGATTTTCTGCTTTTAACTGTTCTGTCACACCCTGCTTTTGAGCCATTTCATCAATCAATCTGTGGAACATTTGCTCCGCCTGTTGGTTAATATCTGCAAGATAACGGTTAAGTGTACCATCAATCAGCATTGTGGTGTAAACAATGTGCCTATGCTCTTTCAGATACTGCTTGTGGCGTTGTCCCCATAAGCCGATAGGCTGTGTTTCTTCTTCGGAAAGTATCAGACAAGGGATATAATAATCTCCCTGCAATTCATACCATAAACCGTTGCTTTCATCAAAAATGTACTTGTCCATATAATAAATCCTCCAGTATAATATATTCGCACATACGTCACAGTTCTCCGATTGCCACATTCTGTTATATCTTGTTATCAGATTTTCTTTCCCTTGTGTTTGCCCTTATCAGCTTCCAAGGGAAGAATAAGCATAAGTGAAATCGTATAATAAGTTAAGGTGAGCATTTTGCGATAAACTCTTTATTTTCAAGGCTTTTGGAGGATTTTATTAAAACCCTGTGAGGGTTAATAACCACTTATAAAATTGTGGTTTTCAAATTCAGGTTTGTCAAATTGATTATACCATAAGCTTATAAATTGTTTAACAGAACATAAAACGAAAAACCC
>JBGVIT010000093.1:0-2988 GCA_045128915.1 Clostridia bacterium
GAGATTATACAAATGCTTTTTCCAAAGATGATGATGGCTTTTATAGTTTAAAATATGTATGGAGCCGTGCATCTGAGAGTGACAAGTGGGCTGTAGATATATACGATGCATATACAGACGAAATTGTCCTTTCAGCGGTCAGCGGACTTGAGCTAAACAGCATTAATTATCTGGCCTTTCTACATAAGTATAATGATAAAGGTACTGGAACGTTCGATCTTGCGGATATTAAGGTGTATATCGCAGATGAAAATTTTATGAAAACTCCCCATATTTCTGCAATTTCTCCTCAAACAGACGCGTCTGCAAGACCTACAGTAGATGTTGCTTTTAATTGTGGCATAGATCCCAATACAATTAATCAACAGAATATTAAAGTTAAAAATTCACAGGGTGAAGCACTAGAAGCAGGTAAGTATAGTGTTGGACCTAAAAGTGGTAGCCCTGACCATATTGTAATTAACTTCACGGAAGACCTTATACTAGGCGAAACATATACAGTAAGTGTAAAAGACGTAGTAAACCCTAGTGGTGGTAAGAAGATGAATCAGGAAGAAACTATAACTTTTACAACAGCAGAGAAATATCGGATAGAATCAATGGCAGCTACAAAGAGCGACAATGTGATTAATGCAAACATAACTGTAAGAAACATTATGAATTCTGCGGAACCAAGTGATTATCTGATTATTGCCTCACTAATGAGTGATAATGATGGAAAAACAAAAATCTATGAAACTAAGTGTATAAGCGGTATATTTACACCTGCTTTACTAGGAGAAACCGGCAGTTACATAGCAAATGGTTCATTTGTGCCAACCTTTACAGACCCGCAAGACGAGAACTGCTACATAAAGGTAATGCTATGGGATAAGATAAACGGTTCTGTAGCATATACAGAAAGTAAAATACTACGCGGAAGTGAATTTGCAAACTAACAGAAAAGTGAGGTTCATATATATGTTTAAAAAGATAATAAGCTATGGTTTATTGTTTGCGATGCTTGCTTCTTTACCTGTTAATGTTTCAGCAGCGAATGAGGACATTTCAGAAAACTGTATTTATGTATCTGCACAGGGCAGCGACAAAAACAGCGGTACTAAAGAAAGTCCGGTAAAAACAATCGAGGCTGCACAAGCTCTCGTAAGAGAACTTAAACAAAACTCAGATAAGCCTATTACAGTATATATCAGAGGCGGAGTTTATGAATTTAGAAAAACTACGAATTTTACTGATAAGGATAGTGGAACTGAAACCGCACCTGTAAAATATGTAGCATACGAAGATGAAGAAGTTATCTTCACGGGCGCCAGAAAAATAAACGTTTCAGGATTTCAAAAGGTAACTGATACGGAAATTTTAGGTCGTATCCCTGAAGAATCACATAATAAAGTTGGGGTTATTAACCTTAAAACCCAGGGCATAACTAAAGTAGATGAGTTTGCACCTGCACCCAAGTACGGCAACGTTGTTGAAGAAGGTACAATGTACGTTGGTTTGTTTTTTAATGATAAGGAACAGACTCTTGCACGTTATCCAAATGGCGCTAATCAGACGTTAAATGTGGAATCTGTATCAGGAAAGAACATATGTTTTTCTGATGACAGACCTCTTAGGTGGGTTAATGCAAAGGATGCCTATATAATGGGCGGTATCAAATATAACTGGACTTTTGCAAGAACTCCTCTTCTTGGTATAGATACAGTAAACAAACAAATTATACAGAACGGATCCTACGATCCTTTAGCAAGAGGCTTTTGGTCGGTACAAAATCTTATTGAAGAGCTTGACGCTCCGGGAGAATATTATGTAGATGAAGAAAATTTGCTTCTTTATTTCTATCCTCCATACTCTGTTGTTGGCTCTGAAATTGAGGTCACAACAGATAATATACACTTTTTTAATATTAATAATGCATCAAATATAACATTTGAAGGTTTACAATTCCAAAGAATCAGACGTTCAGCGGTAATTCTTAATGAATGTAATAATGTTGATTTTATAAACTGTACATTTAAAGACATTATGATGTATGGTGTATATATGCAAGACTGTACAAATTGTGATGTAACAGACTCAGATTTTTCTGTTATTGGTGCTACTGGAGTGCTACTTAGTGGTGGAAACGAAACCACCCTGGAACCCGGCAACAACTCGGCAGTAAACTGCCACATATACCGTCCGGGCGATAAACAAAGGACATACTGCCCCGGAGTGGCAGTATACGGTGTCGGAAACAAGATAATTAATAATGAAATCCATAATGCACCGCATAACGCAATATTTTTTGACGGCTTTGAGCATAAAATTACATACAACGAAATTTATGACGTCGTAAAGGAATGTGTTGACTCGGGAGCTATATATGGCGTATGGGGCATATACAAATATGGGGTTGAAATAGCATATAATTATCTTCATGATATTAATTCCATAATAGAAGACGGTAATCATACTGCGGCGGGTATTTATCTTGATGATATGGATGCAGGAGTTACTGTACATCATAATGTACTTGAAAATGTTCAAAAAGCAATTATTTTTGGCGGTGGTGCCAGTAACAAGGGACATAATAATATCATAATTAATTGTGAACAAGTTGCAGATATGGATGCAAGAGGTGCAGGATGGAAGCGTGCGGAGGCATATTACTATGGTTGGAATACGATACCAAAAACACTGGAAAAGACTCCCGCACTTAAAAGGTACGAAGATCTGAACGACATTGGAGAACTTACACTAACGCATAATAATTATTATCCATTCTTTGCAGAGGTATATGACAATCTTTACTATAACTGTGGAGCAGAACCCAATGTTCATGATAGCTATAAAAACGATGAGAACTATTTTACAAAATATGAAAACAACATTACTGCTTCATCGTTTAACAAAGAAGCAGAGGGTATAGAATTTGCAGATGAAAAAAATAATAATTATGCTATAAAAGAGGGAGCAGCAATTCTTGAAAAACTCCCCGGGCTTGCA
>JBGVIT010000094.1:0-15746 GCA_045128915.1 Clostridia bacterium
TGTTAAAACACTTATAGGAATAACGTTACTTTCGCTGTTTACACAGCTTTTCAGTTATTTACCTATATACACCGAAAACCTTATACTGTCAACAATTTTTGGCGGTATTTTGTACGGTCTTGGTATAGGCATGAGCTTTGCGGCAGGTGCTTCTACGGGAGGCACCGATATAATAGGAAGAATAATTCAGTCAAAATTTGCCTTTGTCCCAATAGGCAAAATGCTTTTGTTTGTTGACGGAATTATTATCGTTATATCACTTACTGTCTTTAAAAACCTTGAACTTACCATGTATGGAATATTAACACTGTTCATTTCAAGCTATTCGGTTGATTACATAATAAGCAGATTCAATGTTTCAAGAATTGCATTTGTTATAACAGATAAAGGCGACGAAATAGCACAGACTCTTATTTCTACTTCCCCAAGAGGGGTAACCCAGATTGAAGTTAAAGGGGTATATACAAATACCGAAAAAAAGATGCTGTTTTGTGCTTTGAAAGAAAGCGAAAGCGAAGCATTTCAGAAAAAAATCCTGAAAATAGATGAACACGCGTTCATAGTATTTTCGGAATCGCAAAGAATTAAGGGGAATGGATTCTATCTATACAAATAAACAAGGCACTATCGCTTGGGATAGTGCCTTTTAGTTTGCTCAAGGCACTTTGTAAGTCCCTGGTGAGCAATAAATATATTTTTTATTCAAGCCACAAAATCATTTCAAGAAGTCGTTTAACACATATTGCAAGCTCACTTCTTGTATTCTTAACTGATATAGTATCAATATAAGGAATTTTACTCTTTTCTCCCCATTCTAAGAATGAAGGCATACGTATATCATTTCCAGCGGTTACTTCAGCACTTTTTTCAGCGTGGTTTATCCAATCGGTTGTCACTAGTCCATCATATCCCCATTCTCCTCTAAGAATACCCGCAATAAGCTCAACACTTTCGGATGAACGTACACCGTTCAAAACGTTATATGATGTCATTATAAGCTTCGGCTTGCTTTCCTTTACGCATATCTCAAAGCCTTTAAGATAAATCTCACGAAGTGCTCTTTCGGATAATATGGAATTTGATTCAAAGCGATTGGTTTCTTTATTGTTGCACACAAAATGCTTTGGTGTCGCAACAATATTCTGGGATTGAATACCTCTTATCATTGCTGATGCCATTTTTCCTGAAACAAATGGATCCTCTGAATAGTATTCAAAGTTTCTTCCGCAAAGCGGGCTTCTGTGGATATTAAGTGCAGGAGTCAGCCATATTGAAAGGTTATTTTCCTTTGTTTCCAAAGCTCCTGCAATACCTATTTTTTCAACAAGCTCTGTATTCCATGTACAAGCGAGCATAGTTGCTACGGGGAATGCTGTTGTCCTTATTCCCGTATCAGGCGATATTCTTACGCCTGCAGGCCCGTCCGCTGTCATAGGTGCTGGAATTCCATACTCTTCAAGTCCGCCCATACCGTCTGTGTTGGCAACACCTGTATTTTTGCAGCCGACCAATAGTCCTAAAAGCTGTTGTTCTGTTAGCTGTGCAATAAACTCGTCAAGAGTTAGTTCTCCATCTACAACATCAATAAGTTTTTTCTTATCTGCATCCTTTTCAGGTATTTTTGTTTCACATTCATATTCGCATTTTAATGTTTTAGGCGTGTACTGTGCATCAGGGACTGTAATATATTCTCCCGAAGCAGTCAGACGCTTGCCAAGATTTGTTGGTTTACAGTACTCAGTCAACTTTTGGCACATCTTATTATCTTGAAGAATATATGCGAAGTTCAGCTCTTTTGCATCGCGAACATTCTTACCAAGATATACTTTATATTCTCCCGACTCCATTACATATGCAGACTTCTCAACATCTCCCATATCATCATACGATGCCATATCATTTATATTAAAGCTCATGGTTATATTTTCGCACTCTCCAGGATTAAGGAGTCTTGTTTTCGCAAATGCGCAAAGCTCACGTGAAGCCTTTGTGAGCTTACCTTCCGGAGCCTTATAATAAACCTGCAAAACTTCTTTTCCGCTATAATTACCAATATTTTTTACATCGGCATTTACAAAGATTTTATCTGCTGCTACATAAGCTGAAGCATTTGATATTTCAAAATCCGTATATGACAGACCGTAGCCGAAAGGATATAATACTTTTTCTTTCATGCCAGGAATAGTTTCAAAGTATCTGTATCCTACAAATATGTCCTCGGTGTATTTAACATAATCATCCGATTCATGAAATCCCTCTGTTGACGGATAATCATTAAGCGACCTTGCACACGTATCTACAAGACGTCCTGATGGATTCTCATCACCAACGAGTATGTCGGCAGCCGCAAGACCACCCTCCATACCACCCTGCCAAATCATTACAGCAGCTTTGATTTTATCATTATCAGAAAACCACGACGTATCTATCATAGCGCCAGTATTTAATAGAACAATTACATTTTTAAAATTGGCACATACTGCCTCTGCCATATTTTTTTCCTTTTGGCTAAGTTCAAAATACGGGTCAGTGCCATCACCTTTTCTGTCCGATCCCTCTCCTGAAAATCGATTGATTGTGATTATTGCCGTATCTGTAAATTCGGATGCTAATTTCAAAAGTGCATCAGGAATATCTGCTTCATCAAAAAGACCATTCTTGTAGCCCATGTTGTATGCCTTTTCTACGTAATCTTTATAGTATAGGGACAATGAATCATATACTTCTATATCGCTCTTTGTTTTTAATCCATCATATATATTGCGAACATAACTACAGTACACATCACCGGAGCCGCCTCCACCTTTTACATAATCTATTTGTGCTTTGCCAAAAACAGCTACTTTAGTGCCTTTTTTCAGCGGCAATACTCCATCATTATTCTTCAGAAGTACAATACCCTCGCACGCTGCTTGGCGTGACAACTGAATGTGTTTTTCTGATTCTGTTATTCTTGAATTGTTATCTCCTAACGGTAAGCATGGTTGATAGTTAATTCTTGCCCATTTTTTCATGTTTATCATATTATATCTCCCCCAATCTTTTTTTATTTTATTATATATAATCTTAAAATTAAATACTTAAAAAGATGATTTTTTCACCAAAATATGCTTTTAATATTTACAATTAGCGCTTAATATGCTATGATACTGTTGGTGATTAATATGAATACTTATTATGAAAATATAAATTACAAAATATACACAAATTATAACAAAAAGTCATACGACTATGAATCACATTTCCACAGCAAAACTGAACTACTATACTGTTATTGTGGTGCTCAGAATATTAAAGTAGGAAACATAATTTATACATTAAAAACAGGCGATGCTATTATAATATTCCCCAATGTAATTCACGAATATTTTAAATGTGACGCAAAGGCATCATTAAAGACTGAAAGTATTTCTATTATGATTGATACTGATTATTTATCTGGATTTTTGCCGGATTTAATATCAAAACGCCCAATCACGCCATTAATAGAAGCAAAAAACATTCCTGAAAATTCTCTGCTGGCTTTTGAGAAAATTAAGAATATAACAGACAATACAGAGCTTTTAGGCTGGACATTTATTGTACTTTCAGGACTTATTAAAAACACGGATTTAATTCCATTGAAAGAAGCCGACGAATATAACCTCGCTCCCAGACTCATATGGTATATAAATGAGAATTTCCAAAAACCTCTTACAATTAAATATCTTAGTAAAGAATTTGGATACAGCACATCATATATCACTCATGTTTTTTACGACCAACTGAAAATCCCGTTCAGAACTTATCTTGGATCTGTGCGTTCAAAACATGCCGCAAACCTTATTTGCACAACTGCAAAAAGTCTTACGGAAATAGCATACGAATCAGGTTTTCTTTCATTAAATACATTTTGCAGATGCTTCAAAAAACATTTCTTACAAACCCCATCACAGTATAGGAAGAAATATAAAAATATTTAAACAAATCATATCAAATAAACAGCCATAAAATATTTTATTATATTTGCTATTAAACCCTCTTGTTTATAATATACCCATAGAATTTATTGCATTTGGTTTTAAAATATGATATGATTATATATAATTTCAATTAATGGTGATAAATATGAATTTTAAAAATGTACCTAAAAAATACAGACCTATTCCTTTCTGGAGCTGAAACGAAAAGCTCAGTACAGAAGAAACTATGGAACAAATACATAAAATGGACGATGCCGGAATAGGCGGTTTTTTTATGCACGCAAGAGGCGGACTTCAGACAGAGTATATGGACGATGAATGGTTTGCAAACATTGAAGCTTCAATACAAGCCGCTGACCAATGCGGTATGAAAGCATGGGCATATGATGAAAACGGTTGGCCCAGCGGATTTGGAAACGGCATAGTAAACGGGCTTGGCGTAGAGTATCAGCAAAAATATCTTCGCATGGAAAACAGCCTTGAGCATAATGAAACTGCTATTTGCAAATGTGGCAAGCATTATTTCTATTATGATATAAACCCATTTTACGTAGATACTCTTGACAAAAAGGTAGTGGCAAAGTTTATTGAAAGCGCATATGAACCGTATTACAAAAGGTATGGCAATAAAATCGAAGGATTTTTCACAGACGAGCCGCAGATTTCAAGAAACGGAATACCCTGGAGTTTCGTATTTGAAAAAGAATACAGCTTACGCTACAACGAGAATATTTTAGAACATCTCGAAGAATTGTTTTTGCCCGTAAGCAATTACAAAAATACACGTATTAAATTTTGGAAAATGGTAACTGACCTTTTTTCAAGTGCTTTTATGAAACAGATTTATGATTGGTGCGAAGAACGCGGACTTAAGCTTACGGGACATCTTGTGCTTGAAGAAGATTTTACATCACAGATTATATCAAACGGAGCATGTATGCCGCATTATGAGTATTTCCACATTCCCGGGATGGACTGGCTTGGAAGAGATATATTTGACTGTCTTACAGTAAAGCAGTTGGGTTCTGCCGCACAGCAGCTTGGAAAGAAATATGTAATTTCCGAAACCTTTGGTCTTTGCGGTCATAATGTGAGCTTTGACGAATTAAAGGGCATATATGAATGGCAGATGATAAACGGAGTAAATCTCCTCTGTCAGCATCTTGAAGGATATTCCATAAGAGGAATACGAAAAAGAGATTATCCGCCTGCGATGTACACTCAGCAACCCTGGTGGTCTAAGTACAGAAAATTCAACGATGCTATGTCAAGAGAGGGTATGATTTTAGCTGAAGGCAGGAAGCATGCTGACGTATTGGTGATTCATCCGCAGACTACTGCATGGACTCTCTACGACGATAATAAAAACACCGGAATAGATAAGCTGGAGAGCAAGCTTTTTGATATAATGCATCAGCTTGACGAAAAACACATATCCTATCATTTCGGTGACGAAACTCTTATGGAACGTCGTGGAAGGGTGAAAGACGGAAAGCTTATAATCGGCGAAGAATCCTACGCTTACGTAATCAAGGATTGCTGTGAAGTTTTTTTGGAAAACACAGAAAAGCTTTTAGCGGAGTTTGAAAACAGCGGTGGAAAAATAGTTTCAGTATGTGACCTTTCATCAAATGATATTATAAATAATGAGCGCATTACATATACAAAATGTGAATACGACAGTTTTAACGTTCACTTTTTCGTTAACACTTCAGCTAACATGGAATTTGCTGTAATCAATACAGAAGGTAAAATTCTTGATATTTATACCGGAAAGCTTCATGAGTTCTCAGGAAAACACACCTTTGAGCCTTGGGCAAGTCTTATGATAATTGAAGACGGTACAAGAAATATTTCTGCTGACTGCTCACCTGAAACTGAAATCTCTTTGCCTCAGGATATGAATTTGTTAAAGCCTGCGGAAAACTGCGTAACTCTTGATTTTTGCGATTATTATTTCGACGGTGAGCTTCAGGAGAAAAACGGATATGTTCTGAATATTGCAGAGCGAGCAAACAGACTTGAACGATCTGTTAAAATACATCAGGACTATCACATCAAAGTGACATATATCCCCGAAGAGCTTTATCTGGTATGCGAAACACCGGAGATTTTTGAAATATCAATCAACGGGAACAAAATAGACAAATGCATCAGAGGATACTTTGCTGATAAGAGCTTTAAGAAGATAGAAATTTCAAAGCATATGGTAGTTGGCGAAAACACCATTTCCTTTGACTGTGATTTTAAGCAATCGGACAAGTTTTATAACGACTTAAGACGGGCGTACAAGTTTGAAACAGAAAAGAATAAGCTTGTGTACGATATGGAAATCGAAGCTATCTATTTGCTGGGTGATTTCCGTGTCAAGACTGACGGATTATGGACAGAACTTGAGAAAAACGCTTCACGATACTTCGGAGAGTTTGAAATATGTAAACCACAATCACAAATCAGCCGTACACATATTGAACGGCAAGGATATCCCTTCTTCTGCGGGAAGCTTGAGCTTGAGGGCGAAATAAATATTCATGGCGACAAACCGGTGCTTGTATTAGACAAAAAAGGCTTTAACGTAGTTGAAGCAGAAATAAACGGCATTAAGAAAACTATTCTCACCGGCTATAAAATTCCTCTTAATCAATTTGGCGCAAAAGGGAAAACAAAAATCAGACTTACGCTTATAAACAATCTGCGGAACCTTTTAGGTCCTCATCATCTTAAAATAGGAGAAAGCTACGGTGTAGCTCCGTCTTCTTTCTTTAAAGAACCTTGCGTGTGGAACTTCCATCCGGAAAAAACGTGGGATGACGATTATTGCTTCACGGAAATAAGCATATAAAAAGCAGTTGCAAATGAGTTTTAATTCTCATTTGCAACTGCTTTTTATATGCTTTCAATATACTTATCCATACGCTCATTAATGTATGAATTACATCCGATGTCATCAATGGTTACACTTTGAAGTTCATAACGCAGTCCTTCTTTCAAGGGCATTAGCTCTTCCTTTTCCATTCCGCAAAGTTTTAAGATTTTGGTGTTATCTACTATTCTGTTGTAGCATCTGTCATATAGAAGCTGTTGCTTTGCAGCCACAGCGCCCTCTGCTATAATGTCAAGATACGTTTCATCATCTACTGTTATATATTTAACGTTTCCAATATCTTCATATATTTTTGCGACTTCTCTCCACGTCATATGCTCAGAGGTTGATACTGTATAGGTCTCTCCCATAGCATCAATGTTTAGTATGATAGCTGAGAGCATCCTTGCAACATCCCCTGCCCAGCTCATAGTTGCCTGCTTATCCATTGCACTCTCGGGAAGCACCAAGGTTTTTCCCTTCAGCATACGATATATAACAACATCTGCCTCAAGAGTAACAAGTTGAAATCTACGCTTTGAATATGTTATAGCAGGCCTTACAATAGTATAGTTATTATAAGGTGAGTTATGCAGCAAATCCTCTTCCTCCGCTTTATAAATTGAATATTCAAGCTTTGTTACAAAGTCCTCAGGTCTTTCAACATCAAGAAGGCGCTTTGAAGTTTCACGAATAGGCGAATCATCTGCATAGACTCTGTATGTTGAAAAGAAAATATAATGCTTAGTATTTTCAAGAAACAGCTTATAATACTGTTTAAACAGCTCTACTGTATTATATATCATAAAATCTACAACTGCATCATAATTATTCTGAAGCTCTTTTTTCAAAAAATCAAGGTTCATAGCATCAGCTTTTATATATGTAAGATTTTCATGATAGCTTACAGCATTATCAAGGCTTACTCCTACGACCGTATATCCTTTATCAAGCAACAAAGGCAAAAGATATACCCCCATAGCTCCCGTTGCACCTAAAACCAATACTTTTTTATTGTTCATTTTTATTCTCCTCTTTGAATAATCTTTCCCTTAAGCTTTTTGCCTCCTCTATTGTAGGCTGTGGGCCGCAGGTTTTTGAGTTTTCGAGGCACAAATACATGCATGAACCAAGAGCAGGTCCGAGCATTCTGTGCTTCCTGCAATGACTGCCGTTACACAAAAACAGAAACGGAACATTAAGCTTTTCCTTCAGCAAAAAGTTTGTCTTGAATGCATCATCGAGTTGTCTGTCGCTTCCTGCAACCGTCACTACCTTTGCAATGTCAGCACCACGAAGCTGTTGCTGACGTGCAATTTCAAGAATATTCTCCGGTGTTCTGTACCCAAAAATATGGGTTGACATTATAACCTCTGCACCGGATTTATGGATTTGTGATATGAGCTTTTTTTGTTTTTCCACAGCATAAGAGTCAAGAGTCATCTCGTCTGTACTTCGGCAGAACAAATCACCACGAACATCAATGAGCGAAGCTCCGCAGTCAATCATATCCAAAAGCTGCTCCGCCAGAAAATCATCCGTCAATTCCTGCTGTGTATTGTCGCGTATATAGTTTGTGACATACGCAGGTCTGCCGTTCATGGCATCAATAATCCGCTTGATATTTTCCTTGCCTTTATGCTCCGGATTTAAGCGTTCTGTCAGAATACAAAACGCCTCTGCACCCTGCTCGATTGATTTTTTTATATTTATAATAACGTCATCAACGGTTTTTTCTCCAATCATAGATGTCAGTTTCGGGTACTGACTGTCTGAAAACCTTGCCATAATTTTTTCTCCTCCCCATGTTTTATACTATAATTATATACTTTCATATTATAATGTCAATATAAAATATGATAGTATTTTATAATATTTGATACTAATTATCGTAGAATATATTGACTTTTTTATTATTATTGATATAATGAAAATGGTGATAGTTATGGATTTTATAAATGACATAATCATAAGCGAAATTTCCAGAGTTTGTGTTGTGAACTATAAAAAAAACGAAAAATCAAATATGAATATACGTCCTTGGTACGGAATTGCATTTTCGCTTGGTGGTGAATTAAACTATATTTATGGTTCAAACACTATTAATCTGTCAGGAGACAGAGTTGTTTTAATTCCTCAAAATTCAACCTATGAAGTTATATGCACCAAACCAGGTTCGTTTGCAGTAATTAATTTTTTGACATCAAATGATATAGTTCTTAAAGATTTTAATGTTTTCATATCAGAAAACACAGATATATTGAAAAGAGAATTTTCAATTATACATAAAAGCTTTATCTCTCATTCCAGAAAAAATATATATGAAGAACTTTCATCTATGTATAAAATCATTTCATCATTGATAAATAATTCTTTAGAGAAAAAAATGCCACACCCATTGATTGATGCATTAAAGTATATTGATGACAATATAGATTGTACAACTCTTTCCAACACACAAGTTGCAAAATACGCGGGTATAAGCGAGGTTTATCTGAGAAAGCTTTTTTCAAGGTATATAAGTGATTCTGTTAACAGCTACATTCAAAACAAACGTATGGAAAAAGCAAAAAATCTTTTGATTGAAACAGCCTTATCAATAACAGAAATTTCAGAAAAATGCGGCTACTCCTGCATATATTATTTCTGCAACGCCTTTAAAAATAAAATAGGCTGTACTCCTACTCAATACAGAATGAACAATACATTTAATTTCTTCTAAAAAGAAAACTGCTTAAATCTTTCGATATAAGCAGTTTTTAAACGCAGGCTATTATTAAAACATCTTTGATTTCTCAAATATTTTAACTATAATTAAGCCTATGATAAGACCGGCAATACCCTGAACGATGTTTGCCGGTATATTTACAGCTGACGGTGCAAAACCATAAATAAAACCTTCAAATATATAGTATCCAATAATCATTTCTATCTCTGCCAATGTACCGCTGATAATTCTTGAAGTGGTTTTGCCGAGTTTATTATGCATGCCCTTGAAGCAGAAATATGCAATAATTGCCATAATGCCCTTAATGATTAAAGTTGCAGGTGCATATACTACATAGCCTGAAAATATATCAGCAAGGGCTGAACCGATACCTGCAGCTGCAAATCCGTATGCAGGAGTTAAGAGCCAACCGGAAAGAAGAACAACACAGTCACCCAAATTCATATATCCTTTGAGCGGTGAAGGTATTTTTATAATCATTGTTGCCACACAGCAAAGTGCTGCAAGCATTGAAGCGATTACGATTTTTTGTGTGTTTGTTTTCATGGTAAAAAACCCCTTTACAAATCTTTTGATTTATTATATAATAAAACTGAACATACCACAATTACCAATTAAGGAGAATTTAATATAACCAGATGAGATATTCTATTGATATAAAATCCGCAAAAAAAGCATATATGCAACTGTATGAACAACTAAGAGGCGACATCATAAATTCACTATTTAAATACGGAGACAAGCTTCCGTCCAAGCGTATTCTTGCCGAAGAAACACAGACAAGTGTTATAACAGTCGAACATGCATACGCCATATTGTGCGATGAAGGATATATTGAATCCAAAGAACGCAGAGGATATTTCGTTACATATCGCAAAAACGAGTTTGTACCTGTTTCGGAAAATGAATTATACGATACCCTTTCTAATCAACACCACTATCATACAAGTGAATTTCCGTTTTCTGTGCTTGCAAAAACAATGCGTAATGTAATATCAAAATACGGAGAAAGTATTCTAATAAAGTCACCCAACGCGGGTTGCTTTGAACTCAGAAAAGCAATCTCCGATTACCTTGCAAGGTCTAAAGGAATTAATGTTTCATATAACCAAATTATAATTGGTTCAGGCGCAGAGTATCTCTACGGACTTATTGTGCAATTCTTGGGGCAGGACAAAATATATGGGCTTGAAAATCCGTCATACGAAAAGATTCACTCGGTTTATAAGGCAAATGGAGCGAAATGTGATTTGCTAAAATTAGGTAAAGACGGTATTCTCACTTCACAACTTTCCAAAACTGATGCAACTGTCCTTCACATAACCCCTTTCAGAAGTTTTCCAAGCGGAGTTACTGCAAGCGCATCAAAAAGAAATGAGTATATCAAATGGGCAACAGACAGAAACGGTGTAATTATTGAAGATGATTTCAATTCAGAGTTTACTGTATCTACTAAAAATGAAGATACCGTTTTTTCCCTTGAGCCTACTCACAGCGTAATATATGTAAATACTTTCACAAAAACAATCGCACCCTCAATGAGAATTGGATATATGGTATTACCAGAGGAACTTGTTAATCCATTTTTCAATAAAATGGGATTTTACTCCTGCACAGTCCCTGTATTTGAGCAATACGTACTTGCAGAGTTTATCATAAAAGGTGATTTTGAAAGGCATATAAACCGAACCAGAAGAAAACTCCGACAAATGATGAAATATAATAATTCTCCTAAAAGCACACCATGATGGTGTGCTTTTTTGGGAACAACACAACGATTTACTTATCACTACATATTATAAAATTATGTTTTATCGGTCCTGAGCCTTTTCCTAAATCAAGACCTGCCGCAAGCGCTTCTGATATGTAATTTTTTGCTCTCATTACTGCATCCGCCAGAGAAAATCCTTTTGCAAGATTAGATGCAATGGCACTTGATAAAGTACATCCCGTCCCGTGTGTGTTAGGGTTGCCAACTCTATTACCGCTAAACCATACAAGCGTGCCGTTTTGACACAAAAGGTCATTGGCATCATTTATACTATGACCACCTTTTAACAGAACACTACACCCATAGTTTTTCTCTATAAACTCTGCCGCTCTTGCCATATCTTCCTTACCTTTAATTGTTATATTGGATAAAACTTCTGCTTCGGGAATGTTGGGAGTTACGACAGTTGCAATGGGCAGTAATTTTGTAACCATTGTTTTTATGGCATTTGTATCAATGAGTGAACAGCCGCTTGTTGCTACCATTACAGGATCTACAACAATGTTTTTTGCATTATAAAACTTCAATCGGTCTGCAATTACATCTATCAGTTCGACGGATGACACCATTCCGATTTTTATGCTATCAGGAAATATATCCTCAAATACTGCGTCAAGCTGCTCTTTTAGAAATTGGGGTGTGGAATTTAAAATGGACCTTACACCAAGTGTATTTTGTGCTGTAAGAGCAGTTATTGCGCTCATTGCATAAACACCATTCATTGTCATGGTCTTAATATCTGCCTGTATGCCTGCACCGCCACTTGAATCACTACCTGCAATGGTTAGCGCTGTTTTCATTTTTGTCTTAAAACAAAAGTTTTGGAAATCGGCTATGTAATAATCTGAAATTTCTTTTATTTCCTCTTGTCTTGGCTCATGTGCATCATATACTGCAGCAACCTTAAATCCATCTTTTTTAGCTGTTTTTACTGCATGAATCACATCTTCAAAAACTACGGTTTCTTCTTTTTCAGTGCCAAGACTTAATAGGGCTTGTCTGTAAATTTTAGGGGTTTCTTTGCCACATCCAATCTCTGCACAAGTTAATATTTGAGTAAAATATTCACCCACTCCCAAACGTTTGAGAACATCTTCTACAATAGGTCTGTCTGTCACTGTTGCAACACACATTTTGACGCCTGAACTTTGTAATCTTTTCAAGAAATCACTTACTCCGGGTTTCAAAACTACTTGTGTCTTATAAATTTCTGACACCATATTATTTATGCCTTCGATGATTTCCGCTTTAGAAAGTTTAATATCATAATAATTACGATAATACTCTGCAGCTTGTTCAAGAGTAAATGTCTTAAAAACCTCGGCAAGATTTTCTTCTGGTTCTATGCCAAAAGATTTCAAATAATCCTCGCCAATAGTATCCCAAATAAACATAGAGTCAATTAACGTTCCATCTAAATCAAAAATTGCCCCTTTTATCATTCAGATACCACCCTTTCTGTCAGTTCTTTTAGGCTTTTTGTAGCTGATTCAATGTTTTCAGCTGCAAAAATAGCGCTAATTACAGCTATCCCCGAAATACCGCTGCCTTTTAGTGTTAAAACATTGCCGGCACTAATTCCACCTATGGCTACAACCGGTATCCTTACCGCTTTACATATTGCTTTTAATGTTTCATAGCTGACATCATCAGCATCTGCCTTAGAACCGGTGGGGAAAACCGCACCTACGCCAAGATAATCGGCTCCTTGCTTTTCAGCAAGTAATGCCTGCTCTACAGTCTGAGCCGATACACCAAGAATTTTATCGTTTCCTATGATAGCTCTTACATTTGCAGCTGCCATATCAGTTTGCCCGACGTGTACACCGTCTGCATTTATTTTCCTTGCTATTTCAACATTGTCGTTGATAACAAACGGAATATTATATTTTTTGCAAAGCTTCTGTATCTCCAAGGCTTCATTAAGAAAGCTCTCATCATCAAGATTCTTTTCACGAAGCTGAACAAAAGTAACACCACCTTTGACAGCGTCTTCTACTTGTTCATATAATGTTCTTCCGTTAGTCCATGAACGGTCTGTTACTGCATATAACAATAGTTTTTGTTTATCGCACCTCATATTTTGCTCCTTTATTCAGTTTGTCTGCATCCATATTATATATTGCATCTATGATGTGATTGCGAAGACTTGAATTTCCTTCATCGTCATTCATGTTTGATACTCCAATCTCACCGGCAAGTCCCATAAGACATACAGACGCCGTAATAGCTTCAGTTATATTATCAGGGTTTGCAACTGCATATGCGGTGGCAAGTGCCGACAGCATGCACCCTGTTCCTGTAATACGGCTCATTAATGCGACACCATTTCGAATTACATAGCACTTTTCGCTGTCTGCTACCAAATCTATTGCACCCGTTATTGCAATAACTGCTCCAGACTTTTTTGAAAACTCTTTTGCAAACTCTACCATTGATTCAAGATTATCTTCTGTTACTACATCTGCAATATCAGCATCTACTCCCTTTGTTGTTCCTCTTCCGAGCGCAAGGGTTTTGATTTCAGATATGTTTCCCCTTATAATATTTGGCTTGATTTCGTCCATAATTTTAAGTGCAGTTTCTGTTCTGAGCTTACTTGCACCAGCGCCTACGGGATCAAGAAGGACTATATGACCAAGTTCCTTTGATTTCTTGCCGGAAATAAACATAGCTTCTATACTTCTTTTATTCAGCGTTCCAATGTTGATATTAAGTCCGCCACATATAGATGTAATATCCGCCACATCATCAGGTTCATCCGACATAATAGGGCTTCCCCCAGATGCAAGCAAAGCATTCGCAACATCATTAACTGTAACATAGTTGGTAATGTTGTGAATAAGTGGTGTTTTTCCTTTCACATTTTCAAGACTTTTTCCTAACATAATTTACCTCTTTCTGCCGTAAGATTATCGGCTGTTTATTAACTTAATAACAAACCTTGCCAAAAACAAAAAGGAAGTTACCGATTTGGTAACTTCCTAAAAGTTCTATGTTCCTCCTGCTACTTTGTATCAGGCATCCCTACGTTGGCATTATCCAAATCAGGTTCTCGGTCGAAGGTCGCACCTTCCTCTCAGCCTGTAATACAAGCTCCCGTTTATTAAGTTTAAACGTATTATATCACTTTAAAAGAAAAATTTCAATAGTTGAAGGAAAATTATTTTATTTGTTTCATAAAAATCGTTTTTCCAGCTTTCAAGTTCATAATAGATACAAGTTATATAAAGCTAAATTTTGCACTTTCGTGCAAAGCTAAATTATTGCTCCGCAATAGCTAAATTAAATTCGCTTTAAGCGTGCGTAGCACATTTAGCTGCCGTAGGCAATTTAGCTGAGCTGGCTCAATTTAGCTCGCGTTAGCGAATTTAGCTGAAAAAAAGACTTGTCGAAACAAGTCTTTTTTTCTGGCTCCTCGTGTTGGGCTTGAACCAACGACATCATGATTAACAGTCATGCGCTCTACCGACTGAGCTAACGAGGAATATATAGTTTTAGAGTTCTTCGTAAGCGAAGGAGGAACCGACTTGCGGTGGAGTCCAAATCTATGATTTGGAAACGACACCCATGCAACAGCGTTCTAAATCTTTGATTTAGGCAACGCCACTGCCAGCTAACGAGGAATATAGTTGAAGAAAAAGTCGGTTCCGGCAACGTTCTACTCTCCCAGGCAGTCTCCCGCCAAGTACCATCGACGCTGAAGAGCTTAACTTCTGTGTTCGGCATGGATACAGGTGGATCCTCTTCGCTATCGCCACCGGATTCGACTTCTCTTCCTCTTCTTCGAAGGTTATACCTTCAAAACTGAACAATACTCACAAAATAATAGCTACCTTTACCCTTATCTCCTTAACTCTCTTGGTTAAGCCCTCGACCTATTAGTACCGGTCAGCTAAATACATTACTGCACTTACACCTCCGGCCTATCAACCATGTAGTCTTCATGGGGTCTTACTAGCCTACGCTATGGGAAATCTTGTCTTGAAGGGGGCTTCACGCTTAGATGCCTTCAGCGTTTATCCCGTCCGTACTTAGCTACCCTGCTATGCCCTTGGCAGAACAACAGGTGCACCAGCGGTACGTCCATCCCGGTCCTCTCGTACTAAGGACAGCTCTCCTCAAATTTCCTGCGCCCGTGATAGATAGGGACCGAACTGTCTCGCGACGTTCTGAACCCAGCTCGCGTACCGCTTTAATGGGCGAACAGCCCAACCCTTGGAACCGACTACAGCTCCAGGATGCGATGAGCCGACATCGAGGTGCCAAACCTCCCCGTCGATGTGGACTCTTGGGGGAGATCAGCCTGTTATCCCCAGGGTAGCTTTTATCCGTTGAGCGACGGCATTTCCACTCACATACCGCCGGATCACTAACTCCAACTTTCGTTACTGCTCGACCCGTCAGTCTCGCAGTTAGGCT
>JBGVIT010000095.1:0-8155 GCA_045128915.1 Clostridia bacterium
CTGGGCAGAAGCACCATAAGCTTCGTCAACTGTATACTTGGTTGTGTCTGAGAAATCCTCATTTACATAATATGTAGGGCCTGGCTCATCAGGCTCAGATGCAGAAACTACCGGTGAAAACATCTGTAATGGCAGCATTAAAATACTTAATGTCAATAATACAGAAAATATTTTTTTCATGATTAAATCACCTCATAAAAATTTTATTAAATGCCCGATTTGGCTAAAACTTTTTTGATAATAAACGAAATATGTTTAATAAACAAAAGTACGAGCCGCCCGTTGCTCTTTTTTTATTTCATCATTATCTTAATCAAGTAGGTATGTAGCCATTCTCTACCTACAGATTATTACTATTACTCTTTAATCATCCCCTTCCATTGTATCATATCTATCAGCAAATCGTGTTAATACATCGAAATACTTTGCAAAAGATTATAAGTTCTCCTGATTGCCATCGGTGTTATACTACCCCACACCGATGGCAATACTGGAATTTAACGTAATTATATTAAAGAGTTCCTACTCGGTACGCAATATTCTTGAAATGGTATTCAACATTTCACTATCCTTTTCGGCGTCCGGCATATATGTTTCTGTAATAGAAATCACACCCGCAGGACACCAGAATACCTTTTTGTTAAAAGCTTCTGAGATAAACCTTAGCGGAAGCATTGTGCGTCCATTTTCCATATACACAGCCTGTGAGAGTGTGTAAGGTGCGGAGTTGATAAAACATTCCTTAGAGTTTATTGTAAAGGAAAGAATTGTTCCGTTATAGGAAACCGTTGCAGTGCTTGTGGCACCATCCCAGGAAACATCTGCTCCAAGGGCTTCACTTATAAATCGAAGGGGAACGAATGTTGTTCCATCAACAACCACAGGTGTTGTGTCAGGGATTTTGTATTGACAACCATTTATATATGCATTATCTGAGCCTGTTTGTAAAAGCACATGATTGGGATAGTTTGACATATATGTATAAAGCTGCGAATATTTCTTATCAAGAAGCTCATATTTTATTGCACTTGCAAATATAGTACCTTCGGGGGCACTGATTTTCAGACTGCCACCTGCAGTTCCCATTCCCACTATGCCAAGCTCATTCCAGCCGGCATTACCTCTTGTAAAATCTGTGTGAAAATCCTTTTCAAAACCTTCGGAAGAAAATGATACAATGCCGTTCTTGGCTCCGATAATCGGGTCTATACCCTTCCAATAATAAAGCCTATACGTACCGCCACCTTTAATGGACCATGTTACCGTACTGCCCAAAGCCGCATCTGCCTGCTGCATTGGTGCATTTCGGTAGCCTGTCTGGTCAGATTCCATCCATTCGCCGTTCAGTTTGGCGCTCGTATAATCAACTTCGGTAACTTCAGCAAAGGCTGTTATGGTTAATGACATTAATGCAAGTACAAATACTGCAAGTTTCTTTTTCATCATAAAACCTCCCCTGCGTTATCTGTTGTCATTTATTACAACAAGTTGTGATGGTGTACCCTGTCTTATTACGCTAATTACTCTGGAACAATCCGCTCCGGCTGATACATAATCTCTTATGTCCTCGTTAGTGGCTTCCCTTACTTCAAATCCTCTTTCACCATAGGTTATAACCGTTTTTAAAACACTCTTGTATGTGGAATTATATGCCCAGTTTTCCGAATAGTACACAGGTACATACGGATTTTTGCTGGTTTCAGAGGTATTTGTTATCTCAACCGGCACTCCGAGGTCATCTAGCTTCTCAATAATTTCAGAATCTGGAATACCGTTTGGAATATAAGCAGATGATGTCAAATCCTGCGTTGTCATAATGAAGGATTCTCTTCCCTTGTAGTACACATCACCAAGACAAAGTCTTTGATTTGATATTGAATTATAGAAAACATGCGGAGAATAGTTATTATAGCCATATACCGGATTTCCAGCAGCATCATAGGTCACTTGCATTGTATTAAAACGCGAAGGGTTTGAAAGGCCAACTGTACTATTTAGCGTTGTTGTACCATGAAAATTATAATTTGCCAAATCTGACACATCACTAATCGTATCAACATACGTCTTCGGAGCATAGAACAAATCTGTTGTTATGCCGGGAATGCCTCCTTTTCTTCCGGAAGTAGCTGTAATATTCAGTTGCTCAGGATCGAATATTCTGTACACATCGACAAGCCTATTGCTTTCGTCCGTAATGCACATTATAAGATCGCCTTCTTTTACAGGCTTCTGCTCTTGCTGTCCCGGATCCCATGCGCGAGAAAGGGAGCCGCGGGCATTATCGTCACCATCGTAAACAGTTTTTTCGGTTGTGCCATTAGAAAGAAGTGCAGCATATATTGCTTCTCCATCTTCGTTTAGTGTAACAAAGAGCTCTTTTACAACATATATATACTCTACATTCGTTGATATTCTTTCGTTTAAAGTCGCCTTGACCTCAATAGCATCTGTCATACGGCTTCCATAAGTGCTTCCGTAGAACTTTATGTTGTTGTATTCTAGAGTATGCTTCAATACACTCTTCGAAGCTACCTTATAACTATCGTAGTCTGTTTCATCTGCAGGTATAACAAATACTACTGTATCATCATTTACCATCGCTCTGTTATTAAAGCCTATATTGTTATAATATTGGATCTCACCTGATATAGGAAATTGTCTTATTCTTCCGTTGTCCGATACCTGCGGTAAGCCCTGACCTGGAATTTCGATTCCTATTATTTCCTGTTTACTATTCAGATTAATTCTTGCATAGCCCTTGTGATCCTTTATGTGATTATAGATCACATTATCAGCGTCTTTGATCACAGTTCCGTCGGCGGCTATAAGCTCTACCTTTTTCTCTGCGAGGTAGTAATTTTTAATTTTTCCGGTCTGGTCAAGTATTTTAGAAATTACACGCTCTTCATCAGTATTGATTCTTGTATTAAAGAAATATGCATGCTGTACTCCTGTTACAGTAAGAATTTCAGCAAAAGAGATTTCATCAAAAATGTTTATATATGCCATTACGTCCTTTTTGATTTCAAGGTTTGCAAAAACGCTGTGGTTTTTAAGTTCAGAGCTTACTTTATAAGAATCATTCCCGATAGTAAAAACAACTCCATCATTTTCTGAAATACCATTTATCTTTCCTGTTGCAGTTTTGTCGCTTATGTATACCCTTCTCAGCTTACTGCTTTGCACAACAGATAAAACAGTGCCCTGTTTGATAAATGAAAAGTCTAACTTTTGTCCTGCTCTGTCATAAATCTCTACTCTGTACTTGTCTTCTGAAAGGTCTAAACGAGTTCCACTAAGTCCATCATATACAAGGCTCTCACCCGCATCTACGCTTGTAACATATACATTTTCGTAAACCGTTGCAATAACAATATCTGTGTTTCTGTCAGAAATAAGAACTGTACCATTTGTTGCATCAAACAAAGTATTATCATAAGATGAAATAGCCTCGCCGTTATAGATAATTCTCTTACCTGAAATATTTATATTTTTTATTTTTCCATTCTCTGTTTCGTAAGTCAGCACACCATTATTAAAGCTGTGATACTTTGATAAATCAATGGCAAGGTATTCGTCATCGTCTATAGTAAATGCATATTTTATTTCGCCATGATATTCTCCATCGCATACATAATACGCTTCAATCTCACGACCTATAAAGTTTGCATAATACGGATTATTGTTTATATACTGAACACCGTCAATCTCAAAGTAATTATCACCTCTATTGGTTGGAGTGGTAAGGGTAGAGCTTCCGTTTGCGGTTACAATACCCTGTGTATAGTCAAGTCCCATATACACATTCAGAAAAGTTCTTCTTTTGCTTGGCTCAACCACCATTCCGTTCAACCCGTTGTCCATGACGGTTACGTTAAAGGCGTTATACAAAAGTTGTGCGACCATTTCTCTTGTCATGGGCTGTCCTTTTGAAGGACTATACCCTTTAGTAAGTCCAAGATTTGCAGCAACTTTTATATATCCTGCAGGCCAGCCACCTTCAGCTTTTGCTAAAAGCTCAGAATTTACAAGCCTTATAATTACAGCGACTGCTTCCTCAAACAAAATTGCATTATCCGGTCTAAAAAGATTACCCTCTCCACCGTTCATATATCCTGCTTCATATACTGCTTCTACAGAGTTGTATGCCCAGTAGTTCTTTGGAACGTCTGCAAACCTTCCTGAATTATCGTAAGTTTCTTCAAAATCGTCTTTTTTGCCGTAAAAATATTCATACCAAGCCGCATAATTTACCGCTTCCAATCGGCCGGAAATCACACTTATAATATCTGCAAACTCCGCTCTTGTCATATTGCCATCAAGCAAATCATCTGTATATTTAAAACAATCAAGTTCTGCAAGAACCTGTACAGCCTTGGTACGCTCAACAACTTTTACATCTGCTTCTGTTTCTTCAGCAATAACAGGCAAGACTCCTATGCCGGACATAAGCAGTATTAAAGCGAGGATTGCTATTAAGATCTTTTTTGCCATAAATCGCCCCTCCTTTATTCTTGGTTAAGGATACCGTTAATCATTACAGCAGCCTGTGCTCTGGTACAAAAGCCCTGAGGGTTAAAGTTTTTGTTCTCGTCCCCTTTTATAATGCCTTTGCTCCAGACTGCATTTACGCTATCCTGTGCATAACCCGATATTGTGTTTCCATCAATAAAGTCATTTTCTGTTTCCTTTACATCATAACCCAATGCTCTACAGATAAACACGCAGCAATCTTCTCTTGTAATGCTTCCTCCGACTCCGGCAGTACCGTTGTCGTAACCTGTTAAAATACCTTTATCTGCTGCCGTCATAACGTATGTCCTGTACCATGCGTCATTTGATACATCAGCAAATGTGGATTCCTTATCGTTAAGTTCTATACCGGCAGCACGGATTAACATTGTCAAAAATTCTTCACGTGTTACTATTCTGTCAGGTGCGAAGCTACCGTCACCCATGCCATTTACTATTCCTTTATCGTAAAGGGTTTCTATTGCAGACTTTGCCCAGGAATGATTTTGTATATCATTAAACTTATCGCTATTATTAGAAGGAGTCGGCTCTTCGGGTGTAGGAGTTACAGGTGTCACACTCGCACCACCTCCACCTCCGCTTCCACCGGATACAGGGAAGCTTGGAGTGACTGAAGGTTTTTGTCCAGGATTAGTTTCGATAGTTATATCCGAAGTCTTTCCTTCATCAATCGCATAGCTTTTTAATGTGCTGATTAATGTAGCAAAGCTTGTTATGTTTGCACCTGGTATCATACTTACAACATTAGCCCTCTTATCAGAATTCAGGGCAAAATATTCCGGTATGTTAAGAGGAATTATCTCATTCATATCTGTAAGTATTCCATCTATATGACCGTATCCTTGAGTTATACCATTTTTTATGGAAGCAACAAGTGTTTCCTGCGCAAATACTGTTCCAAACTCAGTGGCGTTTGTTATTGTCTTATCTTTCATACTGCTAAGAACAACCGCTCTCCCTGCATCAGACAGACTGTTTTTATAAATATCTTCTACGGACACAATTACAGTTTTTTCGCCGGGTGCATCCTCTTCATGCCACAATGATACAGAAAATTTGTTTGAAGAATCCAGTATATCTGATGTATCCTGTGTCTTTATTTTATCAACCACAAAACCAAGGTTTGCCGCACTTGTAAATTCTTTTACATCGGGAGTGTTATCTAAAGACTTCTTTATAAACCCAGCAACATATGTTTTTCCATCTTCGGTTTGAGGAATTCCAATATTTAATACCTCAGCATAGCTTCGTATTTCACTTATTTCCTCTATAAGTGACGGAGTGTAGAGATCGCTCTTAAGGTCTGTACTTCCTGCTAAAGTACTCACCCACGCTTCCTTTGTTGTATCCCGGATATACCAGAAGAAATCGTTAAGAGTTGTACTGTCATTATAATATATCTTGTATAGACCTTCGTCTAGTTCAGGAAGTGTATAAGTTTTACTGAAACTTCCGTCAGTTACTTCTATCTGGTCTGCCAAAAGCAAAAGATTGTCTGATGCACTGTCTGTTATGTCCTTTCCAGGCATGAAAATCTTTATGAGCACATCCCCATCGCCACTATATTGGCCGGAAATAGTAATATTTTCATACGTATCTGACAATACTGCTTTATTTGGCACAATCTCCGGAGCTACTGCCCCACAGCTTATGACAGTAAAAGAAATGATTAATATAAGAGATGTAATTATTTTATATAATTTCATATATACAGTCCTCTCTGTGTATTAAATTCTAATTGTGTAAAATTTTCTGCAAAAATAATGCTTTACAATATGGATGAATCTTTGTGTTCATACCTTTTTTTAAATTGTTAATTTGAAATATTAAATGATGTTCCTTCTACACCAAACAATCCCTGTGCCTTTAAAGGATGGACATCTACTGCATCCATTATTGTCTCACCATCTGCTACAAGTTTTATTACAAGTCCATTTTTTGTAGTATACATATCAATTCCTATCTTCACTGAGCAGTCACGAAGGATGTACTTATTATCTATTACATTTACTACCTGCATTTTGCCTTGTTTATATCTGTATAGTGCAATACAGTCGTCATTTATTTTAAACTCATAGCGGGTTTTGCCGGACTCATCACCTGAGTCTCTGAAAATTATTGAAGCCGTTTCGTTATCAGACATACGCTTCATATTAAAAGTGATTTTTTTGTTATCGTCAGGTCTTTCTTTTGAAAGAATTTTGCCGTTAACATCAAGACCGTTTACAGCTTCAGGAATAATTTCCCCAATATTTATTGCCGCTTCTGAATTCTCTTTAAATCTAAATATTTCGTTTGCAGAAATTTCTGTAGCGGCTGTGATGTTTGCATATCTTGTCTTATCACTTCCAGAATGCCCCGCTGTGTAAACTGTAAAATACAGTTCCTCGTCTATTGGCATATCAAAATCAACAAAATCGAAAAGTTCAACTCCATTTATATTAAAGACAATTCTGTTACCGCCTCCAAAGTCAATAGCTCCAAACTCAATTTTATTATACTCACCAGGAATAAATGCTGTGTTCTCAAGAGTATAAATCTTGTTTGTTCCATCCCACTTTTGAAGCTCTAACAGATTTTCTTTAATTACAGCCAGGTAGCCTCGTTTGTCAGCATCATTGCCGCTGTATATCGTTTTGCCGGCTTGTGACCTTGCTTGAATCGCAATGCCTAACCAACCACTACCAGGGAATGAGTCAACATTAAACACCATTATCTTACTTTTATCCACAGGCTTTGTTAGGTATGTTGCTTGTACCTTTGAACTCGGGTGGTCTATCTTAATAGTTCCATTTTCGACTTTTAGATCCATGCCTTCAGTTTGTGCATACCAGCCATCAGGATCTTCCAACAAAAAGTCTACATTGCCGTAAACTTTATGAGCGTGAGAGCCTATTTCCTCCATAGCGACATTAAGTCTTTCTGCCTGAATATCCACCTCTAATTGTGAATAATGTGGTTGAGCTAAAATATTATTTGCTTCGTCCAGAAGATCCTGTATCATTTTCTTTGAACCCTCCGGCACACAGCCCGAGTCTGTACCTTCTTTAAGTCTTTCTACAAAACGTGTTGCGTTTGTAATTGAATTGTCTATTGCTGTACTGTCCACTATGGGATATTCTGTAGAAACAAAAGAATACACACCATAGTCACCGGATTTTTCAACAGAGTGATTTCTTCCGTTTGATATAGCATCAACTCTCCAATATTGCTTTAAAAGCCCTGTTGTGATTTCTGTAAGGTTTGCATAGTTATATTGGAAAATTTCTTCTGATATAACATTCTTAAATTCCTTATCTTTTGCAATAGTTACTCTGTAGTAATCGGCATTATCGCAGTTTTCCCACTCAGCATATGTGCCATAGTTCGAAATCTCTGTCGTTCCGTTAAATGGGTAATATTGTCTGAAATTTCCAAGTTTTATATCATCTTTTTTTCTATACTTGCTTTCCACAAGACCGATTTTGCTGAAATCAATTTGTGCAAGCCCGGGGAGTTTTTCAAGAATTGCTGCTCCCTCTTTTATAGCATAATTATTATTTTTTTCATCTGCAAATTCTATACCCTCTGCTTCTTTGTTAAACGATGAAGCAGTAATGTTGTTTTCATATTTTGTAAAATA
>JBGVIT010000096.1:0-3298 GCA_045128915.1 Clostridia bacterium
AATGAGGAGTTCTTAACTGAGAACCTTTCGGGCGAAAGCAAAAAGAAATTCCTTGAATTTTCTATTGCTTGGAGTGTTGTAAACGGCGAGTCAAATCTTGATAGTTTTATTATGGGGTTTCGGCTTGGTGCTAATTTTACATATGACACTTTCGTAAATGATGAAGCGCCGTTTAAGGACTTGCTGAAGGAGTGAGTGATATGAAAGAAAAGAAATATTATATAGCACTTGATGACTTCGAACGTCGGGTTGTCGTGAACTGTATGAATGAAATGCGAAACAAACTCATTGCAGACGGGAAGTATACTGATGCTTTAGATGAAGTTTTATTAAAGGTTATTCACTCAAAACAAAAGAAACTTAAAGTGGTATATATGGAGGCATAATATGGAACAATTAGCAAAGTTTATTACAGACGAAAGAACAGGGCTGAAGTACGAACTATGCGGTGATTACTATATCATCGCCGGTGAGGATGAACCCGAACGCGAGCCAATCGGCGTATGGGGTCAACGTCATTTGAATCACATTCAAAAGCATTGCAAACCTTTTTATAACAAAATGCTTGGTGAACACACGCTTTATGATTATCTTCTTAAGCTTGATAGGGATGCCGAAGATACATTCAACCGCTTGGTTAAGCAAATGGCAGAACGTGAGGACGTGACAGAAAAACTCAAAGCAGATAACCAAATGGATTGGGTTGGCAAGATGAATAACATACGTCAAAGAGCTACTGAAATTGTAAATCACGATATAATTTACAACCAACCGAAGTACACGCGGCGGGAGATTTTTTCTCTCTGCCGTTTGTTTTTTTGCCTAAGTGACACATTTGTCATTATCATTGTTTTATTTGTTTATTTATGTTATAATATTGTAATATTCGAGAATGATAAACACATCGGCATCATATCGGACAAACGCAACAAAGACGGCCAGCCATACGTTATACATAACGGCGGACAACCAAATCGCGAGGAAGATTATTTGAGCAAATCTGCTGTAACCGGTCACTATCGGTTTGACGCAGCCAAAATTGATGATGGAATATTAATTAAATGGGAATGAAATAAAAGGCATTGCTTCTTAGTTTCTTAGCGGCGCCCTCTATTTTAAGTATTATTGATTAGTAACAATCAAATTTTAAGTGTCACTTGTTATGCCTTGTGTACAAATTGCCGTATCTTTATTTTGTTAATTCACCACAAATTATATTGTGGAAAGATTCAGATTAGTGTGGTATAATAAAAATAATCTTAAACAAGGAGAATGTTTATGAAATATACTGCTAACGAAAAACGTTATGATAATATGCCATACAGAAGGTGCGGTGAAAGCGGATTAAAGCTTCCTGCTGTATCGCTCGGCTTATGGCACAATTTTGGAGATAACGCAGACTACAATAATATGTGCCAGATGTGTTTTACTGCATTTGATAACGGTATTACTCATTTTGACTTAGCTAATAACTATGGTCCCGAACCCGGCAGCGCAGAAACGAATTTCGGAAAGATTCTGCATGAGCATTTAAGCTCATACCGAGATGAAATGATTATCAGTACCAAGGCGGGATATTATATGTGGCCGGGTCCATACGGTGATTTCGGCAGCAAAAAATATTTGACCGCAAGCCTTGATCAGAGCCTTAAGAGAATGAACCTTGACTACGTGGATATTTTCTATCATCACAGAATGGATCCTAATACCCCTTTGTATGAAACTATGTGGGCGCTGGATAGCATAGTGAAAAGCGGCAAGGCGCTCTATGTTGGTTTATCTAACTATGACGGTGAAACTATGAAAAAGGCTGCAGATATTTTATCCGAACTCCACTGTCCTTTTGTCATCAATCAAAATCGCTATTCCATCTTTGATAGAACCGTTGAGAATAACGGTATTCTTGATATGGCTAAACAGGAAAAGAAGGGTATGATTATATTCAGCCCTTTGGCGCAAGGCTTGCTTACAGACAGATATCTGAAAGGTATTCCTGAGGATAGCCGTGTGAGAACCGATGGACGCTTTTTGAATGAAAAGTCGCTATCCGAAGATAAGCTGGAAAAGATTAAACAGTTAAACCAAATTGCTAAGGATAGGGGACAGAGCCTTGCTCAAATGGCTCTGGCATGGCTATATCATCGCGAGGAGATAACCGGCGTTTTGATCGGTGCATCCAAACCCGAGCAAATCATAGAAAATTTAGCAATGATCAATAATCTTAATTTTACAGACGGAGAATTAAAACAAATAGATTCTATTGCATTATAAAATAAAAAGTAACCATTGACTTTTAAAATCAAAAAGAGTATAATATATATGCAACAAATCACGAAGGAGGCAGTTGAAATGATGAATAACAAGTTTTACTTTTATTATTATTTTGAAAAGGGCTGCCCGTCTTCTGTGATCTTCAAAGCATAAACGTTTTGAGTTGAATAAGAACGGACAGTCCGCATTTGCTATGCTTTTTGCACTCAAATGCGGACTTTTTATTTTGAGGAAGGAGTTATATTATGAAGACCTTTAATTTTTATTACTTTTATTACCGAAACAAGGACTATCAACACAGAATCTGATTCTATAAGCTTTATGAATCTAAGATCGTGATAGTCCGCTTTCGTCGTGCTTTTTTGCTGATTGAATGCGGACTTTTTTATTAACATAGAAATGAGGTACAATACAATGCAAATGAATTTCCACAGAAAACTTCCCATCCCTCAGGATGTAAAGAAAGAATTCCCCGTAACAGAACATATGTCTGCCATCAAGAAAGCACGAGATGAGAGTATTCAAGCCGTGTTTAATGGTAGTTCGGATAAATTTCTCTTAGTAATCGGTCCGTGTTCTGCAGATCACAGCGAACTGGTGCTTGAATACATATCCAGACTTCGTAAGGTTCAGGAAAAAGTCTCGGATAAAATCATCATTATCCCGAGAATTTACACAAACAAACCCCGCACCACCGGACAGGGTTACAAGGGCATGCTTCATCAACCGGACCCTGAGGCACAGCCCGATATGTATATCGGTATTGTCTCTATCCGTCAGCTTCATTTGGCTGCACTTCGCGATTACGATTTCTCTTGTGCAGATGAAATGCTATACCCCGATAATCACCGCTACTTATCCGATTTGCTTTCCTACGTTGCTGTTTGAGCTCGCTCTGTGGAGAATCAGCAACATAGGTTGACTGCAAGCGGTGTAGGTATTCCTGTAGGTATGAAGAATCCCACAGGAGGAGACCTTAGCGTTATGATGAACGCTATTGTTGCGGCACAATCCAGCCACACATTTA
>JBGVIT010000097.1:0-4874 GCA_045128915.1 Clostridia bacterium
AATATATTAAGGAGCTGATTACCTCTTTGAATTACCGTTACATCGATTCCAAGTCTTTTTAAGTTTTCTGCCATTTCAAGGCCGATAAAGCCACCGCCTATAACAACCGCTGACTTTGGAACTTTGTTCTTTATATAGTCCTTGATCTTGAATGTGTCCTCAACGGTTCTCAAAGTAAAAATTTTATCACTGTTAATCTTAGCAAATTCTGGCACTACCGGTCTTGCACCGGGAGACAAAATAAGCTTGTCATATTCTTCTTCAAAAATTCTTCCTGTGTTCAAATCACATACAGTTATTTTCTTTTCTTCACGATTTATTTCTCTTACCTCGTGATAAGTTCTCACATCTATTTTAAATCTGCGTTGAAAACTCTGAGGTGTCTGGAGTGTAAGCTCATCTCTGTCTGTAATTTCATCACCTATATAATACGGTAATCCGCAGTTTGCATAGGAAACATATCCGCTTCTTTCAAAGATAATGATTTCAGCAGATTCATCAAGTCTTCTTAAACGTGCCGCTGCAGTTGCACCTCCGGCAACTCCGCCAACAATCAGGATTCTCATTTTTATTTCCTCCAATCATAGAAATTTGCAGTTTCTCTGTTTCTGTATTCATGCTTTTCGTAATAACCGATTAAAGTGCTTTCTTCATCACGAAGAGCAACCATATACACATCTTTATTTTCTTTATCGTTATGGTAGGTGTATATGATATTATTTTCCGCACTTTCCATAAACCAACGAATAACTTTATCAATTTTTTCATTTGCTTCTTTGGGATGGCAATCCTTTATATTACTTCCCGTCAAATCCTTGTGATATGCACTTTTAGCTGATGGATTCATATAAATAATGATATCATCCGTATTACAAACAACAATAGGTGCTCTGTCCTGATCTAATACACTTTTTAGCAATTTATTTAACATATTGTTTCTCCTTGAGTACAACTACTAATCTCTTTCATTGCTTTCTTAAACTGAAATGCAAATAGTATTGCCGTAAATGTAACCGCAATAACATCTGCAACCGGTTCAGCCATATAAACAGCCTGAGTTTTGTTATCCAAAAGGGTTGGCATAATATAAATTAACGGAAGGAGCAATACGAATTTACGTACAACTGCAACCACAATAGAATTTGCAGTTTTTCCAAGTGATGTAAAGGTCATCTGGCATGCAATCTGTATACCGAAAATCCCAAGTCCTCCAAGATAGATTCTAAGCATCGGTGCAGCAAAAGCTGCAAGGTCAACATCTGATGTAAATATTCTCACAAATATATGCGGAACTGCCATAACTGCTGCCCATAGTAAAAGTGAATATGAAAGACAGGTTATTAAAAGCAGTCGGAAAGTTTTCTTAACTCTGTCCGCATTTTTAGCACCGAAATTGTAACTCGTTACAGGTTGTGCTCCCTGCGCAATGCCCTGCAGCGGAAGCATAGCAAACTGCATAACGCTTGTCATGATTGTCATAGCACCGACTGCAATATCTCCGCCGTATTTTAAAAGCGAAGAGTTAAAACAAACAGAAATAACACTTTCGCTTGACTGCATAACAAAAGCAGCTGTTCCAAGTGCAATACAAGGAAGAATTATATCTTTCTGTAATTTGAGATTTTCTTTTTTAATACGAAGTGTTGTCTTTTTTCCGCATAGAAATGAAATAATCCAGATACAAGATACCATCTGCGATATAATTGTAGCAAGTGCTGCTCCTCTTACACCCATATTCAAACCAAATATAAAAACAGGATCCAACACAATATTACACACCGCTCCGATGACAACAGATATCATTGAAATTTTCGTAAACCCCTGAGCAGTAATGAATGTATTCATTCCAAGGGTAAGCTGAACAAATATAGTTCCTATTGCGTAAATTTGCATATAGGAATTGGCATACTCAATAGTATTTCCGCTTGCACCAAAAGCAAGAAGCAAATCCTTACTCCATATAAGCAGAACTGCTGTCAATATTACAGATACGATAATCTGTAATTTAAAGCAGTTACCTAATGTCTTTTCTGCAGATGGCTTGTCCTGCTCTCCCATAAATATTGATGCTCTCGGAGCACCTCCTGAACTTACAAGAGCCGCAAACGCAGATACTATCATAATAATGGGCATACATACGCCAACACCTGTCAGAGCCAAACTGCCATCACCGGGCATATGACCGATGTAAATTCTGTCCACTACGTTATACAACATATTTATTAGCTGTGCGATAACTGTAGGTACTGATAATTTAAAAAGCAGTTTACCTATCGGTTCTGTCGCAAGAAATTCTTTTTGATCATTCATTTCATTACCTTCTGTCGTCATATTGTATTCATTTTATTTTGCTAATCTTATTTTTATCAGCAACAACAATCACTTTCATCCCCTCAGAGATAATATCGTCCGGTTGTGCTGTCGTGCTTACTCCGTTTCTATCTGTCAATGCAATAACATTGATCTCATGCATCTTTCTGATTTCAAGCTCTCTGAGACTTTTTCCAATCCAATCTTTTCTTACATCCAATTCAAGAATGGATATATTTTCAGATATATCAGCTATATCTATAAATCCGGAGCTTAATATATTTTTGGCAAGTCGTGTTCCGGATTCTTTTTCAGGAAGAACAACCATATCTGCACCAACCTTTTCTAAAATTGTTCGGTGCAGTTCATCAGAGCATTTTACAATAACCTGTTTCACCCCGGCCTCTTTGCATAGCATTGTTGCCATAACGCTTGTTTCAAAACTGTCGGTGATGGCAATCACTACAACATCTATGTTGGATATTCCAAGTCTTTTAATTGCTTCCTGCTCGGTTACATCAGCACACTTACAAATTGGAAAATCACCGGAAAATTCCTCAACAGTTTTACTGTCGCTATCAACAACAATTACCTCTGCTCCATTGTCAACAAGCTCCTTAGCCACTGCTCTTCCATATCGTCCAAGGCCAAAAACCGCATAATTTTTATTTATACTCATAAAAACATCCCCTTATCCTACTACTATATCCTCAACAGGATTACTAACAATATTTTCGCTGCCTTTATTCTTATTAAGTGCAACAGCAAGTGAAATAGGACCTACTCTTCCCAAGAACATAGCTATCGTAATTATTAATTTTCCCGAAGTATTAAGAGAAGGAGTAAGGTTCCTTGTAAGTCCTACCGTTGCAGTTGCACTGACTGTTTCGTATATGACATCCATAAAGTCCGCATTCGTTACATAAGAAAGAAGAATGGTTGATACTGCAACAACACAAAAAGACATTACGAAAACTCCGACAGCCTTTCTGATTGCCTCGTCAGATATTTGTCTTCCAAATACGTTTGCTGTTCTTCTGTTTCTTATAACCGATATTGCCGTTACTATCATAACAAGAAATGTTACTGTTTTAATTCCTCCTGCAGTACCAACAGGAGAACCGCCAATAAACATAAGTATCAACGAAACAATAGCTGATGAATCAGTAAGGTTTTCCTGAGGTATTGTAGCAAACCCAGCCGTTCTTGTTGTTACCGACTGAAAAAACGATGCCTCAATTTTTTCGGCAAAAGAATACCCTTGTATTGTCAATGGGTTATTGTATTCAAAAAGCAAGAACGCAATCATTCCGGATACTATAAGACACGCAGTAACTGATATTGCAATTTTGCTGTGCAATGTAAGAAATCGAAAATGTCGCTTTTTCTTATCTTTTATTATTCTCGCAACATCCCACCACACTATAAAACCTATGCCTCCTGCAATAATCAACGCGGAGGTCGTAATATTTACAATGGGATTCAACGCGTAGTCACATAGGCTATTTTCAGCTATAATATCCATACCGGCATTACAAAAGGCTGAAACTGAATTGAAAACCGAAATCCATATGCCTTTTAATCCGAATTCAGGAACAAAAACCGTCATATACATAAGTGCTCCGATAGCTTCAACAACAAGCGCTCCGATTATAACTTTGTTTATAAATTTTACAATTCCGGATAATGAATTCAAGCTAAATGAATCCTGTATCAATATTCTGTTATTTACTCCTATTCTTTTTCCGAGCAGCACCATTATCCCTGCCGCTATTGTTATAACACCAAGGCCCCCTACTTGAATCAAAACAAGTATTACTGCCTGACCGAAAACACTCCACGTACTTACAGTCGGAACCGTAACCAATCCTGTTACGCAGGTTGCAGTTGTTGCCGTGAAAAGCGCATCTACATAAGGCACTGCCTTTCCGTCTGCCGAGCTTATTGGAAGACTTAGCAATATGCTTCCTATTAATACTATAAAAAGGAATCCCAGTATTACAATCTGTGCAGACGATAATCGTTTTTTAATCTTCAATTTTGGTCATCTCTTTTTTCTGAATTTATTACTATTTTTGTTCTCCTTATTTTCATCACTAAATAATTCATAATCATTGGAGGCTTATTAAAAAACCAGAAGGAAGAAGTGCCTAAAGGCACTTCCCCTAATTAGCTTTATATTTATACAACCATTTTATAGAACAAAACTTTTGCCTTTGATCCTTCAATTCAGCCGATGATATTATAACTGAGGGCCTGCACTAACCAATGCTTTTCCTGCGTCATTTCCGGTGTACTTATCGAAATTCTTTATAAAACGAGCTGAAAGGTCTTTTGCTTTTTCATCCCAATCACCCTGATTTGCATATGTATCTCTAGGATCAAGGATTCCTGTATCCACACCGGGAAGCTCTGTCGGTACAGCAAGATTGAAATACGGAATTGTTTTTGTTTCAGCTTTCAAAATTGAACCGTCAAGAATAGCATCGATAATACCACGAGTATCTTTAATAGATATACGCTTACCTGTGCCGTTCCATCCTGTGTTTACAAGGTATGCTTTT
>JBGVIT010000098.1:0-72001 GCA_045128915.1 Clostridia bacterium
GCTTTAACAAATCTGTAAAATATTGTTGCAGCTTCAGCTCTTGTTGCATTGTCAAGCGGATTTAATGTGCTTTCTGTTTTACCATTAATCAAGCCAATTCCGTTTGCCCACTGCAAAGAAGCCTTTGCATAATCGGAAATACTGTCAGAATCGTTGTAAGAAAGAATGTTTGTATTTTTGCCTGATTCCACATCATCTCCCTTATACTTTGCATAGCGATGCATAATGGTTGCTATCTGCTCACGGGTAATGTCACTATCCGGTGAAAATTCAGTTTCTGTTACACCGTTTACAATACCGTTTTCCTTAGCCCACAAAACTGCTTTTTCATACCAAGCATTTTCTTTGATATCTCCAAAGCTATTTACAGTTTCTACTTCCGGTTCGCCATCTGCACGGTAAAGCATTGTAACAAGCATTACTCTTGTTAAATGAGAATCCGGTGCAAACTTGTCATCTCCTATACCTTTCATAATACCAAGTGCTCCAACAAAGTCTACAGATTTTGCTGCCCAATGATTATTATTATGAACATCTGTATAGAGTGCTCTTTCACTCTGTATTACCGAAATCTTAACATTACCATTTGCTGTAACGGCTATACCCCCATCGCTTTCTGTAAATTCATCGGTATATCTTGTTCTTCCGTTTTCATCGGTAAAAGATACTACAATAATATCCTCGGTGGGTTCTATCGGCAAAACAACATCCTTTTCAGAATTTGCTTTAACCTCAGCAGTAACAGTACCGTCTTTTTCGGTTTTAACAGTTACAACATCACCATCAGGATAAGTTGTAACTTCGGTTACTGTTCCTGTCTTTTTATCTGTTGTTGTTTCGGTTGTAGAGCCATCCTCGTTCTTTTCGGTTTTTGTAGAAATGGAACTACCTGATGAACCACCCGACGAACCTGATGACAACACGTTTACATTAATAACATCAGAAATGCCGCTTTCAGTATAGTGAGCTGTAATCTGAGTGCTTCCAACTCCTACACCTGTAACAACACCATTTTCATCAACAGTTACCACTTCATCATCAGCAGACGAATATGTTACCTGTCCTGCAAGACTGTTCCAAGGCGCAGCAACACTGGTAAGAGTGCTTGTTTTTCCTGCCGCCAAATCAAAGGCTTCTTTACCATCGTTTATTTCGGCAACAACGGGTTTAAGCGGTATGTAATCTCCGATGGCAGTTACTGTATTGTCCTCACCGAAATCAGCAGTAGCTTTGACACTCATAACTCCTAAATTGCCGAAATACTCGTTCTTAAGTTCAACGGAAGCCGCTATGTCAACTGTCTCGCCCGGATTAAGAGCCTTTAATTTTGCCGTTGCAATCACATTATCATTTTCATCACAGATATTTACATCTGTTTCAGTTGATGCTGTGTTACCGCTATTTGTTGCAGTTGTATTTACGATAAGCTGACCATCATCCTCAAGCTCAAATTTCAGAGAATCCATTGTCACATGTGGAGCACCCGAAAGTTCGCACTCAACCGTTTGAGGTCTTGCCTGAACAACTCCGCTGGCTTCGCTTACTGTTACTTTGATTGTTGTGCCATCAACATTTTCGGGAACAGTCCAGGAAATGTTGTATGGTTCACTCTCGTTGGCATCAAGATATGTGCTGACAGTTTCTTCAAACAACACTTCTTCTGTGCCATTCTTTTCTGCCACAACTTTGAGATTATAATCCTTGAGCGTGTAAAGTCCGCGATTTTCAACATCAAATCCGATATTTACAATGCTTCCGGGTACCGAATCTCCACTAACGGATATATCATTATATTTGATATTGGCAGAACCCATAGGCTCAAAATCAATTTCTACAAGTTTGTTCGGCGTATATTCTACTACACCGTCGTCATTTATAGACTGTCTGTAGAAGTTTGATACAAGGCTTATCTTATTATCCTCGGTCATGAACATATCAAATTCATCTATAACCGCATCGTAATCTGTAATGGCAACAGCATCGGTAAAGCCCCATTCGCCCACGTTTGCATCAGCTTCGGCATCAACATCTGTGCCAAGGCTGTCGTCTTCTTCACCGATATGGCGTTTGTACCTTATACCATAAAGTTCCATACCTGTTTTATCAGGTGCCTCGTTCATTCTTGTAAAGAAGATATAAATATCGTTTCCGTTTGAAACAAGTTTATATTCTTCAATGGATAAATTATCCGTTTCACCAGTGGTTATGCTTGTACCGGAGATTCGGAATGTTCCGTTATACAGGTCATTGTATATAGAGTCATCATATACGAGATGGCCATGATAATCAGATCCCATGGCAGGACTAAATGATTCCTCGGTAGGCATTTTAAGTTCTTCGGCTGTCTTTTTATACCATGTAGCATCATTCTTGTCGCTATTTGCATAAACGCGTCCTATGGCATTATTCATAAACAGTGCTGATACAAGGTCGGAAACATCAAGAAGCTGAATTTCTCTTGTGTCTTTGAGCCATGAAAGGAATATTTCGTCACCGAGTTTTGTAAGCCTCGGAACAGATACAGTAACACCTGAACTAATTTTAATTGGATAGTAAGCCTTTTCCTTTGTCACATCTTCGATCGAAAGGTAAAGCTCTCTGTCAGACGCCGTATCAATCTTACCGTCGGTATCTACTGTATATGTAGCAAGGGTGTATGTATTATCTCCGATTTTGCTTGTCAATGTGTTATAGTCCATTGTGAGCGGATCGTCGATTGCAGGATGCTTTATATCGACAAAATCTCTCGGAATAACATCTTTTGCCGTCATATCATAACCAACTGTTACCATAGTGCTGTAAAGTCCCGCCACATCAAGTATATCCTCGTCCTTGGTGACCGATTCAATATCACGCGCCATGTATGACACATATATTTTGTCATCGACCATACTTACCTGAGGAGCAATATTAAAGTATTTATCCGAAACAAAATTAATCTCGTCGCTCATTGTGCCGCTTTCAATATTATAGATTGCACCGCTTATACCAAGGGTATTGAGCTTGTCTTTAAGGGAATCCTCCGCTGTAAGTTCTCTTGCGGAATCAGCCCATACGATGCCAATATTCTTTTTGTTTGTTCCGAAAACTATATCCGGCATAGTATCAAAAGTACCGTCATCTGCAACAGGAACCGGCTCTGCCCAATTTCCGTTTTCATCACAGATTGAATAGAACAGACACATGTCATTTGCGGGAGGCTCGGAATCCGTTCCTCTGTTTGCTATGAATACAACAAACTTTCTACCGTCACCCAAATCAAGAATTTGGGGGCGAGTTCTATCTGCAGCATCGTTTAGAAGGGGTTGCATATTCACAACTTCGGGCATACCTCTGAGCATTTTCATTCCAAAGGTGGACATATTATCCGTTCCTGCACCATAATCCGATGTCGATGTGCTATCATCATTATTACTTACTGTGGTATCACGAGCAGCAGACCTCAGACTCAACGGTACGCTTATCTTATCATTAAGGAATGAAACATGGATAGCGTTTTTTAAACTACCGACTCCCTGTGTGAATTTAGCAATGTTTATATCGATTGAGCCAAAAAACAAATCGAATCCGATACCGCCTCCTGCAGTCCATAAAAAACCCTCTCTTGCACCGGTTTCGAACTGCAGACCCAGATCAACAAAGCCTCTTGTACTGAAAACACCGTTCATACCGGCACCGGCCTGAAGCTTGCCCTTGATAACCATATCAGTTAAAGTCTCCCAGTCAATTCCTTCAGCAGCATCATCAATAATGCTCTTTATATTGCCGCTGTATGATTCAAAATCTGTACTGCTGAGCATACCGTCTTTGGTCCATGAGTTTGTTAAGTTAACCTGTATTGTTACTGTAAGGTTTAAAAAAGTAGGAACAGAACCCAAAAGGGAATACTTGGTAGATACTACGGTTGCTGTAGCACCTACTGCGAAAGATGTACGGAAATGTTTGAATTCCTGCGTTTCAGGGTTGAGGATATAATCCAAAGTAAAACATATAATTGCAGATACAGTACCAAAACTTTTATCCAATGCCGTAGCGGCATCTTTAGCCTGCTTTGAATGTGTTGTGTAAAGCCTTTTATATGCTTCTGCCGCATTCATTGCTTGATCCAAATCCGTCTGCAAGTCTTCAGGACTATCCGCGGCTTCAACCGCACTAATAATATCGGCCAAAGTAGTTAGTTTGTTATTATAACTACTTTCTGTTAGCTTTTCTTGTCTGTTAGTAGTATGCGCCTTGTCTACAGCACCCTTAAAGTCTTTATATCCCTTTAATTTCTGCGCTACTGTCATCGGAGGCGAATTTGTCCAGGAGCCTCCTGCATTTACCGCAAATGTTAATCCCGTTCCGTCTGCCCATTTTGTTTTTTCAATCTTCAAAAGTCCGGAATTGACAGATGGACTGGCTTTTCCGATAAGAGGAATATCTACTGTTGTAATATCATCTAAACTATATTCCTTTGGAGCGATAACCGCATTTTCAACATAGAAGACTATTCCGGTATCCACCTTTGGATATACGATTGCCTCCGATGCCTCTGTTCCGTCAATTGTTTCTTCGTCAACAAGATATACACTTACACGGTCGCCGTTATATGCATTTTCGGGAAGTGCGTCAATCTTGCATGAATAAACATTTGAACCCGTCATTTCAGGATATGCATCATAGGATGACTCAATACCGTTTGTGGTGCGAATCTTGAATACCGCTTTCTTTATCTTTCTGCCATTGGAATTTACAACGGCACGGATTGTAAGATTATCGTCAAAAACACGGATAGAGTTTTCTCTTAAATCTATCTGCTCGTTGTTTGTGCTCTTGTCATAATAATAGGATATTCCGCCTTCGGGGATATAAGGGAGATTTGGTGAATACTGCAGACAGAATTCCTCTGCGCCTACAGTTATTACCTTACCATTCGTACCTTTTGCGGGGAGTTTTACGTTTATGATATCCTCGGTATTTGTTCCGTTGGTAACCAAAAGGTTTATATATACATTCTTAAAGCCCTGGATTGCATCAAATTCAAAGTTTCCGTTTTCGTCAGTGTAATCTTTGACAGTATTAACACCGGTAACAGTTTCCTTAACACCATCTACTGATGTCTTTTCATATTCTGTTTCGCCACTACCCATGATTACACTGTAGCCCTGAGCGCCCTCTTTGGAAAATTCGAGTCCGTTTGACAAAATCGGCTTGTAGGATGTCTTTACAGAGCCTTTAATTTTGTATTTTCCAACATTAGCTGCCTTAGCTTGATAAGCTGCAAGGTTTATTACATTGTCGCCCGGCAAAGATCGAGCCTTGAAGAAGTACCTGTTTGTTATATACTTATTGCCCGTCATTTTGTCGGTTATATACGGGAAATATGTGAAACTTTTGTTAGACCGATTATCCTTCCATATAACATCAAGATAATAAATTTTTCCAACCTCAGGCGTCATCTGCTCAAGCACGGTTTCCTTTTCGGGATGAAGCTTCAGGATTGTTTTACCTGCAAATTCAGGATAAGGAGCAAGTTCTTCTTCTGTGAAAACGTTGTTTCCAATTTTAAAATATTTCATAGCACCTTCAGATCTGGTAATCTCAATACAGTTGTTGATTTGAGAAATTACAGGTCTTATGGTGTATTTATTTCCGGGTAGCAGTACAAGTGTTTTTGTATCACGTATGGTGTTGAACACACCGTCATTTACCGAAACCTCGTAGCCTTCCGCCTTATAGGAATCATCATACGGCTCACCTGTAAGATCAAGTGAATCACCTGCATGGAAGCTATGCTCTCCAAGAGAAAGTTCCTGCCACTTAAAGCCGCCGAGAACAACATTCATGTCTGTTCCTTCAGTATATGGCTTTACAACGGTAACATCCACATCATAATAATCTACAATCGGCGTAAATTTAAGTTCCTGATGGTATGCTTTTCCACCGTCACTGATAACTCCCGGTGTCTTGTCCTGAGAGTTTTTCTCGTTCTGTACCGATTCTATCCATGCAGAAAAATACTTGTCTATCGGTATTGTATCAAGGTTGCTGTTTACCTTTTTCTTGACAGATTCCACAGCAGCACTCGTAAATGACAAAGATGTAGTACTTGCATTGGCTTTCACCTTAGAATCAAGGAAGCTAAAATAATCAGCAGGATAGCTCTTGTTGATGTAAGCCGAAGATGACCCTATACGGATTGTATACCCCGTTATTTTACCGAATTTTCCGTTTACACCATTTACACGGTTATCGCTGACACTGAACACAAGATTTGATTTTTTCTCATCATCATTGATGAAAATATCCATATTTTCTCTGTTTCCGAGTATCTGTGCTCCGCAGTTTACATTTACCTGAGCAGGAATATAGCCGGTAGTTACAGCTTCCCCTGTTTCTGAATTAACACCGGTAATAAACTGCTTTTCTGTAGGATATGTAACACTTATGCGATACTTCTTATAAAACGCCGCAACACCGTAGAATTTGGTTCTGATTTTAGGCGTTCTGCCCGTATACTTATCCACCGCAGCAACCTTTACGCACATAGCGGTAAGAACATCTTTAATCTGAACGGCAGAATCCATACTTGTTTCTTTTGAAAATTTGCCTGTTCTTACACCCGTACCAATTAAACCTTGTTCAAGCTTCTTTTTATTTAAAGCTCTGTCATAAACATCCATTGAGGATAACTGGCTGTCACTCACAAAGACATTACCGAAGGTTCTGTCCTGCTCCCAATGCGGGATCAAATACTGATAGTACGGACCTTCTATTTTGGTATCAGCATTAGCGTTACTGTATGTATACATACTACCGGTTCTTTTTGTGTAAGAATGGTAATACTCCAACTGACCGTTACCGGTGGCGAAATCACCTTCGGTGCTCGGCCCTGAATAGAAGGAATTATAATTACCCTCATTGGAAGGCTTTTTGCCGGTACTGTTATCTCTGCTATAGTTAAATATTCCTTTTTTTGTGTCAGGAGCAGAGAAATAGTACTTACCTACCAAAAGATGAGGATCATAGCCGGTATCATATATTTCTCCGACTATATCGCCGGATTTGTATTTTACTGTATATGTTTTGTCTTTAACCGTAATGGGGAATTCAAGTCCATCATTAGCGGCTGCAAAAAGAGCAATACCTGCACCTTCGTCAATCTTGGCGGTAGCCTGACTTAAAGCACCTGCTTCACAACCTGTAAAATCTGAAAGTGTGAGCTTGAAATCGCCTTTTCCGCCAACAATAATATCTACTGTTTTTTCCTTTTCATATGGTGCAAAAACAATCTCACCATATATACTTTCATAGTGTACATCTGCAATCGCACTGCCGTCTGTTGTCTCTAATATACAAGTTGCAGGCAAATACTCTGCACCGCTTCTTTTTACGGTTACACTTACTATTCCGTCCTTTGATTTGTATTCATCCGACGAAAAGGTTATCTTGGGAAGCACCACAGGTTCATCGTCTGTGATGATTACATTTGTTGCTGTCACCTCAGAAAGCTCGGCTCCTTGCGGCTCTGTCATAAGAAGAGTGAAATATTCTTCACCTTCTGAAATGCCGTCATCCATAATACGTATATTAACATATTTAACTTCCTCACCAGGGGCAAAGGTTAAAACAGTTTCGGATGAATAATTTATATGTTCAAATATATCGCCAAGCATTTCATCCCTGACAATATCGCCAAGTTCGTTATACACTTCTGTTTTCTGAACCTCTCTGGTGGTTTTTCCTGTCTGTGCTTCTTTTTCTAAAGCAAGTTTGCTTTTGCCCGGGGTTTCTTCAACTTCAATTTCAGGCACAACCGCAAAATATTCCTTGCTTTCATCAGCAGTTTCTTCTGTATTATCAGTTTCTGTTTCGACTTCAGCATCCGGAGAATCGGGATCATCGTCTGTCAGCACATCGCTGTTTTCTTCGATTATCCCCCCAATTTGCTGACTACCTTCCTCTATTTCGTTCAGAGCGGAGTCATCTATGATTGACTTCTCGCCGGTCATTGCCAGTTCAATAAGAGTTTTGTCTCTATCTATGATTTCTATACTATCGCCTATAATACTGTAATCCTTATTATAAAGTGCTGAAAAATCAAGAGTTCTGAGTACTACTGATGCTTCCTGCGAAACATCACCGCTTCTTAAAATCGGAAATGCATATACTTTGTCATTTTCGTCAAACACCGGTCCCGGTGCACCAAAGTAAATAATATTGCCATCAAATTCCTGCCGTGTAATACCTATTGTTTCGTATGGAACCTCGCTATTCGCAAAAGCAGGTGCACTTATGGACAGCAACATGCTCAGAACCAAGACCAGTGCAACTAGTGGCCTAGATTTAAACATATAATATCACCTCAATTACTTATTTTTAAATGCTTCTATTCTTACCTTGGCATTTTCACGCAAATTCATATAATAGAAACCGTAATCCTGTCCATGGTAGCTTTCAGGTCCGAAAAGTGCATGTGCAGCTTCAGGAATTGCATACACTGCAGAATCGGCAGTTTCACAAACTACAACACCACGCTCTAAATCAATCTTTGCATCAGCAAGATTCTTTTCGATTTCTCCGTCTATATTAAGTGAACCGAGGTTTTCTTCTTTAGCTGCATATGTATCATCTTTTTTCCAGTTAATCGGGTTAATGGAAATAGCACCATCAGTTACAACCGCATTGTGCTGATCCTTGTTTGCAGGACCTTCTGTATTGTAAGAAATGATAACACCTGTATCGTCAGCACCTTCTGCAAACTTAAGATGTGGGTTTGCTGCAAGATATTTGTCGGTTACGGAGTATCCAATTACATATGCTGCAATCATATTTTTGTAGTGCTCAGGATGTTCTTTCATGTAGTCAGAAAGAATCATAGTCAAAATCTGAGAACCCTGAGAATGTCCTGCAAGAATGAAGGGTTTGCCGTTGTTATAGTTTTCAAAGTAGTAATCAAGTGCAGCGGACGGATCTTGTGATGCGGAATAACGGAGCAGATCGTCAGCTTCTTCATCACTGAGAGTGAGTGCATAGGCTGCATTTACCTGTCTGTAAAAAGGTGCATAGATATTGCAATCCTCTATAAATACCGAAGCCTGATTTTTAAGTTCTCTCTGTGCTCCACTACGCATAGATTCATCTGTAATATCTGCTACATCAGGAGCATCGTCAGATACCTTTGAAAAGGTTGTTGGATAAAAATATACAACGTCAACATCCTTGCCTGCGTCTTCTGCACTAAGCCAGTTATCTGCATTGGCATAGTCTATTTTTGTTTCCCACTTTTCGCCGCCGTTAGTCTTTGCAATGACTGTCGGAACATTACTTGCTTCAGTCTCTACATTTGTATCAGTATTGTTTACCGTGCATCCTGTAAACAATGCCATTACCATAGCAAAAATTAAGATGTTTTGAAAGATTTTTTTACTTTTCATAAAATTTCCTCCTAAAATTTAATAATTTATTTAATTATGGCTTGTTACCACATTTAAATACCTGTGTAGTATTGCTGCAACTTCAGCTCTTGTTGCATTATCCTTTGGAGCAAGTATGCCTTCGGACTTACCGTTTATAAGTTCTGCACCAACTGCCCAATTCATTGAAGATACCGCATATTCAGAAATCTCGTTAGCGTCTGCAAAATGAAGATTTTCTTCGAGTGTCAATGCATCCATTCCCTTATAGACTGCGTATCTCATCATAATCGCCGCAATCTGCTCACGGGTAATGCTTTCATCCGGTGCAAATTCGTTCTCTGTTACACCGTTTACAATACCGTTCTGCTTTGCCCAAGATACAGCATTTGCATAATAAGCACCCATATCAATATCAGAGAAAGGAATACTGCGGTTTGTGGCAGGCTCATTTTCTGCACGGTAAAGAACTGTAACAAGCATTGCTCTTGTTAAGTTTTCGTTTGGTGCAAAGGCGGTATCTGTTACGCCTTTCATAAGACCGTTTTCGAAAACATACTTTGCAGAATCGCTATACCAAGCATCATCTGACAAATCGGTGAACCCCAAAAGTGCATCCTCACCGTCTGTAAAGGTAATTCTGTTATCTACCTCTGCATATTCTTCGCCGATAACACCGCCAAGGTTTTCTGTGATGTATGTTTCTAACGCTTCAACATCAAGCATTCCGTCATTCTTTAATATTTTTACACCGTCAAACATACTCATACCGCCGCCTTGGTCTAAAACAAAGTAGTTGAAGCTTGCAAAGGAGTATGTTCCGTCGAGTTTAATAGGCTCGTATTCTCCTGTGTCTTCATTTAATACTTTAATATCATAAACTCTATACTCACCGTCAACGCCTGTAAAAACTGTGTTTTCGTCTGTTTTAACAGATGTTGGAATGGATTTATTAACCGTAAATGTTAGTCCTGCAACATGAGGGAAAGAACCATCTTCTGCCGGATAATTCATAAGTGACATTTCAAGCATATCGCGTATTTTCTGACCTGTCATTTCTGCTACAACAATCTGATTGTTAAATGGAAAAACACTAAAAATGTCATTGAACGATACTTCGCCAATTTCAATCGGTGCACGGATTCCGCCGCCGTTTACATAGGCAATATCAACTTTCGTTACTGTTTTAATTGCATCTGCACACAAATTGCCAAGATTGGTTTCTGTTGTCCTGACAAGACGTTTGTCTCCATCGTGCGTAATAAGCTCTATTTCACTATCGCCAATCTTTCGATTACCGAGGGCAGAATATGCTTCTTTTATTTCCGCAAGTTTTGCATCAACAGATGCATCCGTATTAGTATAGCTTTCAGTTTCTATAAGCTCTGTTGTAATCGTTTCGCCTGAAATTGTAAGCTTGCCGATATTTTCAAACTTTGTGCCTGTTGAGGTAAGAACAACCTCATTTCCGCCCTCATCGGTCAGCTTCATATTTTCAATAACAGAGTGAGAATGCCCATCAAGAACAACATCAAATCCGTCTGTATTTTCTATTAAGTCACGGGCATCCTCATACTGCGGATCTTCTTCATATCCGATATGAGAAAGGGCGATTATGTAATCTGCGCCATCTTCCTTTGCAGAATCAATATTTGCCTGTACCACATCGTAAAGGGTATCTACATTGAATGTGTAAATATACTCACCATTTTCATCCTTAAACTGTGCAGGTGACGATGATGACAATGCACTCGGTGTTGTGATGCCGATATATGCTATATCTACATCACCATAGGACACGATGGAATACGGTTCGAAGTAAGACTTGCTTGTACCTATCTCTTGAAAATTGCAGGAAATTGGTTTTGTGTTCATTAATTCTGCAAGCTCATTGAGCCGTGCGAGCTTATAATCAAATTCGTGATTGCCAAGTGTTACGGCATCATATCCCACAAGGTTCATAAGGCTTACTACGTATTCACCACGGGAAACTGCACCAAGAGTTCCGCCCTGAACAAAGTCACCGGAGGATACAACGCCTATATATTCATAATCTTCTGATAATTCATTTTTCATTGCTGCAAGTTTAGAATAACCCTCTACTGCACAATGAACATCGTTTTCATAAAGAATAACGATTGTTTCGGTATCCTTTGCAAATACCACTCCCGAAAAACACGAGAGAAACATACACAAAACTATAGCGAAGCTTAAAAATTTTTTGTTAAAGTTCTTCATACTATTGCCCCCACTCATAAATACACTTTTAATTAAAATATACACTTTAATTTTATCAAATTTATATAATAAATAGGTAGCGTTGTCGTAATTTGTATGTTTTCTGTCGTAATTTGCAAAAAAACTCTCTTGACAAAGCAAGAGAGTTTTATGAATTGATTAAATTTTTACCTATGCATCCATGATAACGATACACTCAAACTGTCCGGCGCCCGCCACAAATCGACAGTTACCATTATGTTTTTCAACCACAGAACATATACTTTTGATGCCTGTGCTTCGCATTTGTTCGGGCATATCATCAAAGTCAAGGTCTAAGTCACAGGAATTCGAACAATTAAGAACGATTTTCTTTCCCTTATGGAATATATCAAGTTTTATATATCTTCCGTTTTTAGGTGCCAGTTCCGCACCGTTCAAAGCATTTTCGATGACATTGGCAAACACCGTTACAATATCAGGGGGAGCAATGCCAAGTGTTTTGCGTGTTGATGCCTGCACCTCGAAATCTATACCTTTATTTTTTGCTTTTTCCTGATAAACACCCAAAATACTGTTGATTGTATGGTTTTCGCAAAATGTTTTTGGTGCATAAGAAGCAGTTTGTTCCATGTATTGTTTAATGTAGTCAATTATTCTTTCCGTTTCTCCGGCAGAAGCATAAGACATAAGTGCATCGTAGTGATGATGCATATCATGCTTAAACTGCCTTGCATATTCGATTTCCTTTTCCTGTGCCTCCACCTGCAAAATAAGTAGTTCAGAGTGGAGCTGTCTGCGTCGTTCTTTTTCATAATTGACCGCATCCTGCAAACTTGCAAATAGCGAAGCATACACCACAAAGAAGGATACAACTGTAAGCATAAAATAGATAAACTGTGCGTTTGAAAGTGCAAGCTCAGCCGGTAAGTATATGGACTGTGCCGCAATCATAATAAAGAAAGCTATTACAATAGCATAATATTTTGCCCATCCACCATTTATATATGTACTAAATCGCTTAAACTTGGGCAAAAGCAGATAGTAAAGTAAAAGCTGAAGCACAACCATAGTCAGAATTACGAATGTGATTTTAGCTGCAAGTGGTATTTGCCTTGCCGCTACATAAGTAACCATTGTGGAAAAGCAGGTGTATATACATACATAACTTAAAAACAGAAAGCCTTTTACCGACGGCTTTCCCTTTGTTGTTAAAAAGAACAAAACACCGTTAAGCACAAGCGAGATAATGAAATTCTCACGGGGATGCTGTGCCGGCAAACCTAAAAACACAATACTGAATACAAGCCATATAAGTGCAGTTACAACTCTGTTAAAGCGTGGCTTCGCAAGAAAAAGCGACATTCCAACGTGAGAAAGCACAGATAAAACCAAAAGTAGAATTTCAACAACGCCTATCTCTCTCATATCCGTTTACCTCCTCCCGAAATAATCAAAATATGCAGTCTGCAAGCCCTTGAACGCAGTCCTCGGAATAACTAAATTATCGCCACTTGTCAACGCTGCAGAATTTGACGACAGTTTATCAATATAATCAAGGTTTATGATATATGTTTTTCCGCATTGATAGAAGCATCCGAAAGGAGAGAGTTTATCTGCAAGCTCGGTTGCAGAAATTCTGACAGAAAGTTTTTCACCATTTAACAGTGATATTATCTGATAATGGTCGTTTGATTCGCTCCATACAATATTGTAAACAAGAATGGTTTTATATCCGCCCTCAATTTTTAGCTTTATGGTTTTTGGTGAATTGATGTTAATAGCCGCAAGTGCTTTATCTACACCTTTGAAGAATTCTTCTTTTGTGTAAGGTTTTACGATATAGTGTGTTGCGTTCACACCAAACGCCTGTACCGCGTAATCGGAATATGAAGTTAAAAACACTATCGGACTTTCAATACGCTTTGCACGAAGCTCCGTTGCCAAACTCATACCCGTGATACCAGGCATACAAACATCAAGCAAATAAATATCATATTCCACAGTTTCATCAAGCAAATCCGACGGATTTGAAAACTCAATTATGTCAAAAGGAACATCCTTTTCTGCTCCGTACTGGGTAATCAGATTTTTTGCAGTATCCAAATATTCTTTTTGGTCGTCACAGATTGCTATTTTAATCATTTCGCATTCACCTTACTTTCCCATTGAGTTCACCTTAAAGCTTTTCTTTTAAGCATCATGGTAAACATGTCTAATTTAAGTGATCTATTAGAACGGAAGTTCTTTGCCTTGTTTCTGCCATTCGCGGAATTCTGCAGTTGCACAGAAGATTACATCGCCTGATGAATTTATTGCAGTTTCAAGCGAATCCTGAATAACACCGATTATAAAGCCTACTCCGACTACCTGCATTGCAATATCCTGACCTACACCAAGAAGCGAACATGCCATCGGGATAAGAAGAAGTGAGCCACCTGCAACACCTGATGCACCGCAAGCACCTAACGTTGCCACAAAGCTTAATAGTATTGCAAGAAAAATATTTACCTCTATACCCTGTGAAAAAGCTGCAGCAAGAGACATAACAGTAATAGTGATTGCAGCACCATCCATATTAATAGTAGCACCAAGAGGAATGGAAACACTGTAATATTCTTTGTCGAGTCCAAGTTTTTCACATAAGTTCATATTTACCGGAATATTTGCAGCAGAACTTCTTGTAAAGAATGCTGTTACGCCAGATTCCTTGAAACACTTAAATACGAGGGGATATGGATTTTTCTTTAATGCCAAAGCAACAATCAAAGGATCAATCACAAGTGCCATCAAAATCATACATCCTACAAGAACTGCGAGAACTTTTCCGTAATCAGTGAAAATTTCAAGGCCGTATTCACTTACAGAACTATATACAAGCCCCATAATACCAAAGGGTGCAAGTTGGATTACCCATGCTACCGCCCTTGATACAGCATTTGAAATATCAGTAAGTACTTCTTTTGTCTTTTCGCCGGCAACAATTCGAAGTGCAAGACCAAGAATGATAGACCAAGTGAGAATTCCCACATAGTTTGCGTTGATAAGTGCACTTACAGGATTCATAACCATATTTCCCATAAGCGTGCGGAAGACTTCGCCAAGTCCTGTCGGAGCAGTCTGCTCTACAGCCTGAGCAAGGGGGATTGTTGTGCGGAAAATAAAACTTAAAAAAACTGCAATTACTGCGGCAAGGAAAGTACTTAGCATATAGAAAAATATTACAGATTTAAATCTGTTTCCTATGCCCTTGCCCGCACTTGCCAAAGATGCCACTACAAGTACAAATACAAGTATTGGTGCGATTGCTTTAAGTGCACCGACAAATATATCTCCCAAAACAGTTACAAAACCTGCTTCAGGAACCCAAAGTCCAAGGCATATACCTATAACAAGGCCTATCGCAATCCTCAAAATTAATGGGGTTTTTGTGTAAAAACCAAAAAACTTTTTCATACTTTTTCCTCCGTATAAATTCCATAAAAATATATTAATTAAAATCATTATCTATATACAGCAAATATATCACATAGTGTTGTCACAACAACATCTCCAAAGTTATAACAATTCACTAAATTCCATTTTTATTATAACAGAAAAAAGTGATTTTGTAAATATGTTTAGTATTTTTTTGATTTGATGATATTTTTTCTTTTACCAAAGAGTATCAAAGCATTAGCATTAATTATTTTTTGCAAAACAAAATGCAACACCCGTTCGTAATTATAATTTATATACTCAAAAATATAAATCAAACAAACAAGTATTGCATTTCACTTTACAATTGAGGCACAACACGACACTCACAAAACAAAAGAAGCATAAAATCCGCAGATTTATATGCTCCTTTTAAAAGATTTTTTATGATAAATTTTAGCGTCGAGTTCCCAAAAAGTTCCCAAAGAATGTTTGAAAACGCCCGAAATATCAACATTTGTAGTGATTTTACTTAAACAAAAAGTTTACAAAATTGTTCGATTTTCTACCGTTATTTACCGCTATTTTCCTTTAACGTTCCCTATCTTCCTTTAAGCGAGAGTGCTCGAAATCCCCTCGGTTACACTGTAACTGTACCCCTACAAATGGCTTAACCACGCGGGTTTAAGCGAGGTTCAAACCTTGTTTTTACACCCTTATCTAGCGGTTTTTCTAGCCATTTCTAACATTTTTCTAACAAAATTTTATAATTTGCTTGTTTTTTGCTCTGTCAAATCGGAGTTCAAACATACACACGGACAGGTATCGAAGTGGTCATAACGGGGCTGACTCGAAATGTAGTGAAGTTAGAGGAAGTCCCAACTGCTCCAAACCCTCATTTTACGGGGTTTCTTTGAAAATTTAATATTGTTGTTTTTAGCTGTTCCCAAAGGTTGTTCCCAAAGATTTGCAACCTTTGGAGAACTGTTAAACATATAAGGAGAAGTATCGAAGCGGTCATAACGGGGCGCACTCGAAATGCGTTTGCCTTAACGGGCACGTGGGTTCGAATCCCACCTTCTCCGCCATTTTACGAGGTTTTTGCTAATCGCAAAGACCTCGTTTTTCTTTGGGAACTCATCAAAAACCTTTGGGAACTCATAAATTTACAACTCCCGCAAGTGTGTTTAGTGATGAAACTTTTGAATTTGCATCTAAATGAGAATATGTATTTGCAGTTGTAGAAAAATCACTGTGTCCAAGCCATACCTGAATATCTTTTAATGTTACACCATTAGTTTTACCTTTATTGAGTAACAATGATGCACAAGTATGTCTGAGATCATGAAAACGTATCTCACGCAGCTCATTCTTCTTTAACAGATGCTTGAATGCTGATGTTATATAATTAGGAAGAACAAGTCCACCAAGTTCATCTACCATTACATATCCTGCCCATTCTTTACTATATGACCGTTTGAACTTCTTTTGATATGCTTCTTGTTGTGCTTTGATTTCCATCAATCGTTTTTTTACACCTGCATCAAGTGGCAAAGCTCTCAAACTTGATTTTGTTTTAGCTCTGTCTTTTGCTACAATTTTCATTTTCCCATCAATTCTCGGTGTTGTAACCGTGTGATTGATATAGAAAACATCATTATCAAAATCAAATGCCGACCATCTTAAACCTACACATTCACTTCTACGAAGTCCATAAAAGCCGCCCATAAGAACCGGAACTTCAAGGCGTGTTCCTTTCGTAAGTTCTATTACTTTACTTAATTCGTCTGCATTATAGAATTTACCTACAAACTGATTCTTTTCAGGCTTATCTACTTCTTCAATAGGGTTTTCTCTAATATATCCATTTTTTCTCGCATAGCAGAGCGACAACCGAATGATTGCATGGTAGTGAATTACTGTATTTGCCGTAACTCGTTCAAGTTGAATGTCATAAAATTCTTGAATATCTCTCGCCGTTAGCTCTTGAAGAGTTATTCCCAATTCACGAAAATACGGTCCAACAGGACTCTTTACATTATTCACATAAGAAGCATAAGTTGTATCTTCAATCTGTTTTTTACCTTTTCGTGTATATGGCAAATATAATTCAAGATAATCTGCAAATGAAAGATTTGCCACTTGCTCTTTTGACAAGTCCTCCAATGTGACTTTTTTTAGCATCTCTGTTGGAATTGTTGCTTCAGCAACAGTTTCTTCCATCACAGTTGTTACGGTGTAAGAGTTTGCTGTTTTTTGAGTCTTATCGCCAAGCAAATATAAATCCTCATCAGGAATCTCAAATTCCATTAAAAACTGTTCTGAAATTCCCTTTGCTTTCATTTTATTGCCACGAACTGTAAGCTTAGTCGGAATCCATTTTTCTTTTCTTGCTCCGGCTACATTCTTATAAATTAAAACGGCATAAAAATATCCTTTTTTCTCTCTTAAATATACCTTAACATCAATATCTACATTGATTTTTGTGTGCTTAATCATAGTGTTACCTCCTTATTAACTTTGAACCTCCTTCTTTGAGAAATAATTAACACCTACTATTGACAATAATATTTTACCAATAGCAGGTGATTTCGTCAAAAAAATCAGTTAGCTTTCATTAAATAGTCGATAATATCAACTTTAGTTATGCGATATTCTCGTCCGACTTTTATACTTCCGATTTTACCTTCTCTTAACATCTTATATCCGGTTTTTGTACTCATACCGCCCAAAGCTTCACACATTTGCTCGATTCTAAGTACATCAGGATATTGTTTTAACATTTTAGCGTAATCACTTCGTTTTCTTTTTTCTGCTGTCATATCAGTACACCTCCAAAATAATAAAATCTCTGCTTTAATAGCATAAGTAAAGGGACTGACAAACTATAACGAGTCAAAATATAATCGGTGTAATACAATCACTCTGAGGAGGCACATATCAGTCCCCTTAATTATGCTATCAAAACTAAAAGCAAAAACGGATGGCAGCTTGCGTAACTGCTCCATAGGAGTTCCACCTTCCCGGCTCCGCCCGGACTGCTTTCATTGCCTGCGACGCTTTTAACGCTCGGACTGTGACTAAGCAGAAGTATCATTATGCCGATAAGCCATCTTCGCCACAAGGGAGCAACCCTCTTTTACAATGATGATAGTTCTCGCTCGGATTTCAACCTTTAGAAAGAAGGAAATAAAAGGTTGTATTTGTAAATCGTCTTGGCGTACCCATTGTTAGGCTCAAACCTACCGGAATGTATCCGTTTGCTACTATACTGCGATACCGTTATCTTGTACGCTTTCTTTTTCAATGTTCATTCTTGAAAGGAATTACACATCAGATTGTGGCATAGAATATTTATGTAGGATATTACGAAGCAATCGTGCATCTTTTTTATTAACTTTTTCTGCAAGTTGTTCAAGTAATTCTTTCTCATCTTCCGACAAATGCAGATTCAAATCGCTTTTATATCCTTTCAATAAAAAGATACCGCCATACATTCCGTTTCGTGTATATATAGGTGCATAACGACTAAGGAAGGAAATATCTCTGTGAATAGTGTTTGCACTCACAGAAAAGTAATTAGCCAATGATGGTACTGTTGTTTCCTTAACATTGTGTAGTAGGAAAAGCATTTCCATTCGTCTTTCAAATACTTTTGCTCCATCATTAGACATAGCCGTTGCACCTCCTTTCAAAACACATTTTAAATGTGAAACTACCCAAACTATGGTAGGTTTCTAAAAATTTTTTTAAAAAATTTTTCATAAAGTTTTCCTCCAATCAAATTAGTGTTAAATTTGATTGGAGTGCGGAGGTTCCCGACAACGATATATTCTGTTTTTATGGATAAAAAAACAGCCAAAGCAAACTCTACCTAAAGAGCTTTCTTTGGCTGTACGGTTTGAGCGAATCCTTGCTCCACCATCAGCATCGGAACTACTGTTAGAATTATTACTGCTTGTCCTATGTTGATGAGAGCGACTTCTTCTTACAAATACATATAGAATTGGTGTTAGGCAAATACACATATTTTATCACTCCTGACCGCACGGCAATTCGCCTGCCATCAGAAGCGAATAACCTTATGTGCGTGCGAGATTGCCACGCCAAATTTTTTCACTATTTAGTTGTAAAAATTGTTCTGAACATTCTTCGCTGATTGACACTTTAAACACCTCATTTCTTCCATATTTTGACAATATATTTTATTATGCGATTATATTAAACAAATTTTTCAGAAAAAAATACCGCCTGATTCCCTGAAGAACCAAGCGGTTTTTGATTCATTATTCTACTTTTAATAATCTTTTGATATAATAATAGCATTTTATTTACCTCCATCAACGGCAATCCGTTTTATTCAATCTGTTTTGATTAAATATCTTTATTTATCTATTATTATATCATTTTTCGATAGCATAGTCTGTCGAAGCTTGTTGACGAAAAGCTAAAACTTTTCGTCAACATAATATATAAAGCAAGCAATTTCTTTGTTATTTGACAGATTTAGCAAAAATCTTTTATAATTCGCTAAGCCTTATCTAAGTCTTATGGAACCGCCCCATATACACAAAAAGAAAGGCTTTATTTACAAATGAAACATTTTTATTTCCTTTGATATATTTCATCGTAGTTTCGCCGCCTTTCTAAAAATGGGGTAAAAAAATCAGGTTCTCGGTTATAAATTCGGGAACCCGACAATGGGTATAGTTATTTGCTTTCTTTTTCTTTTAAAATTGCTTCTTTTCTTTTGTTATAATATTTTATGAACTCTATAATACTTTCAATATCGCATTTATCCATTACTGAAATTTGTTGAATAATTTCATCTATATATTCTTCTTTACCAATAGCATTATCAGACGAAAGTAATCTTCCAAGTGAAATATCAAGATGCTCAGCCATTGCCTCAGCAGTTATTACTCGCGGTGAATTTACACCTCTCTCAATTTTTGAAAGAGCCGATACACTAATATCTATCATTTCAGCAAATTCGGTTTGCGATATATTTTTGAGCCTTCGCAGCTCAGTAATTTTATTACCAAATTCTTGCTTATTCATAATGGGGTACCTCACTCAACCAAATTATACCATTCTTCGCCATATTTTTGAAGAAACCAAAGTCCTATCTTATAAGGACAAAAGTGTTAGTACCTCGTGCAATCCAAATAATAAAAGGTGATTGACGCACTTCATCAACCACCTTACCCCATTACGAAATGATATTTTTTTCAAGATATTCTTTTAGTTTTTCTTTATCTAAACTTTTGATTTTATTACGAGCATCATTATGACGGGTTATATATGTATCTATGTTTGTTTTTAGGTATCCAAGAATTTGGTCATAGGGAGAGTATCCCTTTTCTTTTAAAGCTATAATTATTTCCTGCATTATATTATAAAATTCTTTTTCTGTCACAATATCACCTCAAAATTCAACGATGTATACAATATTTGAGAGCTTTATTTCATTTTTTACCTAAAACCCTTAAAATTATATCATTAATTTGTATTTTTTTCAAGAAGTATGCTTTTTTAATTTTAAAATCTCTATTTTTTACAAACATTTTAAAAAATAAAAGAGCATCTCGATACAGAAATGCTCCTAATCTCATCCGTTTTTAATCCTACAAAAAAATCTTTCTAAAAAATTATTTTTTAATACATGATATTCTTGTTGTTTTTTTGCCACCTCATTTTTATCTTCCTTTGATATTTTTTCTAAAGGCTTATAAAAGTGACACTTATTACATTTCCAACATCCAATGTATGGACATGTCACTGATTTAGGATCAAGGTCATAAGTATATTTGCCAGTCTTACATCTTGGACATATTTGCTTTTTCAAAAACATGTCGTCATCTCCTTCGCTGTTTTCCTTTTCTGCCTGATCGTCGGAGCGACCTGCAATTATTAAAGCACTGTACATTGCAACAATAAGAAAAAGCACAATTATGCCAACTATTAATCCTGTTATATATTTCATGCGCTTTTTTCCTTTCTAAAGTCGTTTTATCTTTTTAGATATACATTTCAACATCGTAGACACAATATCTTTGTCAATCGGCATCGTGATATAATACGCTGTTCTTCCTGTATTGATTGCATCCACAACATCCATCTTGTCATCAATAAAAGAAACCGGTACAAACCATAACCCATTGTATGTATATTTGCTAAAATATTCATTAAACTGTGATGTTGCCTGTCTATCATAAATAATACAATCAGCAAGAATTTTGTTGCTTATTTTCACAGCTTTGTCAGTACTTTTTGAAATAATTACTTTGATTTTGTATTGCTTTTTATACAGCAAAATTAACTTTTTTATTTCTTTAGCTGCTTTTTGGTTGTCCATGTCGATAATAATATTCATAACTACGCTCCATTCTTTTGTTGCAGAATAAGGTAACTCGTGTCTTTCCGCACTGTTTCGCAAGAAAAGAGCACCAAATAATATCCGCTGTTTTATATTTGCTCGAAATGAAAATCATCCTCATTGCTAAAGAGATAGTTATAAGCATCATTTAAAACTTTGTTACTGTACTTTTTAAGATTAAATTTCTTTAGTAACTGTCTGGCAAAGGTATTATTAGGCTCATTTCGCAAATCCGATATATATGTGCAATTCAGTTTTTTTCTAATAACCTCTAATAAATCATCGTTTGTTTTTTCTTTAATGTCCTGTATCAAAATGCATGCTCCTTTATGAAATTTCTCTTGTGCGGGAAGGATGTATTACAATCCTTCCCATTACGATAATTACTTCCAATCTTCCCACTTGTATTCATATCCCTTGTTGTCAAGCCAATAGTTATGGGTAATCGTTGCTTCCAAAACCGTTACATAATACCAAGTATCTTCATAAAGATCATTGTAAGGATTGAATTCAAGTGATTTAACGTAACTCTCCAAAGGTTTTCTGCCAAGCAGCTTGTTTATAACTGTCATAACCTCTGCACGAGTGATGTTATTTTCAGGCTTATATGTCTTATCAGGATATCCCTCAACAAGTCCTGTGCTTGTAAGTGCAAGAATTTCTTCATAAGCCCAATAACTTTCATCAAAGTCAGTAAACGGATTCTTGATATTAGCCTTTTCAATCCCTGTAAATCTAAATATGAGAGCTGCAAATTCAGCTCGACTTAGATTTCTTGTCGGTTTGAATTCACCATCAGGATAGCCGTAAACAATAGATTTATCTGCCATATACTCAATATCATGTGTTGACCATCTACCCGCATAAACATCAGGGAACACCTTGCCTGTTGCTACAAATGGTTTTTCATATTGATGGTTCGTAATACGATAAAGAATAGATGTGATTTCCTCACGTGTTATATCTCCTTCGGGTTGCACGCTACCATCAGGATACCCGTTTATATAGCCTATATGTGTCGGATGCTCATTTCCGAAAATATCTTTTGTATATTTTCTTGTTTTATCGATGGTTGTGGAACCGCCACCTCCACCGCCTCCGCCACCGGAAGGAACTGTTGTAGGAATTGTATATTTATATGTTCCAATTTCTCCATAAACGCCATTCCAGCAACCTGACTTATTAGGAACTTTACACTCAACACATTTCCCACACGCACTGTAATACACCGCTTTAATAGTCGTTGCTTGGTTCAATGACAATTCTTCACCATTATATGCAATTCTGTTTGCATTCTCACTATCTGTTGGATTACTTCCATCAAGTGTATAGTATAGAATAATGTTATCATCTAATAAATAATCATTTATAAGTGTATATTTCGTTCCTTTAGAAAATTCAACTTTACCACTTGATTCGAGAGAAGTTGTGGGAATATCTAGATGGATGAAATCAATTTCAAACAAACCATCACTGCCTTCGATTTTACCATTTTCATCTTCAAGCCAAGCAACGATAGTAATGTCGTCCATAAGAGCTGTCGGAATAATTGGTCTGGTTACATCATATACGGCAGTATTAGTTGTAATAGTCTGACCATCTGTTGTCTTAGTATAAGTATAATAGTAATGAATATCAGCCGTCTTGTTTTGCGAAAGCAACTTAATTCCTTCTGCATAATCTCCTGAGCCAAGTAAATGAGCACTTATTCTTTCAACATCATACGGATATGCTATATACACACTTCCACTTGCTGCACTTCCTGATTCAATGATATAGTAGTGGATTGTATTCGCACTTACTCTTCCGGTATCCTGATTCAAAACATATGCTTTAAATGACATAGTGTGAGTAATCGAACGTTCCTGTCCTGTATATCTGAAATCTTTAGCATCACCATTTTGTCTATACCAAATGCTATAATTTTTATCAGTTGGAGCGTCTTCGCTTAATCTGATTGTCGTAGTCTTGTTATCACTCGATAGATATGTACCTGAAGGTAATTCAATAACAGGTGCAAGTGGTACGAAATTATACACATAACTTACAACAGAACTATACTTGCCATTTTTGCTATATCTAAGTTGGAGAATGGTATCTTCCTTGAATAACAAACCATTGCTGTCAGTATAATCAATCCAATCACCTTTATTGTTAAGTCGGTACTGAATTTTTCCACCATTGTTCAAAGAATACAGCATAACTTTAAGAATGTTATTGTCATTATCAATTTTTATTTCTTCGTATGTTCCTGTTTCCTTATCGGCATAAGGCGGAGCAAGAACATCTCCATTAGATGTGGCATAAGTATATCTATTGGTATCACTCTTAATGCCATCAAGTTCCGATGAAATTTCAAGTGTTACACTACCTGAATTTACACTTGTATTTAATCTACCAAGTTGTTCAGTACAGTTCTTATCTCGATATGCCATTCCTGTTTCTGTATCAATATAAAATCTCTCATCATCAGAATTCACAAATTCGTTTGTAAATCCACCGATTTTATATTTTACCGTACTTCCTTGAACAGCATCAACAGGAACAACAGGTAGTTTATTCCCGCTTATTGTTGCTGAAGGAGCTGCCTTCGGTGCTTCAGGTGTAATAACATATGAGAAGATACCCACATCACTCTTTATACCAAAAGCATTTACAGATACAGCCTTTATAACAGTATTTCCTTTGATGTCAATAAGCGAGCTTCCGTCATACAAATATGTTCCGTCTGTATTTGGGATCGGCTCAGGACAAAGACCGCCGTCATAACTTATAGTGTAATAAATATGTGTTCCTTGCGGAACCGGCATAAACTGAGTTGTATATTTATCGTCACCTATTTTATGTGTATAATATCCGGGCAAAAGTGAGGTAAGAGGTTTAACAGGCTTTACTGTCACAATATCGTATGAATGTTTAACCACACTCGAATAACTCTCGTTATCCTTTAATACAACGGCAGTTACAACAGTGTACTTTGTAATGTCAATCACAGCTGTATCAGATGTATCGTTAGCAAGGATACGAGTATTGCTTGTGGTTGGATCGCTTCCATCAAGCGTATAGTAAAGTTTATATCTGCTTGTCGTGCTTTCCGTGCTTTCAGGGGTATAAACTGTAATCTTATTTGCATTAGTAAACTGTGTGCTCTCAGGCGCAAATTCAGGTGGTAATGGCTTTATTTTATATGTAAATGTATATGGTTGACCTTCTGCCTTAATAGTACCATCTAAATTCAATTCAACCGCTTTTGCGATTATATCTGTATCAGTATCTAATACAAGAATATCTGTATAATCTTTCCATTCACCATCACCGGTATGGTATTTTATGGTGTAATTCGGATTATTCGGTGTCAGAGTAACATTAACACTTCCTTCATACACACCCGAAGGATAGAACGCATCTACACCAAAATCATCATAGAAGTTGAATAGATAATAGTATGAAGCTTTATCACTCCATTCGCCTTCATAACAACTTATCGCACGAAGAGTTGTGTCCTTTGCAAGAGTTATCGGAATGCCTGTGTATTCCACTCCGTTTGTTTTGGGATCGCTACCATCTAATGTGTAGTAAATTGTTGCACCTTCTGTACCACAAGATAATCTCACATCTATTTTTTCATTATATTCATTAGAAGGCTTATCCGCAACAGGAGCAAGCGGTTTAACCGAGAAGAAATACATAGCCGGTTCGCTATATTCTTCAAGTTTCTTTGTTATCAGTTTAACAGTTCTATTTTTGTCAATTTCAATAACCGGATTTTGCTTTGAAACAATAACCCAACTTGTTTCAGGATCGTTTCCGATTACAGGATTTTCCGAATCAAGATTCGCAAAGGTATAATATACTTCACTTTCGTCAGCTATATTCCCATAAACGTTTTTATCAGAAACATAAACATCACATTTTGAAGAAAGACTGTTTATGTCAGGTAAAAGCTCTTTGCCTTCGTCAAAAAGATAAGGTCTGTCAGGTAAAATTTTGTATTCATAACTTACAGAACTCGAATACTTATTATCCATAGCACGATATGCACAGGTTTTAATTTCTGTGTCAATCGTAATTTCAATAGGTTCGGTGTATAAGATTCTTGTTGAGCTACCTGAAGGTTCGCTCCCGTCTGTAGTATAATAAATTGGGAGATCATTCTCCTGAGTAAGTTCAACAGTTACTTTTTCAACATAACTTCCTGATGTTGGAGTAGCAATTGGTGGAGCCGGTTTAGACTTATCTTTGATTAAAATATGATGATATCCGCCATTTATCGCATTAAATCTAAAGGTTTGTTCCGAAAGTTCATCAGACTGATTTTTTGCAAAAAGTTCAAGCGCATAATTATCATCGCCACTATCAATATCTATAAACACATCTGTGCTACCTGTTTTCTTAGGTGTCAAAGAAAGTTTAGCAAGATTATACCAAAGCTTTCCATCTTCTTTTTGAGGAACGTAACCACCGCTGTAAAAAACAGTTATGTATGCAGTTTTATAGGTTTTAGTTCCCAATGTATATGTTCCACTACCATGTCTATATATAAAGTAGCCTACAGACTGTGGCACGTCTGTTCCTGTGTCATCTCCTAATTCCTCATCATCTTTATCTGATGTTCCAAAGTTTTCATCAGGAATTGCATAGTTAATCGGAGCACTGTTATCACTGCCCGCAAAATCGAAATAATCTGCATCAAAACAAATACGGAGCGTATATCCGTTCATATCGTACTGTGGTTCTTTGTGCGTATTATTTTCATATGCTCCTTTGTTTGGATTATCAACTGCAAAATATATATCTGCATTTTCACCCATATATACAGTACTGTTATTCGTTGTTATCTGCGGTTCTTCTCTCTGAGCGTGCAGATAAACCGAACGCAGAGTTTTATCATTATCGGTTGCCGATATATTCATCGGAAATATACCAATAAGCATAACAATACTTAATATTAGTGAAATGATTTTACTGCGTGTCATAGATTTGTTTGCTCCTTTGTAATTTTTGTAGAGGTAAATACCTCTTTCAAAACATATAACTCATTTACCAAAGGTGTCGGTCTAAAAATGTCATCAAACAAGTTATATGTTTTGAAAGAGGGGGAAGCGGTGCTTCCCACCTCAAGTGTTTTAATTAGTTATCCCAAGAAACAAGTACGTATGCTACATCCTTAGAGTCGATTACGCCATCACGATTGAGGTCGTATTTAGCATAACTGCTGTAAGCTAATGTATCATTTGTCTGTCCGAAGTAAGAAACTACTGCAGAAAGGTCGTAGATGTTAATCTTGTTATCTTTAACAATATCACCTGCAAGGAATGTTACATTTACTGCACTTGAATCCTTACCGATTTCAACAACCTGTGCTTCGTCCATTACGTTGTTCCAGAATTTAAGTGCCTTATCTTCTGTCATTGTAACTGTGTAACGAGCTGTTCTGTAACCAGCGCCACTTACTGTTACTGTGTATGCATTGTTAAGAACAAGGCTGTCTTCTGTTACAACATAGGAACCTTCTTCATTCATTTCCCATTCACCTTTACCAAGGTTATGTGTAACTGTCTTCTGAACGCCATCAATTGTACCGGTAATTTCAACTTTCATATCCTGATATGCGAGTTTGTTATCTCTAATTGCATTTGGGAAGTCAATGTTGATTGTAAGTGTTCTTACAGGAACCTTGATTTCTGTTTCAATAATACCCAGATATGAACCATCACCATCAACATCAGTATTTAATGATAGTCCATCAGCAGCATAGTATGAAACGATATTATCATCGAGAGTTGTTGCAGTAATGAGGTTTGTTTCTACAGTTTCAACAACATTGAATGTAAATGAATCATATCCTGTAAAACGAACACATCCGATTGTGAGAGCTACATCTGTATCCTTAACATCTGTTTTTCCATCGAAGTTAAACATATAACGGTTTGGATAATCACTGTTATGTGTAAGTGTGATATTTTCAGCAGCTACAATTTCATATGCAACCTTATCTGAACTATTTGCAAATGTAAGATCAGCTGCATTGAGTCTATTTATGATGTGTTCATCTTTTGCAACGATTACGATATCATAAACCTTTAAACCATTATCAGCATCGCTCAATTCATTATTTTCTACATACTGAACTGCTACTATCTTTGAAACAATTGGTTTAAGATCTGCAAGAACAAGATTTCCGTCAGCATCAATTGAATATTCTCTATAATATTCTTCTAAATTAAATGTTCCGTCTCCATTTTTGTGCTGAATGAAGTAGTGTTTGCCTTCTACAGGTTCTTCACCATCAAAATAGTTGTTGTTAAGATTGATTTCACAATCATAGTATGTGCTTGTACATACATGCTGACCTAAATCATCTCCGTTTGCGTTTGTTGCAGTGTTACCTTCAAATACATTCTCAGCGATATCTGCATCATAACCGAAGAAAATTGCACCTGCTACTCTCTTACTATCACTTGAATCTACAACATTGTTGTTTTTGAATAAACACTTTTTAATAGTACAATTTTCCTGGAAGCCAAGGTATACTGTAGCACCATTGTTTGTACAGCTTACTTTATTGTTTCTAAATTCGCTATTTGTTATTGTACAAGCATCACCTTTTACATAGTAAACAATTGCAGTGCTACTTGCTGTATTTCCTTCAAATTCACAGTTGTCAATAGCGAGTTTATCACCTGCAAGACCATTAGTATCATAATTGTAAGATACAACCATAGAGCAATTGTTATTGATAAACTTTGAGTCCTTAATAGTTGCAGAACCCTGAGTTAAACGTACAAGGCCCTGAACTTGAGTATGTTCGCAATTCTGGAATACACAGTTGTCGATGTTCATATTTGCACCAAGAGTACGAATTGCCGCACCACCTTTGATACCATCGAATATTAAATTTTTAATATTAACATCAAGAACATCTGCACCATCAAAGTAAATAAGCGCATGTTCGTTTTTGCACTTTTTGGACTGAGTAATCTTATGTCCATTTCCATCAATATTAACATCTTTATTAACAGTTATAGGTGCATCAAGTGCAATATCTTTTATAAGAACAACAATTTCATCATTCTTTGCGTTAGCTATAGCTTTGTCTAAACTTGTCTGATAGCTTAAAATTTTCCCATCAGCATCAGTGATTACAGCGTAAATCTTATTGAGGCCATCAGGGCCATTTAACTGAATTGCACTTCTGCTTACTTCTACTCCATCAACGATAAGAGCTGCATGTGTAGGCTGGTAGTTTATTGAGGGAACAACATCCCATACCATTGACCAATATCCATCGGCTCCATTTGAAGAAGTGTCAAGTTTAATGCTCCATGTAACATTTACATTACCATTTATAATGCCGTTGATGTTGTTAAGTGAGGTTTTACCCATATAAGTTTCGTCTGAATAAATAGCAATTTCATAGCTGCTTTTTGCATTCGCCTTTGTTTCTCCCCAGATTCTTGTAGAGTCAGTATATGCGATGATAGGACCGCCCACAGGCTTAACCTCAAATACAAGCTTACCGTCAACTAATGTAACCTTGGCTGCATCTCCACCTATGGCTTTTACTTCACCGGTAAATCCGCTGAGATCTGCGTTGATTACACTTTCAAGATCTCCGTATCCGCTATAATTAGATACGTCAACTTCAATAACACCTGTACCAGAAATTGAAGGTGCAGTAATTGAACTATTGGTGTCTACAACAATCTTTCCTGTATTTACTACTGGTGCACTGTATACTAAATCACTGTTTATAAGATTAAGTGTTCCTGCATTGTAGTTACCCTCGTCATTACCATTTGTTGTAGTAGTTGAAAGAACTTTTGAGTCAGAAATTGTAAATACAGAATCTGCATCTCTGGTCATAAATGTACCCATTTTAACATCACTGTTTGTGATATTAAATGTTGTTTTTGACAACGCTTCATAGAAAGTAATTCTTGATGCATCTAACACTGTGTTGTTTATATTAAATGTGTATGTTCCACCGTAGTTACCGGGTTTATTACCGAATGAATTATTTTCACCGATAATTACATAAGCATCATTTGCAGTGAATACACTATTGCAATTCCAGCCTTTACTTTCCTGTGCAACCATTCCATGCATAAATAATGATGCATCATCAATAGATAAATTATTTCTTGCTGTTAAAGCATTTGAAATTGTACCGTTAATAGTAACATTATCGCCATAACCAAGACCATAACGTGATTTATCTGTGAGCGTTACAGATGAACCTTCTGTTACAGTCCACTCCATGTTAGCAGTGGTGCCATAGTAATCGGTAAGAGTACCAAAATCATATATCATTTTGAATGAATTCTTTCCGTCAAATGTAACATTACCAGCTACAAATACACTGCCGGCAATTGCTGAATCAACAAGCGTTGCACCGTCTTGGAGATTAAAATCACCTTCACCTTGAAGTGCAGGAATGACAATAGTTGCCTCTCCAAATACGTCAATGGTACCATTGTTTGTTACTACTACATCGTCCATGACAATGATATTAACACCATTAATAGCAACATTGGCGTCAGCAGCAATTTCAATATCGTTAAGAACATATATTGTATCACCTTCGGATGCATCTTCAATCGCAGCTTTCAAGGTTTCACAATAGGTCACATCACCGTTCTCATTTTTAATAGATGCAACATATGTTTTTGTTGTATCAACAAGTCCGGTGAGTTCGTTATTTTCTTTTACATCGGCATAGTAAGAATTGATTTCAACTGTAACACCATCAGAATCATCGGCAAAAGCATTTTCCACACCATCAGCGTAGTAGTTTGCACCAATATTTATATCTGATGTGTCAGAAACTGATGCATCAATATAAATTCTTGCACCTTCACCAAAAATATTATCTTCAACTGTTACGCTTGGTGAAAAAGTATTTACTGCAAGAGCACCATATTCGGGATAGTATGGATTTGTTGTATCGAACTTATTGTTTCTGATAATAATGTCAGCATATCCACCATCATATACACCGAATGAGTTTGCCCAACTTAAGTCCATATAACTATTCTGTATTGTCCATGTAATACCAGTGGTGTAAGCAACAAGATGGAAACCATATGTCGCACCTGCAATGTGAACATTATCAATAGTAACATTCTTTACTGGTTCTGCATACATAACCTTGAAGGTATCTTTAATCTTAAGGTCTTTGATTGTGCCGTTAAATCCATGACCTGTGATCGCAGGGTTACCGCCTTTGATAGTTGTAAGCAATTCACCATCATCGCCAACTGTACCCTGAATTGTAATTTCTTTATTGCTAATATCAAATCCTCGGTATTCACCTGCGGCAATAGTTACAGTGTCACCTTTGCTGGCAGCGTTGATCGCATCCTGAATAGTAGCGTAACCAACACCGGCAACTTCTGCTACATCTCCACTTTCTTCAATATCGATAATCGATATTTCTTCCTCTGCAGGGGCAACCGGAGATGCAGGCTTTGCAAAAACTGCTGTTCCCATTGTACTCAACATCATGCAAATAACAAGAATTGAGCAGAGTAATTTCTTTACTCTCATGATTTTAATTCCTTCTTTCTTTATTAAGTTTTCTACGAAATTATCGCTTTCGCTCGCGAACAGAGAGTTTGAGCAGCATTATTCATCGTTCTCTGTAACCAAAGTGAATAACTGTAAACTTAATCCTCACCTCCATAGTGCCTTGTGGCAGTTCTCATAATTGTTAATGGTTTGATGGGCGGTGCTCAACAAGCGACTGCCACTTAAAGCACCGAGCAAGGATTTTGCTGCTCGCCGCCCTTTTTAAGAAGAAGTAATTCCTCTTTCAAAAGGCACAGCATATTTCATCTATGCCTTTTGAAAGAGGGGGAAGCGGTGCTTCCCACCTCAAATATTTTAATTAGTTATCCCAAGAAACAAGTACGTATGCTACATCCTTAGAGTCGATTACGCCATCACGATTGAGGTCGTATTTAGCATAACTGCTGTAAGCTGATGTATTATTTGTCTGTCCGAAGTAAGAAACTACTGCAGAAAGGTCGTAGATGTTAATCTTGTTATCTTTAACAATGTCACCTGCAAGGAATGTTACATTTACTGCACTTGAATCCTTACCGATTTCAACAACCTGAGCTTCGTCCATTACGTTGTTCCAGAATCTAAGAGCCTTATCTTCTGTCATTGTTACTGTGTAACGAGCTGTTCTGTAACCAGCACCACTTACTGTTACTGTGTATGCGTTGTTGAGTGTAAGAGCATCTGTTACATTGATTACATAAGAACCATCAACCATTTCTGCAACAAATGCAGCGTCAACCTTACCAAAGATGTCAAGTTCTGTTGCTACTGCATCAGTACCAAGGTCGATTGTAATATCTTCAACAAGGTCACCGCCGGAAATTACAACTTTCATATCCTGATATGCAATAACATTGTCAATGATTGCATTCGGGAAGTCAATTGTAATTGCAAGATTTCTGTCAGGAACTGCGATTACAACATTTGTAATTGTGTTGTCAGATACATCAAGAATACCTTCACCGTTTGCAACGTTACCATTGGGAATGAATGTATCAACAATATTGTCTGCAACTGTTGTTGCGTGAGCAGCATTTGTATCTACGGTTGCATCTACAGTAAAGTCAAACTTGCCGTAACCTTCAAATCTAACCTGACCAATTGTGATTGTATTAGCACTGTCTGTTGTAACACCAGTTTTTCCGTTATAATGGAATTCGTATCTTACTTTGCTATTATCAACAGGGTTAATCGCTACTTCGCCGTTAGAAACGATAATTTCATAAGCTACATCACCTTCAACAGGATTGAAAGCAAATGTTAAATCAGCTGAGTTGAGTCTGTTGATTATTTCATCGTCTGTTGCAACAAGATTGATATTGTAAACCTTTTCGCCTTCGGCATTTGCATCTGTTACATCCACGAACTTAACTCTTATCGAATCAGTAATTGCAGGGACTCCCGTGAGACCTGTTTTTGCTACAAAGTCTTCATAAGTAGGATAATATGTGCTGAATGTAATGTTTTCTGTTTTTGCATTTTCTGCCACTTCATTTACATTATTTACATAGTTGCTATCAAGTGTAATAGATCCGGTTGCACCTTCATAAATTGCATAAGTTGTATCATAGAGTGCAGATTCAGAAATATTCAATGTTGATGAAGCATAAGTTGTTACTTTTGCATTCTTGATTGTGCTTTCTTCAACATTAACTGCAACCGCACCACCAAAGTCGATTACATCAGAATCAATTTCAGTTCCTGTAACAACAATCTTCGAACCATCTTTTGCTTCGCCTGTATGGAAAGCATTATAAACATCTGTAATTACGCTGTTTTCAATTACAACCTTCTGGTCTGCACCAATTGCGTAGTTGTCAATACCTTTTGAATAATTTGTAATTGTAGAATCCTTAAAGGTAATGTTACCGTGATTTGTCCAGATTGCCTGCTGTACACCTGAACCTGTAAAGTTACAGTTTTCAATAACAAGATTTTTAAGACTGCTTCTCATACCGGTGTCACCATTTGTGTTACCGATAGAAGAGCTCATCCAACCTGATTTTGCACCATTAACTGTACCTGCTGTAAAGTTAAGGTTTTTAAATGTTGTTGTTTCTGCCTGAACAAATACACCGCCGTTATGGGTTTCAATACCTTCTTCAAGTGTTTTAATTGTTACAAGGTTTTCTACTGAACGGCTTAAGCCATTTGAACCTGTCTCACCAACAAATGTAAGGTTGTTCTTATCAGCAGGAACTGTAAACGCGTCATATTCACCTGCAAGAATTTTGATTGTGTCACCGTCCTGAGCATCTGCAATTGCATCCTGAAGAGTAACGTATGCTGTTTCATCAATTTTCGCAACATATTCAGTCCATTTAGCATAATATGTCTTTACGCCGGGAACAAGTGTTGTGCATACTTCACCGTCAAATCCCGGATTATCATACCAACCATCAAACCTTGAGCCTTCAAGGCGTGCAGTTTTAACAAGCACAGTGAAATTACCGCCCCAGTTTGATACGTCGTCAACCAAAGCAGGGAACTCAGGAGAATAACCACCGTTGAGGTAATATGTATAACCGCCGATTGTATCTTTGAAATCAGATATTTCATCAAGGAACAGAATGTGGGAAACACCACCAACATAGGTGTTACCTACTTCTTCACCGACTTTAACAGAACCTGTAGATGTGCTATTCATTACGTCCATAACACCTGCATAAGCAAACAATCCACCTGCGTAGATAGACTCTCCGCCACAGTTCTCGGGGTTTAAGACAACGATATCACCGGTGTTTGAACTGTTCTTTGCCACCAACCATGTGCCATGTGAATAGAACGATGTACCAAGTCCTGATGCGTGTGTTTCACCACTTGCGTGAACTGTAATTGTACCTGAGTTTGTACAACCGTCAAATATTATCTTCAATTGCTGATTGCTGTATTCATTCTGGTCTTTACCAAGGATACCGCCTGCAATAGCAACACCGCCTCCATCAAGAGTGGTGATATCTCCGGCGTTTGTACAGTTCTTGAAGGCTATGCTTCCTGCCATAGTAGGTGTATAATCATCACGCGAAGCATTGAGCAGACCGAGGATACCGCCTGCCTCACGAGCCTCAGATGTTACATCCGCAGCATTTGAACAGTTTTCAATTGTGATGTTTACTTTCTGAGGTGTGGTTTTCTGCGAATCTAAAAATCCGATAAGACCACCCATGTTATTAGAAGCTTTTACCGTACCACTCAGAACATGACAATTTTCGATCACACACTCTTTTTCGTTTTTAACATAGTAGTAACCGATAAGAGCTGCAACACCTGAACCTGCAACACTATTTCCGTCGCTGTCGAAACGGGTTCCACCGTCTATATTAACATCTGCCAGTTTTACGTTTGAAATATTTGCAGCATATACAAAGCCGAACAGAGCAAAACTGTACTCTGTGCTCGTTGTTTCGGATGCTGCGGGGACATATCCTTCGGATGTCAGGCCGGTAATGGTATGATTTCCACCATCAAAGTTTCCGGCAAACATCTTAACGTCAGGCGTTTCAGGTGACTTATCATAGATGCTTGTTCCGATGGGAGTCCATGCATAGTTTGAAAGGTCGAGGTCTGCAGTAAGTTTGATAGTCTTTCCATTGAAAGAGTTACCGCCATTAACTAATTCCGCAAGACCAGCAAGCTGTTCTGCAGTTGTGATTGTGAATTCGCTATCTGCCTCGTTGTACCAGCTTGTATCCGCAGTACCATCCCATGTGTCAACAGTTCCATTCGCAAATGCAACCGTTCCCATTGTGCTCAATAACATACAAATTGCAAGAATTGAGCTGAGTAATTTTCTTACTCTCATGATTTTAATTCCTTCTTTCTGAATAAATTTGTTATAAGAAGATATTGAACCCTCTTTCAAAGCATATAAAGCACTTTTCGTGGGTTGTATGCTTTGAAAGAGGGGGAAGCGTGGCTTCCCACCTCAAAAAGTTTTAATTAGTTATCCCAAGAAACAAGTACATAAGCTACATCCTTAGAGTCGATTACGCCATCACGGTTTAAGTCGTACTTAGCATAATCGCTGTATGCTGCTGTATCGTTTGTCTGACCAAAGTAAGAAACTACTGCAGAAAGGTCATAGATGTTAATCTTGTTGTCTTTAACGATATCACCTGCAAGGAATGTTACATTTACTGCACTTGAATCCTTACCGATTTCAACAACTTGTGCTTCATCCATTACGTTGTTCCAGAATCTAAGTGCTTTATCTTCTGTCATTGTTACTGTGTAACGAGCTGTTCTGTAACCAGCACCTGATACTGTTACTGTGTACGCGTTGTTGAGAACAAGTCTATCTTCTGTTACAACATAAGAACCGTTTGCATTCATAGCTTCTTCGTCTGTACCAAGGTTATATGTAATTGTCTGCTGAACACCGCCAATTGTACCGGTAATTTCAACCTTCATATCCTGATATGCTTTTGCATTATCTACTACTGCATTTGGGAAGTCAATGTTGATTGTAAGTGTTCTTACAGGAACTGCGATTTCATCTGCAATGCTACCTGTGATGTCAAGTGCACCTGTTGTTTCATCATCATCTGTAGCACCTGCTGCTGTGTATGAATCTACTAAGTTATCATAAAGAGTTGTAGCATTGACAATGTTTGTATCAACATCAGCTGTTGCAATTTTGAATTCACCATAACCGGTTACTGTGATTGTACCAACTGTGATTTCGTTTGCTGTGCCTTCGTAGTTATCATCAACACCATTATAGTTGAACATATATCTCTTTGTAAGTTCTTCTCTTACAGTAGAGTCGTGTTCAGTCATTGCAAATTCTGCTGCAGGAGCAACCGTAAATGTGATATCACCATTTGCTATAGGAGTTTCTGTGAATGCAAATGTCAGGTCAAGAGAAGCAAGTTCATTAATCATATCGTTTTCGTTTGCTTTTACAACGATTTTGTATGTCTTTTCACCTTCAGTGCCAGCTACTGTTACATCTTTGTAAATAACACTGATTGAATCAGCATGTTTTTCTTCATCATTTGTAGTTGAATTTTCATCCGCAACTACTTTATATCCGTGGGCAGTTCTTGTTATTTCAACGCCATCAACAAGATATTCCTGAACATTTGAACTAAAGTCACCACCGCTGATTGCAACATCGGCTGTAGGTGCTTCAGAATAGATAGCGTTTGCACCATTTGCGCTGTTGTATATACCGCTTGTGATTATTACATTGGCAGCACTTGCACCTTTACGCAAAACGATTGCTGCATCGTCTGAATCTGCTGAACCAGCATTGATTGTGTTGTTTTCCAATTTGATGGAAATAGCTGTTGTAGAATCCTTGCTTGAACCAACTCTTACACCGTAGCCATCTGCTTCGATTGTTGTACCTGTCATTTCAAAGTTCTCGGAGCTATTAACATTGACACCATTCTTACAATCTGTAATTACACAATCTTTAACAACAAAACCTTCTTCAATGTTCTGTGCCTGAATCAAACTGTGCATACCTGTTGCTGTACAACCTGTAACTAGCCAGTTATGACAGCCACCTGTGGACTGTTTGATTGCAACAATGTCTTTATCAGCATCGTAGTCAACAAAGTCACAGTTTGCAATTGTAACATTGCTTGTATAACGTGTGTTACCATCGTAAACGCCGATTACACGGTCGCCTTCAGCACCTGCAGCATCAAAAACAATATTTTCGATTACTGTTGCTGCCGTTGCAATATTAGCAGAACGTCCGTCGATTTGGATAGAACCACTTATAACAGGTTTGTTATCTTCATCACCAGTGATTGTAATTTTCTGATTAGGATTCTGTGTAATTACAACATCTTCATCAATATCTTTAATTACCTTAAAGATATATTCACCTTCTTCAGTGCCAATAGATGCAAGTGCTTCTTCAAGAGAGCCAAATGTATCTACAAATATAAGCTGAGCTGCTCTTGTTGTTGTAGCCGGAACATAAAGTTCTACAGCTGTTCTTTCAATGTAAGCTACATCGTAAACCGCAATGCCCTCAATTCCGAGGAATTCCATAACTCTTGTGTTAACGGCACCCCTTACATTGCTGAGATTACCGGCATTTTCTGCACCGAAAACAGCGTCAAAAGGTCTGCCTGCTTCGATAGAATAGTCAGCGAGTGTTGAAACATCAACACCTGCATATCCTATACCGGGTTCAATTCTCCGACAGTTATTGGGGAGTTCATAAGAATAACAATATGTGTAGTTTGCCCAATCGCCGATTGTTACTTTTACATCATCAAATGTTAAACCTTTTGCTTCAAAATTAGGGTATAATTTGCCATCGATTTCAAGCTCGTTGTCTTCACCAACGCCACCAATTATCATGCCACAGTTTCTATATGAGTTTGTGTCATAGTTTGCAACACAGTCGTTGAATACATCAAGCTTACAAGCAATATCGCAGTTAATGAAAGCGATTGTTTCGCCATCTACATTGTTGCATCCACCGATGATACCACCAATAGCTGTATCGTAGTGACCGCCTGACTGTGCAATTGTATTTGTTTCATCAATATCAATATTGGAGATTGTCTGATTGCCATATGCCCAACCAATCAAACCACCTGCCCACCAACCGCCAGAACCGGGAACAGTGGTGTTTCTAATTGTGATATTATCAAATGTTGATTGACCGCCAGCTCTACCTGCAACAGTACCCAAATTCATTTCACAACTGAAATTGAAATTGTCAATAACGATGTTTTGGATAGTTGCATCTTCAACAACACCAAAAAGACCTAAATAAACACCATCGCCTGAATCAGCAAATCCGTACAAATCCCAGCCGCCCTGGAATAAGTTTTTGATTGTATGTCCCTGACCATCAAATGTACCCTTGAAAGGTGTGTACTTAGAATAGCCAACAGGCATCATGCTAAGATTTTCACCGCCATACAACTTAACAAGTTCGCCATTTTCATCAACAGCACGAAAATCAAGGTCTGCACCAAGCTTAATTGTTACACCGGAAAAGTCAATGCCTGTTGCATCTGATTTAGGAGCATTTTTGCCACAGTAATAACCAAAATCAGCAGTTTCTTTGGTGTTAACCGCCGGATTGTCTGCCTGCGCACCATTTACAAGGTAAGCAAAACCTGCCCACTGCTCAGCAGTTGTGATAGTAAATTCGGTATCGGTATCGTTATACCAAGATATGTCTACCGTACCATCCCATGTGTCAACAGTTTCACTTGCAAATGTAACTGTTCCCATTGTGCTCAACACCATACAAATTGCAAGAATTGAGCAGAGTAATTTCTTTACTCTCATGATTTTAATTCCTTCTTTCTTAAAAATAATTATTTATAATCATTCAGCTTAGCGCTGATTAATTATCGAAAAACCTACCGATTATAGGTATATGTCTTAGATATACTCTTCTTAATTCTCGTTTCCAGAAACGGTATTCATCTTCGCTATAACTGCGACGCATTTCCATCTTTACATATTCCCGTTCTTTAACGAAAGGAACAATAAAGTTAAAATAAAGTGCTAACAGTACGAAAAATATTAGTACCGCCGAACCGAGAACAACGAGCATATCTTCTTCAGTGCCGTAGGTGTATGTCATTTTAGTTCATCAATGCCACCAATCTTGCGCACATAACAGCAACTTCTGCACGAGTTGCATTACCAAGAGGATTCACATTGCCATCTGAACCCTGAATGATACCCGCCTTAACCATAGAAGCCATCGCTGTTTTTGCATAATCAGAAATATTGTCCTTATCAGCAAAAGCATCAAGAGCTGTCAGGTCATCGGTTTCTGTAATATATCCTTTTGTAAGGAAAGCACGATATGCAAGTGTGATTAAATCTTGTCTTGTAATTGAATTTTCAGGCATAAAGCTCTTACCGTCACCACTTGCAATACCTGCAGCTTTTGCGGCACCTATTGCATTATAGTAATAGCTTGATGCAGGAACATCTGCAAAGTTTTCGTTAAAGCTATCCGAGATTGACAACATTCTTGTTAAAATAAGAATAAAGTCGCCACGCTTGATATTGTTTGCAGGTGCATATTCAGTTTCGCTTACACCACTGATGATACCTTTATTCTTTAATGTGTAGATAGAGTCTTTTGCCCAAGCATAGTTTCCGAGGTCAGTAAATGTTTCTGTAGTACCAGAAGGTGTAGTAGGTGTAGTAGGTGTTGTGGGTGTTACGGGAGTAGTTGGAGTTGTAGGTGTAGAACCACCACCGGCTCCACCGCCGCCTCCAGCTCCACCGCCACCACCGGCGCCGCCACCGCCACCGCCGCCTCCGGCACCACCTTCGGCAGCGTTAGTCTTGGCATTTGCAGTAGCAGAGAATTCACCTAAACCAATCTCGTTCTTAGCCGCAATCTGCACATAATATGTAGTATCTGCAGAAAGACTTGAAATTTCCTTGCTTGTGCTTGTTGCATTTGTAATTTCTACTGTCTTGTTAAGGTTAGAACTGCTTGTTCCGTATTTGATAGTGTAACCTGTAATTGCAGAACCACCGTTATCGGGAGCAGTCCAACTTACAGTTATCTTTTTGTCGCCACCCGTTACAGTAGGTGCAGACATTTTAGCAGGAGCTGTTTTAGTATCAGTTTCGATTTCACCAAAAATATTATCAAAGTTATCAACAACACCACTGCGGTTGAAATCGGCACATTCGTCGTAACTGCCATTTTTTATTTCTTCAAAAGCAGTTATATCTGATGAATCTACTTTGCCGTCCATATTTACGTCACCGGGAACAAAATCTGCATTTGTTAATTCAAGTGCCTGCGCAAATGTAACCCCTGTCTTTTTATATGTAACGTATCCAGGACCTTTAAGTTCGACAGTATATGTAGCACCACTTACAACTGTGTTTTCTACAATAAATGTAGGAACTGTAGAACTCGAATCGTAATGACCGCCCTTTGTGTTAGAAACCGTGTTAAGAACCGTACTGATTGTTGAACCGGTACTTTCATTGGTTATTGTGAGAGTGATTTTACTATCAGCATACCCATCAGCATTCGACACCTGAAAATCATCTATCTTATTCATAGTGAGCTTTACGATAGCTTCTACACCTTCGTTATTGCTATTGCTTGCAGTTATAGTTTTTGAAACATCTGCATTATCGGCTGTTTCTATATAACTATTGCCAATCTTAATGTAGCTACCCGCTGCACTATCATTATCAAGACTTACAGTTACGCTATCGCCGGGATCACCCGCAAAAGTGATAATAAACAAATCAGTTGCATCGTCTGTAAATGTCATGCTTCCTGTAGTGTTTGTGACAATACTCGGAAGAATTTTTCCGGTGTTGTTTGCAAGTGCAGCATTGGGTGGAATAAATGCACACTGAGGTGGGTTATTCGAACCCTTTAAAAAGTCAATGGATTTATATTTAAGTTCACCATCAAAATCAAGTGCAACCTGTGCTGCAGTTACACTTCCACCAGCACCTTTTACGCTGACTTTAATTTTTGCTTCACCTTGAAGCGTTGTTTGATTGTCCTGCGTAACATCAGTCAATATAATTTCTATATTATCCGCTGCCGCTGAGACGGGGATTGCTGTCTGCGTCCCGATTACCATTGTTAATGCAAGTACAACCGAGCCGACTTTCTTTAGCCATTTGAGATACATTTTGATTTCCTCCGTTTTAAGTGTTTTTATGTAAATAAAATTACATCAGGTTCATTAGGCGTTTTTCTTTTTTTCTTTCCCAAAACGCCACCATTTACTTTTACTCGTTAGAGTATTTTCTTCTTTATATTCCTCACCTCGCAAATAAGATAGTAACTTTTTCTTTGCTATTTTGTTTTCGGTTTCAGGAGGTGCGTCCATAAAAACTTTTAGCAGTTCATTCCATTCTCCAATAGATGCAAGACCACTTGGAACTCTTTCTTCAATTAACCTCGCTAATCTTTTTTTCTTTTCCACTGATAAATCTTTTAATTCACTGTCCAATTCGCATTGAGTCTGTACTTTTATTGCGGTAATTAATCTCATATTTTTCTCTCCGAGCAGATGTATTTGCTAATGTTGTCATTGTCCGATATCTATTTTTTCGATTATTCTCGCATATAAGTTATCAAGTAACATTTGAGTCTTTTCACCATCATCCCAAATAGCATAATCTATTACGCAGGCAATTATTGTGTAAATAAAAACCTCCGCCTGATGAGGAGTACATCCAAAGATTCCTATAATCTTTTCAGCATATCTTTCATAAAGTATCCTAAAATCTTTGGATTTTTCTCTCATACGTTCACCAAATACAGGACTGGTAGTGATTTGAAGAGCAAGACGAAGTTCATACTTATATTTTTCAACCTCATCTAAAAGAGTATCAAAATATTTTCGCACATTATCTGTGTGATTAAGCGTAAAATCAAAGAGTGCATCAACAACTTTAGATAAGCCGTACTTTCCAGCAGCTATCCAAATGTCATCCTTATTCTCAAACCAATAATACAGACTGCTTTGAGCGAGTTTTGTTTCCTTGCAAAGCTCACCTATAGATGCATTACCTAATCCAGTTTTCAACAGGTAGTCCCATGTAGTCGAAATAATAGCTTTTCTTTTTTCGGACATATCACTATTGCCCATATTAATTCAACCCTTTCTTTTTCTACTTGTAGCCACACATTTTGTTTGGATGTAATGCTCGTTACAAGCGGTGGCAAAAAAAATTGCCTGCAACATAATCGAAATTATGTTGCAGGCAATTGATGTTTTTTTAATTAAAATTAAATGTACAAAGAATATTTCCATAAAACGGAGATAATTATGGCATGACTTTAAGACCGGGCAATGTGAATTTTGTTTAACCGGTCTGCTTTGTTATGTCTATTTTTTTACACAATGACGATTTTTTATAAATATAGGTAAAATCATTGACAAACACTCCTTTTTGTGGTAAACTATTTAAGCTAATGATATGTAGTTGATATATATCATACCACATAATTTCGACTATGTGGAAATCGCCTTAACACATAATTTCGATTATGTGGTTTTTTTATTTATAGCCGTAAAAGTCCCAATTTTTGAATTTGGCGACGATGTACTTCGCCCGTTTCCATTGTGTAAATGCGTGTTGTATTGACGCTTGAATGTCCGAGAATATCAGCAAGACGAACAATATCCTTCTGAAGTGAATAATATGTTCTGGCAAACAGATGGCGAAGGTTATGTGGAAATACCTTATCTTTATCTACGCCAGCACTTTCACATAATGCTTTCATCATTTTCCATATCGTACTTCTATCAAGTGGTTTACCTGTTCTTGTAACAAATACAGGACCACTTGTTATTTTTTGCCTTTTTGAGTATTCCGTTAGCATTTTGCAAAGATCCTTTGGCAAAATAACAACCCTCATTTTACCTTTGCAATTTATTGTCGCTCTTCGTGCTTTCACTGCCTCAATAGTTATATACGAAAGTTCTGATACTCTTATGCCACTACTACAAATTGTCTGCATAAGGTAATAAAGTCTTTCGTTCTTTTTTTCTTTTGCAGCGTTCAACAATCTTTCGTATTCAGCCTTGGTAAGTTCCTTATTTCTTTCGGCGAAAATCTGCTTTTGTATTTTGAGCATCTTGACCTTCAAAGAATGCCATTCATTAAATTCAAAGAAACTGTTAAGTGATGAAAGCACTGAATTGACAGATGCCGGAGCATAGTTAAGCATTAAATATTCCTTATATCGAAGCACAATAAGTTTATCCAACTCACAATCTTCAAGCCAAACTAAAAACGTCGTTACATCACGCATATACTTTTCGAGTGTTGCTGAGGATTTTTCTTCCTCAATGAGATAAAGTTTAAATTTTTCAATAAGTTCTCTTGTTATTGTCATATTAACAACTCCTTTTTCTTTTTTGATACTTATATTCTACCACTATCGATAAAATATATAAGAGTTGTCAATGATTTCTCTATTTTAACATATTTATCTGCAATGTTTATTACTTATGTCAAGCACATTCATAACCTCTATTTGTTTTCTGATTGCATAATCAACAGTATTTTTTGTTCCACTTTTTTGTCCATTGAATACAGCGATAACAAGATTACTTCTATCAACCATCCATTCATTTCTCACTTGATAGCATCCAGTAAAGTAATGGTCGTTGATTTCTTTTACAAGGTCGGCATTCTTGATTATCTTATTAAACTTCATTTTTTCTGTTATACTTCGCCTACTCTCGAAATTTGGATGTGGCAAAGCACATATAAGATGCAAGTCTTTATTTCTTTTCTTTCTATCTAAAACTATCTCTGCCGCCCATATATCAGTTCCCATTGCCATTCCGGTTATAAAAGTCACAAAGCCTTTTGAAATTGCATCATCTATCGCTTTTTCAAGTAAAGGCTTTATTTCTTTTTCACCGAGTTTCATTTTATCCGGTCTATGTCCAGTAAAACAACATCTATATTTTTTCTTTTCTTCTTCGCTCATAAGAACGCACCTCCTTAATTCTCCGTCAATATGATTAAATGCTTGAATTTGGGCAAAAATAAATGTCGTTAAGTACATTACTTAATGACTTATCCATAATTTTTACCCATATCAAGCACTATTTTACATATTACGACGGACTAATTTGACGGATTATACAGTTTACCGAGCCTATCCATTTCTTTTTTCTTATGCTCAGGCAAAGAATGAGAATATAGGTTAAGTGTAACCGTTGGAGAAGAATGTCCGAGTATTTCTGAAAGTGTTTTTATATCCATACCAATTTCCAATGCTCTCGTTGCAAATGTATGTCTTGTTGCATGAAACTTACGATATGGTATATCCAATTCCTGAAGAATCTTTTTGTATCTTCTTGAATACACATTCGGTTCAATAAACTTTCCGTTTTTTTGAATAAGAAAACCACTTCCGTGCTCAATCGCAGATAACTTTGCAATTAAAAATTTAGGAAGTGGGATATCTCTGATAGACGATTCACTTTTGGGAGTAGAAATTCTTAATTCTGTTTTTTTGTTACCTTTTTCACTTTTTACCCTGTATAGCGTATGTTGAATTGATATAACACCTCTATTTAAGTCAATATCATTATTAAGATCTAAAGCACACAATTCTCCGATTCTTATCCCTGTGTAGAAACAAATAAGAATACCAATATCATTAGGACAAACAGATTGCTCTATATACTGTTCAATAGCCTTTTGCTCAATCTTTGTGAATACTTTTACCTCTTTTCTTTTTACTTTTGGTAATTTAATTTTCCTACATAGTTCACCAGATAAATTTTTCTCATAAGCATCCGATAAACCCAATCTTAAAATTGAAAACACTGAGTTTACACTTTTAGCTGAAAGCTTTTCAGATAAATCATCAATAAAGCTTTGTATATGTTCATCTGTAAGCATTTTTAATTTAATTTTACCAAGTTTTTTCTTAATATGTTTGTTAATGTTTGATGAGTAGGTTGTATAAGATGACCTCTTAATTCGCTTTTTAGAATCAAGCCATTTATCAAACCAATCAGCTACCGTCATATCAGAAGATATGAGTTTGACTTTTTCTTTTGCATTAACCTTTGCAACAGTTAGTTTTTCTTTTGCTTCCTTGTAAGTTTTTCCGTACACATATCCCGGAATTGATTTACCATTAGCATCATACCCCTTGATATATCGACCTTCCCATCTTCCATCTTTTCTCTTATAAATATTTTCACCATGTCTTGCCATATAATTAACCTCTCTTTCTGACAACAAATTTGACGGAGAATTTTACATAAATCATCTCCAAAGCATTGATTTTTTCGCCATTATATGGTATAATGACTGCAATTATTTTATCATAGACTATTTCTGCAAAGAACCTATGAAACCTTGATTTTAGGGCATTTGTATAGTATTTCATCATAATGCCATTAAGTAATGTACTTGATTAAAAAAATTAACCGGAGATGTTCTTTTTGAACACCTCCGATTTTGTTTTTAATAACAGTTCGGTCTTACCGCAAAACCGAAACCACCCGTTGTAATTACAACATTATTTGCTCCTGAAGAACAATGAATAACAAGTATGTTTCCGCTTGCATCCTTGCCACCAACTATACCGACATGAGATGTGTCATTATAGAATGCCAAATCTCCAGGTTGAGCCGATGAAAGCGATATTCGTGTTCCTTTTGAAACTTGTGTACTTGTACCGTGTCCGATTGCAGATTCAGAGAAACCTGCATTGTGAAATGACCAGGTTACAAAACCTGAACAATCAAGTCCGTAAGGGCGCATACATCCTGAAGATCTACTTCCTTCAGCAGTAACAAGTTTCATCTTGCCCCATTCAGAATCCCAACCTATCGCAGAAGATTTACCGCCCCAAAAGTATGTAAGCTTGCCTACAAGAGAGCAGGCTTTTTTTACTACATTCTTTCGTTCTGCAGATAAACTATCAGGCAGATTGTCAATTACTTGTTGAGCAGTAACATCAGATATTGCAAGACTTCGTGTTGCTCCTATGAACCCGTCTGCGTTTTCAAGCAGAGTTTCAAGAGCTTCTTTTTGTTTTCGTGTAAAGCCATATTCTGAAATCATTTGGTCTTTTGTTTTTGCAGTTATTGTTATATACAAAACAATTTCAGTTGTTTCTCCGCTTGTTACAGTTTCAGTTCGTTTCGTTATAGTGTGCATATCCCAAAATACATCTTTCAGTTTTTGCTTTTTTGCATCATCAATAACTACAACATCCTGAACGGTTTCATCATCAACCCCTGCAACTTTCACGGAAAAGATAGAAAGAACTAAACCCCAATCTGCTTGTTCACCCTCCATAACAATTCTGTCATGGGTGGTTGTGTCTTCAATCTCCGTAAGCCTTGCCGAGAGTTCCATATTACATTCATTTACGATTGAAGAAACGGGAATACTTTCTGCGTCTGCAGCTTCGTCAGATAAGAAGATACCAAACGGACTTCCGGCAATAGCCGCAACGATTATAACAACAATTAGAATAACTAAAACAATTACAACACCTATCCATCCAAAGGCTGCAAAAAATGCTGCCGCCGCTTTTGCAACGGCAGATGCAATAGCTTTACCAATAGCGGCTACTGCTTTTGCGGTTTTTACCGCAACTGCCTTTGCAACTTTAGCCGCTTTTATAGCTGCTTGCCTTGCTCTTTTTGCGGCTTCTTTGGCGGCTTTCTTTGTTACTTCTTTTTGAGTTTTTACAACTTTCTTGGTTGCTTTCGTTGTTTTTTTCTTTGCTGTTTTAGATGTATAGGAACTACCACTTTTAACAACGGACCGTGATTTACCAACAACATTATCACGAGTTTTCAAAGCTTTCTTTGAGTTTGCCGTACCCCTTTTAACAGAAGGTGTGGTTTGCTTCGATTTCGGTGTGTTGTTATAGGGCGATTTAATCGGTTCGTATTTTGTTTCCCTCAAAGATTGCATATAGCTTTCTTTGGTTTTAACCATTGATTTAGAGGAACTGCTATCGGCAATTTCTGGTTTGGCATCCTTTATTTTGTCATTAGGAGTTTTTGTGTCAAGAACCTTATTTTCACTCTGATTTTTGTTACCAACTTGGTCACCATTTTGTTCCGCTTGTCGCTTTTCATATTCAGCTTTGGTTTTTAGCTTTTTAGAAACATATTCCTTTCGAGCATCTTTAGGAGTTACAACAGATTCAGAAGAAGGAGCCTTTAACGGCTCCTTTCCTTTAACACCCTTTATAGCATCATCAGGTGTATGTTGCTTTATATAATTTTCTTTTGTCTTAACACCATGAGATGTTGTTTCGCTTTGAGATTTTAGATATTCTTCTTTTGTCTTGACAGTTGCTTTTTCCTGAGCCTTGCTTTTAGCTTGTTCTACGGCTTTTTGATTACCTGAAGGTTGTTCGTTAGTATCATAGTTTTCCTTTGTTTTAGGAGTGTTTTCGTCCGTTTTAAGTTCATTCTCAACTGTCTTTGGTTCTTTAGTAGGAGTTTCAGGTTCTTCCGGGGTTGGTTCCTGATGTTCGGGAGCTTCGCTTTCCCGTGTTTTTACCTTTTGTCTGTGTTCTTTAATTCTGTTTTGTGTAAAAGTTTTGCCCTTATGATAAACTGTGTCCGCAGTAGTATAAACGGCATTTTCAACTCGTTCTGAAGCTTCTGTATCAGCTTTTTGAGGTTCAGAATATCCTTGTTCTGTTCCAAGCTTTGACTCAACCGCTTTTTTTACAAGAGTATCTTTCATTACGGCTTTAGCATCTTTAACCGTATTTACTACTGCATCCTTGCTTTTAACGGCAACCTTCGGCATATTTGCAGAACTGTTTGACTTTGGGGATTGTTTGGGTTTTATCTTGATGTCTTTTTCACTCAAACCAAATCACCTCCGATTATTTTACAGACCTTCTTTTTTTCGCATCATACATTTTCTTGTCACATCGTCTGATAAGGTCATCAATGTTTTTATCTCTTTTGGTATCAAATTTTGAATAGCCAAGTGAAACAGAAAGCGGATACATTTTTTCCTTTCCTACAAAACTGAGTAAATCTCTTAATTCAGAAATGTAAGATGAAATATCCCTTTCTGCAATACAAACAAATTCGTCACCGCCGATACGATAAACATCAGCCTTTGTACCTACTGTCTTACAAAGGCATTCGGCAACAGTTTTTATTGTATCATCACCCGTGCGATGACCGTATGTGTCATTTATAAATTTCATGCTGTTAATATCTACAATGACAACCATAATGTTATCAAGCCTTGCATTAGCTCTGTTGAGTTTTTCAAGCTTTTCTTCGTATGCATTTCGGTTATATAATCCCGTCATCGCATCAGTATAAGCAAGCCTGAAAAGTTTTTCGGTTTCTTTGTTTCTCATATTGACCTCCTGAATAAAATAAGCGGCGGTTACTCTGCATAACCACCGCTTTAAGTTATTTGTTATTTTGCAGTTCTTTGAATTTTACGCAACTTTGTCCGTTATGCAAATGAATGTACGGACAGATGGGTTCTTTGTTATCCAAAGCCAAAGCATCCGCACCCGTTTGACAATTAGGGCAAAGATTTTGATTGAATTTCTGATTTTCCATATTATCCTTCTCCCGGTTTCGTGCTCATAAGTTTATAGAGTTGTGTGTCTGTTGGGAAGTCATTTACAAACGGTACAATAGAACCACCGACTTTGATAAGTCCACGTCCGGCTCCTGCGTTTGTAATATAACTCATCTGTGTATCAGATATATTGAGAAGTTCCGAAAGGTCCTTTCTGTCCGAAGGAGATTGATTAAGCATCAACAGAAATTCACTATTTGAGAGCATACCTCTTGCAGTTTCGTTAAGCAGACAATCAGATATATTCTGTGTGATACCCGTGAGTAATCCGCCGTACTTTCTGAAACGCTTCCAAGCCTTTAACAAGAAGTCGGCACTATACTGATTCTTGAAGAATAAGTGAGCTTCGTCAATATAAACTCTTGTATATTTGCCTTTCTTTCTGTTTTCGATTACACGGTTCATAATATTATCGAGCATAATCAAAAGACCGATAGATTTCATCTGTTCGCCAAGCTCCAAAATGTCATAGCTTATAATTCTTTTATTAACATCAACATTACTCTGATGTGCAAAGGCATTTAAGCTACCCGTAGTGAACATTTCAAGACAAAGTGCGAGGTCATGAGCTTCAGCTTCAGGTTGATTTAAAAGTTCATCACGGAGCTGCATAAGTGTAGGTTCTTTATCGGTTCTACCATTCATATAGTCCGCAAATACTCTTATAGTACAACGGTCAATAATTGACTTATCCTTTGCACCAACACCGCCACCCATACGGGATGAGCCACTCTTTAACAATTCATCAAAGATAGAAATAAGAAGCTCTGATTTCATTGATACCGGGTTTTCATCTTCAACATCTTTATTGATTGCCATAGCGTTAATATGGTTAGATGAAGAAACAGAAAGTCTGATACACTCACCGCCCAAGTTTTTAACAAGAGGCGAATACTCTCGTTCAGGATCAATGATGATAATATCATCCTTAGAGAATATTGCGGCCAAAGCTATCTCAAGCTTTGATGCAAATGATTTACCTGAACCTGATACACCAAGCACAAACCCATTACCATTTAAGAGCAACTTTCGGTTACACATAAGCAGGTTATGTGATATTGCATTGATGCCGTAATACAATCCACCCGTATCAATAATCTCTTGTGTTTTGTATGGCATCAATACTGCCGTGCTTTCGGTTGTAAGAGTTCTGATTGCCTTAATCTTCATAAGTCCATACGGAAGAACTGTATTAAATCCATCTTCTTGCTGATACCTTAAAATTGAGAAATTACAAAGGTGCTTTCTGCCGATAGAAAGAAGTGTTTCCGTATCGTTGTTAAGTTCATCAAGTGTATCTGCCACATGAACCAAAGTGACGGTTACAAACATCATTCTTTGGTCACGGGTAGTAAGGTCATCCAAGAACTCTTTAATTTCTTTTCGCATCTGTTCCATTTCGTAAGGAATATTTGCAGAAAAGTTGTTATTCATATTCTGTTTCTGTTGCCATTTCGTGATGTCAGTTTCAATAGCAAGGAGCTTTTTCTGCACCTGCTTAACTGCATCATCTGTTGCGATTGGCTGAATGTCAACAGACAACATCATACTGCGTGAAAAGTCCGTCAATTCAGAAAGCATACTGTCTTTCAAGAATGACGGATATTCTTTTAAGAATATAACTCTTGCAAACTTTTCTCCCATACGGATATGGTCGCTCTTAAACTCAATACTGTCCGGGCAAATCTTATCTTTGAAATGCTTACCCTTTGCAATAGCTTTTCGCATATCAAATTCAAATTCGCCCTCGTCACCATTACGGAAGAAGTCATAAAAAATACGAAGCCTTTCTTTATATCCAAGCTCCGTAGTTTTAGAAGATAATTTAGCATAGTCTGCGGTCAAGTCATTACCAACACGAGTGAAGAAGGTTCGTGCTTCTTCAACATTCTTTTTCTCAGAAGAAATGGTAATAAACTTATCGTGAACTATGTTGTTACTGTCTGCCATTTTATCGCTGAAGATTTCTGCAAGTTCTTCTGCATACACTTTATAACTTTCTTCGCCGTTAGGTGTTGCAAGGCTCGAAAGAACCTCTTTACTTAACTGTCTGTTAAACACACTTATCTTTGCCATAGCATCAGTAGGCAGACCGTTTATGAGTGCAGAATGTGCCAAGAACATTGAAAGTTGGTCATCATCTGATGCTACTGCATAATTCACATCAGAGAATCGCCAAGTTTTAGAATAAGCGTGTCCGCATTTGAAGATACCGTCCTTATACAATCTGTCAATCGGTATTGATTGCTGAACTGTTTTCGGTATTCTTCTTTTTTCCTTTTTTGGTTTCTTTTTTCCGAACAGAAACATCTTTTAATACCTCCTTGTAAGCATCGTAAATATAGTTTTCTGATTGATATGTGCGTACACCCGAACAGATAAATTCGCTATAAATATATGCGATTACAAACTGCTCAAAGTTCATTCCGTTATACTTAAAGAACCCTGCTGCAGCAAGCGGTGCCGCACATACAATACATAGCCAAGACACAGTTTCTTTATCTAAAACATTTGAAAGACCAAAATAGATTCCAACTGCGGCTCCTACTGCACCGAGCGAACAGATAAACTGTCGCATTGAAAGTCCCATAAACAGACTTTCGTGGTAGTCTTTGATTTCTTTGTTTATACGAATTTCCAAAGCTTTAGACCTCCTTATCTTTCAGGATTATGAGTCGTTTTTCCAAAGTTACCAATTTCTTTCGCCTTTGTCTGCATTCTAAATATCTGTGTATCAAGATTTGCTATACGAGCTGCAGAAAAAGGTTTTGTTTCACCACGTTTTTTCATACCGTCTTCAATTTCAGGAATGATTCTATAATTGATAAAAGAACATCCCTTTAATGTGCCATTTTCTGAATAGTATTCATTTGCACGCTGCATGGTTTCTTTTGCACTTTTTAACAGATGAATTTTTGTTATACATAAGTTCAAATATGCAAGATCTTCCATACGACTTAATTCTTCTAAAAACATTTGTATCACCTCATCTTTCGGGTTCATTCTTTTTCTGAGCTTTCGGCTGAATATCCGTAGGCTTTCTACCGTCCTTTGGTTTTATGAAATCAATCTTGTCGCATACCGACATAGTTTGATGTGTAAGAGGTCTTTGCCAAGATTTATGAGTCGGTGCCCACTTAAATCCGTTCTTTTTCAGAACTTCAATCTGTTCGTCCGAAGGCTTTTCAGGAAAGTTGAGCTGAAGTCTGTTATTTGCAAGGTTGACAACCGCTTCGCCACCGTTAAATTTCCAACTCTTAAAGACAGTTTCAGGGTTATTCTGTATTCTTTCGATAACTCCTTTTAATCTATCAATCTCTTTGCGGTTATCCGTAAAGAACTGACCGGGATATGGTGTTGTCTGTCCGTCTTTTACTCGCTTATCAAGCTCCATAGCCGTTTCAACGGGTACTTCGGGATGACCGAGCGTTGTATTGTTTTCTTTGAAATAATCGTTTACCGATTGCATATAGGTAAGTCTGCTTTCAAGCATTTCAATATTCTCCTGAAGCTTTATTACCGCATCAAACTCGTTACTTTTAATTACATTGTTAAACATAGATTTTATCCTCCTTATGTTCCAAGCATTTCTTTAATGATTCTGTCCGAACCCTTAATAAGTCCGACTAAAACAAGCATATTAAAGATAACCTCGCCGATATATTTCCATATCATCGTTACCGTTGTTATGCTCGTATCAAGTGTTGGCGTACTTGAACTTGAAAAGGCAGAAAAGATTATACAAGCAAGTACAATAACTGCACCTTCAAGACACACACCCACATAGGATTTTACAAAGTGTTTTCCCATTTCTGCCGTTGTTTCTCCGGCGAAAGTTGCAAGCGGTACGGGAGCAAGCGCCGTGTACATATACAATCTGAAAAATCTTCCATAAACCGACATTATCATAATGAATGACATTATGGTTATGAAAAGACTACCCAAGATTGTAACAAGCCACAGAGGGATACTTGCCCAAAAGCCTGCATCTTCTACCGCAGTTTCAATAGCTGCCGGTAGTGCCACCGATGCACCACCAACACCGCCCATACTTCCGGCAATTTCAGAAACAACACCACCGCAGATTGTGTATAACGCTACCATTAAATCCATTGCGTAAGTGATTGCAACTTTGGCAGCAACAAAGCGGATAAAGTGCCTGAGTGCATATTCAGGTCTTTGAAAGTCACGGAATGATGCCGTGCTCTTAAATATAGACATAGCAAAAAAGAGAACCAACAAACCAAGTCCGATAGCTTGTAGTCCTCCGTTAATACCTTGCACAACACTCCACACAGTACCGCCTTTGAAATGTTCCGGTGAAGTTGTTACCAAAGTCCATATTTCAGCCATTTTATCATTCCAAGTGGCAAAGGCATTTTCCAAGTTGGCAACAATCCAATTATCGCTCAAAAGTATTCACCTCCTTGAACGCAAAAAAGCCACCACTTTTTACGGTGATGGCTTTAAATAAATATTCTGTTAAAATCGCATTCAGAGTAGCGAAACACTCACTTTGGAATTTCTTGATTAGAGCCAAGAGAAGTTCACTATATAAGTTTCTCACTTTGGGTAGAGATACACCCACTGTTATTCGTTGTCGCTTTGCTTTTTATAATTCAAACAAGCAGCTTCAAGGCTCTTAAAATCCAAAGTATCATTAAGATAGTTTATGTTCTTGTAACCCTTTGACTTTTGGTTATACAACACGAGAGCATTTTTGGTAATCTCATCCTTGCATTTTCTTATGCAAATCATTTCCTTAACAATAAGGGATTTGTATTTTTTATCAGGCTCGCCCTCAATGTCATACAGAGTTATATGTTCACTTTTGACCGGAATCATATTGCTTAATTTGATTTTGCCGAGAAGATGACCTTTATCAGTAACCAATCGTACAATAGGAATTATATTCTTTTTAACTTGTTTTACGCCTTTTTTATAGATGTAGTCATTTGCCTTTGGTGAAGAAAGCGGAGCAAAATACTCAAAGTTATTTATTTTTAATACAACACCTATATATTTTCGGTCAGTCTTATATGTATCACCTTCCCAATACATCACTCGATCATCAACATCGAATAAGTATTTGAGATAATCAGCATCAATCGTATATAATCTCAATCTTTTCATTTGAACACCTCTGAATGTGACAATAGGGCTGCTATACAAGATAGACAGCCCTACTGAGTTAAAGTTCTCCACTTATTGGTAGGAGCTCACCTGAATTTAAAGATCTCCACTTATTGGCAGGAGCTCTCCTAAATAGAACTTCCGTCCTATAGTTTACATTGTATGCAGATTAGAAGGATTTGATACATTCATATCTCTGCATACATATTGTACTACATATTTAGCCAAAAGTCAAGAGTTGAGCAAAAATAATGCATTTTTCGTCACTTTGCATTAAACATTCTACTCCGATTAGATAATCATGTCAAGAATATCCTTTGCAAATGCGATAATTACACCGCCGAAGAATGTAAGAAAGCCGTTTGCTCTCTGCGAAGCATCGTGTGATTTGAGAGAAAGTCCAATCTGAACGATACCAAAACCGAGAAGAATAAGACCGATGGCTTTGATGGCCGAGAAGATAAAGTCCGACAAGCTGTTAATTGTTGTAAGCGGGTCACCTGCAGCAAGCACGGTGTTCGACATCATACACATTACAACCGCCATTACCATAAGCACCATTTTTGTTTTTCTCAAAACGATAGTAGCCTTTTCAATTTTATTATTGCTTTTCATGTTTAAATAACCTCCGTAAAATAGATTTTAGTTTTTGAATGATTTTTTGCAGAAAACTTTTATTCTGCATTTCATGCACTTGTGTTTCTTGGGTTTTTGATTCTGTTTTAGTTGCTTCTGTCTTTGAATCATCAGGTTTATTTGTTTCTGTGATGAAATTGACTTTAATGTTTTGCATATAATCATTTTGTTCAATGTCATACACTGAAATCTGTGTTCTTCCACCTTTAGGAATTACAACAGTTTCATCTGCAATAACAACAATTTCTTGTTCGGCTTTTATTTTGCCATCTTTGTCATAAACCGCCGGAACATACTTAACAAGCAGATTTTTTATAGGTATTTCTTCTTGTGAAATATGAGATACCTTTACCACATATCGGTTTACCTCTGCCGTGCCATTTTCATTAGTGCGGTCCTCCAAAACAGCATAAAATACCGCAACTCCTGCCGTGTTAGTCTGCGTTTTCATCACATCATTCTGTTTGCTATTCACATTTTCATCCTCCTCCAATTCAAATATCATTTCGGAAACAATACTTTCATCAACATCAAATGACAGTTCTTCTGTGAAATACTTGCCTTGTTTGTTATGCGTATATGGAACTGCACCGCCATCAGCGGTAAATTTGATATTTGGATGCGACAGTATATCGAATTTTTTATCCATTATAGGCTTTTCGCCACGAATGAACACAAGTGCATTACTATTGTCGACAAGTCGCACCTCGTCAAGTGTTAAAAGCTCTCGTCCCGTATTTTGATAGTTAGTATTGCTTGAACCGTGTTGTCCTTTTGTAATTCCTCTTGTTCTTGTGTCAATGGTTTCTTTGCCAAGCATTTTAGAGATATATTCGTGTGTACTTTGCTCGTTACCACCAAGATAAAGCATTGTGTCGCAGTTACCGACCAAGCTCTCCCAACTGTCTTTGAACAAGGCTTTAAGTTGTGCCATGTTCTGAATAATGATGCTTACCGATATTCTTCTTGAACGCATTGTCGCAAGCAATCTTTCAAAGTTATCAGGAAGTGCAACATTGGCGAACTCATCCATAACAAAATGAACAGGTGTTGGAAGCTCACCTCCGTGCTCGTGGTCTGCTTTAAAATAAAGCTCCTGAAAAGCTTGTGTATAGAGCATACCTACAAGGTAATTAAACGAGTTATCATTATCGGGAATAACGCAAAATATAGCCTTTTTCTTTTCTCCCAAACTTCCAAGTTCAAGGTTGTCATAGGAAGTCATTTTAGCAATTTCGGGTAAATTAAAAGCAGCCAAACGAACTGCCGCAGAAATCAATATTGATTTTGCAGTTTTGCCCGATGCCTGCTTGAATACTTTGTACTGCTTTAGTGCAATGTGTTCGGGGTTTTTATCTTCAAGTCCGTCAAACAGAATATCTACGGGAGATTTGTATTCATCATCATCTTCCACAGTTGCTGCATTTTCGATTAAAAACATAAGCATTTCAAAATTCTGTTCTTCAGGTGGTGCTTCGTGAAGAAGATAAAGCATAAGCGCTGTGTCAAGTGCAATTTCAGATTTTTCCCAAAAGGGATCATTTTGTTGAGCGTTTTTAGGAGTGGTATTCTGTATAAGGTTAGTAATAAGCTTGATAACATCTTCATCGGTACGGATATAAGTGAACGGATTGTACCCGTCTGAATTTTGTGGTGTTATTAGATTAAAAACCTTCACATCATAACCATTCTCCATCAGTAGAGGTGCAACCGCTCGAAGCATTTCACCCTTTGGATCTGCGACAATAAACGAGGTGTTACATTGCATTATGTTTGGTTTAGCATAAAATCTTGTTTTACCTGCACCCGAACCACCGATTACAAGAACATTAAGGTTTCGTCTGTGTCTTTTTGCATTAAGTCCAAGTCGCATTGTTTGTGTTATGATGAGATTATTGCTTTTATTTGCGTTATCAATGTATTTCTTTACAATACTTCTAACATTGCCCCATTTAGCAGAACCGTGTTCTTCGCCCGGTCTGCGATTTTCTCTTGACGAAAGGTAAACACCTATACCCATAGCATAGAGAAATAAAAAAACGAGTACAAATTTCAAACTGTACTCGTTAAAGGATATTTTCATCGGGGTATTAAGAGCTTGTGTTACTCTTTCCAAGAGTGAGAATAACTTCAAATTTTCTTCATAACATCCTGCAATTAAAAGTGCAAGCCAAGCTATGATTGGAATGCCACAGACACATACAATCAAGATTGTTCTGTTTTCATTTTGCCTATTCAACTTGTGTCACCTCTGATTTTATATATTCTCAATTCGACCACCTCCTTAAATAGAAAAAGGACAGCTCACATTTGAACTGTCCTCAATCTGTTATTACTTATTAAATTTTTCGTTGTAGAGTTTCATCATCGCTTCAAGTCTTGCGTTTTGCTGCACCCATAAATCTGTTACGGGAGCAATAAGTGTTTCTCCTTTGGCGGTAAGTAATACTACATGATTACCGATAACCTCTCTTACAACAATACCTGCGTCAATCTGCTCCTGAGATAATCCGTCTTTGATTTTCCATTTTGCCCACACAACTGAATTTTCATCAAGTGTGATTTCGGTTAATCTTTCGACTTGCTCTCTCGGAGAAGAATACCACCCGTCAAATTCATATCCGTCTTTAGTCGGGATGTAATCGTTAAGGTTTACTTTTGTGCCACGAGGAAGTTCAAGAGGTTTGAAACTTGAACCACCGTCTGTTGCGAAGAATAAGTATCTGTTTGCATATACAATGTTGTAATAACCGATTGGTAAATCATTTGTTTCGCAAGCAAACACCGTTGTTCCTGCAAGCATCATAACCGCCATTACTAAACATAAAATTTTCTTTGTCATAAATATTCCTCCTTAAAAGAATTGGTTTGTTTTTGTTTCCTGATTTCATTATATCGACATCTTTTTACAAACACAAAAAATTTTGGAAGAAAAAATTTTTTTGACATTTCAAAGGGGCAACCTTTGAAAATTGCCCCTTTGTGAAAGCTCTTATTTTACCCAATTTTCGTTGTATTTGTTAGCAACGCCGAGATGAGTATTAGCTGCTTCCATAATTTCATAATATCCCCAATGAGAGTTGTTTTTAAGGTCTGTGAACTTATTGAGAGTTGACACATTCTTATTGATATAATCTTCATCAGGTGTTCTGTCTGTTGCGTGATTTGTTACTGTAACAACCTCTGCACGGGTGATATTGTTATCGCCCTTAAAGGTTCCGTCTGCATAACCATTGAGCCAACCGATATGTTTAGCATAAGCAATGTCAGAATATGCCCAATAGCTCTTTGTAAGGTCAGTATAGTTTACTGTGTAATCGCTCTTTTTAACTTCGTTAAAGAGTGCATAGTATCTAACTGCCATTGATACAAATTCAGCTCTTGTTACTGCATCGTTAGGTCTGAATGTTCCGTCAGAATAACCCTTAATGATGTCGTACTTTTCAAGGTAGCCGATATATCCGTATGCCCAATCAGTAGAAGGTACATCGGAGAATGTAGCTTTACCTGAAATTGTTTCGCCTTTTTCTTCTGCAATAAGTCTTGCGAAGATTGCTGCAGCTTCACTTCTTGTCATATCGTTGTCAGGTCTGAATGAACCATCGTTATAACCGAAGATATATGCCTTGTGTTCTTCGCCCGGAAGAATGATAACACCATTTTCATCAGTTGTTCCGGTTACTTCGTTGCCGTTCTTGTCTTTCAAAACAACGGGGTAATCTGCTTTTTCTTTAGAACTTGATGTTACTTTGATTGTATAGTAGTTATCATCTTCAAGAAGATTCTTGCCTGAAGGAAGTGTTAAAGTTGCTTTAGTGTTAGTTACAGACTTTGTAACTGATACGGTCTTTCCGTCTTTATCAACGATAGTTACAGAGGTAGATACATAAGAACCTCCGCCACCGCCACCGCCGGAGTAAGAACCACCACCGCCACCGGATGATGTTTTAACCGGAAGTGTTACTTTACCATTAGCATCTGTTGTGCCTGATTTGGAAGTAGTTTTGTCATTGATAGTTACGGATACGCCCTTAACCGCTTTATCTTCGCTATCGGTTACAGTTACGGTTGTCTGATTTGAAGTAGTAAGTGTATGTGTTTCAGGAAGTGTAACAGTTACTTTTCCGTCAACGATTTTAACAAGTGCATTACCTATAACACCCTTTGTATCGCTTACAAGAACTTTGTATTCTGTCTTAACTTCGTCATCATTTTCGCCTTCGCCCGGTTTTGTTTCTTCGATACCTGAGTTACCTTCGCTATCGGTTACATCTTCGTTAAGTGGTGGGAATACAGCCTTGCCGTTAGCATCTGTCTTATCAGTTAAAGTCTTTGCAACAGGTTCTTCAGTTGCATCTTCAGCTTTAACCGGAGCTTCTGTAATAATAACATTCATATCCTTAACAGATATTTTATCCGTCTTGTTCTGAACTGTTACTGTGATACGATTGTCATAGTCAAACACATTGCCTTCAGGGAGAAGAACTGTAATGTTTTCAGCAGTTTTTACTGTATCATCTTCGTTCTTAACCTCTGCATTATGTGTAACAAACGCTTTTTCAATCGCACCGTTTTCATTTACTACTGTTACGATAAATCCGTCAACCTCGGAATATCCGTTTACATCTGTGTAGTCCATATAAATCGGAGGTACACTTGCTTTGCCGTTTTCGTCTGTAAGGTTGCTTTCGCTCTTATCTTCAGAATCGGTAAATGTGACGCTCATATCCTTAACGGGTTTTGCATCTTTATCTGTCACAGTTGCGGTAATTCTGTTTGTGTAATCAAACACAACACCTTCGGGAAGTTTCACATTGATTTTGCCATCTACGATTTCGATATAGGCATTAACAATAGGTCCAACTTCGTCTGCAAGAACTACTTTGTAGTCATTAACATTTGCTTCGCCGTTTACATCTGTCATATCTCTGTGAACCGGAGGAACGATAGCCTTTCCGTTCTCGTCAGAAACAACAGTTTCAACATTTTTATTGCCGTCTGTAAAGTTTACAAACACTTCTTTTGCAGGATTACCATCTGCATCTTTGATTTCCGCAGTAATTCTGTTGTGGTAATCGAAAACAACACCTTCAGGAAGAACTATATTAAGCTTTCCGTCAACCATTTCGATATATGCGTTTTCTATAGGTTTTGTTTCATCAGAGATTACTACATCATAGCCGTTTACAGTTGCCTTACCGTCTGCATCTGTCATATCAGTATTCAACGGAGGAACTACAACTTTGCCGTTTTCATCAGTAAGAGCAGAATATGTCTTTTCGTTAATATCCTGAACTGTCACACTCTTATCTTTTACTGCACCACCGATAGAATCGGTTACTGTTACTGTAATTCGGTTTGCATAAGTGATAGTTGTTTCATCAGGGAGAGTTACTGTGATTGTGTTATCGTCATTATACTTAACATAAGCATTTTCAATAGCACCGTGTTCATCATTTACGAGAACATTAAGTTCATTTACATTTACATGACCTGCTTCATCAGTATATCCATCAGCAGATGTAGGAAGTGTAATTTTGCCGTACACATCTGTTTTGCCTTTTTCGATGAAGTCTGCATCACCGAGAGCAATAACAGTTACATTTGTCTGAGCATCGCCGTTGTGGTCTGTAATAGTTACGATAACCGGATTTTCTCTTGTAGGCTTAATACCTTCAGGAAGATCCACAACTACATTGTTGCTTTCGCCGATATAAATATCACAGTTAGGAATAATAACATTGGTCTTATCGGTTACTGTGATAACAAAGGTTTCTTTTGTTTCTCCATCTTCTTTACCGATTGTGCCGTTATCATCGTTTGTGTTTGTTCTATTGTTAGGAACGATAAGGATACCATCTGCATTTGTATATCCGATAGCTTTATTTCCGTTTGCATCTTCAATATAGATTGCAAGATTTTCTTTCGGCTGCTTGCTTTCGGTATAGAACGCGGTAATTGTTGTAGGCTTTTCAAAATCGAGAAGTCTGCCACTTACAAGCTTAATGGAAACATTATCTTCTACATCAATAGTAAGCTCTGTATTAAAGAGTGGCTTGCCATTTTCATCTGTAAGGATGATTGTGTAATCGCCAACTACGGCTTTACCATCTTCGTCAGAATTATCTTTGCCAACTAACTGTGCAAGTTCAGCACTAAACAATGTTTCACCACATACCATACATTCAATATGCTTTGAGCCTGAATGTTCAATAGTTGCAGGTACATCTACAATCCATTCTGAAGGAGTATGTCCTAAAGGCTCAATGTAATCTGCTTTATATGTTTCGCCACAATCACAAGTATATGTTGTGAATCCCATTGTCAAACAAGTCGGCGCAGTTACTACTGCAGCATAATTGTGTGCAAGTTTATCTGTGTAGTCTGAAACATATTCTGCGTCACAGTTAATGCAAGAGAATGTTGTAAAACCAAACTCTGTGCAGGTAGGTTCTGTGATTGACTTTTCATAATCGTGGTCAAGTTTGTCTGTATAATTGCCTTTGTATTCATCATCGCAATCGTTACACTTAAAGATGGTATATCCCATAGCCGTACAAGTCGGCTCAATTACTGTTTCGGTGTAAGTATGTTCAATGCTATCTGTATAATCAGCGATATATGACTTTCCGCAATCAGGGCAAGTATAAACTGCATATCCGTGTTCTGTGCAAGTAGGCTCAACAGTTTCCTTATTGAAATTGTGTTCTGTCATATCGGTATAATCGCCAACATAACTGTTATCACAATCTTCGCAGGTGTATGTTGTAAATCCCATAGAAGTACAAGTCGGTTCAGTTACAACGCCCTTATGATTATGAGGAATAACATCTACATAATCACTTACATAAGTATCACCGCAATCACAAGTATAAGTTGTAAAGCCGTGCTCTGTGCAGGTGGGTTCTGTCACTTCTTCATCATAATCGTGTTCAAGCGTATCTGTGTAATTGCCGATATATGAATCACCGCAATCACAAGTAAATGTTGAATATCCCATAGCCGTGCAAGTGGCATCGGTTACTTCTTCATCGTAATCGTGACCGAGAGGAAGTTCGAGTACAGTTTCACACACTACACAAATCTGCGGTTCTGTGCAAGTAGCTTCATCACCCGGAGTATGACCGTTAGCATCTGTTGCTAAAATCATCTTTTCGGTACATCCGTCATTCTGACAGTTGTATTCCATAACACCTTCCGCATCACAAGTGGAGTTAGTAACAGTATGTCCTTCATCCCAATCGTGACCTAAAGCATCCTTGTAATCGTCAACATAGTTATATCCGCACATCGTACAAGTCGATGTTGTATAACCTTTATCAAGACAAGTAGGTTCTTTAGTTACTCTCTCATAGGAGTGAGAGATAAGCGGCTGAATGTTATTGATGTAGTTATCTCCACACACTTCGCAAGTGTATTCTGTATAACCAATATTTTTACAAGTTGGGTTATGATTTACTGACTTGTATTTATGTGCTCCGTTTGCAGTTGTAGTCTGATAGAAGTCACCGCAATCCGCACAAAGGGTTAATACAAGACCACCTTGTTTACAAGTTGCTTCTCTGATTTCAATTTCATCGTAATCGTGACCGAGAGCAGGAGTATAGTTTCTTTTTTCAAGCTGACCGCATCCGTTGCATTGGAATCTGTCATATCCAAGTTCATCACAACTCGGTTTTACAGTTTCAAGATAATGAAATTCGTGTTCGTGTGTTGCAGGTGGAATTACGACTATTGTTCCACCGTTATTTTCATTTTCTGCTAAAAGGTGAACATAAGACACACCGTTTTCTGTCATAACCTCTCCGGCATAGGAATAATCAATTTCATAGTAAACTGTGTAATATCCTGCCTGAGTATAGTTAGGAGCAGATGTCTTTGTGCAACTGTCGGCAGATGTTCCGTAACGGATAGATGTTCTCACACCGTTATCTGAAAGATCGCTTACTGAAAGTGTATGAGCTTCACCATCTTCAACACCATAGTATGATGTAACAACAGATTTTGCAGTTACATATTCGCTTGTTTCATATCCGCAATCGGCACAAGTTTCTGCAATATAGAATCTGTTATTGCCAATCTGTCCGTCAATATGCTCTGAGAAATCGTGCTCTTCAAGACCTCTTGTAGCTCTTGCATAAGTACCCTTACAGAACTTACAGTATTCGCCACGCTTCAAAGTGGTAAGATGATATTCTTCGTTATAATGCTCATGAGTTGTATTATCGAACTGTAAGTAAAAGTTATTATCACAAGGGTTCAATCCATATACATTGTTATTAAAGCCATAGTTGGTATATCCAACTGTCGGATTGATTGTACCACAAGTCTGACAAACAACCTTTGTCCAATGATACCCTGTATAGTAAGCATCAACACCGGGCGTTCCGTCATCAAGATTTCCTTTACTTTCACCATCAATCTTTGTTCCATCCGAGAACATTACATCACGGTTAAGTGCCGTTTCGCCTGAACGGGTGTATTCAGGAACTCTGTATGTAAGAACTGTTGTTGTCTTATTACAGATAGCACAATACTGTGTTTCGTAAGTAGTAGTCGCATTTACATCAAGTTCGTTGGTTCTGTTGTTTGACGATAACCAAACTTCCGCCGGATCTACATACTCATTACTCTGAGCCGCAAACACATTCGGTACGAGTGTTGCCATCATACAAATTGTTAAGATGATTGATAAGATAGACCTACATTTTCTGTTTCTACTCATTTCTTAATACCTCCATATATTAAAATTTTGTTGGCATATTATCTGCCTTTATTTTTCTTTTTGGATTTTTTCTTTTTCTTATTTGGTTGAGAATGTTCGTGAGTTTTTGCCTTTTCAGGAGCTTTTTCAGCTCTCTGCTTTTTCTGCTCCTCTTTAATATCCTCAACCTTTTTCTTTACGGAAGGTTTTCCGTTAGATGTGTTTCGCATTTCCTCTGTATCCCCGTGCTTCATAGATTCGCTCTCTCGTTGATTTTCTTTCTCCTTCGCACGGGGTACTGCGTTTTTTGAGTGTTCCTCGTTGGTCTGTTCTCGAACCTTCTCATCATTAGATTTTTCTTCGCCATCCTTTTCAGGCTCCGGTTCGGGTTCAATTTCGTGTTCTGTTGCAGCATAGCCAAGCTTTTCCATAATATAGTTAAGCTTTGTAACATCGTCTTGCTTTGCAATAATGTCGCAAAGTCCGGAATCATTTGACTTATCATTTACTGCCGTAAAAAGAACGCCATATTTTTTTGCTTCGGAATTAAATTTCCCAATGTCGCTTTCCTTAATTTGTAGGATACAAAGTGGTTTGTCCGATTTAAGAAGCTTTTTCAAATTGGTTTTACCTTGCAGTTTGTTGTCCTCTTTTAAAAGGGCAATTACGATAGCTGCAAGATTTTTAGCACCAAGTCCCGTTAGCTTTACTACTTCTTCTGTAATCATCAAGCCTTCCTTGACCATCAAATCAGCGACCTCGCCGCTTGTGTTCATTTTGCATTACCTCCAATTCTGCCTGTTTTTTCAAAGCCTTCGCTTGCTCATATTTCCGTGAAATCTTATATGAGTCAACAGCTATTGTCTTGCACATTTTCACTTCCTTACGAAGTTCACGAAGCTTTGTGTTGATTTTCTCTGCTTCATCCTTAACCTCGTCTTCATTTTCTTCGGTTCGATTTGAATAAAGCATTTTTCTCTCATTAACTAAATCATCAATTTCACGCTCCTTTGTTTTTTGAAATTCAGATAACTGTGTTCCGGTTTCTATGTTGTTTTTGTATAGGAACTTAAACTGCCTTTGATAGCGTTCCAATTTAATCAGTTCATCACGCATGAAGAAGGATACTCTCTGCGGAGTTGATTTTTTTGGAATGATTTTGAAGAAATACATATAGTGAAAATACAGTGCCTTAAATCCTTTGAGTTTTATCGACTTCATATTTTTGAAATCACCTTTGTATTTATAAACTGTCCGTTTTGGAAGCTCCGTAGGTGATGCAGTTCGTATATTGTTTCTTGCTGTGATAATTCTTTCTCGGATTGCATCTTCGGTATATTCAGGACCAAGCTTATCAAGTCGTATCTGCTTTGTTCCATACGGGGGAATGAAAGAGGTGTATTCATATTGTGGTGCTCGTCTGCAAATGACGAACCCACGTTCTTCAAGCATTTTCCAAAACTCGTTCATTGTATATGCACCTTTTATGATGTCATCCAAGTCTTGACGAACCTGACCTCGTATTGTCGGTCTGCCTTCTTTTAATGCCAACCATTCACCATAGCTCATAGCTCTATGCTTTGGTTTTTCAATAACAGACAAACAATGCTCTCTGCATATTGAATCCGATATACCTCGAATATCAATAAAATAGTCCTTGAAATTATTCTTGTACTTTGAACCATCAACAAATGAAGTAGAATTGATAATGATATGGTTATGAAGATGGTCATGGTCAAGGTGTGTTGCAATGATACATTCGTATTTTCCAAACAACCTTTCGCACAATTCCTGACCACATTCAAATGCAACCTCCGGTGTTGTTTCAAAATCCTTAAAGGACTGAACTATGTGATATGCAAGCACTCCGTTTTTTCTTTCATTTCTGCACCAATCATCTTGTGTTTGTAGCATATCGTTATACGGAGTATCCTCGGAGCAGTTATACGCTCTGACATATTTACATCGTTCTGTCTTGTCCTCGTTTTTGATATACTTAATAACACCTTCTCGTGCATCTATATTTGGTTTTATAGATGTCTTTTCAGGATTTGCAATATAGTTAAGGCTTGTATCAAGTCTTGACTTTATCGACCATATTTTCGTAATAGCCATATCATCTCAACCCCTTTACCAATCGCATAATTTCATTTTGATTTTTCTTTACCATATCAATGTCAGCCTGAGAAATCGTTCTTGCCATATTTGAAACACGAGCAATTTGATTTATGTTTTTTCCTATGGCATTTATCTCTCTGATAAGCTGCACATATTCATTGGGAGGTCTTGCCTTAACTTCAACACCCATTATGAGTTTTCTGATAAAGGGTTCCATTTTCAATCCACATTTCTGTGCTTCTTTTTTCAAATGTGCGTGTTGCTTCTCGTTAAGACGGATTGTTTGCTTTATAAGTTTATTCATTAGTTCTCACCTCGCTTTTTGATGCAGCAAGCATCGGGGTATTAGGGGCGTAGCCACTAACAAGGGGAAATTTGACGGCAAATTTCCGTGCTTGCTAAAACAAATGCTATCGCATTATCCTTAAATCGGTTTAAGCTTCACTTCATCAAAGTGAACATCATTATCCGAATAATCGGTTTCTTTATTAGGTGAAATTTCAACCTCGATTAAAGCAACATCATCATTATCAAAGCTAATCAAATCAGTTTTTCTGATTATAATATCAGCTACCTTACTTGCTTCTTCTGCAGTTTTTGCTGTTACAATCATTTGCTTTTTTGATGTTGCAATAAGCTCTACAATGTAATCTCTCATTTAGAATTCCTCCTTCCTTAATTTGGATTATAAATGTGAAACTACCCAAACTATGGGTAGTTTCAAAAAAAATTTTTAAAAATTTTTAAAGGAAAATCTGACACGATTTAATATGCCGTTCTAGAAAAGGTCTGCTACTTTTTAAGCAGCAGACCTACACAAACATTATCTTTCAGGCTCGTGTTTTTTCTTACCTTTCTTCTGTTGCTCGTTTTCTTCAACAAGCTTTTTCGTAAAATCATCAATGGTATCTCTTAGCATATCCATGTGCGATACATCCGTGTCCAACCATTCCGCATAACAAGCAGCTAATGGGCAATCCAACTTTAGTAATTCTTTTACTTGTTTTTCCGAGAGGTGTTCTGACATATAATCATTTTCAAATGTCATCAGAATATCATCACGCATCGCTTTTTCATAAGACCTGTCAATGATTTGCTCCGGGGTAAGTGTTTTAAGATGTTCTATAAAAGCATCTTGCTCTTTCGATGCCTTTTGATACAACAAATCTCGTAAATCTTCTTTACTCATAGCTACCTCTCCATTTCCTTATTTCTTTTTGCTTTCGAAAGCGACTGATTGTTTTTCTGTTCTTGAGCAAGTTCTTCAGGTGTGAGTTTTCTGAATGAATCCTCACCATAAACAAGACCAAGACTACCACCTTTATCCCAACTCATGTGAATAGTACCTCCGTCATCAACGTGCTTGACGGTTCCTCTGTCACCGGGAAGCAACTTTGAATATGGATCATCCATCGAGATTAGAGATAATCGTATTCCTTCGGGGTATTCCTTTCTTAAATTTTCAACAACTTCTTTACTTGGAAATCCAAACATTTTTATAACCTCCTTAAATTATCTTTCCAATCCAACAACTTTTTTCTGTGTAATTTCATTATCTTCAGGTTCTCCAAGGTCTGCACCGTCCTTGTCTTTCTTATCCATATCGAGAAGAACTTCGACCTCTGCAAGTCTTTTGATTTTTTCCTGAAGCTCTGCTTCTTGTGGGAACTCTTTTTGAGATTCAACCTTTGCAAGTTCAAACTGCTTTCTGGTTTCTTCAAGATTATCCTTTACAATCTCTAATCTCTTTGGTAGTCCCTCTAAAGCATTATCAAGTCTTTGCAAGTTACCGAACACATCTGTACCAAGCTCTACCTTATGGCTTAAATGTCCTTTTAGTGATACATAGAAAACCTTTGTAGTTGTATCAAAAGATAAGTCCATTGAAAAACCTCTGTAATCGCCAATCGGTGTTGGTTCAGGTGATGTCATTTTCTTGCATCGTTCAAGAAGTGCCGTACCGGCTTTTTCTTTATCAGTATAAGGTAATCCATCAATGGTCATTGGATAGAAAATATCCTCTTGTTTCGGATATTTCTGTGCAATAGCAATATCGCCCTCAAAGCCTTTAATTCGCTCTGTAAGGTCTGCAATAGTGCGGGGGTATTCTTTTATTACCTTGTCCTCAAGCTCGTATTTTTGGCTCATAAATGACGATTTAATGAGTTTTAGCTTTGCTACTTGTGTATCCAAGTCCATTTTCTCTTTGATGTACGGATTTCCCGTTGTAAGTGCTTTGATTTCTGCATAAGATAATGCCATTTCGTCAATATCTTCAGCACTTCTTACAGGAGATTTACTTGTCATAATCTGACCGATAAATTTCTGCTTGTTTTCTACAAGTTGCCACATATAACTGTCAAAGGTATCTTTGGTTACATAACGGCGAATGTGAACATCCGGATTGGTGTTTCCTTGACGGATTATTCGTCCTGCACGCTGTTCCAAATCAGCGGGCCTCCAAGGACAATCCAAATCGTGAGAAGCATATAAAAGTCTTTGCACATTTGTTCCGGCTCCCATCTTCGGAGTAGAGCCAAGTAGTATTCTTACATCACCCTTACGAACCTTTGAAAACAGTTCTTTCTTCTTAACCTCTGTTTCAGCATCGTGTATGAACTCAATCTCACTTTCAGGCACACCGTTTGCCAAGAGCTTATCCCGTATATCCGAGTAAACATTAAATGTACCGTCATTCTTCGGAGTTGATAAATCACAGAATACAAGTTGTGTTCCTCGAATATCAGATGTTTCTTGCCATATATCAAACACCTCTTTTGCACACGCAGAAACCTTTGAACTCTCATCATCGGGTAATAGGTCATTTATAAGTCTTTGGTCGAGTGCAAGCTTTCGTCCGTCATTGGTAATCTTCAGCATATTATCTTCCGAAGGATCAACCATTTTATTACGAACTTTCTCTGCACGTTCCGCAAGGTCTGAAACCATTTCCTTTTGAATTTCAGTAGGCTCAACTGCTATTGTTTTATAGTGCGGTGTAGGTGTAGGAAGATTGAGCATATCCGCAGTTTGTATATCAGCAACATCCTTAAACATTGCCATAAGTTCAGGCAAGTTAAAGAATTTAGCAAACCTTGTTTTTGCTCTATATCCCGTACCTTCAGGTGCAAGTTCAATAGCAGTAATTGTTTCACCGAAAGTAGATGCCCAAGCATCAAAGTGTTGCAAATTATGTTTACGGAGTGTGTTGTACTGCAAGTATCTCTGCATTGTATAAAGCTCAACCATACTGTTTGATACGGGAGTACCCGTTGCAAAGATAACGCCTTTACCGCCCGTAAGTTCATCCAAATACTGTGTTTTCATAAAGAGGTCGGATGATTTCTGTGCTTCTGTCTGTGCTATACCGCCGACATTACGCATTTTGGTATAAAGATAAAGGTTCTTATAGTAGTGAGCTTCATCCACAAAGATTCTGTCAACACCGAGTTCTTCAAAGGTAACAACATCATCTTTTCGGGTTTGGTCATTCAGTTTTTCAAGCTTGTTTTCAATAGCTTTTTTAGATTTTTCAAGTTGCTTTATGGTAAAGCGTTCTGCATTTTGAGATTTAGCTTCGATGATACCTTGCATAATCTCCGATTTTTGTCTTTCGAGAATAGCAACTTGTCTTTCAAATGACATTGGTATCTTTTCAAACTGTGAATGACCGATAATAACTGCATCATAATCTCCCGTAGCAATTCGTCCGCAGAACTTTTTACGGTTCTTTGTTTCAAAGTCTTTCTTTGTTGCAACAAGGATATTAGCTGCAGGATAAAGTTGTAAGAACTCTGATGCCCATTGTTCGGTTAAGTGGTTCGGAACTACAAAGAGTGACTTGTTACATAAACCAAGTCTTTTACTCTCCATAGCAGCCGCAACCATAGTCCAAGTCTTTCCGGCACCAACTACATGACCGAGCAAAGAGTTACCGCCATACATAATTCGTGCAACTGCATCTTCCTGATGTTTGCGGAGAACTATTTCAGGGTTCATACCACTAAAGGTAATATGGCTACCGTCGTACTCACGAGGTCTGTTTGAATTAAATCTTTCATTGTATAACCTTGTAAGTCTTTCTCGTCTGTCAGGATCTTTCCAAATCCAATTATCAAACTCTGCTTTGATAAGGTCTTGCTTCTGCTGAGCTATCATCGTTTCTTTCTTATTGAGAACGGGTTTCTTTCTGCCTTCTTCATCCTCAACATAATCGAAAATGCGAACATCTTTAAGGTTAAGTGATTCCTCTATGATTTTATAAGCATTTATACGATGTGTACCAAAGCTATTTGTAGCTTTTAATCCTTTATCATAACTCTTGTTGGAGATTGACCATTCGCCCGTAATATTGGAGTATTTAACCTCAATTTTTTCTCTTGCATACCAACCGGGAGAAAGAAGATTAAAAACAAATTCTTGTATATCTTCCTGCGGTATCCAAGTAGAGCCAAGACGAACTGTAATCTCACTTGCGGTTAAGTCTTTAGGTTGTACTGCCGTAAGTGCTTCAACATTCACATTAAAGCTTTCATCATGAACGGCAAGAGATTTTACAACCGATAGCTTTTCTCTGACATTTCCTGAAAGGTATTCATCAGCAGGAATGTATTTAGGTTCATAAAGACTACCTTCTTCATAATGGGGGTTAATGAAAATAACACCCTTTAAGTCCTCATAAAGTTCTTCTTCGGTTTTGCCCGTAAGCTTTGACATAAGCTCCATATCAATCTTTGCTTTTTCGCCAATAGAAACTGCCAAAGCTTCAGAAGATGTGTCAACCTTTGTTACTTCGGTTTTAGCGCCGATTGTTCGCTTCGTGAACATATCGGCTTTTCTTTCAAGTTCGCCGTTTTCATCAAGAACTTCAAGAGAGCATAAAAGGAAGTATGAACTATCATCAGAAAAAGCCATTGAATTACCACGAGAATTGATAAGTCCGTATTTATTTGTGAAATCATCATAAATGGTATTCAGTTTTTCTTGTTGTTTCTGAATTTCCCAATCAGGATAGCCTTCGGTTTGATATTCAATTAAAGTACGAACACAATCACGAATAGCAATCATACCTTTAATACGGTTCTGTGCAGTTGCGTTAAGCTCGACTTTTCGCATTATACTGTTCTCACGGAAATACACATCACCGTCAACCAAAGTGAAGCTAAAGTTCCTGACATCAGGATCGGCAGGGATAGTCAGTTCCTCATCATTTGAAACATCGTCAAATTCATATTCAGTAATTGTTGCGTGAATATTTTGTATTGCTTCATTTAATTGCTCTGAAAGAGGAACATCATCATAAGGCATACAAGTAGGTGTAGGACCAAAAGGACCGCTTACAGTTTGCATTTCGCCAAGTATCATATCAGGGTTATCAACGAAATACTGATTGACAGCAATACCATTCTCCAAAGTGCCAAGATGCACCCAATCGGGCATAATGTCTGTCATTCTATCTCGCTTTTGCAAGAATAGAATATCTGCCGTAACTTCTGTACCTGCGTTTTTAAGAAAAGCATTGTTAGGAAGCCTGATTGCACCCACAAGGTCAGCTCTTTGTGCGATATACTGACGAACCTTTGAATTTCTTTTATCCATAGTTCCGCTTGAAGTAATGAAAGCAACCACACCACCGGGGCGAACCTTATCAAGAGTTTTAGCAAAGAAGTAATCGTGAATTAAGAAATTATGCTTGTTGTATTTCTTGTCAGAAAGCTTGTAATCTCCGAAAGGCACATTACCAATCGCTACATCAAAAAAGCTATCCGGGAGTGTTGTATCTTCATACCCCTGAATAGCTACTGAATTTCTTTGATAAAGTTGTTGTGCAATTCTACCCGTTATTGAATCTATTTCTATACCGTAGATTTTACTGTCTTTCATACTTTCGGGAACTAATCCCATAAAGTTACCAATACCGCAAGACGGCTCCAAGATGTTACCCTGACTAAATCCCATATTCTCAAGTGCTTTATACATAGACTTGATTATTACGGGAGAAGTGTAATGAGAAGTAAGTGTAGATGCTCTTGCTTGCTCATATTCTTCGGGAGAGAGTGCAGCATAAAGCTCCTGAAACTCATTCGCCCAATTTGATTTTGTTTCATCAAAAGCATCTGCCAAACCGCCCCAACCAACATATTCAGAAAGTATAGCTTGTTCTTCAGGTGTTGCAAGTCTGTGTTCAAACTCACATTCTTTCAGAACCCTTATAGCTTCCATATTCTTTCTGAACTTTTCTTTAGCACCGCCATATCCGAGTTCATCATTATCAATGACAAAGTTAGTTCTTTGTGCCATTGGTATTTCGGGATAGACAACTGTGTTTGCTACCTTAGATGGTTTTACCTTTTCAAATTCCGGTACAATCTTTTCTGCATCTTTTTGTTGTTCAAGAGCTGCTTTTACAAATTCAATGCTTTCTCTGCGGAAGATTGGGAATCCCGTACCTTCTTGGAATGTAATATCTTTAAGACTTACTGTGTCAAATTCACGATTAACACTATCCACAATGAATCTTCGGTCATCAATCGTAATTTCTTTTCCAACAAGCTCTGCCGTTTCGTCAACCGGGAACTCAACTGCGTTTTCTTCGATATACAATGCAACGGCATTTTCTTCGCCTTCAACATTTATAATTTCGCCTTTTTCATTATACGAAACTTCAATATCTGCATCTGCATATTCAAATCTTTCCTGAGCTAAATGGAATCCCTGACTACGAATGTTTTTGAACCATTGAACTGCGAAAGAAGAAAGCTCTCGGTCTGACACATTTTCGCCTACAATCTGATAAACACCCATATTGTCCTGACGATATTCAAGAGGTTTTAATGCTTCGTTATCTTCATCAATCTCAAATATCATTTCAGGATCATACATTAAATCTCCGTTTTGCTCATAGGTGTGTGCAATTCGTATGGTATCTTCGGATAATCTACTGATATGGATTGGCATGAAGCTTTTCGATTCATACAAGGCATATCTCACACTACCTTCAAGAACGGCAGGGGCAAACTCTCTCATAAAGTTGTAGTTCCGTTGTTCGTATGTCGGTCTGTGAACGGGAGGTCTGTGTGCTTTTTCCCATTCTTCCTGAGCGATACGCATTGCAGTTCCTTCGTCCCATCTTAAACCTTCAGGAGTTTCTTGTTCCTGTTCTTCAGGGAGCAGTTCTTCAAGCTGACTTATAAGGCTATCCCTGAAATCTCTGTACTCATCATCACTTTCCATATTTTCAGTAAATTCATTGATGTTGTCGATGATTTTCTGAATGTTTTCAGGTTTTGCAAGTTCATCAGCCATTTGCTGAACTGCATCTTCACGGGCGTCATCAGGATTAAGACTATCCATATACTCATAAAAATCATAATC
>JBGVIT010000099.1:0-32383 GCA_045128915.1 Clostridia bacterium
TACCGCATTGGTTGCCAGCCCCCGCACGGCAGGCAAGCCTTACTGTGAGGCTGTTGGCGACAGATGGAAGATGACCACCCCCATTCCCGAGAGCATGAAGGACATGGTCGTTATGGACTCCTCCGATATCGCAGCAGTGAAGGAGAAGGTTGATTTCGTTTTCTGCGCGGTTGATATGAAAAAGGACGAAATCAAAGCTCTTGAAGACCGTTATGCAAAAGCTGAATGTCCGGTTGTATCAAACAACTCTGCTCACAGACATACTCCTGACGTTCCCATGATTATTCCTGAAATCAATCCTGAGCATATTGATATTATCCCTGCTCAGCGCAAGCGTCTCGGAACAAAACGCGGCTTTGTGGCAGTAAAATCAAACTGCTCATTACAGTCATATCTTCCCGCTATGGCAATTATCAATGAAAAATATCCTATCAGTCATGCATTGGTTACAACTTATCAGGCAATTTCAGGCGCAGGAAAAACATTTGAAACATGGCCTGAAATGGTAGATAACCTCATTCCGTACATAGGCGGCGAAGAAATGAAGTCTGAAGTTGAACCAAATAAAATCCTCGGCAAAATTGAAGGCGATGAAATCGTTCCTTCAAACGCGCTTCAGATTGAATGTCAGACATACAGAGTCCCCGTTTCAGACGGACATAGTGCGGCTATATTCTTTGCTTTTAAAGACGGAGTAAATAAACCGTCAGTTGAAGAAATAGAAAACATGTGGAGAAACTTCAAGGGCGTTCCTCAGGAGCTTGAGCTTCCTCATGCACCCAAACAGTTTATTCATGTTTACACAGAAAGCGAAGCTCCCGACCAGCCGCAGATTAAATCAGCACGTGAGATTGACGGCGGTATGGCAATTTCTTGCGGACGCCTAAGAGAGTCAACACAGTATGACTACAAGATGGTATCTATGAGCCACAACACCTTAAGAGGTGCAGCAGGCGGCGCAGTACTCCTTGCAGAGCTGCTTACAGCAAAAGGATATTTTGATTAAACCGAAAGGAATGAAATGCTATGAAGACTCTACCTTTTACAGGTTCAGGTGTTGCAATCGTTACACCTTTTGACGGATATAAAACAAACCTCGACGTACTTGGCGAAATTATCGAGGACCAGATAAAGAACTCAACAGATGCAATTATTATATGCGGAACTACGGGCGAAGCATCAACAATGCCCGATGCAGAGCATCTTGCTGCAATCAAATATACTGTTGAAAAAGTAGCAGGCAGAGTTCCCGTAATTGCAGGAACAGGAAGTAACGATACCCTTCATGCCGTATATCTTTCACAAAAGGCAGAAGAATACGGTGCTGACGGAATTCTGACAGTTACTCCCTACTACAACAAGACAACACAAAAAGGGCTTGTTGCTCACTTTACAACTATTGCAAACTCAATTAAAATCCCCGTTATTCTCTATAACGTTCCCGGAAGAACCGGAATGTCGTTTAGCATCGACACTCTCAAAGAGCTTGCAAAGGTTGAAAACATAGTAGGTATCAAGGAAGCAAGCGGTGATATTTCTTATGCATCAAAGATTGCCTCTGAAGTCCCTGAGCTTTATATGTATTCAGGAAACGACGATATGATTGTTCCTTTGCTTAGCATTGGCGGTAAGGGTGTTATATCAGTACTCGCAAATGTTATGCCTAAGGAAACTCATGATATTTGTCAGTATTACTTTGACGGCAATGTTGAAGCGTCAAGAGATTTACAGCTCAAACTTCTTAGCCTTGCAAATGCATTGTTTATAGAAGTTAATCCTATACCGGTAAAAACCGCTATGAGACTCCTTGGTTATAACGTAGGCAACCTGAGAGCGCCATTGTGCGAAATGGAGCCTGCTCATCTGGAAGTACTTAAAAACGAAATGACCAAAGCAGGACTTAAACTCAAATAACACGCAAAAGACTCTCGCAAAATCGCGAGAGTCTTTTTTATGTCGTTAAAACAACATTGACCATCCAACTGCCTTTTATTCAACTGTCTTTTCAAAATTTTCAAGTGCATATTCACAGCACTGAACCACAAAACTATTTAATGAAATATTCTCTTGCTGTGCTATAACTGCCATTTTATCTACCAACGCTTTTGGTAGTCTAAAGGTTTTATTTACAGTTTCCTCTGTATGCTTTATTCTAAACATAAAATCACATCCTTAGTATCATTCATGTATCAACTCTTATTAATTATTTCACGTATATTATTAAGCTGTATGGTAACTGTTCCGTCGCCATTTCTGGTAATCTCCATATTATCACCGTCTTTATAAAATTCTGCGGGCATGGAAATTTCAATTTCTGTGTCGGTGAGGATTTTTATTTTTTTGTTTGCTTTTTTAGTTATGTACTCAACTCTTTCAATGGCTTCAGGCACGCTTGCACTCTTTAACTTTTCCTCAAATTCTGCTTTTGCAGCAGGGGCATTTGCAAATACCGCATTGGTGATTTTGGAAACCTCTACCTTGCTTTCATCTACCGGTATTTCCTTTACAACCTGCTTAATTCTTGCATCTGTTTCAACCGTATCACCGCCATATTCTTCAGAAACCTTTTTTGCAAGATTCTGCACCTTTGAATAGGTTTCGCTTACTGAAAGCTCCGAATCACATTCAAGCAATACTTCCGACATGAGATTAAGACGTTCACCGTTTACTGTTACACTCTTACCTTTAAAGCGGATAGTAAAATCGTCTATATCTACAAAAGCACATTCGGAAAGCTTTTGTGTTGCCGCAGGTAAAATAGCATGAAAGCTTATGATTTCGTTTTTCACTTCGTCGTCATCTGTTATAACTCTATGTGACATACCTGATTTGTTATCGCACTTCAAAACTGCTATATATCGTCTTTCTTTGATTATACATTCACACACTATTATATCCGATGCAAGACCTATTTCGGACTGTGCAATTCCGTCCTGAAGCTTCTGAGCTATAATCGTAGAAAACTCCACAAAATCAACTGCTCCGTCTTTATACTGTGATGCATGATATTTGAAGCCGCTGTTTGATGCAAATGTTCCTTTTCTCAAGGTTGCATTATCATAAAGCTTTTCAAGGTGCGAAATTATGAAAGCTCCCGTCGCACCATCGGAAAGGTCGAGGGGCGTTGCTGAATACATGGACGAGTCAATACCCGGAGCTATAATATGCAAAATCGCTTTCTTTAGTGTTATTATCATTTTACTTGTTTCCTTTCTGTTATTATGGGGAGAATTCTCCTGCGAAAATCATTCCGCGTCTTGCATGGCGGTCAACACTAAGCACCATGCCTATTCCGATAAAATTTGTTATAATGGCAGTTCCGCCATAGCTAAGAAACGGAAGCGGAATACCCGTTACCGGCATAATTCCCATACACATTCCTATATTTTCAAAGGTGTGAAAAAACAGCATTGCCGCCACTCCCACACATATTGTTCTTCCAAATAAATCACCGGTTTTCCCTGCTATAAATAGTATTCTAAATATAATGGCAAACAGCGCAGCTATAACAAGCACACTGCCTATAAACCCAAACTCCTCGGAAATGGAGCTGAATATAAAATCCGTATGCTTTGCGGGCAAAAGCCCCATTTGAGTGCTTGTGCCCTCAAGATAGCCATTTCCAAACGTTCCGCCGGAGCCAAGTGCTATTGATGACTGAATAACATTATACCCTCTGCCCAAAGGATCTGAACCGGGGTTGAGAAAAACCTCTATTCTCTTTTTCTGATATTCGTCAAGAAGCAGGTATATCAAGGGAAGCGCAGCTGAACCTATTGCCGCTGTCGGAAAAATATATTTATACGACAAGCCGCCCGAAAACAGAATCGCCGCAAATATAAAAACAAAAACAATGCCCGTCCCCAAATCAGGCTGAAGAAGTATAAGTCCAAGAGGTACAGATAGATGAAGCAAAAGACCTATAAGCACCTTCCATGAGTTCAGCCTTTCACTTACACGGGATATATGATATGAAAAGGTTACTATAAATCCGCATTTTGCAAGCTCTGATGGCTGTATGCTGATACTTCCGATTTTTATCCAGCTTTTTGAACCCCAGATACCCGTTATTCCTAAAGCTAATACAACAACAAGCATCATTATACAGCCTAAAGATATATAAGGCATCAGGGGTATAAACCGCCGGTAATCAAACACACAAATAAACAACATTGCGCATGTACCAATTATTACTGCGGCAGCCTGAACAAAAGTATTTGAATATCCGCCAATAGTTCGTGTGGCAGAAAATACAGCAAACACACCGAATACAGATAATGCCGCCGATAGTATTATGAGAAGTCCGTCGAATTTAGCTTTTGTGATACACATATTTATAAAACTATTGTGCATCCCGAAAATCCTTTCTTACATACGAAGCAAAAGCTCTTTCAAGTCCTCCATTGTATCCACTATATAGTCAGCACCTGCATCCTCAAGCTCATTTTTCTCCGCATATCCAAACCGCACGCCCACAGAGGCTATGCCGTTCTCGCGGGCTCCGTTAATATCCATTTCACGATCGCCTATCATTATCATTTTATCCTTTTTTTGACAACCTATACGTTCAATGGATTCTCTTATTATTTCCGGCTTCTCCCCAAGAGATTTACCCGTCAGGGATGCGCCTGAAACATAATCAAAGTATTTTAAAAGGTTAAAATGCTTCAATATCTCCATTGTAAACTCGATTGGCTTTGATGTGGCAATGGCAAGAGTCTTGCCTCTTTCTTTGAGAGAGTTTAAAAGCTCCTCTGTCCCCTCATAGACTCTGTTTTCAAACATTCCGACTGTTGAAAATCTTTCTCTGTATTTCCTAACAGCTTCGTCAGCCTCAGAGGGAGTCATGGAGTAAAGTCCCATAAATGATGTTTTAAGAGGCGGACCTATGAACGGCAAGAGCTTAGAGCGGTCAGGCTCATGAATTCCAAAATGTTCAAGTGCATATTGAACACAAGTAGTTATACCAAGCTCAGGATCGGTTAAAGTTCCGTCAAGGTCAAAAAGAAATATATCATACACTTTCGTCACACCCTTTAATCACTTTTACTTTTTTGTTGTAAATCCAGATAAGAAATGCAGTAGAAACCGTCACAGAAGCAAGCTCTGCTATGGGATAAGACCACCACACATTATTAACATTACCCGTAAGCGAAAGCATATATGCAACAGGCACAAGCACAACAAGCTGACGTACTATGGAAACTATCATGCTCAGCACACCGTTTCCAAGCGCCTGAAATGCCGAGCCGCAGATTATACAGTAGCCTGCAAAGGTAAAACTAAGGCTTATGATGCGCATTGCCTTAATGCCCATAGCCAGCATATCATCTGACGGATTGAACATCATAAGAAGCTTGTCGGGAAATACCCACATGATTATAATTCCAACAAGCATAATAACAACTGCATACAATACGCAAAGCTTTACAGTCTTAATTATACGTGCTGCATTTTTGGCACCGTAATTATATGCAATGATTGGAACCATGCCTGAGTTCATACCGAATATAGGCATGAATATAAAGCTCTGAAGCTTAAAGTATGCACCAAACACCGCCGCCGCTGTGGAAGTAAATCCAAGAAGTATTTTATTCATAAGGAATGTTGTAACAGAACCAATAGACATCATGATTACCGACGGCACTCCCACAGAATATATTTTCTTTATCATCTTAAGGTCCGGTTTGAACTTTTTGAAGCTGACGGATATTTCACCGTTACATTTTATATTCATAATCAAAGCCGCAAGCGCCGCCACGTGCTGACCTGCAACAGTAGCAATAGCCGCACCCACAACTCCCATTGCAGGAAATCCGAACCAACCAAATATCAACACAGGATCAAGGATTATATTTACTACGGAGCCTATAAGCTGACTTGACATGGCAAGCACAGTTTTCCCCGTTGACAAAAGCAGTCTTTCCAGCATCATCTGCATAAATGCGCCCATTGAGAATATGAGACAGATTGACAAATAATCATTACCGAAACCTATTATTTCGCTGTCAGCAGTCTGCACCTTAAAATAAAGTTCAGTAAAGAAAATTCCCAAAACTGCAAAAACAACAAAGCTTAAAAAAGCCAGAAAAATACCGTTTCTTGCGCTGCTTGACGCTTTATCGGCAAGTCTTTGACCAAGGTATTTGGAAAGCAAAGCATTAACGCCTATGGCAGTTCCGCAGCCTACGCTTGCAATAAGGTTCTGTACCGGAAATGCAAGAGATACGGCAGTAAATGCATTTTCGCTTATTTGCGCCACGAATATAGAATCAACCACGTTATATAAAGCCTGAACAAGCATTGACAGCATCATAGGAAGTGACATTGAAATTATCAGTCTGCTTACAGACATAGTACCCATTTTATTTTCCTTCATAATTTAAAGCTTCTCCTTGTCGTAATGTATTTAGTATATGATAAATAAAGAGCTATGTCAATTCGCTTTTTACTCAAAAAAACAGCTTCAATAAAAGCTGTTTTTTTGACATATTACTCTAATTCAAGAGAAAACGTAAAAGTAGTTATTTTCACAGAGCTTCCCTCTTTTGCTTCATGACTGTCAACCCATATACTTTGCTTATGAAGGAGCATAATATTCTTTACAAAAGAAAGTCCAAGTCCGGCTCCTGATGATTTATTTGTACGGGAAGTATCTGTTTTATAAAATCTTTCAAATACGTGAGGAAGCTGTGATTTCTCAATACCCTCACCGAAATTACTTACGCTGAAATATGCTTTTTTACGGTCAACCCACATTTTGATTTCCACAGTAGTATTGGGATAACTGAATTTTACAGCGTTATCAATAAGATTTATAATCACCCTTTGTATTGCATCTCTGTCGGCACAGACGTTTATCTGGTCTTTTTGGAAATCAACCTCCAAATCAAGCTGCTTTTCGGTTATTTTCTGCTCAAGACCGATAATGCATATACGCGCAAGCTCCACAAAGTCAAAGCTGCTTACATTAAGCTTATATTCACGGCTTGACATTTTGCTCATTTCAAGCATATCCGTCACAAGCTTTTTAAGACGGTCGGATTCATCGAGTACAATTTTCAGATAATAGTCACGTTTTTCTTCGGGAATTGTTCCGTCCAGAATTCCGCCTACAAACCCCGATATGCTTGTCATAGGCGTGCGAAGCTCATGTGATATATCGCTTATGAAACGGTTTCGCATATCATCAAGCTTGCCTAAGGAATCAGCCATAAAGTTAAACGATGATGCAAGTTGACCTATTTCGTCTTTACTGCTGACTAAAATTCTTTCGTCGAAGTTTCCTGCAGCAATATCCAATGCCGCCTGATTAATTTCGTTAATTGGCTTGGATATTTTCGTTGACTGACGGTAAATAAGCGCAAAGGCAATTAATATGGAAAGAGATGCTGCAAGCAAGAACCAGAAAAGTATCCCCGAAACCATTTTGGAAAGCGCCGGCATCATGGTGTTAATGTACATTCCGCCAATTTGTGTGCCGTAATACTCAATGGGTATTGCAACAGTAAATACCTTCTCCTTATTATATGCATCTGCGAATTTTGCTTTCTTGCGAAGCACCTTACCCTCGAATACACCATTTACATATTCTTCGGGAATTTTCTTTACTTCACGATTGGTAGTTTCGATAATATTGCCTTTAAGGTCAGCCACAATAATATCCGCTTCCATAAAATCTGCCCAACTTTTGAGGGATTCTACGTAATAGTTTCTTGAACGTATGTTATTGTTCTCGACCTGCAAATATCCCGTAAGATAGTTTATGGTTTTGGAAACCTTCATAGCCGTATCAAACTGTTTGTCGGCTACTGCATCATTCATAAATACCGCAAGAGCTGCCGATACGGACATGAACACCAGCAAAAGAATGGCTGTGCTTGTCCAGAACAGTCTTTCAAATATACTTTTGAACATTTATCTTACCTCAAACTTATATCCTACACCCCACACGGTTTTGAGCTGCCAATTTCCTTCAACGCCCTCAAGCTTTTCTCTGAGGCGCTTTACATGTACATCTACTGTTCTTGAGTCACCAAAGTAATCAAAGCCCCAAACCTCCTCCAAGAGCTGTTCACGGGTGAACACACGGTTTGGATTTGATGCGAGGAAATAAAGAAGCTCCAGCTCTTTTGGCGGGATTTCAATTATATTTCCCGTTATTTTAAGTTCATAGTTTGAAAGGTTGATTGAAAGGTTGGGGAATACTATTTCTTTCATGGTCTGAACGTCTTTCGATTCAAATCGTCTTAAAACCGCCTTCACTCTTGCCACAAGCTCTTTTGGCTCGAATGGCTTAACCATATAATCGTCAGCACCAAGCTCAAGACCAAGCACCTTGTCAAAGGTTTCACCCTTTGCAGTAAGCATAATAATGGGGATATTGCTTATTCTTCTGATTTCACGGCAGACTTGCCATCCGTCCATTTCAGGCATCATAATATCAAGAATAACAATAGACGGTGCATCTTCCCTGAACATCTGCATGGCTTTTGCTCCGTCAGGTGCAACCTTTGTCTTGAAACCTTCTTTTTCAAGGTAAAGCTTTATCAGCTCAGCAATATGGGCATCATCATCTACAATCATTACCTTATTATTTGCCATAATAATTCCTCCCTGGAAGTATTTCGTATATTCATTGTAGCACAAAAGAAAAAAATAATAAATACATTAATATAATTATTTTAATAATTAATAAAAAGTTCATAAATCTATTACTAAGAGAAACCCGCAAAAATGCGGGTTTCAACCTTAGATGAATTTTTATTTTACTACAATGTTTACAAGCTTGCCGGGAACTGCAATAACCTTAACCACAGTCTTACCGTCAGTTTCCTGCTTGATTTTTTCTGATTCAAGCGCAGCCTTTTCTGTTTCTTCTTTTGAAAGGCTTGCAGGAATCATTATTTTATCTCTTATCTTACCGTTTACCTGAACAACAATTTCTATCTCGTCGTCCTTTGTAAGCTCTTCATTATATTCGGGCCAGGGCTTAAGAGAAAGAAGCTCGCCGTTTGAGTATGGGAGATAAAGCTCTTCTGTCATATGCGGAGCAACGGGGTTCAACAATGTTATGAATGTAATGAACTCTGCCTTTGTGATGCTTCCCTTTTTGTAGAAGTCATTTACAGCACTCATCATTGCTGCAATAGCAGTATTGAACTTCATTCTGTCGAAGTCGTCGCCTACTTTCTTAATAAGCTTGTGCATAAGCTTTTCAAAATCAGCTGAGTATTTATCCTCGTCTGTAACCATTTCCTGAAGATTCCATACTCTCTCCAGGAACTTATGACAGCCTTTAAGTCCCTGATTTGACCAAGGTGTTGCCTGGTCAAAAGCACCTATAAACATTTCATAAGCTCTGAATGCATCGGCACCGAACTCGTTTACTACATCATCGGGGTTTACAACGTTGCCTCTTGATTTTGACATCTTTTCATTATTCTCACCGAGAATCATGCCGTGTGATGTACGCTTCATGTACGGCTCTTTTGTGGGAACTACGCCAATATCATAGAGGAACTTATGCCAGAATCTTGAGTATAAAAGGTGAAGTGTTGTATGCTCCATACCACCGTTGTACCAATCTACCGGCAGCCAATAATCAAGTGCTTCTTTTGATGCGAGTGCATCGTTATTGTGGGGATCCATGTATCTTAAGAAATACCAGCTTGAGCCTGCCCATTGCGGCATTGTATCAGTTTCTCTTTCTGCAGGTCCGCCGCAGTGAGGACAAGTTGTTTTTATCCAATCAGTTGCTTTCTTAAGAGGTGATTCACCGTTTTCTCCCGGCTCAAAGGTTTCAAGCTCAGGAAGCTTTAAGGGAAGCTCTGATTCAGGGATTGCCACCCAGCCACACTTTTCACAATATACAAGAGGAATAGGCTCGCCCCAATAACGCTGACGTGAGAATACCCAATCACGAAGTTTGAAGTTTACTTTCTTCTTGCCAAGTCCTTTTTCCTCAAGCCACTTTATCATAGCAGGGATTGCTTCTTTGACTGACATTCCGGTCAAAAAACCGCTGTTTACGAGTGTTCCTGAAGAAACATCGGTATATGCTTCTTCCTGAACATTTTCGCCGCCTGCTACAACCTCTATTATAGGAAGATTGAACTTCTTTGCAAACTCAAAATCTCTTGTATCATGTGCAGGAACTGCCATAATTGCACCTGTACCATAGGTTACGAGTACATAGTCTGAAATCCATACGGGAAGCTTTTCGCCGTTTGCAGGGTTTATGGCATAGATACCCTTAAGAGCTGTACCGGTCTTTTCCTTTGCAAGCTCTGTTCTTTCAAATTCTGACTTCTTTGCAGCAGCCTGACGGTATGCTACTACCTCATCCCAATTTTCGATGCTGTCCTTCATTTTGTCAATAAGCTCATGTTCAGGGCTCATTACAACGTATGTTGCACCAAAGAGAGTATCGCATCTTGTGGTATATACTACCATATCATCATTGGTGGAAAGCTTAAAGGTTACCTCTGCACCCTCACTTCTTCCAATCCAATTCTTCTGCTGTGTTTTAACCTTTTCGATATAATCAACTTCGTCAAGGTCATCAATAAGGCGCTGAGCGTATTGTGTAATTTTAAGCATCCATTGGCTCTTTCTTCTCTGCACAACTTCGCTTCCGCAGCGCTCGCAAACACCGTTTACAACTTCCTCATTTGAAAGACCTACTTTACAGCCGGTACACCAATTTATAGGCATTTCCTGCTTGTATGCAAGACCGTTTTCAAAAAGCTTAAGGAATATCCACTGAGTCCACTTATAGTAGTTGGGATCTGTTGTATTTACTTCTCTTGACCAATCAAAAGAAAATCCGAGCATTTTAAGCTGTCTTTTGAAGTTTTCGATGTTGTTCTTTGTTACTATTGCAGGATGGATTTTATTTTTTATTGCATAGTTTTCAGTAGGCAGACCAAATGCATCCCAACCCATAGGATATAATACATTATAGCCCTCCATACGCTTTTTTCTTGCAATAATATCAAGTGCGGTATAGCTTCTGGGATGTCCTACATGAAGACCTGCACCTGATGGATACGGGAACTCAACCATTGCAAAAAGCTTGGGTTTATCGCTGTCGTTTGATGCATAAAAAGCACCCTGCTCCTCCCATTTATCCTGCCATTTCTTTTCAAAACTCTTAAAATCGAATGCCATTTTCTACCTTTCCTTTCTGACTGTTATTATATCAATAAAGACGTTCTATATCATAAAACTCTCTTGTTTCCTCGGTCATAACGTGAGCCACCACGTCGCCAAAATCAAGCAATACCCAGCTGCCGCCTGCATAGCCTTCTGTATGATGAAGCTCTTCCCCTGCTTCCTTTAGCAAAAACTCCGCATTGTCTGCGCATGCCTTAACCTGAGTGCTTGATGTGCATGAACACAAAACAAACTTGTCCGCTATGCTTGTCTTTTCTCCTACATCAAGGATTGTTATATTCTTTGCTTTTTTATCATCCATCGCTTTCGCAACAAGATTTGCTTTTTCAGTTGAATTCATTTATTATTCTTCCTTTCCGGCAGCACGTCATTAAACGCCTGAACTGTTCCTTCATGAATGAGCTTCCCCTGACTGACATTCCAGCTTATTGAATACCCGAATGCTTTCAAAAGCGCAAGAGAAAAGTCCTCACGCCATATTTTCCGAAGCTCTGATGCTTCGGGAAATGTTCTTCCCGGCTCTATCATATCAGCAAGATATATTATCTTTTCAAGGCACGTCATACCTGCTCTGCCTACTGTATGATACCTTACTGCATTTTGAATATCCTCATCAAGTATTCCGTATTCCTTTATAAGCTCTGCTCCAACAGGTGCATGAAGAAGTACAGTATTATTTTTTTCAATACTGCAAAGCTTTATTCCATGCTCGTCGCAGTACTTTTTTAAATCATCTGCGGGCATTTCCTTTGCAATATCATGAACTACTCCTGCAAGATAAGCTTTTTGTGTATCCGCTCCCAAATGCTCTGCCATTTCAACTGCCAGCTTTGCAACTGACATTGAATGTTCAAATCGTTTCGGTGACAGTAAATCTTTTATTATATTTTCCAATATAGACGCTCATCCTTTATACAAATGGTTTTTTTCTATTATCTCAAGCACTGAGTCAGGCACAAGATATTTAACTGATTTTCCGTTTTTAACGCAATCCCTTATATATGATGATGAAATGTCAAATTCAGGCGCGTCAAGTTTATAAATTTCGGCATTAAACCTGCTTTTAAGTGCTGCAATACTTTCCGTCAGGTCTCGTGCATGCCTCGGGTATGCCAGCAGCTTACAGCGTTTCGCAATTTCCAAAGGCTCATACCACAGATGAAAACATTCAACAGAGTCACCGCCAATAATAAAATATAACTCATCATCAGCATACATTTCTTCAAAAGCCTTAAGGGTATCCACAGTATATGAAAGTCCGCCTTTATTTATTTCATAATCGCATGCAAAAAATGAAGGATTTGAAGAAATGGCTTTTTGTATCATTTCAAACCTAACAGAAGCCTCTGCCATAGCATCACACTCTTTGTGAGGTGGCTGATAATTGGGCAGAAACATTATGCGGTCAAGGCTGTACTGCTCAAGGGCAGTATTTGCAATAATAAGGTGAGCTGTATGGATTGGGTTGAATGTTCCGCCGAAAATTCCAAGCTTTGACATATTTTATTTCCCCGGTATTTCTATTTTTCTGTTTTTTTCCTTATCGCTTCTTCTGTAAAGTACAAACTTTGAGCCTATTGCCTGAACGGGAACTGCATCGAGCTTTGATGCAAGGTCATTGCAGGTTTGCTTTGTGTCGAGCATAGCTGTTTCGAGTATATGAATTTTTATAAGCTCCCTTGAATCAAGGACAAGCTTAAGCTGCTCAACCAAAACATCTGTCACACCGCCTTTTCCTATCTGGAAAACGGGTTCCAAGCCGTTGGCAAGCTTTCTAAGATATGCTCTTTGTTTTCCGGTAACTACCATGAAAATATACCTCTCGCAATTATAATTATCACAGCAAATTATACCACGCTAAATCGCAAAAGTCAACAATTACAACGAACTTTTACACATATGTGCAAAAAAGTCGGCACAAGACAGCTTTTTATGTGAAAAGAGGGCGTTGCCTTACGCAACACCCTCTGATAATTATTTCTTTATGCTCAATATTTTGAACACTTCCACACCGTCAAGAGATTTTACTTCCACTTCATCTCCTGCCTTCTTGTTAAGAAGTGCAGCACCGATGGGAGATTCATATGAAAGCTTGTTCTTTTCAAGGTCAGCTTCCATAGAGCCTACAAGACGGAACGTCATTTCCTCGTCCATCTCTACATCGTAGATTGTAACTTCTGTTCCCGGTGTAATAACGTCAGACTTCGTCTGGTCATCATCTACTACCTTGGCAAATTTAATCATTTCTTCCAGACGGCTGATTTCTGCTTCTACTTCCGCCTGCTCATTTTTTGCTTCGTCATACTCGGCATTTTCTGAAAGGTCGCCAAAAGAACGAGCTTCTTTAATCTTTTCTGAAATCTCTTTTCTTGTCTTTGTTTTTAATATTTCAAGCTTTTCTTTTGTCTCGTCAAGTCCTTGTTTGGTAAATTCATAAACCTTTTCTATATTCATCTGAAAAATCTCCTTTTTCCTTACTAAAGATATATTATATACCTATTTCAAAAAAAAATCAAGTGTTATTAGTATTTTTTTTCAATTTTAAAAAAAGAAGCTGCCTTAAAGACAGCTTCTTGATTTAATTAGTTTTGTTCTGCCAGCTTAACAAGCTTTTCGTACTTAGCTTCTGCATTTGCAACAGCCTTTTCAAAGAGTTCTTTTGCTCTTTCAGGGTTAGAACGTGCAAGTGAGTTGTAACGAACTTCGCCCATGAGGAATTCTTCGTAGCTTGCTGTTGGCTTCTTAGAATCGAGCTGGAACGGATTCTTGCCTTCAAGCTCAAGTCTTGGATCGAAGCGGAAGAGGTGCCAATAACCAGCCTGAACAGCCTTCTTTTCTTCTGTCTGAGCGATGCTCATGCCGCCCTTGATACCGTGGTTGATACAAGGAGCGTATGCGATGATAAGTGAAGGACCGTTATAGCTTTCAGCTTCGTGGAAAGCTTTGAGGCACTGGTTGTAATCTGCACCCTGAGCAACCTGAGCTACATATACGTAGCCATAGCTCATTGCGATTGCAGCCAAATCCTTTTTCTTAACTTCCTTACCTGCAGCAGCGAACTGTGCTATTGCACCGGTAGGAGTTGATTTTGATGACTGACCGCCTGTATTTGAGTAAACTTCTGTATCGAATACGAGAACGTTTACATCTTCGCCTGATGCGAGAACATGGTCAACACCGCCGAAGCCGATGTCGTATGCCCATCCGTCACCACCGAATACCCAAACAGACTTCTTAGCAAGGTATTCCTTATCAGCAAGAACGTCTTTTGCTTCCTGAGAGTTTACAGCAGCTACTGCCTTGATAAGCTCATCAGCAGCTACCTTGTTGCAGCTACCGCAGTCTTTTGTTTCCATGAACTTATCGAATGCAGGCTTAACTTCAGCGTTTGCTTCAGCTACTGCCTTAGCCTTGTTGATTACTGATTCACGAAGTGCATCCTGAGCAAGGAACATACCGTAACCAAATTCAGCGTTATCTTCGAACAATGAGTTTGCCCATGCAGGACCGCGTCCGTTCTTATCAGCACAGTAAGGTGTTGAAGGAGCAGAACCACCCCAGATTGATGAACAACCTGTTGCATTTGCAATATACATTCTGTCGCCAAAGAGCTGAGTTACGAGCTTAGCGTAAGGTGTTTCACCACAGCCTGCGCAAGCGCCTGAGAACTCAAGATAAGGCTTTCTGAACTGTGAGCCTTTAACAGTTGTATCTTTGAACTTTTCAAGAACTTCGGGCTTGTCCGCAAGAGTTACAGCGTAGTTGTAGCCGTCCTGTTCTTTAAGGTTAGCGTCAAGGCTTTCCATAACAAGTGCCTTTTCGCCCTTGAATCCGGGACATACATTAGCACATGAGCCACATCCTGTACAGTCAAGAACTGATACAGCCATACCGAAGTAAAGACCATCCATCTGCTTCATGCCAACATACTTCATACCTTCGGGAGCGTTTTTAGCTTCTTCCTCTGTAAGAACTACCGGACGGATACAAGCATGAGGACATACATATGAACAGATACCGCACTGGATACAGTTTTCGGGAACCCAAACGGGAACGTCGATTGCGATACCTCTCTTTTCAAATGCTGATGAACCAAGGGGTACCTGACCTGTTACATACTTTTCAAATGTTGAAACAGGAAGCTGCATACCCTTGAATGAGTTAACGGGAACGAGTACGTTGTTTACGTAATCGATGAGGTCGCCTTCACCGTCGAATGCGATTGCAAGGTTTTCATCCTTAGCTGTCTTCCAGCTTTCAGGAACTTCTACCTTAACAACCATCTCAGCACCTGCATCAATAGCATCGTGGTTCATCTTAACGATTGCATCACCCTTCTTTGAGTATGATGCTGTAGCTGCGTCCTTCATGTACTTGATTGCATCATCAGCAGGGATAATGTCAGCAAGCTTGAAGAATGCAGACTGAAGTACTGTGTTGATTCTGTTGCCAAGACCGATTTCCTTACCAATCTTAACACCGTCGATTGTATAGAACTGAATGTTGTTTTCAGCAATATATCTCTTAACCTGACCGGGGATATGAGTTTCAAGTTCTTCTGCATTCCATCCGCAGTTAAGGAGGAATACACCGCCGGGCTTAATATCACTTACCATATCGTACTGTCTGATGTATGATGCCTTGTGACAAGCAACAAAGTCAGCCTTGTTGATAAGGTATGTTGAAGTAATCTTTGAGTTACCGAATCTGAGGTGTGATACTGTAAGACCGCCTGACTTCTTTGAGTCATAGTCGAAGTAAGCCTGAACATACATGTCTGTATGGTCGCCTATAATCTTAACTGAGTTCTTGTTAGCACCAACTGTACCGTCAGCACCAAGTCCCCAGAACTTACAGCTTGTTGTTCCTGCAGGAGTTGTGTCGGGGTTCTCAGTGATATCAAGTGAAAGATTTGTCACATCGTCTTTGATACCGATTGTGAACTGCTTCTTTGAATCGTTGTTATAAACTGCGATAATCTGAGCAGGAGTTGTGTCCTTTGAACCAAGACCGTAACGTCCGCCGAAGATTTCGATATTTGCAAACTCTGTTCCTGCGAGAGCTGCAACAACGTCAAGATAAAGAGGTTCGCCAACTGAACCTGATTCCTTTGTTCTGTCGAGAACGCTGATTCTCTTAACAGTCTTAGGAATAGCATTAACAAAAGCTTCTGTTGAGAAAGGTCTGTAAAGACGAACTTTGATAAGACCAACCTTTGCACCGTTTGCGTTGAGGTAATCAACTGTTTCCTGAATAGTGTCACAAGCTGAACCCATAGCTACGATAACGTGTTCTGCATCAGCTGCACCGTAGTAGTTGAAGAGCTTGTAATCTGTTCCGATTTCAGCATTTACCTTATCCATGTATTCCTGACAGAGTGCAGGAATAGCTGCATAATACTTGTTAACAGCTTCTTTAGCCTGGAAGAAAATATCCGGGTTCTGAGCTGTACCACGCTGTGCGGGGTGTTCGGGGTTGAGTGAACCACGTCTGAACTCATCGATTGCATCCCAATCTACGAGCTTAGCGAGCTGGTCGTAATCCCAGCACTCAACCTTCTGATATTCATGAGAAGTTCTGAATCCGTCAAAGAAATGAAGGAAAGGAACTTTACCTTTGATTGTTGTAAGGTGAGCAACTGCACCAAGGTCCATTGCTTCCTGAGGGTTAGATGATGCGAGCATAGCAAAGCCTGTCTGACGGCATGCCATAACGTCCTGGTGGTCACCAAAAATTGAAAGCGCATGAGATCCAAGAGCACGTGCTGATACATTAAATACGCAGGGGAGAAGTTCTCCGGCAATCTTGTACATGTTAGGTATCATAAGGAGCAAGCCCTGTGATGCTGTATAAGTAGTAGTGAGAGCTCCGGCTGTAAGTGAACCGTGTACTGTACCTGCAGCACCTGCTTCAGACTGCATTTCTGCAACCTTAACAGTTCTTCCAAAAATATTCTTTGTTCCGGCAGCAGACCATTTGTCTGTGATTTCTGCCATGTTTGATGATGGTGTGATAGGATAGATAGCGGCAACATCAGTGAACGCATATGACGCATAAGCGGCAGCGGTGTTACCGTCCATTGTCTTTTTCTTTCTTGCCATCGGTTTTCGCCTCCTAAAAATAATGTTTGCCTTATCGGCATGCAAAACAAGCCGACAACGGCTCATATACTTATATGATAACACTTTGACCAAAAAAAATCAAGTAATTAAGGGAATTTTATCTTCTTTTTTATTTTTTGCGTCATCTACCACATAAATATACCAATAGTATTGTATATTTTTTACATACACACGAAATTTATTACATACACAGCAGCGCAGGAAATCAGCGATACTGTAAGAAGTCCCTTTCCCATATAGGACAGTATAAAGGCAACCAGAACACCGGCTATTCCCGAAGCTGTACTTCCCGTAGATAAGAAAACATCAGGAAATGTCATTGCGCCAAGCACCGCAAAGGGTACGAAGTTCAGAAATGATTTTATGTATGGGTTGGTTATCTTTTTTCTGAAAAAGGTTAAAGGCAAAAGCCTTATAAGATATGTTATTGCCGCCATTAAAATCATGGCAACATAAAGCTTCATTCCCGTCATTGCACGCTCTCCTCCCTTTCAGGATATAAAAATGCACCTGCGCCTGCGGCAATCAGGGTGGAAATAATGACTCTCCAGCCACCTGAAATTTCCGGAACTGTACTTATACCAAGGCTTACGAAAACAGCAATAATTATTACAGTCAATATTGGTTTTGAATTCTTGGCAGGGGGTATAATTATAGCTATAAACATAGCGTATATTGCCATACCCAGAGCAAGACGTACGGTTTCGGGTAGCACCGAGCCTGCAAAGCCACCGAGAAAAGTACCTAATGTCCAGCCTATAAGCGGAAGTGTCATAACTCCAAAGAAATAGCTGAAGGTAATGTCGCCTTGTTTTTGCATGGAAAGGGCAAAGTTTTCATCGGTTATTCCAAAGGACATCAACAACCGCTTGGCAGTATTTGTTGAAGGAATCACACGCTGGGACATGGACAAGGACATAAGCAAATACCTTATGTTTATTACAAGTGTGGCAACTGAAAGCTCCAGCAAACCGCCGTTTGAGTTTATAATATCCACACCTGCAAACTGCCCAGCGCTTGTGAGATTTGTAAGGGAAATTATAACCGCCTGAAGCAGCGTCAACCCGCCCCTTGTTGCAACTATGCCAAAGGCAAAGGATACGGATATGTAGCCAAGACATATAGGCACGCCGCCTTTTAAGCCTTTTAAATATTCTTTCATTTTATCACCTTTTGAGCCTATAAAAAGGACTGTCGTCCGACAATCCTTTTTAGTAGATTATTTAAAGAGAGTTGATAGTTTCAAGCACCTTTTCAAGCATTGCCTTGTACTTTTCGCCCTTTTCACGCTCTGCGTCAACAACAGCCTGAGGAGCTTTATCTACAAAGCCTTTGTTTGAAAGCTTACCTTCTACACGCTTGATTTCGCTTTCAAGACGTTTCTTCTCTTCTGTGAGTCTTGCAATCTCTTTTTCGCGGTCCACAAGCTCGTCCATAGGCAAGAATACCTCTGCTGACGGAACTACGATATGAACTGCGCTGTCATCAATACCTGACTTATCACCCTGAACAAGAACTTCTGATGCTGATGCAAGCTTTTCAAAGAACATAGCGCCACTTGTAAATATTTCAGGCTTATCTGTAACAATCACAACCTTTGCTTTCTTTGAAGGCGGCACGTTCATTTCAAGACGTCTGTTTCTTATAGCAGAAATTGCGTCCATAACAAGCTGCATCTTAGCCTCGTCGTCAGAGAAATCAAGCTTTTCGTCATATTCAGGCCATGAACTTATCATTACGCTTTCGCCTTCGTGGGGCAAATGGAGCCATATTTCTTCTGTAATGAACGGCATAAAGGGATGCAAAAGCTTCATGGTATTTGAAAGTACATATGTGAGAACATACTGTGCTGTTTTTCCGCTTTCGCTTTCCTTATCAAACAGTCTTGTTTTAACAAGCTCAATATACCAATCGCAGAAATCGTCCCAGATAAAACTGTAAAGATTTGAAAGTGCAACACCAAGCTCAAACTTATCCAGATTATCTGTTACTGACTTAACTACCTTGTTGTACTTTGAAAGTATCCACTTATCAGAAAGCTCAAGGTTTGCAAGGTCCGGAAGCTTGCACTCATCTATGGTAAGATTCATAAGCGCAAATCTTGATGCATTCCAAATCTTGTTTGCAAAATTACGGCTTGCTTCAACACGCTCCATGTAAAAACGCATATCGTTACCGGGAGCATTACCTGTTGCCAAAGTAAATCTGAGAGCGTCTGCACCGTATTGGTCGATTATCTCAAGAGGATCAATACCGTTGCCAAGAGATTTACTCATTTTTCTGCCCTGACTGTCACGTACAAGGCCATGAATAAACACGTGTTCAAATGGTGCTTTACCCGTATGCTCAAGACCTGAGAAAATCATTCTTGCAACCCAGAAGAATATAATATCATAGCCCGTAACAAGTACGCTTGTGGGATAGAAATAATCAAGGTCTTCTGTCTTTTCAGGCCAGCCGAGAGTTGAGAACGGCCAGAGCGCTGATGAGAACCATGTATCCAGAACGTCCTCGTCCTGATGAACCTTGCCGCCACACTTGGGACAAACGGTTATATCTTCTTTTGAAACAGTTGTTTCTCCGCACTCATCACAGTAGAATGCAGGAATTCTGTGTCCCCACCAGAGCTGTCTTGAAATACACCAATCGAATACATTTTCCATCCAATTCATGTAGTTCTTGGTGAACTTTTCAGGAACAAATGTTGTTGTTCCGTTCTTAACAGCTTCTACTGCCGGCTCTGCCAAAGGCTTCATTTTAACAAACCATTGCTTTGAAATAATAGGCTCAACTGTTGTTCCGCATCTGTAACAAACGCCTACATTATGGCTGTGAGGCTCTACCTTTACAAGAAGTCCAAGGTCATCAAGGTCCTTGACCATTGCCTTTCTTGCTTCATATCTGTCCATACCCTCGTATTTGCCGCCATAGCTGTTGACTGTAGCATCGTCATTGAGAACCTTAATCTGCTCAAGGTTATGGCGCATACCAACCTCAAAGTCGTTAGGATCATGAGCCGGTGTAATCTTAACGCAGCCTGTTCCAAACTCTTTATCAACATATTCGTCCGCAATAACGGGTATTTCTCTGCCAACCAAAGGAAGAATAAGCTTCTTTCCTACTATATCCTTATATCTTTCGTCTTCGGGGTTTACTGCAACGGCTGTATCGCCAAGAAGAGTTTCAGGACGTGTTGTAGCAATAATAACAAATTCATCGCTGTCCTTGATGGGATATTTAATGTGCCAGAAGAAGCCGTCCTGCTCCTCATGCTCAACCTCTGCATCAGACAACGCTGTTATACAATGAGGACACCAATTTATAATTCTTGAGCCCTGATATATAAGACCTTTGTTATAAAGGTTTACAAACACTTCACGTACAGCCTTTGAACATCCTTCGTCCATTGTAAAGCGTTCACGCTCCCAATCGCATGAAGAACCGATTTTCTTAAGCTGATTGATAATACGGTCGCCGAACTTCTGCTTCCAATCCCATACTCTTTCAAGGAATTTTTCGCGGCCCAAATCATATCTTGTAAGACCTTCGTTTTCACGAAGATTTTCTTCAACCTTTATCTGAGTTGCGATACCTGCATGGTCTGTACCGGGTACCCACAATGCCTCATAGCCCTGCATTCTCTTATATCTGATAAGAATATCCTGCAAGGTTTCGTCAAGGGCGTGTCCCATGTGAAGCTGACCGGTTACGTTCGGGGGCGGGATTACAATAGTAAAAGGTTTTTTATCTTTATTCGGCTTTGCATGGAAATATCCTTTATCCATCCAATTTTTATAAAGCTTGTCTTCAAACTCCGCCGGATTATATGTCTTTGATATGTTTTCTCTTTCTTCCAAAACAAACATTCCTTTCGTGCAATTAGAAGACGTGTTGAGCAAATTTCTTTAAAGCATCATCGCACAATACGCCCATTATCCATTATTATGCCATTATTTACTGATTTTGTCAAGATGTTTTGCTATAAAAAAACAGACAACCGAAATTTTTCGGTTGTCTGTTTTATAAAATATGTTCCATATGTGGAAAATCTTTTATTATTCTGTTTTTAAGCTTTTGCTCAAATTCTGTCTTTAGAATCGGGTTTTCTCTCAGCTTATCTTTAAATCCCCACAGATGGGTAAAGCGCTCATCTTCGCCTACGCTCAGTTTTTCAAGTGACGAAAACACATCAAGTCTGATTTTCATTTTGTCCGCCACCATTGATAATAGCCGCTGCTCTGCAAAAACCATTGGTTTCAGGCAATCTGTGCTTGCGGTAGCGGTCATATAATTATGAGCGTACTCTACGTATTTCTCTTTCAAACCCTCATCACCGAAATAAACAAAAGCCGTATTTGCAGGAAGCACATCCCATGAAAAACCGTCATCAAAGTCTGTAAACTCTGTTGTTGTCGGATATACCGAGGGGTTAAGCGTCTCCCGATGAATTGCGCATAGCTTTGATTTTGCTTTAAAAAGCTCCATAGACTCCCATACTATTAAATCTGTATCCATTGAAACTACGGGAGCTTTAAAGCTTCTGAGAGCATATATCTTTCCTGCCGCCCAGAAAGTTTCAGGATTGATTTCAGGCGGTATATTGTCAAGGTCTGTTATTATTTTATCCCAAACGTTTTCAAGGTGTTTATCTTTTATATACTGCGCTCCGCAAGTGTCGGTCACAAGTGTTATTTCACCGTTTTTTTCTCTCCACTTCAACGCCGACAGCACCATTGTCATAATCTGATAGTCCTCAAGCTTTACTTCAGCTAAAGGCTTAGTCCAGAAAGAATGAAAAGCTATCATTTATAATATTCCTTTCAGATAAGATGTATTCCGTATCCGCATCCTCCACTTCCTGAACCCGAACACGTTTTTTCATTATCCTCATTTGAGAGATGCTGTTCATCAAGGTCTATTTTAAATTCGCCTTTTTCTGTTTTAATTATTCCTTTTTTTGTATTTTTATCGTATCTGAAAAATATTTTATCCTTCAATACGTTTTTCCTTCCTTTCTTTTAAAAGGCAGTTTATCTCTGCACCGAGCAAGAATATATTCATGCAAAAATAGAGCCATAGCATAAGCAATACAATAGCTGTAAGACTTCCGTAAATGTATGAATAATTCGCAAATCGGTTTACATAAAACGTATATGCTGCTGTGAACACAATCCAGCCTGCTGCCGCCAGAGCCGCACCGGGAAGCTGATTTATAAAAGACAGCCTGCCGCCCGGCAAAAGCTTATAAAGCACACCGAATACAAAAGAAAGTATAAGCATATACAACACAATGGGAAATGTATAAATAAGATTTACTATATACGAAATAAGCGGCAAAGTTTCCGCAGTTATTCTCATTAAGTACCTGCCTGCCACAAAGAACAAAAGCGTAGCAATTATCAGCACCATGAAAAATGCTGTATAAACCAGAGAAAACAGTCTTGTTTTAATATATCCCCGGTCATGGTCTGTTCCGTAAACACTTCCAAGTCCCTGAACCAGAGACATCATTCCTTTTGATGCTGCCCAAAGAGCCGTAATGGTTGTTACCGACACAATGGGTATGGTATTACCCGAAAAAATCTCCTCAAATATATTGGTTATAAACGGGATAATCTGTACGGGAAACATGGTTGACATAAATCCTACAATATCACTTTGCTCAAAGGGAATAAAAAACTTTGTCAAGCTTATTAAAAGCATTATAAAAGGCAATGCTGATATAATAATAAATAAGGTTGCCTGAGCTGCATATACTGTCAGCTTATGCTCAAATATACGCTTTTGTGCTTCTTTAATAATATTTATAATCTGCCCCATTGCGCACCTCTGAAATCAATCAAGTTTAAGAACTGACATGAACGCTTCCTGCGGAACTTCCACAGAACCAACCTGTCTCATTCGTTTTTTACCTTCTTTTTGCTTTTCAAGAAGCTTTTTCTTTCGTGTTATATCGCCGCCATAGCACTTGGCAAGCACGTCTTTTCTCATGGCACGAACAGTTTCTCGTGCAATGATTTTAGAGCCGATAGCCGCCTGAATAGGCACTTCAAAAAGCTGTCTGGGTATTGATTCCTTAAGCTTTTCCGCCATTTTTCTGCCTCGCGCATATGCGCTGTCCTTATGAACAATAAACGAAAGGGCATCAACAAGCTCTCCGTTTAAGAGAATATCAAGCTTTACAAGGTCTGTGCGCTGATAGCCTATAAGCTCATAATCAAATGATGCATAACCCTTTGTTCTTGATTTAAGGGCATCGAAAAAGTCATAGATAATTTCGTTAAGGGGCAGTTCATAGTTAATGAGCGCACGAGTCTGCTCAATATAGCTCATGTCTTTGAACACACCACGTCTGTCCTGACATAGCTCCATTACGTTGCCCACATAGTCAACCGGCACAAGAATTTCTGCTTTTACAACCGGCTCTTCCATATAATCAATTTCTGAAGGATCGGGAAGATTTGTAGGGTTGTCACACCAAATCATTTCCCCGTCTGTTTTATATACCTTATAAATAACGCTCGGCGCAGTTGTTACCAAATCAAGATTATATTCACGCTCTAAGCGCTCCTGAATAATTTCCATATGCAGAAGTCCTAAAAATCCGCATCGGAATCCGAAGCCAAGAGCTGCCGAGGTTTCAGGCTCAAACATAAGCGATGCATCGTTCAACTGAAGCTTGCCAAGAGCCTCTTTCAAATCCTCATACTGCGCACCGTCAGCAGGATAAATACCGCAGTAAACCATAGAATTAACTTTTTTATAGCCGGGCAAAGGCTCTTTTGCCGGATTTACTGTTGTGGTAACAGTATCACCAACTCGTGTATCACGGATGTTTTTGATGCTGGCTGCAATATAGCCTACCTCGCCTGCTTTTAGATGTTCTGCAGGAATAAGTCCTGACGGATGCATATTTCCTACCTCTACAACATCAAACTCCGCACCGGTAGCCATCATACGAATTCTGTCGCCCGACTTTAATGTTCCGTCAACAACTCGCACATATACTATAACTCCACGATAGCTATCGTAATAGCTATCAAAAATAAGCGCGCAAAGAGGAGCATCCTCGTCACCTGACGGAGCAGGGATTTCCTCAACTATCTTTTCAAGTACAGACTCTACGTTGATGCCCGTTTTTGCAGAAACTCTTGGTGCGCTTTCTGCCGGAATTCCGATTATATCCTCAATCTCCTGAATTACCTCTTCCGGTCTTGCTGCAGGTAGGTCTATTTTGTTTATTACGGGAACAACCTCTAAGTTATGGTCTATTGCAAGATAAGTATTGGCAAGAGTCTGCGCCTCTATGCCCTGAGATGCATCTACTACGAGAATAGCGCCCTCACACGCCGCAAGGCTTCGTGATACCTCGTAGTTAAAGTCAACATGTCCCGGTGTATCTATAAGGTTAAGAGTATATATTTCTCCGTCGTTTGCCTTATAGCGAAGACGTACTGCATGAGCCTTTATGGTAATACCGCGCTCACGTTCAAGGTCCATATTGTCAAGAAGCTGTTCCTCCATGTCACGCTCCATTACCTCACCCGTAAGCTCAAGCAAACGGTCTGCGAGTGTGGATTTGCCATGGTCTATATGAGCTATTATACAAAAATTTCTGATTTTTTCCTGTCTTGATTTCAAGGGTATTTCTCCTTTTATTATAGGTGCTTTCTCCATTTGCTCCATTAATTGAATTTATTATATCACTAAAAGTAATAATTGTCAATTTAATTTTCCCGTTGAACACCTTATAAATGCATCATAAAAGCTGATTTTGGAGATACTTCAAACAAGGAGATGATAACATGAGCAAAGACAAAAAAGTTGACAAGGGAACATTCCCCGATTTAGGCACTGTTGCAAGCGCTACGGAATGTACCGGAATAGTTTCTTCTGCGCCTGAAACTCATGAAGGGCTTGAAGAAATAATGGATACAATGAAGTTCTCACCAACAGATGTTCCCATGAAGAAAAAGAAGTCTTAAGTATAAAAAAGTGTGACGGACTACCCGAGTCTGTCACACTTTTTATGTAATCTTACACAATGAATTTCAATGCTATAACAGAAAGTGCAAGGAATATTACTCCGAATATAAGTGAAAGCTTATTACCCCCCTGCTGCTCTTTCGGCGGCAAAGCTCCGCTTTTTCTCAGTGCTGTGGTTATAGGCTTATATAAGAACAATGTAAATGACATATTAAGCACGCCTTTAATCAGGTTAAACGGCAAAAAGGCAGGAATAAGCATTGACTTGACTACTGCTCTGTCAATCTTCATATACAAAGGCGTAATGAGATAGTTCCACAAAAGCATTACTGCGCTCATTGCAAGAACTCCGCAAATAAGACCTGAGACAGCGCCTTTCATGGTTCTTTTTGATTTGTATATTGCTGCTGCAACACACGCAAAGGAGCAGCTTGACAGCACGTTCATCACAAGGCCGATAACTCCTGTTTCACTTATGGTTATAAACTCAATAAGCGAAACTATCAGCGAAACAATTAACGAAGCAAGAGGCCCATAAATAAATCCGCCTATAACGATTATAATATCCTTTGGCTCATACTTCAGAAAGCTTACTGCCGGCATTATGGGTATGCGGATGAAAAATACTGCAATAAACGCCGCTGCACAAAGCATTGATATTACTGTCATCTTTTTTGTTGTCATAGTTTTCATATTATACTTCCTCCAAAAAATAAATGCCCGGATATATCTATCCGGGCAAATGAACTGATAAATTCACATCTTCTCTCATCCAGACTTTACTGTCGGTTTTGGAATTTCACCAAATCATGCGCTGCGCGCTTGCGGACTTTACCGCCGGTGAGGAATTGCACCTCGCCCCGAAGATACATGGTATTCTATCATATTAAATGCAAAATGTCAATGGTTTGTTACTAAAATAAATTATGACATTAACATTTCAAAATTCGACAAATTTTAATATAATAATAATTGTATTTAAACATAAAAAATGGTACAATTAATTTATCAAGATAAAAGGAGAAAACCATATGTCACGAAGAAACAGCAAGCACAGCAAACCAAAAGAAAAAGGCACAAACAGTTTTCTTATTACACTATATATTTTTATAGCCGTAGTGGTTATATGCATTGTGGCTATATTGGGAGTTATCATGTTTACAGGCAATGAAAAGACCTTGCAAGCACCGCAAACTCCTGCGCCGTTTTCTTCCAACACCCAAACTCCCGTCACATACATTACTGACAAACCCAAATTCAATACAGCAACATCGTGTGAAACAAGAGAAGACCACACGTCAGAGGATACCACAATCTCATACGGAGCAGAAAATGTATTAGACGGAAAAAGCTCAACCACATGGACACCAAAGGAAAATTACAACGAGCCTTGGATTTGTATTTCTTCCTCTGCACCCACTTCTGTTCGCGGTGTGGAAATTGAGAACGGATACTCCAAAAGCAAAAAACTGTATGAACAGAACAGACGTGCCAAGGATATAATTATTGAATGTGGTGACAAAAGCTTTAAATGCACACTTAACGATGCCGGATGCGGAGCTGTTCAAAAAGTAAACTTTGCAGAAGCCATTGAAACTGATGAAATTAAAATAACGATAAAATCATACTACGAAGGAACCACATATAATGACCTTTGCATAACAGAGATTAAGCCATTTTAAAAGAAAAGCTTATTACAACAAGTCAGTTGTAATAAGCTTTTGTTTTAGATTTTTATTCCCAATTCCAATTTTCATCGTCCCCATACTTTGTCCATACCTTCTTATCAATACTTTCGGGGATATGCTCATATGTATTTGCGCTTATCATCGGCTGAACCGGTGCTCCGGTAGGTGTGGGAGTCGCTTCGTCCATGATTGCTGACTTCACATCAAATCTGATGATTTCGAATTCGGGTTTTATATACTTTTTCATTTCCTTTTACCTCCCCGATTACTGTGCTGATACATACGGAATTGCTACAAATTCAGTATTTTCAGGAATATTGTTCATCTGAAGTGCTATCTGCACACGTGAACCTTCTGAAATACTTGCAATGCCTTCTAATGAGTTATTCATGTCTTTTAATTCTTTGTAAGTTTTTTTAACCTCTCCATTTTCCTTTTTCTGAAAAACAAAGCCCATATTTCCTAACCCGGAATAATTGAAGTTTCCTACACATACATACGCATAATCATCTTCACCGTAAACACGGAAAGTTGATTCAATTTCGCCAAATTCAATGTTCTTATCCATAAGTCCGCTGTGAACATTACTGCTTAATTCTCCTGAACCTTTTATAACATTTCCGATAACTACCTTGGTCTTTTTAACACTAACGCCGTCACCGCCGGTCACAAGAGTATAAACTCCCGGTTCCACCTCGCTGTTGTCGTCAAACTTTATTCCAAGTACACCGAAAGCGTCATACTTCGTTCCGGTTTTCTGACCTATATAGTAAAAATCAGATGTATTCACTTCTGATAAGTCATCACTTCTGCGGTCGCCTTTTATAAGCATAACCGTAAGCTCTGATTCAGGCACGGTTGTTGATTCTGTTATATTGAATGTATTATTCTGATAATCAAAGCTGATATTTTCATTTTCCTGAGCAGCACTTGCACTTGTAACAGCCAGAAGCATCGCTGCACATACTATCATTCCTTTGAACAAGGCTTTCATTATATATCTCTCCTTTTATATGAAAACATAATAAACCTAACTATACATTTTGATTATATCACAACCACACACGGAAAGTCAATACTATTAAAAAAGAAATGTTTAGACAATTTACACATTTATACAATATGCTTTTTTAGTGCATATGCACATTAATGTGTTATAAGCTTTATTATGTCTTTATATGAAATGAAAATCATAAGGGCAATAAGCAGCATAAAACCTATGGTATGAACAAGGCCTTCTTTCTCAACTGAAACGGGTTTTCCTCTTACCCATTCAATTATCACAAACAGTAGTCTGCCTCCGTCAAGAGCCGGCAGGGGCAACAGATTAAACACTCCAAGATTAATTGTAAGAAGCGCCACCAGATTCAGTACGTAAAGCAAACTGTCGCTTCCTGAATTTACGGCATTATCTACCTCTTTTACCACTCCAACCGGTCCTGATACGGCGTCCATAGACTGTTTCCCCGTAACAAGCTCCCACAAGGTTCTGTAAAGAAGCTTTACAACGTATTTAGTCATCCTGAAAGACTGAGGAATTACATTTGATGCATTTACCTCCTCAACCATCGGTCTGAAGCCAATAAGGCTACGGGTGCTTTCTTCTGTACGACCAATCAGGCTTTCGTTTTTTGGAGTTTCTTCAGAGTAGTCAATTATTGTAGTGTTTTTAACTCCGTTCAGAGTTTCCTCATAAATAATGTTATCGGATGCATAGGTTATTTTAACCTGCTGTGTGGAAGGCAGAAAAGAATAATCATACTTTTTTCCGTTTCTGTCTATGGTAATGTCAATATTTTTGTCAGGCGAAATTTCCGACATATACAGCTGTATATCCTGATACATACCAATCTTTTTGCCGTTTATTTCAACAATCTTGTCGCCCTCTTTTATATCCTGCTCAGCAAAATACGTTCCGGGTACTACTTGTTCTATTTTGTTTGTATATATCCCATCGCTCATGCCGGTTATAAAGCAGAAGAGAACAAACCCTAAAATTACGTTGAACAAAGCGCCTGCCACAAGCACACATATTCTTTTCCAGCAGGACTGCTCATTGAAATTTCCATCTTCCGCCTTGTCCTCGCCGTCCTCGCCTGCAAAGCGGCAAAAGCCTCCGAAAGGAACTACCCTTACTGAATAAAGAGTTTCTCCCTTTTGTTTTTTAAATATGGCAGGGCCAAAGCCGATAGAATATTCAAGAACGGAAAAACCAAGCATTTTTCCTATTATAAAGTGACCGAATTCATGCAATGAAATCATCACAAGAAACATCACTATTGTAACAAGAGCTGTAATCATTTATTTGCTTTCCTTTCTATACACAAAGCTTCTGGCAAAAGCATCCGCTTCCAATATATCCTCTATTGACGGATTTTCTATGCACGGCGCTGCCTGCATTGCCTGTTCTATAACTTCCCCAATCTCAAGATACTTTATTTTTTCTTTTAAGAACAGTTCAACCGCCGCCTCATCGGCGCTATTGAATACTGTGGGAATTACACCGCCGCTTCTGCCTGCATCATAGGCGAGGCGAAGTGCTGTAAAAGTGTCAGTGTCAGGCTTTTCAAATGTAAGACACGGGTATTTTGAAAAATCCAGCTTTTCCTGATTGAGAGGTATGCGATTGGGGTATGTAAGCGCATATTGAATGGGAAGATGCATATCAGGCACGCCCAGCTGAGCTATTACGCCACCATCTGCATATTCGACCATAGAATGTACAACACTTTGTCTGTGAACCAAAACATCAATATTATCGTAGTCCATATCAAAAAGCCAATGTGCCTCCATTACCTCAAGTCCCTTATTAACAAGCGTTGATGAATCAATAGTCACCTTTGCACCCATATCCCAATTAGGATGCTTTAACGCCTGAGCAGGTGTTATGTTTTCAAGCTCATGCTTTTTTCTGCCGAAGAACGGGCCGCCTGATGCTGTAAGAATTATTTTTGACGGAGCATGAGGAGTACCCTCCATAGACTGAAAAACAGCAGAATGTTCGCTGTCAACGGGATAGATTTTAACTCCGTTTTCCTTAGCAAGTCTGGTTACAATATGACCTGCACAAACCATTGTCTCCTTATTTGCAAGGGCAATATTTTTTTTGCTTTTGATTGCGGCGATTGTAGGCAGAAGTCCTGAAATTCCCACTACCGCTGTTACCACTATATCACTTTTTTCATAAGCTGCAGCCATACACAGTCCGTCTGTTCCCGAAACCACCTGAACGTCAAGGTCGGAAACCTTAGTTTTAAGGTCTGCCGCCGCCTTTTCATCCGTCATGCAAACAAGGCTCGGTCTGAACTGTCTTATTTGCTCCTCCATGAGCTTTGTGTTCTTATGAGCCGTAAGCACTACAGCTTTCATATGGGGATTGTCTTTTATAATATCAAGAGTCTGCGTTCCGATTGAGCCGGTTGAACCCAATATAGTTATATTCATATTCTCCTCCGATTATGTAAGGTTTTATGTTATGCGGCAAAACTGCCTCATTTTCAATATATCACAAAGAGAAACGGAATTCAATAGTTTTAATGGTAATTTAAAAATTTTTTAAAACCTATTGTTTTTTTTGACAAAACGTGTTATCATTACTATCAGGACAAACGAAAGGACTGATTTTAATGAAAATAGAAACTAAATGCATACAGGAAGGCTATAAGCCAAAAAACGGAGAGCCTCGTGTGCTTCCTATATATCAGAGCACAACATTCAAATATGATTCTGCAGATTACATGGGTAAGCTCTTTGACCTTGAAGCAGAAGGATTTTTCTATACACGTCTTGCAAACCCCACCGTTGCTTGCGTAGAAGAAAAAATAGCGAAGCTTGAAGGCGGAGTCGCTGCTATGATGACATCTTCAGGTCAGGCAGCTACACTCATGTCCATAATGACTATTGCCAAAGCAGGTGACCATGTTATATGCTCTGCGGCAGTTTACGGCGGAACATTCAACCTTTTGGGCGTAACTCTTGAGAAGTTTGGTGTACACGTTACATTTGTAGATCCTGATGCACCCCTTGATGAGCTTCAAAAGGAAATCCGTCCTGAAACAAAGGCTATTCTTGGAGAAACCATTGCAAATCCTGCGCTTAATGTTCTGGATATAGAAAAATTTGCAGAGCTTGCGCACTCAAACAACATACCGCTTATTGTTGACAATACATTTGCAACCCCCATTCTTTGCAGACCTATTGAGTTCGGTGCTGATATTGTTATTCATTCCACATCAAAGTACATGGACGGCCACGCAGTATCTCTCGGCGGTGTGATTGTTGACAGCGGTAAATTCAAGTGGCTCGGCAACAACAAGTTCCCTGAATTCAATGAGCCTGACGAATCATATCACGGCGTTACATACGCAAAGGATTTTGATGAGGCGGCGTTTATTACAAAGGCAAGAGCACAGCTTATGCGCGACCTTGGCTCAACACCATCACCGCAAAATGCATTTCTTTTGAATTTAGGTCTTGAAACATTGCATCTTCGTATGCCAAGACATACAGAAAATGCCCTTAAGGTAGCAAAGCATCTTGAAAACCATCCACAGATTTCATGGATAAACTACCCGGGACTTGAAAGCAGCAAGTATAAGCCGCTGGTAGATAAGTATCTTCCAAACGGCGCAAGCGGCGTAATATCATTTGGCGTAAAAGGCGGCAGAGAGGCTTGCATTAAGTTCCTTGATAACCTTAGACTTGCAGCAATAGTAACTCATGTTGCAGATGCAAGAACCTGCGCACTTCACCCTGCAAGCACAACTCACAGACAGATGACAGACGAACAGTTACTTGCAGGCGGAATAAGCCCTGACCTTGTACGATTCAGCGTAGGCATCGAAAACGCTGACGATATTATAGAAGATATTGAAAATGCACTTTCACATATTTAATTCAAAAAACCTGCAATTATTTTGCAGGTTTTTTTGTAGCAAAAATCAAATATCTACATAGTATATATCATAAAGGCGCGGAGGTGTTACATATGGGAAACCTGAAATGCTTTCTTAAAAGAAACCCCTTTATCCTGACTGCAAAGATATTCGGCGTGCTGACATTGGCGTTTTGTGTAGGAACGATGGCAGGTATGTTCTTACCCATTGCATTTATTGCCGCCATTGAAACTGTGCTTCTTATACTGCTGGCATATTTTTGCTTGTTTAAATGGTAATAGTAAGAAAGGAATGATTTAATATGACAATCAAAGTTTTTAAGCTCCCAAAATCACTTGCAGGAATAGTCAAGAGCATCTTGAAAATGTAACGAAAAAGGGGCTGTTTATAAAGTCAGCTCGCAATCCTAAGGGGATGGTTAAAAATAGTGCAGAACGGATGAAACGAAGTATTGTGCGGTCTAAGCCGCACAATACCCTGCCCGAAGGCGTACGATGGTACGTCGAGTGGTGAG
>JBGVIT010000100.1:0-4771 GCA_045128915.1 Clostridia bacterium
TGCTTCAAGCTTTCCTTCAGGCGGATTACGTGCAACTTTTGAAGCAAGAGGATATACTGCGTGGGATCCCACATCATATGCCTTCATAAAAGGGAAAACACTTTGTATTCCTACAGCTTTTTGTTCATACGGCGGCGAAGCCCTTGATAAAAAGACACCACTCCTTCGTTCGATGGAAGCGTTAAATAAGCAGGCACTTCGTATTCTGAAGCTTTTTGGTACAGAGGCTAAGTATGTGCATACTTCTGTCGGTCCGGAACAAGAATATTTCCTTGTTCCCAAGGAAATGTTTGAAAAGCGTAAGGATTTGATTTATACAGGCAGAACACTCTTTGGTGCAAAACCTCCGAAAGGTCAGGAAATGGATGACCATTACTTCGGTGTAATCAAGCCGAGAGTAGAAGCATATATGACAGAACTCAATGAAGAACTCTGGAAGCTCGGAATCCTTGCAAAGACTCAGCATAATGAGGTTGCACCGGCACAGCATGAGCTCGCGCCGATTTATACAACTACAAATATTGCAACCGACCATAACCAGCTTACAATGGAAATTATGCAAAAGGTAGCTGCACGTCACGGTCTTGTGTGCTTGCTTCATGAAAAGCCGTTTGCAGGCGTAAATGGAAGTGGTAAACACAACAACTGGTCTATGGCAACTGACACAGGTGTAAATCTTCTGTCTCCCGGTGAAACGCCGTATGAAAACGCACAATTCTTGCTGTTCCTTTGCGCAGTAATCAAGGCTGTTGACGATTATCAGGATTTACTCCGTATTTCGGTTGCAACTGCCGGAAATGACCATAGACTTGGTGCAAATGAAGCACCGCCGGCTGTTGTTTCTATGTTCCTTGGCGATGAACTGAATGCAGTTTTGGAAGCAATTGAAACAGATACACCGTATAAGGGTGCAGAGAAGACACAGATGAAGCTTGGAGTGGATGTACTTCCTAAGTTTAACCGTGATACAACCGATAGAAACAGAACATCACCATTTGCATTTACCGGTAATAAGTTTGAATTCCGTATGCTCGGTTCTTCAAATAGTATTGCTTGTGCAAATATTATGCTTAACGCTGCTGTTGCAGAAAGCCTTAAGATTTATGCTGACAGGCTTGAAAATGCAGATGACTTTGAAACCGCACTCCACGAAATGATTAAGAAAACAATCAAAGACCATAAGCGTATCATTTTCAACGGCAACGGCTACGATGATGAATGGATTAAGGAAGCCACAGAAAAGAGAGGTCTTTTGAACCTTCGCACAACACCGGATGCTATTCCGCATTTGCTCGACAAGAAAAATGTGGATATGCTTACAAGCCATAAGGTATTTTCAGAGGCAGAACTTAAATCTCGATGTGAAATCACTTTGGAAAACTACTGTAAGACGGTTACAATCGAAGCTAACACTATGTCTCAGATGGCTAAGAAGGAAATCTTGCCTGCAATTGAAGAATATACCGCATTCATCGCATCAGCAGCAGGAAAGAAAAAGGCTCTTGATGCAGAAGTTTCATGCGTATATGAAACCGGAACAGTCAGAAAGCTTTCTCTCCTTTCAGGTCAGATTTTTGAAAAATGTGACGAACTCGATAAAGTTCTCTGCAAGCTCTCTGACAGTGCAAATGTTGAGCAGGAAGGATATATGATTCGTGATGAATTACTTCCGAAAATGAGCGAACTCCGAGTAGCTTGTGATGAGGCGGAGGTCATTACAGCAGAAAAATATTGGCCGTTCCCAACATACGGAGAATTGCTTTTCGGTGTTAGATAATTGGCAATGGGTTTAAGAAAGAAGATGATTTTTTATGGAATATAGTGCAGTAAATACAATTTGGGTACTTTTAGGTGCAGCGTTGGTGTTCTTTATGCAGGCAGGCTTTTCGATGTGTGAAGCAGGTTTTACAAGAGCTAAAAATACCGGAAATATCCTTATGAAGAACCTCATGGATTTTTGCATAGGTACACCTTGTTTCTGGCTTGTCGGATTTGGCATCATGTTCGGAGCGGGAACAGGCTTGTTTGGAAGGTTTGATCCGTTTATTATGGGTGATTACAGTCACATTCTTCCGGCTGGTGTTCCGCTGTGGGCGTTCGCAATATTTCAGACGGTTTTCTGTGCAACAGCCGCAACAATTGTTTCAGGCGCAATGGCTGAGAGAACGAAGTTTTCTGCATACTGTTTGTACTCAGCAGCAATTTCACTTATCATTTATCCCATTTCAGGTCACTGGATTTGGGGCGGCGGATGGCTATCCGAGCTTGGATTTCACGACTTTGCAGGTTCAACAGCAGTACATATGGTAGGTGGTGTGTGTGCTTTAATTGGCGCAAAGATACTTGGACCACGTATTGGTAAATATGATAAAAATGGTAAGCCACGTGCTATCCTTGGTCACAACATCACATTTGCAGCACTTGGTGTATTTATCCTTTGGTTTTGTTGGTTTGGTTTCAATGGTGCATCCACAGTAAGCATGGATAACGATGCAAGTATTGTAAGTGCCGGCAGAATATTCTTCAACACAAATATGGCAGCGGCAGTTGCTTGTTGCACAACGCTAGTTTTTACATGGATTCGTTACAAGAAACCTGATGTTTCTATGACATACAATGCAGCCCTTGCAGGTCTTGTTGGTATTACAGCAGGCTGTGATGCAGTAAGCCCTGTAGGTGCAGCTATAATGGGTATTATATTTGGTATCGTTATTGTTCTTGCAGTAGAATTCTTTGACAAGGTTGCAAAGATTGATGACCCTGTTGGTGCAATTTCAGTTCACGGTGTGTGCGGTGCTCTGGGTACTATTTTGACCGGACTCTTTGCAACTGGTGTTACAACCGAAAAAGGACTCTTCTATGGTGGTGGCACACATCTTTTAGGTGTTCAGACACTTGGTGTAGTATCGGTTATCGCATATGTTGCAGTGATAATGACTATAGTATTCCTTATAATTAAGCATACAATCGGCCTCAGGGCATCGGCTGAAGATGAAATTGCAGGTCTTGATGTTTCAGAACACGGGCTGGTTACTGCTTATGCTGGATTTGCAAAAGAGCCTGATGTAATTACCGGGGATGAAGATGAAAATACTGTATATGTTATAGGCGATACTCCGGTAGCTGAAGCGATACCTGTAAAGAAAGTACCGGCATTTGAAGAAGGAACAACTGCTAAATTTACTAAGGTTGAAATTATTTGTAAGGAAGCGAGATTTGAAGCACTTAAAAATGCAATGGTAAAGCTTGGAATAACAGGTATGACAGTATCTCATGTAATGGGCTGCGGTGTTCAGAAAGGAAAGCCGGAGTATTACAGAGGTGTTCCTGTTGAAACAAACCTTCTGCCTAAGATTCAGGTAGATATTGTTGTAAGCAAGATTCCTGTGAGAAGTGTAATTGAAACGGCAAAGAAGGTTCTATACACAGGACATATCGGTGACGGTAAGATATTTGTTTACGATGTTGAAAATGTTGTGAAGGTTCGTACCGGTGAAGAAGGCTACGATGCACTGCAAGATGTTGAATAAGATTTGAAAGGAGCTTTTGTATGGCAGATAAAAAGCAAACTGAAAACTTTGTAAAGAGTATAGATTTTACTGATTTACTTCCTAAAATGCAGGTCAGGACACCGGAGATTGATCCACTTTATGAGAAAGCATTTCTTGACAGAGATGAAAAACCGGCAAGTGAGTACAATCAGAATACAACGACTCACGATTGATAAAAACTTAAAAGTTAAAAGCGTTTGAGAAAAGAGAAGTAATACGGATAAGCCGGGTATAGCGAGCATGGGATGGTGGAAGCCATGTCCCGGTCCCGTATGAATAACACTTTTCGAGCTGCAATCTGAAAGAAGAAATTTTAGTAGGTGCGCCGTATGCCGTGCGTCAATCGGCAATGTTAATGAGAAAAAATACAGGTGGCACCGCGAGTACAGCAATCGCCCTGTAGAATGCTGAATATTTAAAAATATGACTGTGTTCTATAGGGGTTGTTACTTAGGTGACACCTTTTGTGCGTTTACAAATCCATTTCACGGCACAGCATATAAGTAAAGATTCAGGAGGAATAAATCTATGAAGAGAACAGAATATTGTGGCCTTTTAAGACCTGAACACATAGGAACGCAGCAGATATGTTCGGGGTGGGTTCTTACGAAGCGTGATATGGGCGGAATCATATTTATTGATCTTCGTGACCGTGAAGGCGTTTTACAGGTTGTTGTGGATGAAGGTAAAGTGAGCGCTGATGAGTTTAGCTTAATCGAAAGGCTGCGTTTGCAGTCGGTAGTGTCTATAAAAGGCACGGTCAGAGAAAGAGACGAAGAAACAATTAACCTAAAGATTGCTACCGGAACAATAGAACTTGCTGCAGATAAAATTGAACTTATTTCACAGGCGGACAGTTTACCATATTCGATTGATGACGGAAGTAAAGTTCGTGAAGAGCTTCGATTGAGATACAGATTTTTGGATATTCGCAGACCGGAGCTTTATAACAACCTGAAATTCAGATATAAGGTTCAAAAGGCAACATCGGACTATCTTGACAAGAACGGATTTCTGTATGTTGAAACACCTATGCTTACAAAATCAACACCTGAAGGGGCAAGAGATTATCTTGTACCAAGCCGTGTAAATCCCGGAACATTTTATGCACTTCCGCAGTCACCCCAGATTTTTAAACAGCTTTTGATGGTGGGTGGCATTGATAAATATTATCAGATTGCAAGATGCTTCCGTGATGAAGACCTACGAGCAGACCGTCA
>JBGVIT010000101.1:0-8323 GCA_045128915.1 Clostridia bacterium
AGAATCTAAAAATATTTGTATTACGGAAGTGAAAAATACTATGAAACTTATAAGATTAGACGGAGTATATAAAAATTATTGGTATATAGATCTGAGAATAATTTGCGTGGCTTTATTGTAAATAATACTATACGTGCGAAAAATAACTTTTTGTGAAATAGAACGACTTAAATTTTTTGCTTGCTGAAAATGCATAAACCGATAATAAGAATCTAAGAGAAGGTGTGATTTGATGGGGAAAGTAACTCCTATAAAACTCTGCCCTGCATATAAAGACTATATTTGGGGTGGAGAAAAATTGCGTACTAATTATGGTAAAAAAACAGATATTTTCCCGTTTGCGGAAAGTTGGGAGTTGAGTTGTCATAATGATGGGCTGAGTAAGATTTCTGGTGGAGTATATGTTAGGAGAAAACTACTATGAGTATTATATTTGATTCAAACGAAAAAGTGTTTTATTTGCATACACCTGATACAAGTTATGTTATGGGTATACTATGCGATAAATATTTACTGCATTTATATTATGGCAGAAAGGTTGATGTGTTCACAAATATTTCTGAAAATCTTCCAGTACGGGAATGTATGGCATGGTCTCCAATAGATGTAGAAGAAATGGGGTCAAGTACAAATTTGTTGCCACTGGAATATCCTTGTTATGGTAGTGCAGATTTCAGAACTCCGGCTTTTCATGCTGAATACGAAAATGGTAGCGCGGTTTCTAAACTTGAGTATTGTGGTTATGAAATTTTCACAGGCAAAAAACATTTATCTGGTTTGCCATCTACATACATAGAAGCAAACGATGAGGCAGACACTCTTGAGATTACTTTGTGTGATAAAATTACAGGTCTTGAGGTTGTTTTGTCATATACTGTTTTTAACTATATTGATGCCATTGCAAAGAGTGTAAAAATAGTAAATAACGGAAAAGAAAAAATAAATATTAAGAGTGCTCTCTCCAGCACAACGTATTTGTTTGATAAAGAATATGATTTTGTGCATTTGGAAGGAGCGTGGGCTAGGGAGAGAAGCATCCAGAAAAGACCTCTGATTAATGGCACGATGCATATAGACAGCAAAAGGGTATCAAGTAGCCATTATCATAGTCCGTTTCTGGCACTAGCAAGACGATATGCTACCGAAACACAGGGCGAAGTGTATGGATTCAGTTTTGTATACAGTGGTAATCATATTGAACAGGTTGAAACGAATGAATGTGATGTGGCAAGAATAAATGTTGGAATTAATCCGTTTGGGTTTAATTGGTTGTTAGAATCAGGAGAAGTATTTCAAACCCCGGAAGTGGTGTTGACTTATTCGTACAAGGGTTTTGGAGAAATGTCAAGGATTTACCATAAGCTATATAGAAGTCGTCTGTGTAGAGGGAAATACAGGGATACCGAAAGACCTATTTTGATAAACAATTGGGAAGCTACGTATTTTGATTTCAATGAAGAAAAGATTTTGAATATTGCTAAAAAAGCAAAGTCTGTCGGTGTTGAACTTATGGTGCTTGATGATGGATGGTTTGGCAAAAGAAACAGTGATAACTGTTCTTTGGGTGATTGGGTTGTAGACAAAAATAAGCTTCCTGCAGGTATTGAAAGTCTTGCAAGAAAAGTTAATGAAATTGGTATGAGATTTGGTCTGTGGTTTGAGCCTGAAATGATTTCTGAAGACAGCGACTTATATAGAGCGCATCCTGATTGGTGTATTCACATTGAGGGAAGAAAAAGAACTCCAGGAAGAAATCAACTAGTCCTTGACTTATCAAGGGAGGATGTTTGCGACTATATAGTAGATGCAATATCAAAAGTGTTAGAATCAGCACCTATATCTTATGTAAAATGGGATATGAACAGAAATATAACAGAAATCGGTTCTGTAAAATTACCTGCTCATAGACAGCAGGAACTTCCGCATAGATATATATTAGGATTATATGACGTGTTGGAAAGAATAACATCTGCATATCCTGATGTATTGTTTGAGGGGTGCTCAGGCGGTGGCGGAAGGTTTGATGCAGGAATGCTGTATTATTATCCACAGTATTGGACAAGTGATGATACGGATGCAATAGAAAGACTGTACATTCAACATGGAACGAGCTTGGTTATGCCTTCGTCAACTATGGGAGCACATGTTTCTGCTGTGCCAAATCATCAAATAGGTAGAGTAACATCGTTAAAAACTCGTGGGCATGTTGCTATGGCTGGGCAATTTGGATATGAACTCGATCTTAATAACCTTTCGGACGAAGAAATTGAATTAGTAAAACAACAGATAATTCAATACAAGGAAATTAGAGAAACTATTCATAAGGGTGATATGTATAGATTGAAAAGTCCGTTTGAGGGGAGAAATACAGCATGGGAGTATGTTTATAATGATAAAGTGGTTTTGATGTATTTCACAATTCTTATTAGATGCTGTCTTGGAAAGACTCGCATCTGCCTTTGTGGACTTGATAAGGATGCTCAATATATAGAAAAAAGTAGTGGTAAAAAATATACTGGAAGTTATCTTATGAATGTTGGATTATATTTTGAAGGCATGAAAGATTTTGAATCTAAAATCATTGTTTTTGAAAAAATATAGCATTCAGTTATATCTTTATAGTCTACACATTTATGGTATTAATAAAGAAAATAGATAATAAAAGTAAAATAGCATATACAGGCAATTTTAACATTTTGCTTGATGGCTTAATATGTTTGGAAAATATAAATTAGTCGGTGGAGAAGTATTTTGTATATTCAAAATTTACTTAAATTGCAGGTTTATACAATCATGGGAGAGGGAATAATGTATGTTTTAAAAATAATTTTAGCTGTATTTGCACTTATCGGAGCGGTTGACCGTGTGACAGGGGAAAAGTTGAAACTTGGTGACGAATTTGAGAAAGGAATCATGTCAACAGGACCATTAGCGTTAGCAATGGTTGGTATGATTACAGTTGCTCCTGCAATAAGTGCAATATTAGCACCTGTTTTAACCCCGTTTGCAAATTTTTTGCATATTGATTTGTCGTTTATTGCAGGTTTTGTTGCAAATGATATGGGTGGTGCCGCAATAGCAAATGAACTTAATACATCACAACAGTGGGGCGGATTTAATGGATTAGTCGTTGCAGCAATGATGGGTGTTACAGTCTGTTTTACAATTCCGATAGCGTTGAATACAATAGATGTTAAATACCATAAAGATGTTTTAAATGGTATACTTTGCGGCATTTCAACAATTCCTGTTGGTTGTATTATATCAGGTTTATATATGGGATATGATTTTTTTGCATTAATTATGAATCTTTTACCTGTAATTTTTGTATCACTTATCACGTGTGTCGGATTACTTTTAAATCCCGCACTGTGTAGAAAAATTTTTGATGTTATCGGAAAGTGTATATTGATACTTATAACTCTTGGATTGGCTGTTGGAATTTTCACACATATAACGGGATTTGTCATAATATCTAATCTTGCACCCGTTATCGATGGATTTGCAACAGTGTGTGATATTGCGATAATTCTTGCAGGGATTTTTCCGTTAATAGCCGTTATTTCGAGAATTTTTGAATATTCGGATTATGGAATTATAGATCGCTTGTAATCTTTTAGATTTTACTTCAAGGTATATAGCAAGCTTTTGAAATAGATATACGAATTTGATTTTAGAGATGCATATTTGTGTTGTATGTATTAATTTTACATAACCATGCATAGTAACAATTTCCATCCCGCATAATACTGCTCCTTAAAATAATAGAATATGACATGTTGTATTATACGGGAATGCTATGCTATTTATATTTACAATGTTAAGTGGCGTTAACGAGTATGTAAAATAGTATTAAAATAAGTGAAAGAGGATTTGGAATTCAATGATAAATAAAAGTATAGCTAAATTAATATCATATGGTTTGCTTACAGGTCTTATACATGAGAACGATATGATATATGTACTCAATAGAATTCTTACAAAGCTTGGGCTTGATTCTTATGAAGAAACAAGTGAAAGGTGTGAATCTGTTGCTGAGTTAAGCAAGATATTGAAAGATATAACAGATTTTGCTGTAGAGCAAGGTATAATTGAAGATAGCATAGTTTATAGGGATATTTTTGATACAGAGATTATGGATCTTTTGACTCCATATCCGTCAATTGTTATAAATACTTTCAACGAAAAATATAAAATTAGTCCTGAAGAAGCAACAGATTATTTTTATAATCTGTCTTGTGACACTAATTATATTCGAAGAGATAGAATTAAAAAAGATATAAAGTGGACAGTTGATTCTGAATACGGTGAAATAGAAATAACAATTAATTGTTCAAAACCTGAAAAAGATCCAAAAGCAATAGCTGCAGCAAAACTACAAAAGCAATCTTCATATCCTAAATGCCAGCTTTGTGTTGAGAACGAAGGTTTTGGTGGAAGAATAGACCATCCTGCAAGACAAAATCATAGAATTATACCGATTCAAATATGCGGTGAACAATGGGGATTTCAATATTCTCCGTATGTTTACTACAATGAGCATTGTATTGTTCTTAATTCAAAACATACACCTATGATAATTGATAAGTTGGTGTTTTCAAAATTACTTGATTTTATCAAACAGTTTCCTCACTATATTATTGGTTCTAACGCTGATTTGCCGATAGTGGGCGGTTCGATTCTAACACATGAGCATTTTCAGGGCGGTAATCACATTTTTGCAATGCATAGGGCAGAGAGCGAAAAGTTTTATGACATAAAAGGATTTGAAGATATTGAAATAAGCCGTTTGAAATGGCCAATGTCCGTTATCAGATTAAAGGGAAAAAATAAAGATAAAATTGTTGAATTGTCTAATAGAATTTTGAATAGTTGGAGAAATTATTCTGATGAGGATTCATTTATTTATGCTCAAACGGATGGTGATCCCCATAATACGATAACACCTATTGCAAGTATGCAAAATGATAAATATGTTATGGATTTAGTTTTAAGAAATAATATTACAACAGATGAACATCCGTTAGGTGTGTATCATCCTCACTCAGAACTACATCATATAAAAAAAGAAAACATCGGGTTAATTGAGGTTATGGGACTTGCTGTTCTTCCGTCAAGACTTGTTGAAGAAATGGATGCAGTTGCGAAAGCTATTGTAAACAACGAAGATATGAACAATAATGTAAAAATCGCTTTACATAAAGACTGGGCAGAAATTATAAAAAACACATATGATAATATTAATAGCGAAAACATTGATAATATCTTAAAACAGGAAATTGGTAAGGTGTTTATATGTGTTCTTGAACATGCTGGGGTATATAAAAGAGATACACATGGTATGAAGGCATTCGATAAGTTTATGGAACAAATTTAAGAGAAGGCTGTCATGACAATAATTAAAAAGGATTTTGATGAGTATAAAATAATGGGGATATGGACTCTATGTTGACAGTAAAGATACAGAAAAATCATCAGATCTACATAATAAAACTTCTTATCTAGATAAAAGTGTACATCCGCTATTGGATAAAAGCTTAATAGGCAAATGATAAATTCAACGTATGATCGTCTGGTAGTTGGATGTGCATTTTTATATAATCCCCTTTCTGTAAGAAGCACATTACAATAACAATATTATATAAATGAGGATGTATTTAAAATGAATATTCAAGAAATGAAGAATATGTTTTTAGATGTTTTTGCTGGTGATGATTCAGAACTTCGAATCTTTGAATCACCAGGCAGAGTTAATCTTATCGGTGAACATATTGATTATTGTGGAGGATGTGTAATGCCGGCTGCACTTACTATGAAAACCACAATTATCGCAAGAAAACGTAATGATAGTATTATACGCTTAAAAGCAACCGATTTGGATATCTTGGTAGAAACCACTATTGATGAAATGGCAACTCTTAAGGGTAAGCTTAAATGGGGAGATTATCAAATCGGTGTAGCATTGGAACTCATAAAAGCAGGATATGATATTAGCGGATGTGACTTGTTATATGATGATACAGTCCCTCATGGTGGCGGTCTTTCATCATCTGCAGCTATTGAAGTGTCAACTGCTCTTATGTTTGCTACTTTTGCAAACGAAAAGGCAGGAATTACAAAAGAAATTGATATGATAGAAATGGCTTTATTATCTCAAAAAGCAGAACATAATTTTATAGGTGTAAAATGCGGAATTATGGACCAGTTTGCATCTGCAATGGGTAAAGAAGATCATGCTATATACCTGAACTGTGCAACACTTGAATATGAGCATATTCCACTGAAATTAGACGGATATAAAATTGTGCTTACAAATACTAATGTAAAACATTCTCTTGGCAGTTCAAAATATAATGAGAGAAGAAAAGAATGTGAAGAAGGTCTTTTAGCATTAAAAGAAGCTTTGCCTAATATAGAACAACTTGCAGATGTTACGCCTGAAGATTTTGAACTATATAAAACTTTAATTAAAAACCAAACGGTCCAAAAACGAATAAAACACGTTGTATACGAGTGCGATAGAGTTAAAAAGAGCGCTGAGGTACTGAAAAACAATCAAATTGATAAATTCGGTGAATACATGAACGAATCCCATGATTCGTTACAGTATGAATATGAGGTGACTTGTCCTGAATTGGATTTCGTGGTTCAAGAGGGACGAAGGATCAATGGTGTTTTAGGAATTAGAATGACTGGTGCTGGCTTTGGGGGATGTACCGTTGCTGTAATAAAAGATGAACAGGTTGATGAGTATATTAAAGTTATAGGAATAAACTATAGACGTGCTTTTGGACATGAAGCTTCGTTCTATGTTTCAGAAATTGGTGACGGCGGAAAAGAAGTATAAGATTGAGAAATAAATAGTATAAATAATTTGCAAATTATAAATTTGACTGCAATGTCGTGGATTATGCATGTTTTTGGATAAATAGATATACAGTGATATTGCATAATCAATATTATGCATTGTGATTGCGTTCTATATGTATATGACATAATGAATAGGGATGAGTTGTTTAAACAAACACTTTAAATATTTAGAAAGGCATATCATAATTACGATATATGCATCGGATTTGTTGTTTGACTGTTTCTTTATTGGATACCACTACGATCGGGCAGTGGTATTCAATTTTGGACAGTATATATTTAAATTTTATAAGAACGATATGAATTCCACATATGTTTGAGTTTAGAAAGATATTGTGCGAGGGTAAAACAGACCTGATATCAGGCCTGTTTTTTATCCCTTAAATTATTGAAGAGAAGGTGACTACAACATGAAAAGAGTAATTGCTAAAAGAAATATAATAAAGCCACTTCATGTGATGCATACTTCTCAACAAGAAAGGGTGACACCTTAGCTTTTTGTCCTCATTTTTAAAAGGTATATATTAAGATTAAGCGTCACGGAATATAATCTGTGGCGTTTTTTTAGTACTTGTTTTATGATGAACTGTGAAGAGCTTTGTATATAGGAAACATAATGCAAAGATTTTTCCTTTTAAATAATTTGTCGAAAACTTTTTATGTTTCGACAACAGGTTTTGACAGGTTTCGCCGGATATAAATGGTAAAATATTGGCAATAAGCCTCTAAAAATAATAGAACAAATTATGAAATAGCAAAAGGAGAGCAAAAATAATGAAATTTGTAATTTTATGTATAACAAACAACAAAACAAAGGAAACAATGAAAATGTTACAGACGAAACTGCGACATGTGCTTAATGAACCTAAGAATAATGACATACAAATGATTTAACGCGAAAGGTTTATAATCTAACAAAAGAAAAGCACATCGCATAACCACAGGATAGGTGTCGCAGCAAGTCTAATGCTGCGGCACCTTTTTCTGCCTTTATGAGGTGCCTATGATAAGTTCTGAAAATTACCTGATGGCTAAAAGGATAATTATTAATGGAACTTTAACTCGTATTCAAGATCGTAAAGAAGCCGGGTGCTTACTTTGTGCGGTCTTTTTTGTTTTAGAAAATCACAGCCAATGGATTGTTAATTGGTTCGCATATTATATCAGATATCCATAGAACTTCCGTTCGAACTTAACACAAAAATTCGAATGGAGGATATCTAAATGAGTAAAAAATATCAAATCAAGTTAGTTGGTTACTTATACGAGGTAACTAAAGAAAAACACAAAGAAATGAAAAGAGAGGGTAATCTGAACTGCACCATTTTGTGCGGACAGCACAAAAAAGAGTGCCTATGGCATAAATATTAAGTTTAAGCAACATACTGACATCGTTTTTCAAACGGTGTCAGTTTTGTTTTTAATTGTATTCTTTCATAATTGTAAAAACGCA
>JBGVIT010000102.1:0-2011 GCA_045128915.1 Clostridia bacterium
CAAACTCTTAAAATAACTGCTTTTACATTTTGTTTTCTGTTTGAAATTCTCAGATATTTCATGGTTAATACAAGCACCAGCAGATTCATAAAAAAATTAACCGGAAATATTACAGTCCATGTAAGTGGAATCAACCACTCCAGCCAAATTGGATATGTCATAGCACACCTCCTTTTGCATCAAGTTTATCTTCTATATTCTTACTTCAAAATGTACATCATGCAAACAAGTTCGGCAACCATAACCATAGAGTAACACCTAAACCAACAAAATTAAACACCCAGTAAACAACTTTATATACTAACTTTCTTAATTCCCTGATTCTATAATTCAAATAAATATACACCTGATAAAAAATTATATTCGCAAAAAAACTGATATTATATACCGTTTCCGAGTAGAAAAAATCAAGAAAATCTGTTGTTTCTATGGCGCCTGTTAGTATTATCATCACATTGCAAATAATATGTAACATAATTAACTCAAACTTCCCACATCAAAAACTGCTTAGAAACCTTGAAAAATAAGGGAAATTTAGCATATTAATTGATGTATTGACAACAAAATAGCACCATAATCTGGTATAATATTGAATAACGACAAACAAAAAATACACAGAAGAGGTGCTATTCAATATGATAAACCAAAAAGTTGATTTTGAAAACCCTGAAACAGAAATTAAATGCGAATTTGGTGAGGCTATTCGTGAACTTCAAATCAGTAAACTCCTTACCAAATCCAACATAAAAGGAAAAAACGGCAAATCGTTTTATGAGGTTTTTCAGTTTCTGTTATTATTGGTATTCCAGAATTGCAATCTGTATCATTTTCTTAATTCCAAAAAGAAAGATACTGCATTTTCAAAGAATACCTATTATCGTTTTCTTAACAATGCAAGCTTTAACTGGGTAAAATTTATTTCCCTGCTTGCTGCCAGGGTAACTGCTTATTTTGACAGACTAACCCGACCGGAGCGTGTGACATGTCTTGTACTTGATGACTCAGTGATTGCACGTGAAAGAAGTAAAAAGGTTGAACTTCTTTCTTATGTTTTCAATCACGTGATCGGTAAAACAGTGAAGGGCTTTAACATGCTTACACTTGGCTGGACGGATGGCTACAGTTTTATTCCTGTAGGATTCAATATGATGGCATCTGCAAAAGAATCCAACCGTATTGTGCCTGCCAATGCGTCTATCGACAAACGGAGCAATGGTGGTAAAGCAAGAAAAAATGCTGTACTTCAAAAGCCAGAGGCTGCATTGCAGCTTATTCGTAATGCACTGAAGGCAGGAATCAAAGCAAGCTATGTCCTCATGGACACATGGTTTACCAATGAACCGTTTATTGCAAATATTCTGGCAGAAGGACTGGATGTCATAGGCATGTTAAAAGACAATAAACAGTACTACATTTACAAAGGAAAAAAGTACAATTTGAAACAACTCGGAAAACTGGTATCCTTCCAAAAGCCTGGAGATATCCTGTTTTCAATTTGTGTAAAAACAGGAAAACAGAACATTCCTGTAAAGCTTGTATTTGTCAGAAACCGTAATAAACGCAGTGAATATATTGTCTTGCTTTCCACTGACTGTACATTGAACAGCGAAGAAATTGTAAGAACGTATGGAAATCGGTGGGCCATAGAACTTTTCTTCCGTGCCAGCAAATCCCTGCTTGATCTTGGTTCTGAATTTCAAGGACTGAGTTACGATATGACCGTCAGCAGTACAGCTATAGTATTTACACGATACATCTTAATTGAATGGCTTCGCAGAAAGAAAAATGACGATAAGACCATCTGCGAATTATTCTATGTGTGCTGTGATGACATACAGGACATGGAACTGAGTACTGCGCTTAAACAGTTGCTTGAAATACTGGTAAATGGACTGAAAAATCAGATGATCACTATCACATCTGAAATCAAAAGTCAACTAATCAATTGGTTTGTGTCCCAGCCTGCATTTATACAGGCTTTATGCCCTGATTTCGGGTGGGAAGTTTGAGT